>NZ_JBSKHW010000010.1:0-235416 GCF_057128765.1 Pseudomonas corni
TGAACGTAGACGTAGCCTTTTTCCTCAACCAGCTTCAGGGAATACGCCAGTGCCTCCGGAAAAGAGTCGCCGTGCAGTACGACGATGCCGCCACGGGAGCGCACGCCTTCGACCTTGATCTCCGGCGTGGTCTTGGGCATGACGATGGTGGCTTTTACCCCCAGCGTCTTGGCCGCCAGCGCCAGGCCTTGAGCGTGATTGCCAGCGGACGCGGTGACCACGCCGCGGGCCAGCTCTTCGGGGCTCAATTGCGCCAGCTTGTTGTAAGCGCCGCGAATCTTGAACGAGAACACCGGTTGCAGATCCTCGCGCTTGAGCAATACCTGATTGCCCAGCCGCTCGGACAACTGCCGCGCGCCGTGCAGCGGGGTTTCGACGGCGACGTCGTAGACGCGGGAGGTGAGGATTTTCTTGACGTAGTGTTCGAGCATCGGGAAAGCATCGCAGGGCAAAGGGGCAAGGCCGAGAAGTCTACCCCTCACTCTGGCGCGCGACCACACGAATGGTCGGGTTTTACCGCAGCCATGTCGCTATAATCCTCGCCCTCAGCGCATTGCTAACCCCTGTAGGAGCGCGCTTGCCCGCGATGACGTTGTGTCAGGAGACCTACCCGTCACTGACAGAACGCTTTCGCGGGCAAGCGCGCTCCTACAATGGGACATTGATAACCGGAGCCCACCCGCATGACCCAGGATCAACTCAAACAGGCCGTCGCCCAAGCAGCGGTCGACTTCATCCTTCCCAAGCTCGACGACAAGAGCGTCGTCGGTGTCGGCACCGGCTCCACCGCCAACTGCTTTATCGACGCGCTGGCCTTGCACAAAGGCGCGTTCGACGGCGCGGTTGCCAGCTCCGAAGCCACCGCCGCGCGCCTAAAGGGCCACGGGATTCCGGTGTATGAGCTGAACACCGTCAGCGATCTGGAGTTTTACGTCGACGGCGCCGACGAAACCGACGAGCACCTGAACCTGATCAAAGGCGGCGGCGCAGCCCTGACCCGGGAAAAGATCGTGGCGGCGGTCGCCAAGACCTTCATCTGCATCGCCGATGGCAGCAAGCTGGTTTCGGTGCTGGGTGGTTTCCCGCTGCCGGTCGAGGTGATCCCAATGGCCCGCAGTCATGTCGCGCGTCAATTGGTGAAGCTGGGGGGCGATCCGGTGTATCGCGAAGGCGTGCTGACCGATAACGGCAACATCATTCTCGACGTGCACAACCTGAACATCACCGCTCCGGCCGAATTGGAAGGGAAAATCAACAACATCGTGGGCGTCGTCACCAATGGCTTGTTCGCCGCGCGCTCGGCGGATTTGCTGCTGCTGGGTACGCAAGAAGGCGTGAAAACCCTGAAGCGTTGATTACACGCATACCCTGTAGGAGCGAACTTGTTCGCGAGACGTAATAACTGACACATCCGGTCAGCCGCTTCGCCAACAAGTTGGCTCCTACAGAGCACTTCGCTCAGACGATAGAGTCAGCCATCACTGCTTCTTAAACACATAAAACAGATTCGGCTCGCTGACCAGATACAACGTGCCGTCATCGCCCATCGCGATCCCTTCTGCTTGCGGCACGTTCTTGTCCAGACCCATGCTGCCCTTGCTCAAGGACACGTTGGCCACTGGCCGACCTGTGGTGTCGAGTTCAAGGATCTGCCGCGATTCATCCGACAGCGCGAGTAGATGCCCACTGCGCTCATCGAACTGCAAGCTGGACAGATCGCGCACGAACAACCCGGCGTTACGCGCTTTGTCTGTCGTCACTTCCAGCACATTCGGCGTATCGCTGCTGGCTTTCGGAAACCCGCGAATCTCGATGATCTGTACCGGCTTGCGCTCTTTGGCAACAAACAGCCGCTGCCCCTGCGTGTCATATGCCAGCCCTTCAAAACCGTTATTGCCCCCGGCATCGATACCCAGCGTCAGTTGCTCGGAATCATGGGCATCCAGGAACTTCGTGTCCGCGTCTACATGGATCTTGAACAGGCTCTGGCTGTGCTCGTCGCTGATCACATAGATACCGGGACTGATGTACTCCACCGCCTCCGCATCGCCAAAACCGGTGAGCGGAATACGCCGAATCACATGCCCGTCCAGACTCAATTCGGCCAGTTCGCTGTTTTTGTTGGTGACGGTGAAAAGGGTTTTGCGGTCGGGATCGTAGCTCAGGGCCGAGACGTTATCGTCGAGCCCGACAATGACTTTGCCCTCGATGATTACTTGATAGTCGCTGAGCCCAAGGCTTTCAGAATCGGCCGACTGCCAGAACACATGCCAGCTAAACCATAAACGCTCGACCACGCGGTATTCACGGCCTACGAAGAATGAGGCAACCACCAAGGCTAAGCAGAGGAAGGCGACCAGCGTTGGGGCGGGGAACAAGCGACGCATTTTCTAGGCTCAGGCAAAAAGAAGGCACTTTAATACCACGACAGTCTGAAGCGAGTCTTAAATAACCCTCTGCATTCGCACTTGGGCAAGACCGGCTCGGCCGGAGACAACTTATTGGCGAGGCGCTTAATGCGGTTCTTCGGCAAAAATCCTCTCGTGAACAAGTTCGCTCCTACAGGTCCCGAATCAGATCCCAAGCCGCATCATTTCTTCTTGAAGCTGTAGAACAGGTTCGGCTCGCTGACCATATACAGCGTGCCGTTTTCGTCCATGGTCACGCCTTCGGCCCGGGGAATGGTCGCACCCAGCCCGTTGAAGCCGTTCAGCAGAGTCATGAAGCTGACCTGTTCACCTTTCTCGTCCAATTCCAACAGCATGTGGGATTCGGCCGACAGCGCCAGCAAATGCCCAGTCCGCTGATCCGAGTAGAGCGCCGACAGATTGCGCAGGTCGAGGTTGGTATTGCTCAGCTTCTGCTTGTCGCCTTTCAATTGGCTGCTGCCGTCGCTCGCCCAAGTGAACAACGCAGGCGGCCGCTCTTCACCCAGCCAGATTTTCTGGTTTTTCGGGTCCCAGGCGATGCCTTCGAAGGCCTTGTTCTGATCCTTCGACGGGCCAAGGTCGTACTGGGGGAAGTCAGCGATATTCAGGGTTTTGGTGTCTGGCGTGACCGTCACGATGGTCATCAAGTGTTGGCGCTCGTCGACTATAGCAATCAGCCCGTTCTCCAACACAGCTACGCCTTCCGGGTTACTCCAGCCCACCAGCGGGATCTTGCGAATAACATCACCGTTGAGCTTGAGCTCGGACAGGAAAGCATTCTTGCCCATCACCGAAAACAGTGTCTTGGTCACAGGGTTATAGGACAGATCTGACGCCTCGTCCTTTTCCATGCCCACTAACGGCTTGGCATCGATGTCCACCTGATAGTCCGGCAGCCAGATGCTCGCGGCGTGCTCTGCCGGGGTGACATTTTGCTCGCGCATCCACAGCAGACCACGATCATCCCAATGGAAAGCATAGGCCAGGCCGTAGCCGATAATGAGTAGCAGGATCAGCCAGCCATACCAGCGTACGCGCGGCAATCGGCCTTTGGATTTAACCGGTGAATCAGCATGAGTGGCCATCGAAGCGTTCCCGAAAAAGGTCATTGGCACAAAGCCATGAATCAGTAGTCGGCGCGAATTATCCAGATCGACTGTGAAAAAAACGCCAACGGGCCATCTGACGGCCAAGCAAAAAGAGATCGGCCCGACATAAAAAAGCCGCCTGCGTATTCATCGCGGGCGGCTCTTTATCAACCAGACTTCAATCAGCGCACATCGCTTTCGAAGCGGCTGTGCCCAGGTAACTCCAGCACGATCTCGTCACCCACGTTGAACGGCCCAACCCCCGCCGGCGTACCGGTCATGATCAGGTCGCCCGCCTGCAGCGAGAAGTGCGAAGCGATGTGCTGAATCATCGGCACGATCGGGTTGAGCATCAGGCTGCTGTTACCGTCCTGGCGCACTTCACCGTTGATGGTCAGACGAATCGGGATATCGGTGAGATCCGGGAAAGCATCCGGCGATACGAATGGAGCAATCACCGCCGCACCGTCGAAGGATTTGCACAATTCCCACGGCAGCCCCTTCTCCTTGAGCTTCGATTGCACGTCGCGCAAGGTCAGGTCCAGGCCGGGCGCAAAACCGGAGATCGCATCGAGCACTTCTTCGCGATCCGGATTCTTGCTCAGCGGCTTGCCGATCAGCACCACGATTTCAGCTTCGTAATGCACTGAGCCGCGGTCAGTTGGAATGCTGAACCCGCCTTCCAGCGGCACCACGCAACTGCCCGGCTTGATGAACAACAGCGGCTCGGTGGGCACCGGATTGTCCAGTTCCTTGGCATGCTCGGCGTAGTTGCGACCGATGCAGACCACTTTACCCAACGGGAAGTGAATGCCTGTTCCATCGACATACTTGTGCTGGTAGCTCATGGGCGCTCCTGGGCTGCGGGTTGTCTTGGCACTGATTGTTTTTTGATCAAGATTGCCTGCGCATCACACCGCGAAGATCTTGCCGGGGTTCATGATGCCGTTAGGGTCGAACACCGCTTTAACAGCTTTCATGTACTCGATTTCTACCGCAGAACGGCTGTAGGTCAGGTAATCACGCTTGGTCATGCCCACGCCGTGTTCGGCGGAAATCGAGCCGTTGTACTTCTGCACGATCTCGAACACCCATTTGTTGACCTTGGCGCACTTGGCGAAGAACTCGTCTTTGCTGAGGTTTTCCGGCTTGAGAATGTTCAGGTGCAAGTTGCCGTCGCCGATGTGGCCGAACCAGACAATTTCAAAATCAGGGTAGTACTCACCCACGATGGCATCCACTTCAGCCAGAAACGCCGGGACTTTGGAAACGGTCACCGAGATGTCGTTCTTGTAGGGCGTGAAGTGCGAAATCGTTTCCGAGATGTACTCGCGCAGCTTCCACAGATTGTGCAGCTGCTGTTCGCTCTGGCTCATCACGCCGTCCAGCACCCAGCCCTGCTCTACGCAATGCTCGAAGGTCGCCAGCGCTTCGTTGGCGACTTCTTCGCTGGTGGCTTCGAATTCCAGCAGCGCGTAGAACGGGCAGGCCGTCTCGAACGGGGATGGAACATCACCACGAGCCATGACTTTAGCCAGCGCTTTGTCGGAGAAAAATTCAAAAGCGGTCAGATCGACCTTGCTCTGGAAAGCGTGCAGTACCGGCATGATCGCGTTGAAATCGCTGGTGCCCAGGACCATCGCGGTCAGGTTTTTCGGCGCTCGGTCCAGACGCATGGTGGCTTCGACGACAAAACCCAACGTGCCTTCCGCTCCTATGAACAGCTGACGCATGTCGTAGCCAGTGGCGTTTTTGATCAGGTCTTTGTTCAATTCGAGGATATCGCCCTTGCCGGTGACGACCTTCAGGCCCGCCACCCAATTGCGGGTCATCCCGTAGCGAATGACCTTGATCCCGCCGGCATTGGTGCCGATATTGCCGCCGATGTTGCTGGAACCTGACGATGCGAAGTCCACCGGGTAATACAGCCCATTGTCTTCAGCAAGGTTTTGCAGCTGCTTGGTGATGACGCCGGGCTGGCAACGCGCGGTGCGGTCGGTGAGGTTGAGTTCCAGCACTTGATTCATGTAATCGAAATTCACCACCACTTCACCGTTGGCGGCGACGGCAGCTGCCGAAAGCCCTGTCCGGCCACCCGACGGCACCAGCGCGACCTTGTGTTCGTTGGCCCAGCGCACGATGGCCTGGACCTGCTCGACCGTCTTGGGGAACACGATAGCGGTGGGTGCAGGGGCGAAATGCTTGGTCCAATCCTTGCCGTAAGCCTCAAGGGAGTCGGCGTCAGTGAGCACTTTGCCAGGCTCAACCAGGGTCTTCAGCTCATCAATCAGGGCAGGATGGTTCATCACAGAACTCTCGAACAATTCATGGTCATCCTGAGAACGGCTCACGTCCAGGAATGGGGTGTTTCGCGGGGTGCGTATGCTAGCATACGCCCCCTGCCGATCGAGCCTAAGCCCGATATGCGAGCGCTTCACTTTCCTGCCATTTTTCTTCGGGACACAGGTTTACGCAGATGAGCAAGACTTCCCTCGACAAGAGCAAGATCAAGTTCCTTCTTCTCGAAGGCGTCCACCAATCCGCCGTCGACGTCCTCAAGGCCGCCGGTTACACCAGCATCGACTACCACACCAAGTCCCTGCCGGAAGCCGAACTCAAGGAAAAGATTGCCGACGCCCACTTCATCGGTATTCGTTCCCGCACGCAATTGACTGAAGAGCTGTTCGACAGCGCCAAGAAGCTGGTCGCCGTCGGTTGCTTCTGCATCGGTACCAACCAGGTTGACCTGAGCGCTGCCCGCGAACGCGGTATTGCGGTGTTCAACGCCCCTTATTCCAACACTCGTTCGGTGGCCGAACTGGTATTGGCCGAGGCAATTCTGCTGTTGCGCGGCATCCCTGAAAAGAATGCTTCCTGCCACCGTGGCGGCTGGATCAAGAGCGCGGCCAATTCGTTCGAAATCCGCGGCAAGAAACTCGGCATCATCGGCTACGGCTCGATCGGCACGCAGTTGTCCGTCCTGGCTGAAGGCCTGGGCATGCAGGTGTTCTTCTTCGATCCGCTGACCAAGCTGCCACTGGGTAACGCCACACAGGTTCCGAGCTTGAACGAACTGCTGGGCATGGCTGACATCGTCTCCCTGCACGTGCCTGAGTTGCCATCCACGCAAATGATGATCGGCGAGAAAGAAATCCGCGCCATGAAGAAAGGCGCGATCCTGATCAACGCCGCACGTGGCACCGTAGTGGATCTCGACGCCCTGGCTGGCGCTATAAAGGACAAACATCTGATCGGCGCCGCCATCGACGTGTTCCCGGTTGAGCCACGCTCCAACGACGACATCTTCGAAAGCCCGCTGCGTGGCCTGGACAACGTGATCCTGACCCCGCACATCGGTGGCTCGACCGCTGAAGCCCAAGCCAACATTGGTCTGGAAGTGGCGGAAAAGCTGGTCAAGTACAGCGACAACGGTACGTCGGTTTCCTCGGTCAATTTCCCGGAAGTCGCCCTGCCGGCGCACCCTGGCAAGCACCGTCTGCTGCACATCCACGAAAACATTCCGGGTGTGATGAGCGAGATCAACAAAGTCTTCGCGGAAAACGGCATCAACATCTCCGGTCAGTTCCTGCAGACCAACGAGAAAGTCGGTTACGTGGTCATCGACGTTGACGCCGATTACTCGGATCTCGCGCAGGAAAAGCTGCAGCACATCAAAGGCACCATCCGCAGCCGCGTTCTGTTCTAGGTCGCAATTGCTGTAATGAAAAAGGAGACCGCAGGGTCTCCTTTTTTTGTGCCTGCTTTTTCTAACGGCCTGACACCATCAATACTCGATCCGCAAGTCGCCCTTGGGCACGCTGCAGCACGACAGGATGTAGCCCTCTTCCACGTCGTCATCGGTAATGCCGCCGTTGTGCTCCATTTCTACTTCGCCGCTCAGTTTCATCACCTTGCAGGTGCCGCAGATACCCATGCCACAGGCTTTCGGGATCATCAGGCCGAGCTTGGCCGCAGCGGCGTGGACGGTTTCGCCTGGCCCCACACGAATGCTCTTGCCGGTGTCGGTGAACTCGACCTGGTGCAAATCAGCGAAGTCGATTTCCGGCGCGTCAGCAGCTTGTTCGGCGTGTTCAACAGCATCGGCACGGGCTTCGGGTGGGGTCGCGCCAAAGGATTCCTCGTGGTACTGCTCCATGTTGAAGCCGTTGGTTTCGAGAAGTCGTTTGATAGCATTCATGTACGGCGTCGGGCCGCAGCAGAAAACCTCGCGCTCCATGAAATCCGGCGCCATCAATTCGAGCATCTTCTGGTTTACATAGCCGCGATAACCGGCCCACGGTTCGCCCAAGCCATGCTTTTCACAAACGATGTGCAGACTGAAGTTGTTGATCCGCGAGGCCATCTGCTCCAGCTCGCGGTGGTAAATGATGTCTTTGGGTGAACGAGCGCTGTGAACGAAAACCATGTCGACATTGGCATTGGTGTCGTAGAACCAGCGCGCCATGGACATCACTGGCGTAATGCCGACGCCACCGCTGAGGTAGAGAATCTTCGGATTGGGGAAGTCGATGGCGTTGAACAGACCGACCGGGCCATGAACCGCCAGCTCCTGACCTTCGTGCAGCGTGTCGTGCAGCCAGTTGGAGACCTTGCCCCCCGGCACGCGCTTGATCGTGACCGAAAAGCTATACGGCACCGACGGCGCGCTGGAGATGGTGTAGGAGCGCATGATCGGCACACCTTCGATTTCCAGCTCCAGGGTGACGAACTGCCCAGGCTTGAAAAAGAACAGGATCGGCTGGTCGGCCATGAAGCAAAAGGTGCGCACGTCCCAGGTTTCCTGGATCACCTTGACGACGCGCACGAGGTGGCGGCCATTGGCCCAGGTCTGGGTGTTGACCGGGCTGAGGAAACTCTGGGACATGCTCAATCTCCACGGCCGACAGTCGGCCTCTTATGGTGCGAATTCTGCGTAACGGCGCGTTCGCCTATTTACCTATCAGCGACATTCACATACTTATGGCGACCAGCCCCATACCAGCGGGGTTACGTCGTCGGAAACGGATTCGGCCATGTCGCCCATGGATAAGGATCGGTCCTCGCCGGGCTCCACACTCGCCGTTAAATGGTTACGCATTTTTTACTGCGGACCCCGAGCGACAGAAACCACCGTCGCCGAACGTGCCAATGACCAAACACAACCGTATTAGCCACATTCGCCGACCGATTAGATGCGGTCATGAGGACTTGAAAGATGGACGTCACCGCAACTTTGAGCTTGGGCGATCCGCTGGAACCTGCACGCAAGGCCACTGCCGAGATGCTGCAGAATCGCGAGCGCACGTACTCGCTGCCGCAGCCTTTCTACAGTGATGAGCGGCTGTTTGAAATCGACATGCAGGAAATCTTTCAAAAAGAGTGGCTGATTGCGGGCATGACCTGCGAGATCCCGGCCAAAGGCAACTTCCTCACGCTGCAGGTCGGTAAAAATCCGGTTGTCGTGGTGCGGGGTGCCGACGGCGCGGTGAACGCCTTTTTCAACGTCTGCCGCCATCGCGGTTCGCGTCTTTGTACCAAGGAAAAGGGCAAAGTCGCCAAGCTGGTGTGCCCATACCACCAGTGGACTTACGAGCTGGACGGCCGTCTGTTGTATGCCGGCACCGAGATGGGTGCCGACTTCGATATGAAGCAATTCGGCCTCAAGCCGATCAATTGCAAAACGTCAGGCGGTTATATCTTCATCAGCCTGTCGCAAAACCCGCCAGCCATCGACGCGTTCCTGCAGACCTTGAACCACTACATGGAACCGTACGACATGGAAAACACCAAGGTGGCGGTGCAAACCACCCTGGTTGAGAAAGCCAACTGGAAACTGGTGCTGGAAAATAACCGCGAGTGCTACCACTGCAACGGTTCGCATCCGGAATTGCTTAACACGCTGCTGGAATGGGACGACGTCACTGACCCACGTGCGGATCAGGCGTTCAAGGATCACGTGGCCGCATCGGCTGCTGCCTGGGAAGCCGAGAAAATCCCGTTCGCCCACGCTAGCTTCGGCCTGCGTAACCGCATCGTGCGCATGCCGCTGCTCAAGGGCACGGTGTCGATGACCATGGACGGCAAACAGGGCAGCAACAAACTGATGGGCCGCATCAAGAACCCGGACCTGGGCTCGATGCGCATCCTGCACCTGCCCCACGCCTGGAACCATTGCATGGGCGACCACGTTATCGTGTTCACCGTATGGCCGATCAGCGCGCAGGAGACCATGGTCACCACCAAATGGCTGGTACATAAAGACGCCGTGGAAGGTGTGGACTACGACGTCGCGCGCCTGCGCGAAGTGTGGGACGCCACCAACGACCAAGACCGTCGTCTGGCCGAAGAAAACCAGCGCGGCATCAATTCCATCGCCTACCAGCCTGGCCCGTACTCGAAAACTTATGAGTTTGGCGTGGTCAACTTCATCGACTGGTACAGCGCACGCCTGCTGGAAAACATGGGCGCCGAGCCTGCGGCGTATTTGCAGGGCGTGGCGGTTAATCACGAATAGACCTGGAACGACCCTTTCGCGGGCAAGCGCGCTCCTACAGTTCCCAATAATGTAGCAGCGGGCTTGCCCGCGATGCTTTTATTCCTTCAATCTCCATTTGTGATCAGAATCTGATCAACGCCTGCTCATCCAACCCCGCTGCACCCTCTGACCATCCACAAACAACTTATCCACAGCTCAACCCACAGCTATTGTGGGGAAGTGACTTATGCGATGTGCAAAAAACCATAAAAAACCGTGACTTATTGGAAGATATGTTTTCTGAAATGCGCTGTGCATTTTTTGATCAATCGCCTGAAAGCCAAGCGTTTAGAGGCCTGCAGAGGACAGCGAACACGTTATCCACAGAACAACCAACAGAGATTGTGTGCAAGTTGATTGACGCGCGCGTATGCCTGTGGAAAAGGTCAAAACTTTGGATTTTTGAGGTTTATCTTCAGGCAGTGAGTAAAAACCACGACCATTGATCAATATTTGATCAATTTCTTGGAGGCCACGTTTTGTATAGCTTGCAGACGATAGCGAACATCTTATCCACATAAGCGCTAACAGAGATTGTGGGCAAATACTTAGTAATCAATCACAGGCTTGGGGAGGAAATTCCTTTAAAAACCTATAGATAGGCTGATCATATTTTGTACGGCAGCTTACAGCCCCCAGACTACAAGGCCTCAAGCAATCACCGAACAGGTTATCCACAGGTGGATCAACAGCGATTGTGGGTATGTGAGGAACTCATCAGGCGTGGCCATCGTTGACAGGCACCCGATTAAAAGCACCACAGACAAAGATTAGCCTCAGCAGTCAGCAGCCCAAGAAAAAGGGACCAATGGGACGCCTCTCGAGGTTTAAGGCGCCTTACTCACCGAACAACCCCCTCCTCAACCAACAGCTTCAAGATCGCCGCAGCACCATCTTGTGCACTCACACCCTTCAGCACCTGCCCGCCACCACCGCTGGCTTTGGCCGTTGCTGCCTTCATACGGTCCGCACCGCTTTTGGCCTTGATGACTTTAAGCCTCTTTGGCCGAGATTTAGCCGGTTGCAGTGAGTTGGCTGTGAGTAACTCGTCAATCGTGACTTCCACGTCCTCCACCCCTAGCGATCCACGCTGAGCAGGGCCGTACGCGCTTTGTCGGGGTTTGGGCGCAGCGTTATCCACAGTCGCTAAAAACGGCAGACGAACTTTCAGCCGACGACGCTGGCCGCGCGGCAGGGCTTGCAGTACTTGGGCGGTGCCGTTGTTAATGGACTCGACCTCAGCCATGCCGACTACCAAGGGCCACCCTAGCTTTTCAGCCAGTAGATACGGCAGCATGCCGGAGCCTTCACCTGTTTCCGCCTGGCTACCGGTCAGCACAAGCTGCACGCCGGATTCGCGGATGTAATCAGCCAAACCCGGCAGCGCATCCGCGCCCCCAGGCTGTTCCAGGACGTGCAGCTCGTCCAGGCCCATGCCGAGATAAGCACGCAAGGCGGGTTCATTGGGATCCCCTGCATGTAGCACGTGCAAGTTATCCCCAGCCAATTGCAGACCCAGTTCGACAGCTCGAGCGTCTTGCTCAGCTCGACGTGGCCGACCCGAAGTCGGGTGTGCGCCGATGGAGACAAGACTGATGACGTGCAGTGGGCTTTTATCCACAGGCAGATTCGTTTCAGGCTGCATCACGTTTCGCCCCATTTCGGTATTCCTCTACCGCCTCAATTAGCGCATCAAGAATCGCAGCGCTTTCGCCGATAACGGCCAGATCCGCCCGTTTGATCATGTCGCAACTTGGATCAAGGTTAATGGCCACGACCTTTTCGCACGCGCCAATGCCCTGCAAATGCTGGATCGCACCAGAGATACCCACAGCCACATAAACCCTGGCAGTGACCCAAGTCCCGGAAGCGCCAACCTGACGATCACGAGCCATGAAACCATCGTCTACCGCCACACGGGATGCGCCCTCGGTAGCGCCCAAAGCCGCGGCAGTGCGATGGAACAAGTCCCAGTCCTTGACGCCGTTGCCGCCTGAGAAAATGAACTCCGCCTCGGCCATGGGGATAAGTGCCGGATCAACCGCCACCGCTCCAAGATCTTCGATACGCGGCAAGCTGCGCGCGATGGTTGTGGATAACTCCACCGGTAATGCTTCATGCCGGGTTTCGCTGACGGGCTCTGCGCATTCAGCAGCGGCAAGAATCAAACGTGAAACAGGCCGGGCAAGGTCTTCGCGCCCTGCCCCTGCCCGCCCAATGGACATCTCATCTTTGATTTGCCACACCCGCGTAGCCGGGCGCTCGCCGATGCTGGCGGCGAAGCGACGCCCCAACTCGCCCCCGCCCGTACGGCTGTCCGGCAACAGCCAGTGACGCGGATCGAACTGGTTATCCACAGCCCGCAGCCCTTGAACGCGCTGCTCGGGGGAATAGGCGTTGAATTCACCGCTCGCCAACACCAGCAGGCGGTCCACGCCAGCCGTTTCGAAAGCATTCTCTTTATGCTCGCCAAACACGACGGCCAACACTGCACCATCCTGACCGGCCAGACCGTGGGCCAGACCCAGCAAATCGCGATCGTGGCTGCTCAGGCGCCCACCGACCATGTCCGGCACAACAGCAATGTAGAACGCGGGCGCCGCAACCTGATGCAACGGCAATTGCACTTCAACGGACGCCGACCGCTTAACAGCCCCTCCCTGTTGCGCGCCGCTGCGGTCAATTCGCTTGATACCGTTGGGCCCGATGAAACCCAGGCCGTGTACATTCTTGCGCATCAAGCCGTTTGGGCCCATCCAGCTGGTTTGCGCAGGCTGCATGGCGGCGTGCAGCGGATGAAGACGGTTACGGGCGATCCACTCGGCGCGGGGGTCGCGGCGGATAATGTCGCTCATCAATGGGCCTCCGCAGGTTCACGTTTGGTCGGAGCGGTTTTGCTGGGGATAACTTCTTCCAACAGGGCGTCGGCCACCAACTCAGCGATGTCTTTGATCAATGGCCGCGGTTCGACCACGCCTTCGAGCATCGCGGTGCATTGTGGACAGCCCACGGCCACTAGTTCAGCGCCGGTTTCGCGGATGTCTTCCATGCGCATGTCAGGGATACGTTGTTTGCCGGGGATGTCGGTGATCGGCGCACCGCCACCACCGCCGCAGCAGCGCGAGCGGAAACCGGAGCGGACCATTTCTTTGACCTCGATCCCCAGCGCGCGCAGCACTTCACGCGGCGCCTCGTATTCACCGTTGTAGCGGCCGAGGTAGCACGGGTCGTGATAAGTCACGCTGGTGCCTTTGTGCTGACCGATGTTCAGCGCTTTGTCGCCAATCAGCTCGGCCATATAAGTGCTGTGGTGCTGAACAAGGAAATTGCCGTCGAACGCGCCGTATTCATTTTTCAGCACGTGGAAGCTATGAGGATCGCAAGTCACGATGCGCTTGAAGCTGTATTTGCCCAGCGTCTGAATGTTGCGTTTGGCGAGCATCTGGAAGGTCGCCTCGTCGCCTAGACGACGGGCTACGTCGCCGCTGTCACGTTCTTCCAGGCCCAGCACTGCAAAGTCGACTTTGGCCGCTTTCAGCACTTTGACGAACGCCCGCAGCGTGCGCTGATTGCGCATGTCGAACGCCCCATCGCCGACCCAGAACAGCACGTCGGTGGTTTTCACCTCGCTGAGCAGCTTCAGGTTTAGATCCGCCGCCCAGTTCATCCGTCCGCCCGGCGCAAAACCGCCGGGGTTGTCGGTAGCGATCAGGTTTTCCAGGACTTCGGCGCCCTTGTTCGGGGTCGCGCCTTTTTCCAGCGTCAGATGGCGGCGCATGTCGACGATGGCGTCTACGTGCTCGATCATCATCGGGCACTCTTCAACGCAGGCGCGGCAGGTGGTGCAGGACCACAGGGTTTCTGGGTCTACCAAGCCATTGACGATAGGCTGATGTGGATTGCCACCGTGTTCGCCGATTGGCTTCCCGGGGTACGGGCTACCGGCGAACTTGGCATCAGTGCCGCCAGCCAGGCCAACCACCATGTCCTGAATCAGTTTTTTCGGGTTCAGCGGTTGCCCGGCCGCGTACGCAGGGCAGGCTGCTTCGCATTTGCCGCACTGCACGCAGGCGTCGAAACCCAACAGTTGGTTCCAGGTAAAATCCTTGGGTTTTTCCACGCCCAGTGGTGCTTTCGGGTCGGACAGGTCCAATGGCTTCAAACCGGTAGAGCGACCGCCCCCAAAACGTTCGGCGCGGCGGTGCCAGGCCAAATGCAACGCCCCGGCGAAGGCGTGCTTCATTGGCCCTCCCCAAGTCATGCCGAGGAACAATTCAGAAACGCCCCACAGCACGCCGATCCCGAGGATGACAGCCAGCACCCAGCCACCGAAGTCTTCCGGCAGGATACCCGCGACCGGCAACGTCACCAGAAATAACGACGCTGAGAACGCCAGCAGGCTTTTGGGCAAGCGCATCCACGGGCCTTTCGACAGGCGAGCGGGTGGATTGAGACGACGCAGGAACATGAAGATCGCGCCGACGAACATCACGGCGGACATCAGCAGCAGGGCGTACCCCAGAAACCGGTTATGCAGCCCGAACCCGTGAACCAGAATCGCCAGCACGATGGACGCCACGGCCCCGCCCGCTGTCGCGACGTGGGTATTGGCGATGTATTTGTCCCGCGCCACGACATGGTGCAGATCGACCATGTAGCGCTTGGGCATCGCCAGCAAGCCGCCAAGCAGATCGACCTTGGACGCGCGACCGTTGCGCCAGAGCATCATCCGCTTTGCCGCGCCGAGCAAGGCCAACGCCAAGGCTGCGAACAGCAGGATGGGAAGAAGGGTGTTTAACATGTGGAGCTCCCAAAGACCTCAGGTCTTGCGAGGATTGTTGGAGCGAGGCTTGCCCGCGAAGCTGACGACGCGGTTTGCCTGATGCCGCGCGAGGAATTACTTCGCGGGCAAGCCTCGCTCCAACAGGGGAATTCGGTCATCTGTAGGAGCGCGCTTGCCCGCGATTGACGCGCCGCGGATTCAAGGACAAACCGCGTTATCGTTCATCGCGGGCAAGCGCGCTCCTACAGGATTGCCATCAAAAATCCTTGCAGAGCCGCAACGCGTCATAAATCGCCGCATGGGTATTACGCTGCGCTACGCAGTCACCGATACGGAACAGCAAGTAGCCGTCACCGGCTTGGCTCAACGACGGCTGCGGCTGGATGGCGAACAAGGCTTCGATGTCGATCTGGCCTTTGTTGCGCGAATCTTCCTTCAAGCCGTAATACAGCTCTTCGTCAGGACGCACGCCGTTCTCGACCACCACCTGATCGACCACACGCTCTTCCTTGGCGCCGGTGTATTCGTTCTCCAGCACCGCCACCAGCTTGTCGCCTTCGCGGTAGACCTTCTCCAGCATCATGTCGCCGGTCATGATCACTTCTTTGGGGTACATGCTGCGGTAGTACGTTGGGAACGACGTCCCGCCAATCGCAACGCCCGGCTTGATGTCGTCGGTGACGATCTCGACCTGGCTGCCCTTGTCGGCCAAAAAGTCGGCCGTCGACATCCCGGTGAATTCGCAAATGGTGTCGTAGACCAGCACGTTCTTGCCCGGCGCGACCTTGCCGTCGAGGATGTCCCAGCTGCTGACGACCAGTCCTTCTGCCGCGCCCCAGTGCTCGTTCTGCTCGATGAACGGATGACCGCCCACCGCCAGCACGATCACGTCCGGACGCAGGTCGCGAATGGCCGAAATGTCCGCCGCCGTGCCCAGGCGCAGATCGACTTTCAACCGGGCCAGCTCCAACTGGAACCAGCGGGTAATACCGGCAATCTGGTCACGCTGAGGCGCTTTCGATGCCGTGGTGATCTGGCCGCCAATGGCGTCTTTCTTTTCGAACAGCGTCACGTCGTGACCGCGTTCGGCCGAGACACGCGCAGCTTCCATCCCCGCAGGCCCCGCACCGACGATCACCACTTTGCGTTTCACGCCGGTGGTTTTCTCGATGATGTGCGGCACGCCCATGTATTCACGGGAAGTGGCGGCGTTCTGGATGCACAGCACATCCAAACCTTGGTACTGACGGTCGATGCAGTAGTTGGCGCCGACGCATTGCTTGATCTGGTCCACCTGACCGGCCTTAATCTTGGCGATCAGGTGCGGGTCAGCGATGTGCGCGCGGGTCATGCCGACCATGTCGACGTAGCCGCCTTCCAGGATGCGGGTGGCCTGATTCGGATCCTTGATGTTCTGGGCGTGCAGCACAGGTGCTTTGACCACTTCCTTGATCCCGGCGGCCAAGTGCAGAAATGGTTCCGGTGGATAACTCATGTTCGGGATGACGTTGGCCAGGGTGTTGTGGGTGTCGCAACCCGATCCCACAACGCCGATAAAGTCGATCATGCCGGTCTGGTCGTAGTACTTGGCGATCTCCTTCATGTCCTCGTGGCTCAAGCCATCGGGGTGAAATTCGTCGCCACAGATACGCAAGCCGACGCAGAAGTCAGGGCCGACTTCCTTACGCACGGCCTTGATCACCTCCAGGCCGAAACGCATGCGGTTTTCGAAACTGCCGCCCCACTCGTCCGTGCGCTTATTGACGCGCGGGCTCCAGAACTGGTCGATCATGTGCTGATGCACCGCCGACAGCTCAACGCCATCCAGGCCACCAGCTTTAGCGCGCGCCGCAGCGCTGGCGTAATTGCCGATCACGCGCCAGATTTCTTCCGGCTCAATGGTTTTGCAGGTCGCGCGGTGTACCGGTTCACGGATGCCGGACGGCGACAGCAGCGTCGGCCAATGGTCGCCGTCCCAGCGCGAGCGACGGCCCATGTGCGTAATCTGGATCATGATCTTGGCGCCGTGCTTGTGCATGGCGTCGGCAAGATTCTGGAAGTGCGGGATGATTTTGTCGGTCGCCAGGTTGACCGATTTCCACCAGCCTTGAGGACTGTCGATGGCTACGCTGGAAGACCCGCCGCAGATTGCCAGGCCGATGCCGCCCTTGGCTTTCTCTTCGTAGTACTTCACGTAGCGGTCGGTGGTCATGCCGCCATCGGTGGCATAAACCTCGGCGTGCGCAGTACTGAGGACGCGGTTGCGGATCGTCAATTTTCCGATTTGAATCGGTTGAAACATTGCTTCGAAAGCCATGACAGAAACCTCGACTTACAACGGCTTGACGATGAACAGGCCGTCGTCGTGGCCTTCTTCCGAACCGCCGTAAACCTGCTCGGCTACGGTGCGGATTTTACTGCCGCTGGCTTCCAGCACCTGGTCCATAGCGCCGGCAAACCAGCCGGTGAACATGTAATCGACCTTGCGACCGACCTTGCCGTAGACGTAAACGAAAGCGGAGTGCTCAAGCTTGACGCTGGCCGTGCCTTTCTCCAGATCAATGTCCTGGATCTTGAACAGGCCCCAACCGCGTTGAGACAAACGATTCATGTAGTGCTCGAACACCGCGACGCCTTCAATACCGTGGCATTCGGCTTCTTTCTCACACCAGTGCCAGGCGGATTTGTAGCCAGCCTTGTAGAGGATCTCGGCATAGGCATCAGCGCCCAGTACTTCTTCAATACCCATGTGGTTATTGACGAAAAAGTGACGCGGCACGTACAGCATCGGCAGGGCATCGGAAGTCCAGACACCGGTTTCGCTGTCGACTTCGATTGGCAACTGAGGGGCGATTTTGGCCATGGAAACTTAACTCCGGAAATTCAGGTAATGCCCTCTTCGCGAATGGCAGAGGGAAAAGGATTCAGAGATCGAAGCGTTATTCGCCCCAGACGTCGCCCAAGATGCGTACCCAGTTCTCGCCCATGATCTTGCGCACGACGCGCTCGGAATGGCCGCGCTTGAGCAGGGTTTCCGTCAGGTTCGGGAATTCGCCGACAGTACGGATGCCCAGCGGGTTGATGATCTTGCCGAAGCTGGTCAGGCGGCGGGCGTAGCCCTTGTCGTGGGTCAGGTATTCGAAGAAGTCCTGGCCGTGGCCCTGGGTGAAGTCAGTGCCGATGCCGATGGCGTCTTCGCCGACCAGGTTCATCACGTATTCGATGGCTTCGGCGTAGTCGTCGATGGTCGAATCAATGCCTTTGGCCAAGAACGGCGCGAACATGGTCACGCCGACGAAACCGCCGTGGTCAGCGATGAACTTGAGCTCTGCGTCGGATTTGTTGCGCGGGTGTTCTTTGAGACCCGAAGGCAGGCAGTGGGAATAGGTCACTGGCTTCTTGGATTCGAGGATGACTTCTTCGCTGGTTTTGGAGCCGACATGGGACAGGTCGCACATGACGCCAACGCGGTTCATTTCGGCAACGATCTCGCGACCGAATCCCGACAACCCACCATCACGCTCATAGCAACCGGTGCCAACGAGGTTCTGGGTGTTGTAGCACATCTGCACAATGCCAACGCCCAACTGCTTGAAGATCTCGACGTAGCCGATCTGGTCTTCGTAGGCGTGGGCATTCTGGAAGCCGAAGAGGATGCCGGTCTTGCCCAGCTCCTTGGCCTTGCGGATGTCGGCGGTGTTGCGCACCTGAATCACCAGGTCGCTGTTTTCGCGGATCAATTTCTGGCTGGATGCGATGCTGTTGACGGTCTGCTGAAAACCTTCCCACACCGACACCGTGCAGTTGGCCATGGTCAGGCCACCTTTACGCATGTCTTCGAACAGCTCACGGTTCCACTTGGCGATGATCAGCCCGTCAATAACGATGCTGTCGGCGTGCAATTCGGCTGGGCTCATCAGGCTGTCCCCTTTAGGCTAATCACGCGCCGAATCGTCTGCCGGCGCTTTGGGGCCAGCATATGCCTGAGGGTCGTGGGAGCCGGGTGCAAAAACGACAGGGGGTTTGCCGAAAGCGTCAAGAAACGACAAAGGGCGACGGCCCGCGTCTGCTGCCTGCGTTTGATAACTGTTCTTTGGCCCGCGCTTGGGCGAGAATCCGACGCATCACTGAATCGGGACGACGCAATGAAAACGATTTTGCTGGCTCTGGCTCTATTCGCCACAGGCGCTCACGCCGCGCAGGACCCCGACTCGACGCCGTGCGATGGCGTCGATGAAGACAAACAGACCCTGGAGTGTTCGGTGTACAGCCGCGACACAGCCGTCAAATTGCTCGACGAGAACTTCCAGAACCTGATGGAGCGGGTGCAAACCCAGTTCGGGGCAAACAAAGCTCAGGCTGATGAATTCACCGGCAAGCTCAAAGTTGCTCAGGAAGCCTGGAAAAAACTGCGTGATGCCGATTGCGCCGTCGAGGTCTTCCCCGACAAACCCGGCACCAAGGATTACAACATCAGCCAGAACGACTGCCTGGCGCGCACCAGTGACGAGCGCTCCGAGTATCTGGAGACCATCGCTCAGTCGGACTGATCGTCAAATGAGATACCCTGACGCCCTTCACGAGCTCAAGGCATCCCCATGAAAATCTGTGGCGTAGAAATCAAAGGCAGCGAAGCCATTTTCGCTGTCGCCTCCCGCGCGACCGGCGCACTCGAACACCTGCCGCTGACCACCAAGAAAATCGCCCTCGAAGACGACGATGAGTCGGCCAACGTAAAAGCCTTCAGCGCATTGATCGGCAAGTTCGTGCGCGACAACGACATCACACAGATCGCGATCAAGAAGCGCAGCAAGAAAGGCGAATTCGCTGGCGGCCCGACGACGTTCAAGATCGAGACGATCTTTCAGCTGCTCGAAGGTTGTGGGGTAACGCTGCTGTCGCCACAGACCATCAATGCGCAGTTCAAAAAGCACAACTTCGAACTGCCTGCGGCGCTGAACAAGTATCAGCATGAGGCTTACAAAGCGGCGTGTTCGGCGCTGGTGAAAGTCGGGAAGTGAACGCGACTTTGTAGGAGCTGATGAGCACGGCGAGGCCGCTAGCCTTGTACCAGGCAATTCGACCTGTCAGGAAAACCCAGATCGTAGCATCGCGCCGCTCGTCAACGCCTACACGGATTCGTGCTGCGGCGTAGACGCGTTATGCAGCTTTTATACTGAATTATTGTCGGAACTATAATTTATAGTTCGAGCAATATTTCACAATAATCCAGAATCAAACCGCATCCTGTTCCCGCGCAGATCTTCGGCGATCTTCCCGTGGACACCGCGTAAACCGCGCCCGATAGCTACGAGTGAAATAAGACGGCGACTCGAAGCCGCACGCGATGCTGACCTCCAGCACGCTCATGTCGCTCTGGCGCAGGAGCTGCCGAGCCTTGTCCAGGCGCAGACTCAGGTAGAAATTGCTCGGGGTGTCGTTCAGGTGCAGTCGAAACAGGCGCTCTAGCTGGCGACGCGTCACCTGAATACCTTCGGCCAACGTCAGGGTGCTCAGTGGGGGCTCGGTGTGTTGCTCCATGACGCCAATTACTTGCACCAGTTTCTTGTTGTTGATGCCGTAACGCGTGGCGATCTGCATACGCTGGTGGTCTTTGCGCGGGCGGATTCGCCCCAGCACGAACTGCTCGGACACCTTGATCGACAGATCCGGCCCGTGGGCCTGTCCGATCAGGTCGAGCATCATGTCAATGGACGCCGTACCCCCCGCCGACGTAATACGACGGCGGTCGATTTCGAACAGCTCCTGCGTGGCCTGTAGTTTGGGATAAGACTCTTTCAAAGCGTCCAGCGCTTCCCAGTGCAAGGTCAGACGATAACCGTCCAGCAAACCGGCTTCGGCCAGCACGAAAGCGCCCGTGTCGATGGCCCCAAGCGTCACGCCTTCGTGGTCAAGACGACGCAGCCAGTGCTCCAGCGCCGGCGTGCAAAACTTGAGCGGATCGACGCTGCCCATGACCCACAACGTTGCCCCCTTCTTCAGCGGCTCCAACGCCGCATCGGCGTTGACCGACATGCCATTACTGGCAATCACAGCTCCGCCGTCGAGGCTCAGGATGTGCCAGCGGTACAACTCGCCACCAAAGCGATTGGCGACCCGCAACGGCTCCACCGCCGAGACAAAGCCCATCATCGAAAAGCCAGGCATGAGCAGAAAATAGAAATCCTGGGACATCGTGGAGAAATTCCTAAAGAGCAGCGTTGGCCAGGTAGGACCGAGTTCAAAGACTGACCACCAGATACACCCACTCCAGAACCTCGGCAAGAGGACAGGTCGCTGCTGTGCAAGAGCTTGTCGCCGCTGTGCGTTTTGACGGGCCGGGAGCTGCGTAGCTTTGCATCACAAAAGCGGGCAGCAAAAAGCCTGCATGACCGAACGCACCCTGGCCTGCAAGGAATCCAAACATGAATCACGACGTCATCATCACCTGCGCACTGACCGGTGCTGGCGACACGACGGGGCGAAGCCACTTGGTCCCGATCACGCCCAAGCAGATTGCCGCCGCTGCGGTTGAAGCCGCAAAGGCAGGGGCGACGGTGGTGCATTGCCACGTCCGCGATCCCGAAACAGGCAAGTTCAGCCGCGATGTTGAGCTGTATCGCGAAGTCATGGATCGCATTCGTGAGGCCGACATCGACATCATCGTCAACCTGACCGCAGGCATGGGCGGTGACCTGGAAATCGGACCAGGTGAGCGCCCTACCGATTTCGGTCCGAACACAGATCTGGTTGGGCCCCTGGCGCGTCTGGCTCACGTTGAAGCGCTGCTGCCGGAGATCTGCACCCTGGATTGCGGCACCCTCAACTTCGGTGACGGCGACACTATTTACGTATCCACCCCGGCGCAATTGCGTGCTGGCGCCAAGCGTATTCAGGAGCTGGGCGTAAAGGCCGAGCTCGAAATCTTCGACACCGGCCATTTGTGGTTCGCCAAGCAGATGATGAAAGAGGGCCTGCTGGACGACCCGCTGTTTCAACTGTGTCTGGGCATCCCGTGGGGCGCACCGGCCGACACCACCAGCATGAAGGCGATGGTCGACAATCTGCCAGCCGATGTGGTCTGGGCCGGATTCGGCATTGGTCGTATGCAGATGCCGATGGCGGCGCAAGCGGTGTTGTTGGGCGGAAACGTGCGGGTGGGGCTGGAAGACAATATCTGGCTCGATAAAGGCGTGCTGGCCAGCAACGGCGCACTGGTCGAACGCGCCAGCGAAATCCTCAGCCGCCTGGGCGCACGAGTCATGACCCCAGCCGAAGGCCGCGTGAAAATGGGCCTGAAGAAGCGTTTTTAATCCACAACGTCCCGCTTTGTAGGAGCGCGCTTGCCCGCGATTGCGTCAGTCCAGATGTGTAATTGTCGACTGACACACCGCCATCGCGGGCAAGCGCGCTCCTACAGGTGATCTCATTGCATCAGGAATCCACCATGACCTTCATCACCCACATTAAAACCTTCGCTGCATTGGGCAGCGGCGTCATCGGCAGCGGTTGGGTCGCGCGGGCGTTGGCTCACGGCCTTGATGTCGTGGCCTGGGACCCGGCGCCCGGCGCCGAAGCGGCACTGCGCAAACGCGTCGCCAATGCCTGGCCTGCGCTCACCCAAAAAGGGTTGGCAGCTGGCGCTTCGCAAGATCGCCTGCGCTTCGTCGCGACGATTGAGGAGTGCGTCCGCGATGCGGACTTCATTCAGGAAAGCGCCCCTGAACGTCTGGATTTGAAACTCGATCTGCACAGCAAGATCAGCGCCGCCGCCAAGCCCAATGCTTTGATCGGTTCCAGCACATCAGGCCTGCTTCCCTCGGAATTCTATGAAAGCGCTACCCATCCGGAGCGCTGCGTCGTCGGTCACCCATTCAACCCGGTGTACTTGCTGCCGCTGGTAGAAGTAGTAGGCGGCAAAAATACGGCGCCGGAGGCGGTTCAAGCTGCGATGCAGGTGTATGAGTCGCTGGGTATGCGGCCCTTGCATGTGCGCAAGGAAGTCCCGGGGTTTATTGCCGACCGTTTGCTTGAAGCGTTGTGGCGCGAGGCACTGCATCTGGTCAACGACGGCGTGGCCACCACTGGCGAGATCGACGACGCGATACGCTTCGGTGCCGGTCTGCGCTGGTCGTTCATGGGCACGTTCATGACCTACACCCTGGCGGGTGGTGATGCGGGGATGCGGCATTTCATGGCGCAATTTGGTCCGGCGCTGAAACTGCCGTGGACTTACCTACCTGCGCCGGAGCTGACTGACAAGCTGATCGACGACGTGGTCGATGGCACCACTGATCAACTCGGCACCCACAGCATCGCCGCACTGGAACGTTACCGCGATGATTGCCTGCTGGCGGTGCTGGAAGCGGTCAAGAAGACCAAGGAGAAACATGGGATGGCGTTTAGCGATTGATCTTCGTCGCCTGAACTGGCCTCTTCGCGGACGAGTCCGCTCCCACAGGATTGCGTCGTACCTGTTGGAAGCTTTCACTCATGCCAAAGGATCAACAGATGCCAACCCTGACCACCTACAAAACCCCAGTGCTCAAAGACTGGGTCGACTACAACGGCCATCTGCGCGACGCGTTTTATCTGCTGATTTTCAGCTACGCCACCGACGCATTCATGGACCTGATCGGCCTGGACAGCAATGACCGCGATGCCAGCGGGCATTCGCTGTTTACCCTGGAAGCGCATATCAATTACCTGCACGAAGTGAAGCTGGACGAGCAGGTTGAGGTCCGTACCCAGGTTGTTGCCCATGATAAAAAGCGTGTGCACCTCTATCACAGCCTGCACCGGGTGGGAGTGGATGAAGCCCTGGCGGCAAGCGAGCAGATGCTGCTGCATGTGGATTTGGCCGATGGGCCGAAATCCGCGCTGTTCAGTGAACAATCGCTTGGCAAGCTGGCTGATGTAATGGAGATGCAAATTGACCAACCCACTCCCGCCTACATCGGACGCGTGATAGGCCTGCCGCCACAACGCTGAACCTGTAGGAGCGCGCTTGCCCGCGAATCGGGGTGAGTCAGCCACGACTTTCTTCCATGGCACCCCATATCGCGGGCAAGTGCGCTTCTACAAACGTTTCTCTCAGCCACAAAAAAGCCCGCATCGCTGCGGGCTTCTTCTGTCAGCAAACGCTCAGATCAATTGACCTTCGCGTTCAGCTCGCCTTTGGCGTAACGCTCGAACATGCCTTCCAGAGAGATCACTTTGATCTTGGACGCATTGCCAGCGGTGCCGAAAGCTTCGTAACGGGCGATGCAGACGTCACGCATGGCGGTAACGGTTTTCGCCAGGTATTTACGTGGGTCGAACTCGCTCGGGTTCTTCGCCATGAATTCGCGAATCGCGCCAGTAGAGGCCAGACGCAGGTCGGTGTCGATGTTGACCTTACGCACGCCGTGCTTGATGCCTTCCACGATTTCTTCGACTGGCACACCGTAGGTTTCTTTGATGTCGCCGCCGTACTCGTTGATGATTTTCAGCCATTCCTGCGGCACGGATGACGAGCCGTGCATCACCAAGTGAGTGTTCGGAATGCGCTTGTGGATTTCTTTGATGCGCTCGATGGCCAGGATGTCGCCGGTTGGCGGCTTGGTGAACTTGTAAGCGCCGTGGCTGGTGCCGATGGCGATAGCCAGGGCATCGACGTTGGTGCGCTTGACGAAGTCAGCGGCTTCTTCTGGATCGGTCAGCATCTGGCTGTGGTCGAGCATGCCTTCTGCGCCGACGCCGTCTTCTTCACCGGCCATACCGGTTTCCAAAGAACCGAGCACACCCAGCTCACCTTCAACCGAAACGCCACAGGCGTGAGCCATGGCCACAACGCGTTGAGTGACGTCGACGTTGTAGTCGTAGTCGGCCGGGCTTTTGCCATCTTCACGCAGGGAGCCGTCCATCATCACCGAGCTGAAGCCCAGCTGGATAGAACGCTGGCAGATGTCAGGGCTGGTGCCGTGGTCCTGGTGCATAACCACCGGGATGTGTGGGAATTCTTCGATTGCCGCGAGGATCAGGTGGCGCAGGAAAGGCGCACCGGCATATTTGCGCGCACCGGCCGAAGCCTGAACGATCACCGGGGAATCGGTCTTGTCAGCCGCTTCCATAATGGCGCGCATCTGTTCCAGGTTGTTCACGTTGAATGCAGGGACGCCATAGCCGAATTCGGCTGCGTGGTCCAACAGCTGGCGCATGCTGATAAGTGCCATTGTCTTTTTCTCTCCCGGTAGGGTCGTTAATCGTGCATGCCTGCCGTGTTGGCGGCTGCTGTTCAAATTATAGGGGCCTATGACGCACAAGCCCGGTACCGCGTCGATCAGGGTGCAAGGCGATTACTGCGCTTTGCAGCCTCGACCGATTAAATCGTTGGTCGCGTCCCAGTAAACCAGGCCATCGCTACCTTTGTTGTCGAACGCCAGCACGCCGTTACTGTACAGCGCGCCGGATGCGCCAGGTTCGGCTTTGAGCCGAAACACCTGCTCGCTTTGATTCAAACGCACATCGACCTCTTTTTTAGCCAGGTCTACGTAACGCCAGTAGATTTCAGCCTTGCTGTCACACACCCAATGGGTCCATGGCTCGGCCGGTTTGGAGGCCGTCATGCTGGCGCAACCGCCCAGCACTGCAAGTATCGCAAGGGCAATCAAGCCTTTCATTACCACTCCTGGGTCATTGATATGTCACTGATCACACGCAATTACCGCGCCTATCGGCAGGCTACAGGCCCAACGGCCGGCATGAAGTCATATTTTTCCCAGAACTCGGGACCACCGCGCTTATAAACGACCGGCACGGTTTCAGCCTGCCAGCCTGCCTGATAGCAGCTGACATGAAGCAACTCGCTTCCAGCCGGCTGCGCCTCCTCGGCTTCAGGCTTGCTGGCACAACCGCCCAGCAGACCTGCTATCAGCAACAGTGGTAATGGCTTGACCATGTGACTCCCCTTCTCCAAAGCCTGATATTCAGGCTTTGGCGCGTTGTTCCAGGATTTCCACGGCTGGCAGCACCTTGCCCTCGACGAACTCGAGGAACGCGCCGCCACCGGTAGAAATGTAGGAGATTTGATCGGCAATGCCATATTTATCAATCGCCGCCAGCGTGTCGCCGCCGCCTGCAATCGAGAACGCCGAGCTGTCGGCAATGGCCTTGGCGAGAGTTTTGGTGCCTTCACCGAACTGATCGAACTCAAACACGCCAACCGGGCCATTCCAAAGAATAGTCTTGGAAGATTTCAACAGTTCGGCGAACTGCTTGGCGGTCTGTGGCCCGATGTCGAGAATCATGTCGTCGTCAGACACGTCGGCAATCAGTTTGACGGTCGCTTCAGCGTCTTCAGCGAAAGCTTTCGCCACAACCACATCAACCGGCAACGGCACGCTGACCTTGGCGGCAATGGAACGGGCGGTGTCCAGCAGATCCGGCTCGTACAGCGATTTGCCGACTTTATGACCGGCGGCGGCGAGGAACGTATTGGCGATGCCGCCACCAACGATCAGTTGATCGCAGATCGTGCTCAGGCTGTTGAGCACATCGAGTTTGGTGGAAACCTTGGAACCGGCAACAATCGCCGCCATTGGTTTGGCAGGTGAGCCCAGTGCTTTGCCCAGTGCATCCAGTTCGTTGGCCAGCAGGGGACCGGCGGCGGCGACTTTGGCGAACTTGGCAACGCCGTGGGTCGAGCCTTCGGCGCGGTGAGCAGTGCCGAACGCATCCATCACGAACACATCACACAAAGCGGCGTATTTGTGCGCCAGCTCGTCAGTGTTCTTTTTCTCGCCCTTGTTGAAGCGCACGTTCTCGAAAAGCACGATGTCGCCGGCCTTGATATCGAAGCCGTCCAGATAATCGGCCACCAACGGCACTTCACGACCCAAGGCTTTGCTCAGGTACTCGGCGACTGGCTTGAGGCTGTTTTCGGCGGAGAATTCACCTTCGGTCGGACGACCCAGGTGGGAGCAGACCATGACAGCCGCGCCCTTTTCCAGCGCCAGCTTGATGGTCGGCAGCGATGCAAGAATGCGTGCATCGCTGGTGACGACACCGTCCTTGACCGGAACGTTGAGGTCTTCACGGATCAGTACACGCTTACCTTGCAGATCGAGGTCGGTCATCTTCAACACGGTCATGAGGCTTTCCCTGTTTTTACTGTTGTTGTTGCGAGACGCGCAGGTAGTGCTCGGCGACGTCCAGCATTCGGTTAGCAAACCCCCATTCATTGTCGAACCAGGCCAGCAGGTTCACCAGTCGAGGGCCGGAAACACGGGTCTGACTGGCATCGACAATGGCCGAATGAGGGTCATGGTTGAAATCACAACTGGCGTGCGGCAATTCGGTATAAGCCAACAACCCCTTCAGCGGGCCGCTGGTGGCGGCCTCGCGCAGAATCCGGTTGATCTCCACGGCATTGGTATCACGCGCAGTTTGCAGCGTGATGTCCAGGCACGAGACGTTGACCGTCGGCACTCGAACAGCTTTGGCCTGAATTCGGCCCGCAAGTTCCGGCAACAGCCGCTCGATCCCGCGCGCCAGACCAGTGGACACCGGAATGATCGACTGAAAAGCCGAACGAGTCCGGCGCAGGTCTTCATGGTGATAAGCATCAATCACCGGCTGATCGTTCATCGCCGAGTGAATGGTGGTGATCATGATGTAATCCAGACCCAGCGCCTGATCGAGCAATTGCAGCAACGGTACGCTGCAGTTGGTCGTGCAGGAGGCCGCCGACACCAGCAGTTCGTGCCCGGTCAGCGTGTGCTGATTGATGCCATGAACGATGGTGGCATCGACATCAGCTTCGCTGGCCATGGGCTGGGAGAACAATACACGCGGCGCGCGGGCAGCGAGAAAGCGCTCGCCATCGGCGCGGGTGTTGTAGACGCCTGAACATTCAAGCACCAGGTCAATGTCCAGCGTGTCCCAGTCGATGCCTTCGGGCGTCGCGCTGCGAAACACTTTGATGACGTGGTCATTGATATGCAGGAAATCGCCTTCGACCCGCACTTCGCCGGGAAACCGGCCGTGTGTAGAGTCAAAGCGCGTGAGGTATTCGAGGCTGGCCATGTCGGCCAGATCGTTGATCGCCACCACTTCAAAACCGGCCTTGGCTCCACGCTCGCACAGCGCGCGCAAGACGCAGCGGCCGATACGGCCGTAACCGTTGAGTGCGACTCGATAAGGACGGGATGGGGGCATGGGGTACTCGCAGGCAATCGTTAAACCTGTAGGAGCGCGCTTGCCCGCGAATGCATTCTGTCAGTCAACAAAAATGTCGCTGATAGACCGTTCGCGGGCAAGCGCGCTCCTACAAGAGGACGCATCGTGGATCAGTCTTCCAGCAGCTCTTCAGCCGTGGAAATGACGTTCTCCAGTGTGAAGCCGAACTCTTCGAACAGCGCAGGCGCTGGCGCCGACTCGCCGAAGGTGGTCATGCCGATCACGCGGCCTTCCAGGCCCACGTATTTGTACCAGTAGTCAGCGTGGGCTGCTTCGAGGGCGATACGCGCGCTGACCTGCAACGGCAGAACCGACTGCTTGTAAGAGGCGTCCTGCGCTTCGAATACGCTGGTGCACGGCATGGAGACTACACGCACATTGCGACCCGAAGCCGTCAGTTGGTCGTAGGCCAGAACAGCCAGACCCACTTCCGAACCGGTAGCGATCAGGATCAGCTCAGGCTCGCCCACGCAATAGCGCAGCACATAACCGCCACGGGTGATGTTTTCCAGCTGTTCTGCATCGCGAGCCTGATGGGTCAGGTTCTGACGGGAGAAGATCATTGCCGAAGGACCGTCGTTACGCTCGATGGCGTATTTCCAGGCCGCTGCCGATTCCACGGCGTCTGCTGGACGCCAGGTGTCCAGGTTCGGCGTGGTGCGCAAGCTGGTCAGTTGCTCGATTGGCTGGTGCGTCGGGCCGTCTTCGCCCAGACCGATGGAGTCGTGGGTGAATACATAAATGACGCGCTTCTTCATCAGCGACGACATACGCACCGCGTTACGAGCGTATTCCATGAAGATCAGGAACGTTGCGCCGTAAGGCACGAAGCCGCCGTGCAGCACGATACCGTTCATGATGGCGCCCATGCCGAACTCGCGGACGCCGTAATGCAAGTAGTTGCCGCTGGCGTCTTCGCCGGTAATGCTCTTGCAGCCTTTCCAGATCGTCAGGTTGGAACCGGCCAGGTCAGCAGAACCGCCGAGGAACTCAGGCAGCAGCGGGCCGAAAGCGCTCAAGGCGTTCTGACTGGCTTTACGACTGGCGATGGTTTCGCCCTTGGCGTTGACTTCAGCGACGTAGGCAGCGGATTTTTCCGCAAAGTCAGCTGGCAGCTCGCCGCTCATGCGACGGATCAGCTCGTTGGCCAATTCAGGGTGCGCTGCGGAATAAGCCGCGAAGCGTTGATCCCATTCAGCTTCGGTCGCGAGGCCTTTTTCCTTGGCGTTCCACTCGGCGTAGATGTCAGCCGGGATTTCGAACGGGCCGTGGGTCCATTTCAGCGCAGCGCGGGTCAGGGCGATTTCGTCGTTGCCCAGTGGAGCGCCGTGGCACTCTTCCTTGCCTTGCTTGTTTGGCGAACCAAAACCGATGGTGGTTTTGCAGCAGATCAGGGTTGGCTGATCGCTCTTACGCGCGGTGTCGATGGCGGTTTTGATTTCTTCAGAATCATGGCCGTCAACGTTGCGAATGACTTGCCAGCCGTAGGCTTCGAAACGCTTTGGCGTGTCGTCGGTAAACCAGCCTTCGACTTCGCCATCAATGGAGATGCCGTTGTCATCGTAGAAAGCGATCAGTTTGCCCAGTTGCAGCGTACCGGCCAGGGACGCAACTTCGTGGGAGATGCCTTCCATCATGCAACCATCACCCATGAACACGTAGGTGTGGTGGTCGACGATGTTGTGGCCGGGACGGTTGAATTGAGCGGCGAGAGTCTTCTCGGCCACCGCGAAACCAACGGCGTTTGCAAAACCCTGACCCAGTGGGCCGGTGGTGGTTTCAACGCCCGGGGTGTAACCGTATTCCGGGTGGCCCGGGGTGCGGCTGTGCAGTTGGCGGAAGTTTTTCAGGTCGTCGATGGACAGGTCGTAACCGGTCAGGTGCAGGAGCGAGTACACCAGCATCGAGCCATGGCCGTTGGACATGATGAAGCGGTCACGATCGGCGAATAGCGGGTTGGTCGGGTTGTGTTTCAGGTAGTCACGCCAGAGGACTTCAGCGATATCCGCCATGCCCATCGGGGCACCTGGGTGGCCGCTGTTGGCCTTTTGCACGGCATCCATGCTGAGGGCACGAATGGCATTGGCACGCTCACGACGGCTGGGCATCGCTGATCTCCTGGGGCAGAAAGAATATGGGATCTGAAAAAGGCGACCATTTTCCCTCAGGCATAGCTTGGGGGCAATGACAGATAACGCGGCATCTCGATTTTCATGAGTTGCCGGGGGGTATTTATCTCAGCTGACTACCCTAACGCACCCTGAGGTCGGAATCACGACACCATGTGATTGCCACCCATCGACCAATATCAAAACATTTTGATATTGGTCTTGCGGCTTGGCAGACCGATAACTAGACTGCCTGCCTTATGAATCTTCGTGTGCCCGTCATTAACCATGATCCTTGCGACGACCTGGCTGCCTTGTGCAAGGCCGGGGGCGACCCGCTGCGGCTGAATGTGTTGCGGGCCTTGTCCAACGATTCATTCGGTGTGCTGGAGCTGGCGCAGATTTTCGCCATCGGCCAGTCGGGCATGAGCCATCACTTGAAGGTGCTGGCGCAGGCTGATCTGGTGGCCACGCGTCGTGAAGGCAATGCGATTTTCTATCGCCGCGCCCTGCCCCATATCGAACAAACTGGCGGCAAGCTGCACACCGCTTTGCTCGAAGAGGCAGATGGACTCACCTTGCCCGAGGACGTCCAGGCAAGAATCGGATTGGTACATCGCCAACGCGCGGCGGCCAGTCAGGATTTTTTCGCCCGCACCGCCGAGAAATTTCGCGCCCAGCAGGATTTGATCGCGGGCATTGCGCAATACCGCGACAGCCTGTTGTCCTTGCTGGACAAGCTGAGCTTTGACGCGGAGGCGACAGCGCTGGAAGTCGGCCCGGGTGACGGTGGTTTCTTGCCTGATCTGGCGCAACGCTTTCGCCATGTCACGGCCCTCGACAACAGCCCGGAAATGCTAGATCTGGCCAGACAACTGTGCCAGCGCAAAGCGTTGGGTAACGTTGACTTGCGACTGGCCGACGTTCTGGGCGACGTCCAGCTGCAAGCCAACTGCGTGGTCTTGAACATGGTGCTTCACCATTTCGCCGCGCCGGCTGAAGCATTGAAACAATTGGCCAACCTGTTGCAGCCGGGCGGTAGCCTGCTGGTGACGGAGTTGTGCAGCCACGACCAGAGCTGGGCCAAGGAGGCCTGCGGCGATCTCTGGTTGGGTTTTGAACAGGAAGATCTGGCCCGTTGGGCCATCGCTGCGGGGCTGGTCCCCGGGGAAAGTCTGTACGTAGGCTTACGTAATGGTTTCCAGATACAGGTCCGCCACTTTCAGCGACCGGCTGGCGACACTCAACATCGGTATCAATCAGGAAACCCGTCGAGATGAGCGAATACTCCCTTTTCACCTCCGAGTCCGTGTCCGAAGGGCACCCGGACAAAATCGCCGACCAGATCTCCGATGCAGTTCTGGACGCCATTATTGCCGAAGACAAATTTGCCCGCGTGGCGTGTGAAACACTGGTCAAGACCGGTGTTGCGATTATCGCCGGTGAAGTCACCACTTCGGCCTGGGTCGATCTGGAAGACATCGTCCGTAACGTGATTCTCGACATCGGCTACAACAGCTCCAATGTCGGCTTCGACGGCGCGACCTGTAGCGTGATGAACATCATCGGCAAGCAGTCGGTGGACATCGCTCAAGGCGTTGACCGCAGCAAGCCTGAGGATCAAGGCGCCGGCGACCAAGGCCTGATGTTCGGCTACGCCAGCAACGAAACCCCTGAGCTGATGCCTGCGCCAATCGCGTTCTCGCACCAGTTGGTCAAGCGCCAGGCCGAAGCCCGCAAATCCGGCCAATTGCCTTGGCTGCGCCCGGATGCGAAATCCCAGGTCACCTGCCGCTATGAAAACGGCATCGTGGTCGGCATCGACGCAGTGGTTCTGTCGACTCAGCACAACCCTGACGTGTCCTACGCCGACCTGCGCGAAGGCGTGATGGAGCTGGTCGTCAAGCATGTGCTGCCTGCACACTTGCTACACAAAGACACCCAGTTCCACATCAACCCCACCGGCAACTTCATCATCGGTGGCCCGGTGGGCGACTGCGGCCTGACCGGACGCAAGATCATCGTTGACAGCTACGGCGGCATGGCCCGTCACGGCGGCGGCGCGTTCTCCGGTAAAGATCCGTCGAAGGTTGACCGCTCTGCGGCCTACGCCGGTCGCTATGTGGCCAAGAACATCGTCGCTGCAGGCCTGGCCGAGCGCTGCGAGATTCAGGTGTCCTACGCCATCGGCGTTGCGCAACCGACTTCGATCTCGTTGAACACCTTCGGCACTGGCAAGATCAGCGACGACAAGATCGTGCAACTGGTGCGTGAGCACTTCGATCTGCGCCCTTATGCAATCACCACCATGCTCGACCTGCTGCACCCGATGTATCAGGAAACCGCAGCTTACGGCCACTTCGGCCGCACGCCGGAAACCAAGACCGTGGGCGACGACACCTTCACCACGTTCACCTGGGAAAAAACCGACCGCGCCGAAGGTCTTCGCGCTGCCGCCGGTTTGTAATACACAGCTCGGTTCCCTGTAGGAGCGAACTTGTTGGCGAAGCGTCATGACGGATACACCGCGTCAGCCGCTTCGCCAACAAGTGGGCTCCTACAGAAATACCGGCGTGCATCGCAAAACCCGGTAACCACACCGAATTCGATTCCAACCCTGCATCAGCTAGCCTCTTGAGCCCCCCTCAAGCAAGGATGCTTCGATGCTGCTCTCCCTTCGCCTGCTTATTTGCGCCGTTTTCGCGCTGCTCTCTCTTCCCTCCTACGCAACCCCCTGCCCCGACTGGCCGCCGGTCAAAGCCCGATCGGAAATCTCCTCGCTACACACCCAGATCAGCCGCTGGAACGACAGCTATCACCGCGAAGGGGTTTCGCTGGTGGCCGATGAGCTTTACGACCAATCCGTGGAGCGTTTGGCGCATCTGAAAAGCTGTTTCAAAACTCCGCAGGCCTCCGCTGACAGTCCGTTGATCACCGCGGGTGGACCGCAACGACACCCCATTCCCCATACCGGTTTGAACAAACTGCCCGATGAAATCGCCGTTCAAGCCTGGCTCAACGGTCGCACCGATCTGTGGATTCAGCCGAAGGTAGACGGTGTAGCGGTCACGCTGGTTTACGAGGATGGCGCGCTGGCTCAGGTCATCAGCCGGGGCGACGGCGTCAAAGGTCAGGACTGGAGTGACAAGGCTCAAGTCATTGAAGCGATTCCAAAGTATCTGCCGTGGCAAAAAACTCTGATCCTGCAAGGCGAGCTGTATTGGAAACTGAGCGGCCACGTCCAGGCTGATGCTGGCAGCCTGAATGCCCGCAGCAAGGTGGCAGGATTGCTGGCGCGCACGTCGATCAGCGAGCAGGAAGGCGCGACTATCGGGCTGTTTGTCTGGGACTGGCCGGATGGCCCGGTCACCATGAGGGAGCGGCTGGCGGGTCTACGGGCATTGGGCTTTGACGACAGCATGGACCTGAGCGAACCGATTGAGAGTTTTGCTCAGGCACAAAAATGGCGCGAGCATTGGTATCGCTCACCCATGCCGTTTGCCACCGACGGTGTGGTGATGCGCCAGGGCGAGCGCCCACCTGTCGAGCGCTGGCAGGCAAAGGCTCCGTATTGGATCGCCGCGTGGAAATACCCTTTTGCCCAAGTATTGGCCGAGGTGCGAGCGGTTAACTTCAATGTCGGCCGCAGCGGTCGGATTACGCCTGTGCTAGACCTCAAGCCTGTCCAGCTCGACGACCGCAAGATCAGCCGCCTCAGTGTCGGTTCGTTGCAGCGCTGGCAGGAACTGGACATTCGTCCCGGCGATCAAGTGGCCGTCAGCCTGGCCGGGTTGACCATTCCACGGCTGGACGGCGTGGTTTCGCGCAGCGTTGAACGCGCAGAGCTGAATGCACCACAAACCGCTGATTACCACGCCTTGAGCTGCCTGCAAATCGCACCCGCTTGCATGGATCAGTTTCGTGCGCGATTGATCTGGCTGAGCGGCAAAAAGGGTTTGAACCTTGCCGGCGTAGGGCCGGGAACGTGGGACAAGCTGATTCGGGCCGGAAGAGTAGAAGGCCTACTCGATTGGATGACGCTCGACAGCGCACAGCTTGGTAACATTCCGGGCCTTGGTGAGCGCAGCAGCGCTAAACTGTTGCATGTTTTTCAAAGTGCGCGCGAACAGCCGTTTCAGGTATGGCTGAAAGCTATCGGTTTACCGCCTACCGGAAGCGCCCAACTGGGTCACCGATGGGACGAACTGGCATCACGCACTGCCGAACAGTGGCAGGCAGAACCGGGCATAGGCCCAGGCTGTGCAAAACAGTTGCTCGCTTTTTTTCAGGACCCGCAGGTACAGATACTTGGCACACAACTGCGCAGCCAAGGTATTGATGGGTTTTAGTCACTTTATTTACGCCGGACGATTGTGCTGAGCGTCCGGTATTTCCGTTTTCAAGGAGCTTTATATGAAACGCTTGTCACCGCTGGTGGTGTTCGCTGCCCTGGGATTATTCGCCGCCCCCGCATTCGCCGCCGAGCCGGCCCCCGCCCTGAGCGGATGTGCAGCCAAACGGCAAGACATCAGCACGCAGATTGAACACGCAAAAGCCGCAAGCAACAGCAATCAGCAGGCCGGGCTGGAAAAAGCCCTCAGCGAAGTGACTGCCAATTGCAATGACGCGACCTTGCTTAAGGAGCAGGAACAAAAAGTATTCGAGGCCAAGCGTGAAGTCAGTCGCCGTCAGGCCGATCTGAACAAAGCCATGAGCAAGGGCGATCCAGAGAAGATCGACAAGCGAAAAGACAAACTGGCCGAGTCGCGCAAAGAGCTACAAGACGCCCAGACTGAGCTGGAGAAGGTGCAGCCGGATCAGGATGATGAATAACTGACCAACTGTAGGAGCGCGCTTGCCCGCGATTGAGTCATACCAGATAAAAATGTCGTATGACACACCGCCATCGCGGGCAAGCGCGCTCCTACAGTGGGGACCAACTCAATGATCCCGAAACTCCTTGTGACACGCATCACACGCGCCTTCGACCTTCGCCAACGCAGGGTCCAGCACGCTTTTGCGGAACGGTCGGACCTGGCTCGCGATCACCAACTCGCCGGTTGCTGACTCAAGCGACCGCGCCAATTCCTGAAAACGCGCCTGTTTTTGCCAGACGTCATCCTTGGCGCTGGTGTGATCGGCCTCTCGCACTGCGGGGAAATGTTTCCATGGCTCGTGGGACAGACCGTCGAGCTTGACCGAGTTGTCGGCAAAACGCTGACCCTCGAACGGCACACGACCGCGCAGCATCCCGCGCATTTCCTCGCTGGTCTTAAGCATCTCCTTGAAGATGGCCTTGCGCTGCCCCAGCGGCGAGTTCGGATCGACCCCGCCGCACGCGCTCAGCGCCAGACAGGCGAGCGCCACACATCCCAAATACTTGAAAGTCATACGCGGGAATCAAGCCGACACGACAAACAGCGACACCACCAACGCCAGGCCCGCAAGCCATGCCAGCGAACGCAGCGCAGCCCAATCGGCCAGATAAAAAATGATGTAGAGCAGGCGCGTGGTTACGAACAAAACAGCCAGCACATCAATGGTCACCAACTGCGCGACACCGGCAATGTGAGCGATGATCACGGCAGCAGCAAAACCGGGAATGGCTTCGAAACTGTTGAGCTGCGCATTGTGGGCGCGGCGTGGAAGACCTTCGAGGCGGTCGAGAAAGTCCCGCGGATCGTGATTCTGTCGTGAACTGAATTTGCCGCTGCTGAACTTCGCGATGGAAGTACATACCAGCGGCAGCAGAATTACGATCAACACGCACCAGAAAGCAACGGTCATAACTACATCCTTTTCTTAGAATTTGAGCTTCATCAGAAGCATCCCGAGTAATACCAGTCCACAGGCTAAGAGCCGGGGCCGACCGAAAGGTTCTTTCAGATAACGCATACCGAACAGCACCACCAGCACCACGCTGACTTCGCGTAATGCAGCGGCTTCGGCAACCGAGCCCAGTTGCATCGCCCACAGCACCAGCGCGTAGCTGAACAAAACGCAGAAACCGACACTCAACCCCAGCTTCCATTGCTCGCGCCAGAACAACATGAACGCCGGGCGTTTGCCGACCATTGCCAGTAGCGGGAAGGGCCAGGCGCTGACCAGCGTTAGCCATACGAGATAGTTCAGCGGCGCGACGCCAAGCTTTAGCGCCTGGCCGTCGATCCAGGTGTAACAGCCGATACACAAGCCTATCAGTCCCACCACCGGCAGCATCGACCACGGCAGTCGATCTCCGCCGCCGCCCTGCCACAGCAAGCAAATCATCCCGCAGGGGATCAGCAGAATGCCAAAAATCTGTTGGGTACTGAGCTGCTCTCCGGCAAAGAACAGGGTCAGCGCCAGCACCACCAATGGCGACAACCCCCGCATCAGTGGATAGACCAAGCCTAAATCCCCCACTCGATAAGCGCGGATCAGCAGCGCGCGATACAACAGTTCAAACAGTGCTGAGGCGATCAGCCAGGGCCAGACCTCGGCCGCAGGCGGGGAAACGAAACCTACGGCTATGACGGCAAGAATGAACGCGACAATATCCATACTCGCAATGACCAGCAGGCGCTCGCCGCTGAACTTGATCAACGTGTTCCAAGTGGCGTGCAGCACCGCTGCAATCAGGACCAGGATTGTCGCCAGCACATGATCTCCTTATGAGCCCGGCAGGTTTGTTCGGGCGGTTGTACCGTCCTGCGAGTGATGAATACTCGATGACGGCGATGCGAGGCCGTCGAGGATAGCCGAACGCGCTCCCTGTTGGAGCCGAGCTTGCTCGCGAAGCTGGCACTGGGCCTGCGAAAGATGTGCCTGCATCTGTCGCCAGCACATCAAACCCCTGCACGCCGCTCGACTGCCAGGTCGTCCGTGCAGGATTTGAATTGCAATCACAGGACTCCGAATGCTTGAACTCGCCGCTGGTTTTATCTGCCTTACTTCGCTGCTCACGTATGTGAACTTTCGTTTCATCGGTCTGCCGCCTACCATCGGCGTGATGGTCACTGCACTGCTGTTCTCGCTGATTCTCCAATCGTTGAGTCTGCTGGGTTTTCCCGGCATGGAAGAGCGCGTGCAAAGCCTGATCGGCCAGATCGATTTCGGCGATCTGCTGATGAACTGGATGCTGTCGTTTTTGCTGTTTGCAGGCGCCTTGCACGTCAACCTGTCGGATCTGAAAAACTACCGCTGGCCCATCGGCTTGCTCGCAACCTTTGGCGTGCTGATCGCCACCACAGTGATCGGCGCCCTGGCCTATTGGATTTTCGCGATGTTCGGCTGGCACGTGAGCTTCCTCTACTGTCTGCTGTTCGGCGCATTGATTTCGCCCACGGACCCGATCGCTGTGCTGGGCGTGCTGCGTACGGCCAATGCGTCAAAACCCCTGAAAACCACCATCGTCGGCGAATCACTGTTTAACGATGGCACAGCGGTCGTGGTCTTCACCGTATTGCTGGGCATAGCGCAGCTGGGCGAGACGCCGACGGTGGGCGAAACCGCCATGCTCTTCGTGCATGAAGCCATCGGCGGCGCCCTGTTCGGCGGGCTGATCGGTTATGCGGTGTACCTGATGATCAAGAGCATCGAGCAGCATCAGATCGAAGTGATGTTGACCCTCGCTCTGGTGATCGGCGGCTCGGCAATGTCCACCGAGCTGCATGTTTCGGCGCCGATTGCGATGGTGGTCGCCGGTCTGATCATCGGTAATCTGGGCCGCAATCTAGCGATGAATGACATGACCCGCCGCTATCTGGATGGCTTCTGGGAGTTGCTTGATGACATGCTCAACGCGCTGCTGTTTGCATTGATCGGCATGGAGCTGTTGCTGCTGCCGTTCTCGTGGCTGCACTTGCTGGCGGCAGGGATGTTGGCGGTGGCGATCCTGCTGTCGCGCCTACTGACCGTGGCACCTGCGATTTTGCTGATGCGCCGCTGGCGTGAAGTGCCGCGCGGCACCATTCGCATCCTGACCTGGGGCGGCCTGCGTGGCGGGGTTTCGGTTGCATTGGCGCTGGCGTTGCCGCTAGGCCCGGAACGCGATCTGTTGCTGAGCATCACCTACATCGTGGTGCTGTCATCGATCCTGTTGCAGGGTTTGAGCATCGGCAAGCTGGTCAAGGCTGTGACCCGCGAACCGGCTGTGGCTGAGTCCGCTACGACGCATTGAAGTCGTAACATCTGCTGTCAGCGCTGGCGCGATTGGCTAAGATGCCACCAGCGCCAGCTTCAGCTGGCCGTCATATGGCCCAGGAGCACCAATGGTTAGCAACGAGGACACTGCGATCACCGGCGCTGCACCGATGATTCCCGAGCAACGCCGGGAGTTGATGCTGCGTCAGTTGCGCAAACATCAGGTGTTGAGCGTGCATCAGTTGGTGGAGATGTTCGATTGCTCGCACATGACCGTTCGCCGCGACATTGCACTGCTCGAACAAAGCGGCCGTGCTTACTCGGTGACAGGCGGCGTACGCATCGCCAGCCAGGTTCACAGCGAACCCAGCCATCAATCCAAAGCCGTCGTCGAGCTGCCGCACAAACAAGCCATGGCACGTCTGGCCGCGAGTTTGTTGCACCCGGAAATGACGGTTTATCTGGACGCCGGCACCAGCACGCTGGAAATCGTGCCGCACATCGTCGCGCTGGCTGGCATGACGGTTGTGACCAATGACTTCGGCGTGGTGCATGCCCTAGCCGATGCTACCCATGTGGATGTGATTCACACCGGAGGCTTGCTCGACCACCCCAACCGCTCGTGCGTGGGCGGTCTGGCCGCCGCGACCCTGCGTCAACTCGCGACCGACGTGGCGTTCATGTCCACCAGCTCGTGGGATCTGCAGCGCGGCACCACCACCCCATCTGCGCTCAAGGTCGAGGTCAAGCAAGCCGCCATGCAATCAGCCTCGCGCTCGGTACTGCTCACGACCAGTTCTAAATACGGCACCTTCGGTATGTACAAGGTCGCCGGGCTTGAACAATTCGACGCGATCATCAGCGATGAAAACCTGGCCGAAGCTGCAGCGGAAGCGATTCGCAGGCAGGGCGTGGAGTTGATGCTGGCGTCGGTGGGTGGCAAGCAGTAGAGCACGCGCGCCGATCCTGATCCTCAAACGTGGGAGCGGAACTGTCCGCGAAGAGGCTGGTACATCCGCAACGAATGTTTCGCCTGAACTACAGTCTTCGCGGACAGGTCCGCTCCCACACAAACTGCGTCAAATCGCTAAGCCGCTATACATTTCCAGCCTCGGATTGATCCGGGGCTTTTTTGTGCCTGCGATCTCGTGCCAATGTTAAGTTTTGTGAATTTAAAAAAACACTTCACATTATCCGATCACAGGTTCACTATCGTTTTCACAGTTTCGAACAACACATTCGAGCGCCGGTGAAGCGGTTTCGGCGTGCGACCCGAGGAGACACACCATGAATAACAAGAATGTCGGCGTTATCGGTTTGGGCGCCATGGGGTTGGGCATCGCCCGTTCACTGCTGCGCAGCGGCTTCAACGTCCACGCCTGTGATGTGCGCACCGCCGTCACCGAACAATTTGCCACCGAAGGCGGCGTCGCCTGCGCCTCCCCTGCCGCTATGGCAGCGCTGTGCGATGTGATCGTGACAGTCGTAGTCAACGCAGAACAGACTGAATCCGTACTGTTCGGCGACAACGGCGCAATCGCCGCCTTGCGTCCTGGCAGCCTCGTCATCGGCTGCGCCACCGTCGCGCCAACCTTCGCGATTGAACTGGGCGAGCGTCTGGCCAAAGAAAACCTGCTGTACCTCGACGCCCCGATCTCCGGCGGCGCAGCCAAGGCCGCTTCCGGCCAGATGACCATGATGACCTCCGGCCCGGCTGATGCCTACGCCAAAGCCGACGCGGTCCTGAACGGCATGGCTGGCAAGGTCTACCGCCTGGGTGACGTCCACGGTCTGGGCTCGAAAGTCAAAATCATCAATCAGCTGCTGGCTGGCGTTCACATCGCAGCCAGCGCCGAAGCCATGGCGCTGGGCTTGCGTGAAGGCGTCGACGCTGACGCGTTGTACGAAGTGATCACCAACAGCGCAGGCAATTCGTGGATGTTCGAAAACCGCGTGCCGCACATCCTGAAAGCCGACTACACGCCGCTGTCCGCTGTGGACATCTTCGTCAAGGACCTGGGCCTGGTACTGGATACCGCCCGCGCCAGTAAATTCCCGCTGCCGCTGTCCTCCACCGCTCACCAGATGTTCATGCAGGCCTCCACCGCAGGCTTTGGCCGCGAAGACGACTCGGCCGTCATCAAGATTTTCCCGGGCATCACGCTGCCTGTCGCCAAGCCTGATCAAGCCTGAGGAAACTGTAATGAGCGCAACCATTCGCCCATTGCTGGGCTGCATCGCCGATGACTTCACCGGCGCCACGGACCTTGCCAACATGCTGGTGCGCGGCGGCATGCGTACCGTGCAAAGCATCGGGATCCCCAGCGCAGACAGCCTGGCGGACATGGACGCCGACGCGATCGTCATTGCCTTGAAATCCCGTACCACGCCAGCCGCCGACGCGGTTGCCGAGTCCCTTGCAGCGCTGCAATGGCTGCAAGACCAAGGCTGCGAGCAGATCTTCTTCAAGTACTGCTCCACCTTCGATTCAACTGCCGCCGGCAACATCGGTCAGGTCAGTGAAGCGCTGCTGGCAAAACTGGGCAGCGACTTCACCCTGGCCTGCCCGGCGTTCCCGGAAAACGGCCGCACGATCTTCCGTGGTCATTTGTTCGTACAGGACCAACTGCTCAACGAATGCGGCATGCAAAACCATCCGTTGACGCCGATGACCGACGCCAATCTGGTGCGCGTGCTGCAATCGCAAACCCAGAAGAAGGTTGGTCTGCTGCGTTACGACAGCGTGTCACAAGGCGTCGAAAGCGTGCGCGCGCGCATCGCAGAACTGCGCGCTGATGGCGTAAGTATGGCCGTGGCCGATGCACTGTCGGACGCCGATCTCTACACCCTCGGCGCCGCCTGTGCCGACTTGCCGCTGCTGACTGGTGGCTCAGGCTTGGCGCTGGGTTTGCCGGGTAACTTCCGCAAGGCGGGCAAGCTGCGCGACATCGATGCATCGAAGCTGGCAGATATCAGCGGCGGTGAAGTGGTGCTCGCGGGCAGCGCTTCGGTGGCCACCAACGGTCAGGTAGCGGCCTGGCTTGCAGCCGGTCGCCCCGCCCTGCGTATCGACCCACTGGCACTGGCCGACGGTCAACCGGTGGTTGAACAGGCGCTGGCGTTTGCGCGGGATGCCGGGCAGACCGTGCTGATCTACGCCACCAGCTCTCCCGATGAAGTCAAAGCCGTGCAGCAAAAACTGGGCGTCGAACGCGCAGGCGCTCTGGTCGAAGACGCGTTGGGGCAGATTGCTCACGGCCTGTTGCAAGCCGGAGTGCGTCGCTTCGTGGTGGCGGGTGGAGAAACCTCCGGCGCGGTGGTTCAAGCCCTTGGCGTGCAGCTGCTGAAGATTGGCGCACAGATCGATCCGGGCGTTCCGGCGACGCAAAGCACCGGGGCGCAACCGTTGGCGCTGGCGCTCAAGTCCGGCAACTTCGGCGGTCGCGACTTCTTCGACAAAGCCCTCAAGCAACTGGCCGGAGGTGCGCAATGAGCACTGAAAATACCCTGCGCGAAGAAATCTGCACCGTCGGCCGATTGCTGTATGGCCGGGGCTACACGGTCGGTAGCGCTGGCAACATCAGCGCCCGCCTCGACGACGGCTGGCTGATCACGCCGACTGACGCCTGCCTGGGTCGTCTCGATCCTGCGTCCATCGCCAAGGTCAATCTGGCGGGTGAGTGGGTATCCGGTGACAAGCCTTCGAAGACTCTTGCTCTGCATCGCGAGGTCTACGACCGCAATCCTGGCGTTGGCGGCGTGGTTCACACCCATTCCACGCATCTGGTGGCGCTGACCCTCGCTGGCGTCTGGCAACAGGACGACATTCTTCCCCCGCTCACGCCGTACCAGGTAATGAAAGTCGGGCATATCCCGCTGATTTCCTACGAGCGTCCGGGCTCACCGAAGGTCGCCGAGCAGGTCGCTCAACTGGCTAACAGCGTGCGCGGCGTGATGCTTGAGCGCCTGGGCCCGGTGATCTGGGAAAGCTCGGTGGCCAAAGCCTGTTACGCCCTGGAAGAGCTCGAAGAAACCGCTCGCCTGTGGCTGATGAGCAACCCCAAACCAGAACCGCTGAACGAAGCGGCGCTGGAAGAATTGCGCCAGACGTTCGGCGTGAAGTGGTAATGCGACAGCGTTGACCGGGGGCCGCATGCGGCCTCTTTAAGCATCCCGGCCTCGCCGGAAAACAATAACAACAGGACATCACACACCATGACTCCTCTCTTTCTGATGTTGACCGCTGGCGCAGGCATTGCCCTGTTGCTGTTGCTGGTGCTGAAGTACAAATTTCAGCCGTTCGTTGCGCTCATGTTGGTCAGCATCATCGTGGCACTGGTTGCCGGGGTTAAACCCGCCGATCTGGTCGCCACGATTGAAGGCGGCATGGGCAAGACCCTCGGCCACATCGCGATCATCATCGCGCTGGGTGCAATGATCGGCCGCATCATTGAACTGTCCGGCGGCGCGGAAGCGCTGGCGAAAACCCTGATCAACCGCTTCGGCAACCGCCGTACGCCACTGGCGTTGACGATTGCCGGATTCATGGTGGGGATTCCGGTGTTCTTCGAAGTCGGTGTGATCATCCTCATGCCACTGGCTTACGGCGTTGCCCGCGCGGCCCGTAAACCGCTGCTGATTTTCGCGCTGCCAATGTGTGCCGCGCTGCTGTCTGTGCATGCCTTCTTGCCGCCTCACCCTGGCGCCGTTGCGGCTGCCGGTCAATTGGGGGCAGATCTGGGACGTGTGCTGATGTTCGGCATTCCCATCGTTGGCGTGCTGTGTCTGATTGGCTACCTGATCGCCGGGCGCATGACCCGCAAGGTCTACCCGATGACCGATGACATTCGTGCTGAGGTCTACGGTCCGCACATCACCAACGAAGACCTGGCCGCCTGGGCTCGTGATGATTACTCGAACACCAGCCAAGCCGCGCACAGCAAGACGCTGGGCCTTGAAGAAAGCGCCAGCAGCCTGGCCGCCAAACTGCCACCTGCCCCTGCACCCGGCTTCGGTTTGATCATTGGCTTGATTCTGTTGCCGATCGTGTTGATTTTGCTCGGTACACTGGCAACCACCATGCTGCCTGCCGAATCGACCCTGCGCAGCGTGCTGACTGTTCTAGGCGCGCCGTTGGTTGCATTGCTGATCGACACACTGCTGTGCGCCTATCTGCTGGGTTCGCGTCGCGGCTGGAGTCGTACTCAGGTGTCTGACGTGATCGGTTCGGCTTTGCCCGGTGTGGCGATGGTGATCCTGATCGCCGGTGCTGGCGGCGTGTTCGGTAAAGTGCTCGTCGATACCGGCATCGGCGCTGTCGTTTCTGAAGCGCTGCGCACAACGGGCTTGCCTGTGTTGGCGCTTGGCTTCCTGCTGACTGTGTTGCTGCGCGCCGTACAGGGTTCGACCACCGTTGCGCTGGTCACCACAGCCGGCATTCTCAGCCCGCTGATCGCGACTCTCAACCTGACGCCTAACCATCTAGCACTGCTTTGCCTGGCGATGGGCGGCGGCGGTCTGGCCATGTCGCACATCAACGATGCGGGCTACTGGATGTTCACCAAACTGGCCGGTCTGAACGTCGGTGACGGCTTGCGCACCTGGACGTTCCTCGTCACTGTGCTGGGCACGCTGGGCTTCCTCGCGACCCTGGTGATCTGGCCTTTCGTCTGACGCTTCAGGACGCTTTTCGTCTGGCTCCCAAGACGCCAGGCGTCCGACCTTAAAAGACAGGAGTTAACATGCCTCGCTTCGCTGCCAACCTCAGCATGATGTACCCGCAACATGATTTTCTGGCCCGTTTCGGCGCTGCGGCGGCGGACGGATTCAAAGGGATCGAATACCTGTTTCCTTACGATTACACCGCCGCTGAAATCAAATTGCGCCTGGACGATTTCGGCCTGGAGCAAGCGCTGTTCAACATGCCGCCGGGTGATTTCAGTAAGGGCGAGCGAGGCATTGCGTCGCTGCCGGGGCGCGAAGAAGAGTTTCGCAGCGGCTTTCAAAAAGCGCTGGAATACGCTGCCGTGCTGGGCAACGACCGGATTCATGCGATGGCGGGCCTGTTGCCCAGCGAAGACCTGCGCGAGCGGCATCACGCGGTGTATCTGGAAAACCTGAGCTACGCCGCACATGAAGCAGCAAAAGTCGGGATCAAGGTGCTGATCGAGCCGATCAACACACGGGATATTCCGGGCTTTTTTCTGAATCGTCAGGACCAGGCTCAGGACATTCGCAAGGCTATCGGCGCTGATAATCTGCTGGTCCAGTTCGACTGCTACCACTGCCAGATCGTCGAAGGCGACGTGACCGCCAAACTGCGCCGCGACTTCGCCGGCATCGGCCACATCCAGATTGCTGGCGTGCCGGATCGTCATGAGCCGAACATCGGCGAAGTGAATTACCCATGGCTGTTCGAAGAGCTTGATCGCCTGGGTTATACGGGTTGGGTCGGCTGCGAATACCGCCCGAAAGGCGACACCAGCGAAGGCTTGCAGTGGCTGCGGGATTGGTGGGCAAAAAACCCGGCCTGATGCTTTGAATTTGTAGGAGCGCGCTTGCCCGCGATGGAGTCCTGTCAGCCAACGCATTTGGCGCAGACAGATCGTTATCGCGGGCAAGCGCGCTCCTACAAGTCGTGCGGTTTCACTTGTTAATCACTTCGTCCTTGAACTGATCTTTCACGTAGCTGATTTCTGTCTTGCCGTGCGGCGCGGGCAGGCCGTCCTCGCCCAGATTCACGAAGACCATCTTCTCCACCGTCAGAATGCTCTTGCGGGTGATTTTGTTGCGCACCTGGCAGGTCAGGGTGATCGAGGTACGGCCGAACTCGGTGGCTGTGATGCCCAGTTCGATGATGTCGCCCTGGCGCGAGGCGCTGACGAAGTTAATCTCCGAAATGTACTTGGTCACCACGCGCTGATTACCCAGCTGAACGATGGCGTAAATCGCCGCTTCTTCGTCGATCCAGCGCAATAGACTGCCCCCAAACAGCGTGCCGTTGGGGTTGAGGTCTTCAGGTTTTACCCATTTGCGAGTGTGGAAGTTCATGGGGGCTCCGTGGTGTTTGGGAGATGGCGGTTGATGTACCCCCAGCTTCAAGCTTCAAGCCTGAAGCTGCAAGTTAAAAGCAGGTCCGCTGTTCTATACCGCCTGCCGCTTGCAGCTTGCCACTTACAGCTCAAAGAAAGATAATCGCCCCCGCTTCAAAAAACGGTCATCCCCGCTTGATACCGTTTTCCCGCCACCTGTCCGAGGGGCGCTGCAGCAGGTCAATCCTGTCAGGCTCGGATGGGGCGTTGTTTGATCAGGCTCCTGCCTACCGATCAAGCTTTAAACGCACAACGGCGCCCATTCGCACCCTACGAATGGAGACTCTTATGAGCGCTGTACTGACGCCCAACGATTTCAACGACTACAAAGTCGCCGACATGTCCCTGGCTGCCTGGGGCCGTCGCGAAACCATCATCGCCGAATCCGAAATGCCAGCCCTGATGGGCCTGCGTCGCAAATACGCCGGCGAGCAACCGCTCAAGGGCGCGAAGATCCTCGGCTGCATTCACATGACCATTCAGACTGCCGTGCTGATCGAAACCCTGGTTGCCCTGGGTGCCGAAGTTCGCTGGTCCTCCTGCAACATCTTCTCCACGCAGGATCAGGCCGCTGCTGCTATTGCCGCTGCCGGTATCGCGGTGTACGCCTGGAAAGGCGAAACCGAAGAAGAATACGAGTGGTGCCTTGAGCAAACCATCCTGAAAGATGGCGCGCCTTGGGATGCCAACATGATCCTCGACGACGGCGGCGACCTGACCGAGTTGCTGCACAAGAAATACCCGGCCATCCTGGACCGCGTTCACGGCGTGACCGAAGAGACCACCACCGGCGTCCACCGCCTGCTGGACATGCTGGCCAAGGGCGAGCTGAAGATCCCGGCCATCAACGTCAATGACTCCGTCACCAAAAGCAAAAACGACAACAAGTACGGTTGCCGTCACAGCTTGAACGACGCCATCAAACGCGGCACCGACCACCTGTTGTCCGGCAAGCAAGCGTTGGTCATCGGCTACGGTGATGTGGGCAAAGGCTCGGCTCAGTCGCTGCGTCAGGAAGGCATGATCGTCAAAGTGACCGAAGTCGATCCAATCTGCGCCATGCAAGCCTGCATGGACGGTTTCGAACTGGTTTCGCCGTTCATCGATGGCGAAAACGACGGCACCGAAGCGAGCATCGACAAGGCACTGCTGGGCAAGATCGACCTGATCGTGACCACCACCGGTAACGTCAATGTCTGTGACTCGAACATGCTCAAAGCGCTGAAAAAACGCGCTGTGGTGTGCAACATCGGTCACTTCGACAACGAGATCGATACAGCTTTCATGCGCAAGAACTGGGCATGGGAAGAAGTGAAGCCACAGGTGCACAAGATTCACCGCACCGGCGCAGGCAGCTTCGATCCGCAAAACGATGACTACCTGATCCTGCTGGCCGAAGGCCGTCTGGTGAACCTGGGCAACGCGACCGGTCACCCGAGCCGCATCATGGACGGCTCGTTCGCCAACCAGGTGCTGGCGCAGATCTTCCTGTTCGGCCAGAAGTACGCTGACCTGAGCCCTGCTCAGAAAGCCGAACGCCTGACCGTAGAAGTGCTGCCCAAGAAGCTGGACGAAGAAGTGGCCCTGGAAATGGTCCGCGGTTTCGGCGGCGTCGTGACCAAACTGACCAAGACCCAGGCCGACTACATCGGCGTCGGCGTCGAAGGCCCGTTCAAGCCGCACGCTTATCGTTACTGATCCAGCCTGAAACGCTGTTCATGTAGGAGCGCGCTTGCCCGCGATTGAGATGTGTCAGCACCGTCAATGCTGACTGACACACCGATATCGCGGGCAAGCGCGCTCCTACAGGACGTCGGCGTTTGTCGAATGCGCTTTCAAGGATATCGTCATGTCCCAAAACCACGGCTTCAGCTTCGAGTTCTTCCCCACGAAGACCGACGCTGGACATGAAAAACTGATGAACGTGGCTCGCCAACTGGCTGGCTACAACCCCGATTTTTTCTCCTGCACGTATGGTGCAGGCGGCTCGACGCGTGATCGCACGATCAACACCGTCCTGCAGCTGGAAAAAGAAGTGAACGTACCTGCCGCACCGCATTTGTCCTGCGTGGGCGACAGCAAAGCTGACTTGCGCGGCTTGCTCACTCAATACAAAGAGGCAGGCATCAAGCGCATCGTTGCCCTGCGCGGCGACTTGCCGTCCGGCATGGGCATGTCTAGCGGTGAGCTGCGTTATGCCGCCGATCTGGTCAGCTTCATTCGTGAAGAAACCGGCGACCATTTCCATATCGAAGTCGCGGCCTATCCGGAGATGCACCCCCAAGCGCGCAACTTCGAGCACGACATCAACAACTTCGTGGCCAAAGCCAACGCCGGTGCCGACAGCGCGATCACCCAGTACTTCTTCAACGCCGACAGCTATTTCTACTTCGTCGACCGCGTTCAAAAGCTGGGTGTGAACATTCCGATCGTGCCGGGCATCATGCCGATCACCAACTACAGCAAGCTCGCTCGTTTCTCCGACGCATGCGGTGCAGAAATCCCACGCTGGATTCGGAAACAACTGGAAGCACACGGCGACGATTCGCCGAGCATTCAGAAATTTGGCGAAGAGGTCATCACACAGATGTGTGAGCGCTTGTTACAAGGCGGCGCGCCAGGTTTGCATTTCTACACGCTGAACCAGGCAGAGCCTAGCCTGGCGGTGTGGAACAACCTGAAACTGTCGCGTTAAGGGACCACTGAACTCGGTCTGGTCAGCTCCGTCACATTAGGGCAACGTTTCATCGGTAGGTTTCGTCATGCGAGGCCTGCCGACGCCTTAATCGAGACGGAAACCCAGCAGTTGACCTCCATCAGTAAAATCGCATCACGCCCACAACTCGTCTACCTTGCCTTTGGTGCCGAGACCTATCATCAGGAAGCTGTTTTCAGCATCGCCAGCGCCCTTGCCGGTATGCGGGAAACATCAGAGCTGCCGCTGGACATTCAAGTCTTCAGCGACGACCCCGCTCCTTACCGCCACCTGCCCGTCCGTGTTCGGCGTTTCGACGCACCCACCCGGCGCGCCTGGAGCGGACCTCACGGCTACCACTTCCGCTGCAAACAGGTGCTGGTGCGCAAGGTGCTGGAGGAATGCGACAAAGCCATTCTGATCGACACCGATACCTTCTTCCACGAAAGCCCCATGAAGCTGTTCGAACGGGTCGAACCCGGCAAGCTGCTGTGTAATGCATTCACCTTGCGCTATGACGCCTGCAAACAAACCGTTCTGTACACCGCGCTCGCGGAAAAGCTCGCTCAACGCGGCCTTGCCGACGACAGCATGCCGCTGCTCAATTCGGGCGTGATCGGCTTGACCCGTGACGACGCAGAGATTCTCGACCGATCCGTCGAGATGATGGATGAGTTTTTCCCCATCACGCCCGGCGCCATCACCCTTGAAGAGTTCTGTCTGGCCGTAGCCGCCTACAACAAGGTGGAGGTGAACGAGTGCCCAGACCTGATTCACCATTACTGGAGCCGCAAACAGTTGTTTCGCGCCAAAGTACGGGCCTGGCTCAACAAGCATGGCGACAATCCGACCAGTAAATGCGGCCTGGACGACACACGCAGAGTGACAGCGAGCCTGCCGCGTCCGCCTGCCTGGCAGCGCTTTATGTACAAGGGCGCGATGTTCGCGGTGCCACAGGATCAACGCCAGTTTGTCCGCGAAGTGCTTTATGGCTGCTGTGACTACCCCAATGAATTCGACCAGGCCTGCTCGCAGGTCTGGTGGGACAAGGCCCTGAGCAATGCCGAGCAACGCATGGATCGGCCAATCACCCCGGAAACGCTTGAACAGTGGCTGGATCATTGGGCGGTGCGGCATATACTCGGGCATCGGCGCAAGGCGGTGTATCAGCACCTGCTTCAGAGCCGAAACGGCCAATAAACCAGAAAAAAGCCGTTTAGCAGCATGAACACAGCGCGCGGTGATTGCTCTGTTATACTCCGGCGTCCCCGCCAGGCTTACGCCCGGATGCTCGGTCTCGCAGAAAGCACTCGATCACACCAGCAGCGCATTTTTCGTTCTCGCGCTCATGTCACGAGTTGAACTTACAGACCCGACAGTACCGGACGGGATTGCGTCATCTGCACGCACATTCGCGCCGGGTAGATTATTCCCCCTTGGGCCAACGTGGCCCTAATTAAGACAGGATTACTCATGTCCTTTGCTTCCCTCGGTCTCTCCGAGGCTTTAGTCAGCGCCATCGAGGCTGCTGGCTATACCCAGCCTACTCCGGTGCAACAGCGGGCCATTCCCGCCGTGTTGCAAGGCCGCGACCTGATGGTTGCTGCTCAGACAGGTACTGGTAAAACCGGCGGTTTCGCCCTCCCGATTCTGGAGCGCCTCTTCCCCGCCGGTCACCCGGACAAATCTCAACGTCATGGCCCGCGCCAACCCCGCGTACTGGTCCTGACCCCCACCCGCGAACTTGCAGCCCAGGTCCATGACAGCTTCAAGATCTACGCGAAAAACCTGAAGTTCGTCAGCGCCTGCATCTTCGGCGGTGTCGGTACCAATCCTCAGGTTCAGGCCATGGCGCGCGGCGTCGACGTACTGGTGGCCTGCCCAGGCCGCCTGCTTGACCTCGCAGGTCAAGGCAGCGTCGACCTGTCCCACGTTGAAATCCTGGTCCTCGATGAAGCCGACCGGATGCTCGACATGGGCTTCGTCCATGACGTGAAGAAAGTCCTGGCGCGTCTGCCGTCCAAGCGTCAGAACCTGCTGTTCTCCGCGACCTTCTCGTCGGACATCACTGCACTCGCGGGCAAGCTGCTGCACAACCCAGAGCGCATTGAAGTTACGCCGCCGAACACCACGGTCGAACGTATCGAACAGCGCGTATTCCGCCTGCCTGCCAACCACAAGCGTTCGCTGCTCGCGCACCTGATTACCGCAGGCGCCTGGGAACAGGTGCTGGTCTTCACCCGCACCAAGCATGGCGCCAACCGCCTGGCCGAATACCTGGACAAACACGGCCTCGCCGCTGTTGCTATCCACGGTAACAAGAGCCAGAACGCTCGGACCAAAGCTCTGGCCGACTTCAAGGCCGGTGATGTTCGTATCATGGTCGCTACCGATATTGCCGCGCGCGGTCTGGACATCGACCAACTGCCCCACGTCGTCAACTTCGAGCTGCCAAACGTCGATGAAGACTACGTCCACCGTATCGGCCGTACAGGCCGTGCAGGTCGTAGCGGTGAGGCCATCTCTCTGGTCGCACCGGACGAAGAGAAGCTGTTGAAAAGCATCGAGCGCATGACCAAGCAGAAGCTGGCCGATGGCGATCTGATGGGCTTTGACATCAACTCGGTCGAAGCTGAAAAGCCTGAAGTGCGTGAACGTCCGGACGTGCGCAACCCGCGCAACGCCCGTGGCCCACGCGGCGATGGCCCGAATGGCGGCGGCGGTGGTGGCGGTCGCAAGGACAAAGGCAAAGAGAAGGGCAAGGAAAAACCGGCAGCCGCAGCTGCATCGGGTGAACGCCCTGCTCGTCCGGCCCGTCCGCAAAAGCCTCGCCAAGGCACACCGGCAGGCGAAACCCGCCAGGCTCAACCTTCGGCCCCACGCGGTGACCGTGCTCCGGATGAGTTTCTGGATGACGAAGTGGACAACTTCGGGAACCGCGCTGATTACGTCAGCCCATACCCGAACAAGACCCAGAGCCGTGGTCGTCGCCCTGGCGCTCCAGCCACAGGCGCCGCTCCGGCGCCGCGTGGTCCGAGCCAGGGCCGTAGCGGTCCTCGCAGCGGTACCGGCGCTGCAACTGGCACTGGCGCTCCGGCAGGTTCGGGTGCTCCAGCGGCCAAGCGCAATGGCCCACGCAATGGTCCGGCTCGTGATGGCCAGGCTCGTCGTGAAGAGCAGCCACGCAACCGTCGTCCGGCACGTGATGATCAGCCGGCGCGTCAAGAGCCAGCCGTTCGCGGTCCAAGGGATGGTCAGCCAGCACCGAAGATCATGCACAAAGAGTCCAAGAACGATCGCTTCCCGTCCGCCGAGCAACTTGATCAGTTGCCAAGCCGCCCACGCGGTGAAAAACCAGCCCTGCTGACCCGCAACCGCGAAGGTTAAGCAGCGCTGAACCAAAAACGCCCCGACTGGTTCGGGGCGTTTTTGTGTGTGGCGTCACACACCCTGTAGGAACCAACTTGTTGGCGAGACGATCTGCTGCCTTGAGGACGTCTCGCGAACAAGTTCGCTCCTACAGCGGGCACGCCGTGAAGCTACGGCATTGTAGGAGCGCGCTTGCCCGCGATCGCGGTGTGTCAGTCGACATCAATACATCAGGCCGGACGCCATCGCGGGCAAGCGCGCTCCTACAGTAAATAGCCGCACACAAAAACGCCGACCATAAGGTCGGCGTTTTTGATGCAGCAGGCCGTCTTACTTGGCTTTGACGCCTTCGAACGAGATGACCAGATCCATTGTGTCGGACTGTGGACCCAGGTCCATCATCTTGCCGAAATCAGAACGCTTGATCGAGGTAGTGCCCTCGAAGCCTGCGCGGTAGCCGCCCCATGGATCTTTGCCTTCGCCCAGGAATGTGGTCTTGACCACAACTGGCTTGGTCACGCCGTGCATGGTCAGGTCGCCAGTCACGTCAGCAGTGACTTTGCCATCAGCATTCTTGCCGGTGGTTTTCACGCTGGTGGAAACGAACTTGGCGTCAGGGAAGCTGGCAACGTCCAGGAAGTCCTTGCTGCTGATGTGCTTGTCACGTTCAGCGTGGTTGGTGAAAACGCTGGCGGTTTTCACATCAATGCTGATTTTGCTGTCTTCAGGTTTGGCAGCGTCGAAGCTGAACGTACCGGTCCAGTCCTTAAACGAGCCGTAGATGAAGCTGTAGCCCAAGTGGCTGATCTTGAAGTTGATGAAAGCGTGCTGGCCTTCTTTGTCGATGGTGTAGTCAGCGGCCATGGCCTGACCAGCTGTCAGCAGCGCAGTACCGAGGGCCAATGCAGCAAGGGTCTTTTTCAACATACGAGATTTCCTTTCAATTAAGTGAGCACATCAGGCCTTGCGGCCCAGCATACGAACAAGGGTCGCATCACGATCAATGAAGTGATGCTTCAAAGCAGCCAGGCCATGGAGTACCGCAAATATCACCAGAACCCAGGCGAGATACAAATGCACAACACCGGCAACGTCCGCCTGGTCAGGCAGTCCGCTAATCAATGCGGGCACTTCGAACAAACCAAACACCGGAATCCCGACACCGTCTGCGGTTGAAATCAGGTAACCGGCGAACATCACCAAAAACAGATCCAGATAAAGAAACGCATGCCCAAGGGTGGCAGCGACCTTGATCAGTCGGCTTTGGCTTGCGGGGGCTGGCGGTGGCGGGCTGACAAAACGCCAGACTACGCGCAGCAGCATGAACAGAAACAGGGTAATGCCGATGCTTTTGTGCAGGTCCGGCCCAGCTTTACGCCAAGTGTCGTAGTAGCCCAGACCGACCATCCACAGGCCTAGCGCAAACATGCCGAAGACCGTCAGCGCGACACCCCAATGCAAAACGATGCTGACCCAGCCATAACGAGAAGAAGAGTTGCGTAGTTGCATCGCGGATATCCTGTAAATGCTGTGAGAAGACTATCTCTTTACCTATCGAAAGAAAGCGCAAAATTTCGCTCTGAAATATCAGGAAATACGATTGAAACTTCCTGTCGCATTTTTTCTGAATTCGATTAACGGAATGTTACGCGGCGTGCCTGTAGGAGCGAACTTGTGCGCGATCCAATACCCCTGACACACCTCACCGTCAGCCTCGCCAACAAGTTGTCTCCTACAGACGGAGTAGGCAAAAAAAAGGCGCGGTCCGAGGACCGCGCCTTTCTCATTTCAGCGCTTGAGCAATCAGTTGCTCGGCGCCGCTGCCGGAGCAGCAGGTGTAGCGGCCTTTTCAGTCGCCTTGGCCGGAGCTTTTTTAGTCGCCTCGGTTTTAGCGGCAGGCTTGTGAGTCGCAGCTGGTTTAGCCGGGGCCTTCTTCACAGGCTCCTTCTTCACGGCCTCTTTCTTGGCCGGTGCTTTTTTGGCCGGCTCAACCACCGCAGGCTTGACTGGCTCTACCACCGGAGCAGGCGGCGGCGTCACTGGAGCGGGTGCAGGTGCAGGTGCTGGAGTCGGCTCTGGCGCTTTCTCGACAGGCTTGGCTTCTGGCTTGGAGCCGCCAAACATGTTCGAGAAGAACGCGCCCACACCGCCACCAGCAGCTTTCGGCGCTTCAGGTGCTTTCGGAGGCGGCGCCTTCACAGGTTCGAACGACTTGCCGGCTGCCAAATCCTGAACCTGACTGGCCGCACGTTGACCGGTGCGCAGTGCGCCTTCCAAAGTGCCGGGGTACAACGCGTCAGTGTGCTCGCCGGCAAAGGCTACGCGCTGCAGAGGACGTTCCCACAAACGCCAGTATTTGCTCATCTGCCCAGGGCCGAACGCCAGATAAGCCCCGCCGGTGGAGGGATCAACACTCGACCGGCGAATTTCATAGCCGGTGTAAGCGCCGCGCGCTTGCGGATAGAAGGTGTGCAGACGAATCAGCACCTGATCGACCATCTGCTTGTCGCCAAAGGCCTGCATGATCCGCGCGTTGTCGCCGGCGAGGTTGATCACAGCGTTGGCGCCGCCTTTGAGCGCAGGCTCGATCCACAGCATGCCAAGGCCGGTGTTGCTGTAAATCTCGCCGGTCATGCGCGCCTTGCTTTCCCAGACCGGGGTCTTGAACTTGAGCATGATCTGGTCGTGCCAACCGTAGTTGGTGCTTTTGATCGCGCCCTGATGCTGAGCGTCCAGCGCCGGGGTCATGGCAATTTTGCTCAGGGCACGCAACGGCACGGCCAAGACGACGTATTCAGCTTCATAACCCACCGAACCGACCTTGACGGTCACGCTGTCCTTGTCCTGATTGATAGCAGACACCGGGGAATTGGTTTTGATGACCTTGATCTGCTTGACGAATGCATCCGCCAGCACAGCGCTGCCACCCGGCAAACGAGCGGCGCGGCGGTCCCGGTCTTCAATATCGCGGTTGACCCGCGCTTGCTGCGCGAAATACAGAAGCGACAAGCGCGACGGCTCGTCATATCGGGTACGAATCTGTTGATTGATCAACTGACGCGCGGTGGCGGGCAGGCTCAAACGGTCCAGCCAATTGGCGACGTTGATCTGGTCCAGAGCGAACAACGTGCTGTTGGCTGCAGGGTTCAGCGGATCAGTGATCGAGCGCGCGATGTCGTCGATGGCCGCGTCATAGCGCTTCATGGCCTCGGCGGTTGCCGGCTGTTTGGTGGCCAGATCGGCAGCGGAGAAGTACTCGCCGTCAATCAGGTAGCCCGGTGTGCGCACGAACTCAGGCGCAGGGACGGTTTTCAGCTTGAAGCGGTCCAGGTACTGATTGAGCAGCGGCTGCGCCTTGGCGTTACCGAACCATTCACTGCCGGCAAGGCCCGAGCGGCCGCCGACTGTGGGTTTGGCCTCAAGCACCGTCACTTGCCAGCCTTTGGCCTGAAGTTCGTAAGCAGCCGTGAGGCCTGCCATGCCCCCGCCCACAACAATGGCGGTGTGCGGTTTATCAACAGCGAGCGCCGAAGCGCTGACCAGCCCAATCATCACCAGCGCACAGGCGCGCAGCCAACCAGAAAGCATTCAGCAAACTCCGGAAAAAACGTAGGAATTGTCGGGCTTTAACGCCCAATTCTTTGAAGAGGCGCGAAGGATACGCCAGCCGTTGAACGCCCGCCAGCAATGTCCGTCGGGCGCCTAAAACGGTTGCGATCGGCGCTAAAGGTTGTCCCGTGGCAACGCATTGCATAGGCTTGCGCGATTGTTTGGCCTCGTTTCGTGCGAGTGGTCAACGGCACAGCCTGAGGAGATCAACGATGGGCCTGAATAACCAGTGGATGCAGCGCGACCTCAAGGTCCTGTGGCACCCCTGCACCCAGATGAAAGACCACGAAAACTTGCCGCTGATACCGATCAAGCGTGGCGAGGGGGTCTGGCTGGAGGACTTCGAAGGCAAGCGTTATCTGGACGCGGTCAGTTCTTGGTGGGTCAACGTGTTCGGCCATGCCAACCCGCGTATCAACCAGCGCATCAAGGATCAGGTCGATCAGCTTGAGCATGTGATCCTGGCCGGGTTCAGCCATCAGCCGGTGATCGAGTTGTCCGAGCGTCTTGTAGCGATGACGCCGGATGGCCTGACACGCTGCTTCTACGCCGATAACGGTTCGTCGTGCATCGAAGTCGCGCTGAAAATGAGCTTTCACTATTGGCTCAATCGCGGCAAACCTGACAAGAAGCGCTTCGTCACCCTTACCAACAGCTACCACGGTGAAACCATGGCGGCGATGTCGGTGGGCGACGTGCCGCTGTTCACCGAGACCTATAAAGCGCTGTTGCTGGAAACCATCAAGGTGCCGAGCCCGGACTGCTACCACCGCCCGGAAGGCATGAGCTGGGAAGAGCATTCACGCAACATGTTTGCAGCCATGGAGCAGACGCTGGCGGAGAATCACGACACCGTGGCTGCCGTGATCATCGAGCCGCTGATACAGGGCGCGGGCGGCATGCGCATGTACGATCCGATCTATCTCAAGCTGCTGCGGGACGCTTGCGACCGATATGGCGTGCACTTGATCCATGACGAGATTGCCGTGGGTTTTGGCCGTACCGGGACGATGTTTGCCTGCGAGCAAGCGGGCATCCGGCCGGATTTCCTCTGTTTGTCCAAAGCGCTGACCGGTGGCTACTTGCCCTTGGCGGCGTGCATCACTACCGACGACGTCTACGACGCGTTCTATGACGACTATCCAACGCTGCGGGCTTTCCTGCATTCCCACAGCTACACCGGCAATCCGCTGGCCTGTGCAGCCGCGTTGGCGACGCTCGACATCTTCGAGCAGGACAACGTGATCGAGAACAACAAGGCACTGGCCCTGCGCATGAAAACCGCGACAGCTCATCTGGTGGATCACCCGAACATCGCCGAAGTGCGGCAGACCGGGATGGCCATTGCATTCGAGATGGTGCAGGACAAGGCCACCAAAGCCGCGTACCCATGGCAGGAGCGGCGTGGTCTGAAGGTGTTTGAACATGCGCTCACGCGGGGTGCGTTGCTGCGGCCGCTGGGCAGCGTGGTGTACTTTCTGCCGCCGTATGTCATTACGCCGGAGCAGATTGATTTCCTGGCCGAGGTGGCCACTGAAGGCATCGACATCGCGACGCGGACCCACATCAGCGTGGCCGTGCGCGAGAATTTCCATCCGGATTTTCGTGATCCGGGTTAAGCAGAACACCACCTTGTAGGAGCGCGCTTGCCCGCGAAGACGTCGGCACATCCGGCACTTATATCGCCTGACACGACGTAATCGCGGGCAAGCGCGCTCCTACAGGGGTACGGCACTACTTTCAAAAATTTCCAGAGAACAACCATGAGACTCTCCCGCTTCTTTATCGACGCCGCCCTGAGCCACGGCGAACACGAACTGCCGGAAGCCCAGGCGCATTACATCGGCCGCGTGCTGCGCATGGCCGAAGGTGACGCCGTGCAGCTGTTCGACGGCTCGGGCACGGAGTTTCGTGCCACGCTGATCGAAATTGGCAAAAAACGCGTTCGGGTGAAGATCGATGAAAGCTTTGCTGGCCTGACCGAATCGGCGTTGCAAATCCATTTGGGCCAGGGCTTGTCCCGTGGCGAGCGCATGGATTGGGCCATCCAGAAAGCAACCGAGCTGGGCGTGACGCAAATCACCCCGATCATCAGTGAGCGCTGCGAAGTCCGGCTCAAGGACGAGCGCGCCGAGAAACGCCAGGCCCATTGGCAGCAGATCGCGATCAGTGCGTGTGAGCAATGTGGTCGTTCAGTGGTGCCGGTGGTTAATCCGCCCGTGACCCTGGCGGACTGGCTGAAACACACTGAAGCCGATCTGAAGCTGGTACTGCACCCGGTGGCCGAACCATTGGTCAGTCATGAAAAGCCCACGAGCCTGGCGTTTCTGATTGGGCCGGAAGGGGGCTTGAACGATGCGGAAGTGGATCAGGCGCAAGACGCTGGTTTCCACGCTGCCCGCCTTGGCCCGCGGGTGCTGCGCACGGAAACCGCGCCGGTGGTGGCGTTGAGCATCGCGCAGCAGTTGTGGGGGGATTTTTAGGGCGTCCCTCTGTAGGAGCGAGTTTATTCGCGAGGAGGGATGTCAGTCAGTGAGTATTCATCGTCTGTACCGGCCTCTCGCGAATAAATTCGCTCCTACAGATCCGACTTCAGATCAAATACCAGGCAACTCACTCTGCCGCCGCCTCACTTTCGCAGGCTCCGGCCGCGCACAGGGCAAGAACACGCCACGCCCCGGCGCTCCGAGCGCCTGCCCATCCCACACCCGCTCCCCTCGGGCGAAGGTCATCGCTGGCCAGGCGCTCAGGCGCATGCCTTCGTACGGCGTGTAATCGACATGATGATGCAGCAGATCGTTGGTCAGTTCGAAATCCAGCCCCTCGTCCCAGATCACCAGGTCTGCATCTGCGCCAATCGCGATGCTGCCCTTGCGTGGATACAAACCGTAAAGCCGTGCGGCATTGGTCGAGGTCAGCGCGACAAATTCCTGCGCCGTGATGCGCCCAGTCCTGACGCCTTCGGACCACAGCAATGCCATGCGCGTTTCAATCCCCGGAATGCCGTTGGCCACCTCGGAAAAAGGCGCATGCTCGCCATGGGCGCGCTTGCCGTCGGGGCCCTCGTAGCGAAACGGCGCATGGTCCGAAGAGAACACTTCAAACGAGCCATTCTGTAAACCGTCCCAGATCACCTGCTGATTGGCCGCGTCACGTGGCGGTGGGCTGCAAATGCATTTGGCGCCTTCAAAGCTGTCATCACAGCCCAGGGAATCTGCCGTCAAAAACAGGTACTGCGGGCACGTCTCGCCGTAGACCTTCAAGCCATGACTCTGCGCCCAGCGAATCTGCTCAATAGCCTCACGCCCGGAGACATGCACGATCAGAATCGGCACATCCACCAGCTCCGCCAAGGCAATCGCCCGGTGCGTGGCCTCGCGCTCCACCAGCATTGGCCGGGACGTGGCGTGATAACGCGGCGCGGTATGTCCGGCCGCCAGCAAGCGCTCGGTCAGCCAGGCAATACAGTCGCTGTTTTCGGCGTGGAGCATGACCATCGCGCCTTCGGCACGCGCTACCGACAGCGTTTCCAGAATCTGCCGATCGTCGAGCTTCAGCGCGTCGTAGGTCATGTAGATCTTGAACGAGGTGTAGCCCTCGGCGATCAGCTCCGGCAATTCGCGGCGCAGCACGTCTTCGGTGGGGTCGGTGACGATCAGGTGAAACGCGTAATCGATCAGCGCTTTGCCGTCGGCGCGGCGATGGTAATCCTCCACGGCGGCACGCAGGCTTTGGCCCTTCTGCTGGCAGGCAAACGGAATCACCGTCGTCGTCCCGCCACAAGCCGCCGAACGCGTGCCGCTTTCGAAATCATCGGCCATCACCGAACCATCGCCCGTGGGCTGATCCAGATGCACATGGCTGTCGATCCCGCCCGGCGTGACGGTACGCCCCGCTGCGTCGATTACCTCGGTCGCGCCCTGCAAACCCTGGCCCAGCGCGACGATTTTTTCGTCGCGTACGCCGATGTCACACAAGAAGCTGTCCGCAGCCGTCACCACGTTGGCGTTGCGAATAATCAGATCGAAAGCCTGCATGTCGTGCTCTCCGTCAGGCGCGGGTCATCCAGGCCTTGGCAATTTCTTCACGGGTGGTGAACCACACGCCTTCCTGGGCCTGGGCGTATTCGATGAATTGCTTGATCGCCCGCACCCGCCCCGGACGCCCGACCATGCGCGGGTGCAGCCCGATGGACATCATTCGCAGGCCGTCAGCGGCTTCTTCATACAGCACATCGAAACTTTCCTTCATGTACTCGAGAAAGTCCGACGCCTGAGACAAGCCCGGCGAGTTCCAGTAACGGAAATCATTGACGTCGCTGGTATACGGCACCACCAGATGCTGTTTGCCCTCGACGTCCACGAAGTACGGCACGTCGTCGTTGTAGGCGTCTGAGTCGTACAGAAAGCCGCCCTCTTCTGCCACCAGCCGCCGCGTGTGGACGCTGGCGCCGTAGCGGCAATACCAGCCCACCGGACGCTTGCCACAGGTGCGCTCGAACGACTCGATCGCCAAACGAATGTGCTCGCGCTCCTCAGCCTCGGTCAGGCGGAAGACTTCTTCCCAGCGATAACCGTGGCTGCAAATTTCATGTCCCAGTTCAACCGCGGCTTTCGCCACGTCCGGGTTCTGCTCGAACGCCACGGCGCAGGCATGAAAGGTCGCCGGGACGTTGGCCTTTTGCAGGATGTCGAGAATCCGCCAGATGCCGACGCGGGCGCCGTATTCGTACATCGACTCCATCGCCAGATTGCGCACGCCATCGGGGAATTGGTAGCTGCCCCACTCGGTCATGCTCTCTTGATCGGGGTCGCCCATGGCCAGCGAACGCTCGGAGCCTTCTTCGTAATTGATGACAAAGTTAATCGCCAAACGCGCGCCGTTTGGCCAGGTGCCCTGAGGGCGCTGCCGACCGTAGCCGACCAGATCTCGAACGGGTGTAGCCATGGGAAAGTCTCCTGCGACGTACAAATATCTGGCAAAAACCGCCGAGCGCTGGCTCAGCAGTCGATGTTTTTCAACGCATCGTGATCCGGCCCATCAAGGCTCTGGCCATCGCGGAACGCCAGGCCCATGGCCAGGGTTTGTGCGATGCAGAACGCCGCTGTCAATGAACGAAAACCCAGCAGTTCGGCGTCGTTGACCTCGATCATCACCGACGCTTTTTGTCCGATGGGGCTGAGCAAGCTGTCAGTAATCGCCACAATCGGCGTCCCCGCCGCGACGGCCTGGGTGCAGGCGTCGATGGTTTCCTGCGAGTACGGTGGAAAACTCACCGCCACCAGCACGTCATCGCTGTGCAGCGCACCGACCTGTTCACGCAAGCTGCCGCCCAATCCGCTGATGTGTACGGCGCGTCTTCCGACACGGCTCAGCGCATAGCTCAGGTAGGACGCCATTGGGAACGAGCGCCGCATGCCGACCACAAACGTGGTGCGCGCCTGTTGCAGCAGGCCGATGGCTTGTTCGATGGCCTCCACTTGCTGCCCTTCGGCCAGATGCTCCAACGACACAATGTTCGCGCGGCTGAACGCCGAGAGCATCGCACCGACATCGGTTGGGTCATCCAGCAGTTGTTCACCGCGATAGTGACGAATGCGTTCTTTGAAACTGCCCTGCCCGGCCTGCTGCAATGGCTGCTTGAACAGGCGCTGTAAATCGCTGAACCCACTGAAACTCAGGGCCTGCGCCAAGCGGATGAAAGCCGACGACGGAATCCCCGAGATTTTCGCCAGCGCCGCCACGGTATTAAGTGCCACGTCGTGCGGGTGCTCATTCAGGTAATTGGCCGCATCACGTTGCCGTGCGGTCAGGCGCTCCTGATGTTCGACGATGGCAGCACGCAGCTCGGCCAGGGTTTGCGGTACAGGCATAAAATCGCTCGATAAAAGTCAGGACGCGCGCAATTCGGAAATCGCTTGAGCCAGATGCTCAACCAGGCGATTCAGCTCATCGACGCTGTTGTAATGGGCGATCGACACTCGGACTACGCCGCCGTAAGGCGTCAGGCCCAGCTGTTCGATCAGGCGTCGGGCGTAGAAGTCACCAAAACGAATGCCCATGCGGTGGCCGTCGACACGCCGCACGATGGCTTCGGATTGAATGCCCTCGACGACAAAGCTGATGGTCGGCACGCGATCGCCATCGGTCACACGCGGTTTGCCGATGATTCGTACGCCCGGCGTCTCCCGAAGAAACGCCAGCAGGGTTTCGGCCAGCAGGTCTTCCTGCACCTCGAACGCGTCGAAGGCGGCCTGCATTTTTTCGCGCTCAGTGCCGTTGGCGCCGAGGCGCTGGCCGATGTCGATCAGGTAATCGCTGATACCGATGCAGCCGTAGGACAGTTCGTAATTGAGGTTGCCCGGTTGCAGCTTGTAAGGGATGACCTCCTGACCGATGAAAAAGTGGTTCAGGCTCGGCAGCTCCAGCAGTGCCTCGCGCTTGCCCCACAACACGGCAAAGTGCGGGCCGAAGGTTTTGTAGAAACTGAAGACGTAGTAATCGGCGCCGCTGGCCTGCACATCCACAAGGCGGTGCGGCGCGTAGGCCACCGCATCGACGCACAACTTGCCGCCTACCGCATGGACTTTGCGCGCGACTTCGGCCACAGGATTAACGCTGCCCAGGATGTTCGACGCGTGGGTCATGGCGAGGTAACGGGTTTTCTCGCTGAGCAACGCATCGAGGTCTTTAAGCTCCAGATCCATGCTCTGCGGGTCCACCGCCCACACGCGCAAGGTCGCGCCGCGCTGCTCGCACAAGCGCACCCACGGCCCGATGTTGGCTTCGTGATCGCAGTTGGTGACGATGATTTCGTCGCCCGGCTGAATCGACGGCGCAATCGCGCGACAGAGAATTTGCAGCAAATGGGTAGTCGAGCCACCCATCACGCACTCTTCCGGGTGCCGGGCATTGATCAGTTGCGCCACCGATTCCCGCGCCTGCATCACCCGCGCGCCAGCGTCGACCGATTCGCTGTAGGACGCACCCAACTGCACTGCGCTGTTGAGCAGATAATCGGTGATGCGCTCGGCGACCGGCTTGAGCACGGCAGAACCGCCAGCGTTGTCGAGATAGGCGTAACCGCTGCTCAGCGCGGGAAATTGGCTGCGTACGTAATCGATGTCCAGGGCATTCAAGGGAGTGATCTCCAAGGTCTGATCAGTGATGCAGGATGGCCTGCAAAAACGCTCGAGTTCTCGGCTCTTGCGGGGCCGTGAAGAAATCGTGCGGATTGTTCTGTTCGATGATTCGGCCGTTCTCCATGAAGATCACCCGGTCGGCGACTTTGCGCGCAAAGCCCATTTCATGGGTAACGACGACCATGGTTACGCCGGAGCGCGCCAGGTTCTGCATGACATCCAGCACTTCGCCGACCATTTCCGGGTCAAGGGCTGAAGTGGGTTCGTCAAACAGAATCACCCTTGGCTCCATCGCCATGGTGCGAGCGATGGCGACGCGTTGCTGCTGCCCGCCGGAAAGCTGGCTGGGGTATTTTTCGGCGTGGGCGCCCATGCCGACCTTATCCAGCAACAGCCGCGCACGCTCGTTGGCATCCTTGCGCGACATGCCGCGCACGCGCACCGGTGCCAGCGCTACGTTAGCCAGCACGGTCAGGTGCGGATACAGATTGAAATTCTGGAAAACCATGCCGACTTCGCAACGAATGCCAGCCAGTTTCGGGCCGTTTTCCACCCGTTGATCGGCGACGCGTATGTCGCCCTGCTGGTACTCCTCCAGCAGATTGATACAGCGGATCAGCGTCGATTTGCCCGAGCCGGATGGCCCGAGAATCACCACCACTTCGCCTTGCTCGACGGTCAGGTTGATGTCCGCCAGCGCCTGGAATTGGCCGTAGAACTTGGCCATGCGTTCGATTTCGATGACCGTACTCATGCGCTTTTCCTCGCGGAGCCGTTGCGCCGTTCAATCCAGCTCACCAGTTGCACCAGCGGCAGGAGCAACAGCAGGTACATGACCGCTGCGCCGACCAGTGGGGTCGGGTTGGCAGCCAGTGCCTGTGCCTGTGTTGCTTGCTTGAGCAGGTCAGGCATCGCCACTACCGAGGCAAGGGCTGTGTCTTTCATGACGTTGATGCAGTTGCTGGTCATGGGCGGCATGACGATGCGCATTGCCTGCGGCAGGATCACGTCGCGCATGGTGTTGAAAAAGCTCATGCCCTGAGACGCTGCGGCTTCGAACTGACCGCGCGGAATGGCTTCGATGCCGGAGCGGAAAATCTCCGCCGAATAGGCGCACGACACCAACGACAAGGCCGCCGTCGCCGCCGCGAACGACGACAACCGAATGCCAACAAAAGGCAGCGCGTAGTAGATCAGCACCAGCAACACCAGAAGCGGAATCGAGCGCAGCACATCGATGTAAACGCGTGCCAGAAAACGAATCGGTGCGTAGGAATACAGCCGCAGCATCGCCAGCAACAAACCGCCTACCAGCCCGAGAATGATGCTGACAACACCCAGCATCACCGTCACACCAAGGCCGCGCAGCATCAGTGGCAGCGCATCGACGAACACGCCCCAGTTGAAGAAAGTCTGTAACAACTCCATTGCGATTCCTTGGTGTTGAAGCGGCTGAGCGGGCTTGAGCAGTCAGGCGTTACTTGAGGACATCGACCACTTTGACGGTGCTTGAATCGGCGTCGGCATCAGCGCCGAACCACTTCTTGTGCAGGCCGGCGATCACGCCCTCTTTCTTCATGGCGGAGATGATGTCGTTGACCTGAGTGGCCGACTCCCAACCCTTGGCGTGCATCAGGGAGTATTTTTCGCCGGTAGGAATACGGGCGACGACTTTGTATTGCGGCTTGTCCTTGATGTAGTACAGGACCGCCGGGATGTCGCTGACGTATCCGTCCATGCGGCCGGATGCCAGATCGAGCATCGCAGGCGACAGGCCTTCGTAGCGTGAGACGTCTTTGAATTTGTATTCAGCCTGATGCGCACCAACCCACATGTCGCCAGTGGAGCCGGTGTCGACGCCAACCACTTTGCCTTCCATGTCTTTGAGACCCGTGATGCCGGATTTGGCCAGTACCGACAGAGATTGGTCACTGTCGTAATACGGCTGGGCGAAGCCGACGGATTCAAGGCGTTTCGGGGTGATGGTGATTGATGAAATCGCGATGTCCGCACGCTTGGACTGCACGGCGCTGAACAGGCCGTTGAAGGGAATATTGACGAATTCGACAGTCTTGCCGGCGCGCTTGGCGACTTCTTTGACGACATCGACTTCAAAGCCGACGATCTCGCCCTTGGCATCCTGGAACTCCCACGGCACGTTGCCAACGTTGGCGCCGACGGTCCAGTCGGCCGCCCAAGTGGAGGCGGAAAATGCGGTTGCCACGGCCATGCTCAAGAGTACTTTCACATTCATGTCTTGCTCCCCGATTAATCAGTCAGTCCAAGAAGGCCGCCTCACCACTTGAGCAGGCGTTTCGAGGATCAGACTAGGATGACGAATCAAATAATTCAACAAATAAAAATAATGAATTAAATGCTTCAATACGGGGCGAATGCTTTCCGGGTTGGTGCAATTGCTCGGGGCTTGTGGGCTGCTGGAGTTGGGGAAAATCGAGGGAAGGTCTTGGGAGTGATGCACTGAAGCAGGGCGCGGCAATTTTCCACTGTAGGAGCGCGCTTACCCGCGATGGCGTCACCACATCCGATATCAAATCGTCTGACACGACGCCATCGCGGGCAAGCGCGCTCCTACAGGATCAAGAGCTATAGAACGTAAAACGTAATCGCCACGAAGTGCAGCAAACTCCCGGCGATCACGAACAGATGCCAGATGCCGTGGGCGTGGCGCAGTCGATGATCAAGGGCAAAAAAGATGATGCCGACGGTGTACAACACCCCTCCCGACGCCAACCAGATAAAACCGATGGTGCCGAGGGCCGCCAGCAACGGCTTGACCGCCACCAAAACAATCCAGCCCATGACCGCGTAGATCACGATCGACAGAATCCGCGCCTCCGAGCGGGGTTTGATCTCCTGCAAAATACCGATGATCGCCAGTCCCCAGACGATGCCGAACAGTGTCCAGCCCCAGGGCCCGCGCAACGTCACCAGACAAAACGGGGTGTAACTCCCGGCAATCAGAAGGTAGATCGAAAAGTGATCAACCTTCTGCATGATCGCTTTTTTGCGCCCCTGCACGCTGTGATAAACCGTCGATGCGCTGTACAGCACCAGCAGGGTAAACCCATAGATCGCCACACTGACAATCTTCCACGGGCTGCCGTCCATGCTGGCGATTACCAGCAACCACACTGCTCCGACAAATGCCGCAATGGCGCCGACCAGGTGGGTCCAGGCGTTGAATCTTTCACCGTAATACATTCGTAAATCACCTCGCTTGCTCATAACACCGGGCAAGGCTCCAGCTTATGAGGCAAAAGCGCAATGCGTGTCCGGGCATTTAATGCAGCCAGCCGCCGATGACTTGGGCACAATCGGCAGCACTCCAATAACAACGGTGCCCCATGCAGATCGACGAAGAGCTGACCCTCAAGAAGCTGGAGATTTTTCTGGCCTTCATGCGTACCGGCAATCTGTCGCGGGCCGCCGTGGAGCTGCAGACCAGCACCGTCAGCGTGCATCGGGCGATTCACTCGCTGGAAAGCGCGCTGCGGTGTCCGTTGTTCAAGCACGAAGGCCGGAATCTGACGCCACTGGAAAGCGCTTATGTGCTGGAGGAGCGCGCGCAGAAACTGGTGCAGGAAGTGCTCGCCACGGTTGAACTGACGCGCCAGGCAGCCGGGTTTTCGGCGGCGCGGTTCAAGCTTGGAGCGCTGTATTCGTTGACCGTGAAGACCGTGCCGCAGTTGATCATGGGCCTGAAGATCCGCCGCACCGAGCTGAACATCGATCTGATTCTCGGCTCGAACATCGACCTGTTCTACAAGCTCAAAAATATGGAAGTGGACGCGATTCTGGTGTCGCTGAACGAATCCGTGAGTGACCCGGACTGCGAGCATCTGCCACTGTTCTCCGACGACATCTTTCTCGCCGCGCCAGTGGACTCACCCTTCGCTCAGCACAGCGAAGTGGACCTTAGCGATCTGCGCGAAGCGACGTTCATTACCCTGACGCAGGGCTTCGCCACCCATCGCGATGGGGCGATGGTTTTTCAACAGGCGGGGTTCGAGCCGAAGGTGGCGATGCAGGTGAATGACATTTTCACCCTGCTGAGCATGGTCAGCTCCGGTGTGGGCTATGCGTTGCTGCCGGGGCGGATTGCGGCGGTGTATGAAAACCGCGTGCGGCTGATCCCGCTGCAACAGCGCTACAGGATGCAGCAGCACATCGGCCTGGTCTTCCTGAAAGCCCGAGAACGCGACCCCAATCTGTTGGCGTTACTGGCGGAGTGTCGGATGTATACCAATCGGCTTGGGGACAGCTAAAAGCGGCAAGCGGCAAGCCAGAAGATCATCCCTCCACTGTGTGCGAAAACGATCGGCGAACACCGCACCGGCCCGCAGGGCGTAGGAGCCTTGCTTGCAGGCGATCGACCGGGCACCGGTCGCAAAACCAGACACCTCGGTTTACCTAAAGCACCGCATGCACCCGATTGACTGCCGGTTCCCGGCAGATCGTCAGCAAGCTGGACCCCTACGGCCTCCGGCCAGAATCAAGAGCCATGCCCCAGCCACTGATCGTCATCACGCGTTGCGTACGATCCAAAAACTCATCGCGGGCAAGCGCGCTCCTACAGTTAATCGCGCCCCCCTGTAGGAGCTGACGAGCAACGCGAGGCTGCGAGACGCCGGATCAGGCGACGAATCTCTTTTGCCGGACCTATCGCTTCGCAGTCTCGCGTTGCTCGTCAGCTCCTACATCGACTGCAGCGCTCCAGAGTACGCGGCACGCTCAACCCAAAATCCCGCGCACGATGAAGTACAGCAGCGACGGGCCGAGCAGGCAGCCCAACCCGGTGTGGAAGGTCGCAGTCAGGGCGCCGTAGGGCACCAGTCGGCGATCGGTTGCGGCAAGACCTGCTGTCACGCCGCTCACGGTCCCGGCCAGACCACCGAACACCATCGCCGAGCGCGGGTTGTCCAGGCCCATCCAGCGTGCGGCCATCGGCGTGCCGACCATCACCAGAATCGCCTTGATCAACCCCGTCGCAATCGACAACGCCATCACATCGGAACTCGCCCCCAACGCCGCGCCCGTTACCGGCCCGACGATATAAGTGACGGCGCCTGCACCGATGGTGGTGATGCTCACGGCATCGCGATAACCGAACGCATAAGCCACGCACGAACCCACAATAAACGGCAGCAATGTCCCCAGCATCAGCGCCACGGCGCCAATCATCCCGGCCTTTTTCGCTTCGGTCGCCTGCACTTCGAACGCAGTGGCGACGATGGCGAAGTCACGCAACATCGCGCCGCCCATCAAGCCGATGCCGGAAAACAACGCCACGTCCGCCAAACCTTTTTGCCCACCGGTGAGGGTGCCGCCGATCCACGCCAGCACCAGCCCGATAACGATGGCAATCGCCGAGCCGTGAATGCGCCCAAACGTCAGACGCCTGGACAGCACCACGGAGATCCACATCACCACGCCGACCACTGCGAACGCCGTCACCAGCCCCTGGCTGATCAAATCTTTCTGAATGAGATCCCACATATCAGCGGCCTCCCACTGGCGCGGCGACCGGGATAATCACCGGATCTTCTTCCTTGGGTAGCGGCTCGCCCTTGTTGGTCCGGCTGATCACGGCGATGGTGCAGGCGCAGATCACCACCGAACCGATGGCGGCAAGGACAGCAATCGGCCCGCCCTTGAGCGCCGTCACGACATTTTGCTGAGCGGCCATGGCGACCACGACCGGGATGTACATCGCACCCCAGAAGCCGACGCCCATTTCGCAGCCTTCGCTCATGCCGCCGCGTTTCTGCATGTAGAGACGGGCGCAGATCAGCAGGATCATCGCGATCCCGACGCCACCGACGTTGGATTTGACGCCCAGCAGCACGCCGAGCAGATCACCGAGAATCACCCCCGCAAGGGTGCAGATAGCGAGTAACGCGACACCATAAATAACCATTTTTTTTATCCTCAAATTGCATCGTCGAAGTTGTTTTTGTGTTTGTTCTTCGAAAGCAGCAGTCGGTCTATGGGTTGCGGCGTTCCTCCTCTCGCGACAGCGCGCTCAGCGTATCCAGCCGAGCGCCCTGGAAGGCCACTGCGGATCCTTGTTCGAAAACCCGACGCGCCAGCCCCGTTAATACGGTGCCCGGTGGCAGTTCGATTTGCAGGCGCACGCCGCGCTCGTACGCGGTCTGCACGGTGCTGCGCCAGTCGATGATCCGGCACATGTTGAATGCCAGATCGTCACGTAACTTGTCCGCGTTGAGCACAGGTCGCGCGGCACTGCCGCTGAGATACCGAATGCTCGGCGCCTGCACCGACACCTGACTGAACGCCTCGGCCAATGTCTGCGCTGGCGTGGCCAACAACTCGCAATGAGACGGCACGCTGACCGCCAGACGTTTGGCAGTAGCGGCGCCTTGAGTTTTAGCCAGCGCTGCAACTTGTGCCATCGCCTCTACGCTGCCTGCGATGACGAATTGGTTATCGGCATTGATATTCGCCAGATACACCGGCGTCTGCGGGGTATGAACCTGAGCGATCAAACGCTCTACCAGCGTCTGGTCCAGACCAATCAGCGCCGTCATGCCGTAACCCTCGGGATACGCCGCCTGCATCAACTCGCCACGCAACGCCACCAGCCGCACCGCATCGGCAAACCCCAGCGCGCCTGAAATAACCGCTGCTGGATACGCGCCAATCGAAAGCCCAGCGACGAAGTCCGGCTGGCTCCCTTGCGCCATCAACACGCGCGAACAGGCAACGCCTGCGATCAGCAAACACAGTTGAACAGCCCGAGTCGATTGCAGCGCCTGGGCGGTATCGAGCAGCAATACGTCTTCGTTCAGTGCTTCGCTGGCTTCACCCAGGCATTCGCTGATCAAGGGCTCGCTCGGCAGCAGATGCAGCATGTTCGGCTGTTGCGCCCCCTGGCCCGGATACACCCAAAAACTGCTCATGCGACTAACTCAAGCGCATGCCACGGATTGAGCACCAATCGTGCACCGTCAGCGGCTTTCAAGAGCACTCGTTGCGATGGTCCGGCCCACTCACGCAGCGCAACGGCCCCGAGCGGCGTTTGCAGTTGCAGATCGATGCGGCACACCGAACCTTCCAGGGCGTCGAGTAACCGTGCAGCAGCCTGACGATCAAAAAACTGTGGCGTGCGCAGGATCACATCCAGATCACTGTCCTGATGCAGCGCCGACAGGCCACTCGCCAGTTCGAACCCTGCGCTGCCGACCACGCCCCAAGGCAAACCCAGTGCGTTCATCACCGGTTGAATCTGACGCAAGGCGCGCAATGCAGGCCAGTCCTGCGCGCCAGCAATGCTGACAAGTTGTTCTGGCTGAACCTGGCGCTGAATATCAGCGCGCTTCATCACCGCTGCATAGCGCTGATCCCGCGAGCGCCCACGCACACCGACGGCGACCTGATCGATGTCGACCAAAGCACGACGCACCACCACCGGATGGCCGAGGCTGATCACCTCGACACACCATGCAGGCGCATCATCGCTCAGTGCAGACACGGGCATGCCCCACAACAAATCATGGGGCTGCGGGGTAGCGAAGAGTTTCATTTACCACTGCGCCCGCAGCAGTTCGCGCACTTTCGAGGACGCCGCGCGGTTGGTGGCGCCGAGTCGGCTGCTCAGGTCGTTCGGGCCGGATTTAGCGTCTGTGATGGCTGAAATAAGACAGTCGCTGACCAACGTCAGATCGGCGGCCGAGGGCTGTTCAATCTGGCTCACCGAAAGCGTTTCCCAGAGCAAACCGAGGCTGGCGTAGCTGTCGATGTCGTAAGCCATCGGCGGCACGCTGGCGGCGAGTTTTTCCAGCTCCTCGACGCTGCGCAAGGTCACCCGCGCAGCCGACGCCTTGCCCATGGCGTGCACCATCACCCCCGGATCACGCAGCGCGATCAGCCGATTAGCCTGATAGCCGTGGGCGAGAAATGCGCCGGACATCGCCTTGCCGACCAGCAGCCCAATCACCGGATGCCCGGCCAAACGCGCCCGCGCATAACTGTCCACGGCGCCAGCCAAGGCCTGATGAATGCCCAAGGCCTCTTCGCGTCGTCCGTAAGCCTGGCTCGGCACGTCGATGATCGCGATCAGCGCACGCTTGCTGTCGCTTTGGCGGTCGAGTTCAATTGCTGCGTCCACGGCTTTCGCCAGGCCCCAGCCTTCGAGCATGCCCACTTCGCCGCTCTGTGCGCGGGGAAAACGGTTTTGCGGATCAGCGACCACCGCGAGAAAACGCACGACTTGATCGCCAAGTGTTCCATCAGCGGCTTTGACAGAAGCGGGCAGACCTACCACTTCGGCAGCGCCTTCGCTCAGCGCCTTGAACCAGTTCAGGCCACGGGTTGAATAGGTGCTCATGGCTGCTCTCCTTGATACAGGCTGCGAACGGTCGCGGGATCGATCTGCGGTTCAGTGTCCAGCTGCGCCAAGCGGTGCAGGAACAACTCGTACTGGCCGCTGCGCTCTTTTTCGCGTGGGCCCTGAAGCAAAAGTGCCTGGACCTGCTGTTGAACGGCCTTGATATCGTCCGCCACAAACGCATCCACCAGACCACTGGCAAAACGCTGCTCGCCACCGGTCAGGCTCCAGATAAAAGGCCGGTCGCGGGAGTCGTATTCCTCGATCCCGGCTTCCTGCTCGATCACCTGCGGCCCGTTCAGACCGAGCCGCGCTTCCTGCGTGACCAACAGGTAGCTGCACAATCCGGCCGCAATCGACATGCCGCCGAAGCACCCAACGCTGCCTGCTACCACGCCGATCACCGGCTGATAGCGGCGCAGGTCGACGATGGCCGCATGGATATCGGCAATGGCTGCCAGCCCCAGGTTGGCCTCCTGCAAACGTACGCCACCGGTTTCCAGGAGCAACACAGCGGCGGTGGGAATGCCGTTGCGGTTATCTTCGGCGGCCAGTTCCAAGGCGCCTGCCATCTTCGCGCCGCCGACTTCACCCATGCTGCCACCTTGGAATCCACCCTCGATGGCGCAGATCACCACCGGTTTTCCACCGATTGTGCCTTTGGCGATGATCACGCCATCGTCGGCCTGGGGCACCACGCCTTGCTTCGCGAGCCAGGGCGACATCAGCCGATCAAATGGGCCGAGCAATTCGCGAAAGCTGCCGTCATCCAGAACCGCTCGCGCCCGTTGGCGGGCGCCGAGTTCGACGAAGCTGTGTTGTTGCAATAAGCGGGCACTATCAGTCATGGCCGATCTCCTCGAAGCCCTGCTCCAGGCGTAACCGAACCACGCCCGGCGTTGCGCCGAAGTCATGAATGTCGATACTCAGCGCTGGCGGGTTCTGGCCGTCGAACATGCGCTCGAACAGATTCTGCCAACGCGCCGAACTGCCGTTGACCGAGGTCACTACTTGAATCGACAGCTTGCCCGGCGCACCGGGTTCAAGCAGCACTTCCAGATCACCGGAGCCGACACAGCCCACCAGCGCACGGCCCAGTGGCGGCTGCCCGGCAGGGAATTCAAAAGACAGGGTTTCCATGATCAAAACGTCCTCGTTGAGTTGCCGAGCGCAGGCTCAAGGCAATCGATGAACAGGCAGGCGGCGAGCAGATCAGCGGCGCCTCCGGGGGATGCGTTGAGCGCGAGCAGTTGCTGATCCAGTTCATTCAGGCAGCGACGACCGCCCAGACTGGCGCTGCCACCGGCATCGAGCACACGCTGCGCGCCGGTTTGCATGGTCGTAAGCCCCGCTTCGCCTGCGCGGTAAAGCACGCAGGTGTCCGACAGCGTGGTCATGATCGCCAGCAGCGCGTCGAGCCGGGCGTTTTGTTCCCCATGGTCGGCAGCGCGGCTGCGTTGCAATTGCGGCAGGCCGAACTGAATGACAGCGGGAAAGCCCATCTGCGCCTGTTCGCGAGCACCCATCGCGCCGTACTTGCTTGCGACTTCAGCGCCGTGGCTGCGGGTTTGGCCCGTTAGGTTGCGGTCTTCTATCAGCGCAAGTTTTGCTGCGCGCAGGCTCAGGCCCGCCGCACTGAGATCATCGGGATCAAGTGCGGCAGCGGCTACCAGCAAACCCAACGCCCAGATCGCGCCGCGATGGGTGTTGACGCCGTTGGAGGTGCGCATCATCGCGGCCTCCCCTTCGCGACCGATGCGCCCGATGGCTTCGCGCAATGGCTGGCCGACTTCACCGATATCGGACGCGGCCTGGGCCATTTCCTTGAACGCAGGCCACAACGACAGCGCCGAGGCGTGCATCAAACCGAGGTGCAGATCCTGATGGGCGCCGTTACTGCGGCGATCCACCAGCGCCGGTTTTGGCGACAGATCGGCTTCATCGATCAGCGCGTCCACCGCCAGATCGGCCAGTTGATCAGCCAGCGATAACGCTTGAGGCTGGCTCTGGAAAGCTATGTGTTGAGCGCGCATCACCAACTCCTGAATTTCGCAGGCGGGCTGTACAAACCACCGGACCACTCCACCAGTTCGGCAATGCTTTTGGCGGCGAGCAGTTCCCGGCTGGCATCGGTTCGACGAATGCCGAGGTCTTCCGGCAGTGCGATCAGCCCTTCGCGGCGCATGCGGGCGGTGTCTTTGGGGTTATGGCGCAGGCCGATGGAGGTCACGCCCGCGACCGCAGCGATCATCTGCTGACGCTCTTCCAGGCTGCGCGCCTTGTACAGATATGCGATGCCTTCTTCGGTGAGCAAGTGGGTGACGTCGTCGCCGTAGATCATGATCGGCGCCAGGGCCATGCCGCTTTTCTTCGCCACTTCCACCGCGTCGAGGGTTTCGACGAAAGTCGGCTTGCCGCCTTCCTGGAAGGTCTCGACCATTTGCACAACAAGTTTTTTGCCGCGCTCAAGGTAAGCGTCCGGCCCGTCGCCGGTCTGTTGGCGCATGTCGAGCCAGGCAGGGGTAGCGTGTCGGCGGCCGTGGGGATCGTGCCCCATGTTCGGCGCGCCACCGAAACCCGCGAGCCGACCGCGAGTAACGGTCGAGGAATGGCCGTCGCCGTCCACCTGCAAGGTCGCGCCGATGAACAGATCCACAGCGTATTGTCCGGCCAGCTGGCACATCATTCGGTTGGAACGCATCGATCCGTCGCGCCCGGTAAAGAACACATCAGGGCGCGCGGCAATGTAGTTTTCCATGCCCAATTCGGTGCCGAAGCAATGCACGCTCTGGACCCAACCGCTTTCGATGGCCGGGATCAAGGTTGGGTGGGGATTGAGCGTCCAGTTCCGGCAGATCTTGCCCTTGAGCCCTAGGGATTCTCCGTAAGTCGGCAGGATCAGCTCGATGGCGGCGGTGTTGAAACCGATGCCGTGGTTGAGGGACTGAACGTTGTGTTTCTCGTAGATCCCGCGAATCGCCATCATCGCCATCAGCACATGCACCGGCTTGATGTGGCGCGGGTCGCGGGTGAACAGCGGTTCGATATAGAACGGCTTGTCAGCGACCACCACAAAATCTACCCAGGACGCGGGAATGTCCACGCGGGGCAAGTCGCTGACGTCGTCCACCAGTTCATTGACTTGCACGATGACGATGCCATCGCTGAAGGCAGCAGGCTCGATCAGTGCGGGGGTGTCTTCAGTGCTGGCGCCGGTGTAGATATTACCGGCGCGGTCGGCCATGAACCCGGCGGACAACACGACGTTGGGGATAAGGTCCACAAGCAGCCGGGAATACAGCTCGATGTACGTATGAATCGCGCCAACTTCCAGCAGGCCGTCTTCCAGCAACTGGCTGATGCGCAGACTTTGCGTACCGGCAAACGAGAAGTCGAGCTTGCGGGCGATGCCGCGTTCGAACAGGTCCAGATGCTCAGAGCGCCCGACGCTGGGCATGATCATGTGCAGATCGTGCAGCTTGGCGGGGTCGGCCTTGACCAGAGAACGCGACAGGAAATCCGCCTGCTTCTGGTTGTTGCCCTCAAGCACCACGCGATCACCCGGCGCAATCAATGCCTCCAGGGCCGCGACGATGTTGTCGGTCGGCAACACCACGCCATCGGCAAGGGAACGCACCAGCTCGAGCCGCCGCAGTTTTTCACTGCGACGACGCGACCAGCGCGGGTCGAGTTCGATTGTTTTTTTAGTCATGAACGTTGTCATGCTGACTCCACGAGTTCGCTGTCGTGGGTCACCTTAGGAGCGATCGGTGCGGCGCATCAATCAAGCAAATGAAGGGATCGTTACGGTCAGGGTAACGATCAGGTTTGCCAGTTGATTTGGTAGCGAGTGCTGCGACCGCCACCGGGGAGTTTTACCAGGCAGCCCTTTCCCAGCAGATCGGAGAGATGGCGGGTGGCAGTGGCTTTGCTGACCTTGGCGACAGCCTGATACTGCGCGGCGCTGATGCCGTTCTCGAATCCAGGTTTATCTACGAGTAAATCGCCATCGAGCAAGCGGTTAAGCACTTTGGTTTGCTCAGCCGACAATCCGTGGTCGCGATGCTGCTGCCAATATCTGGCCTTGTCCAAGACCCGTGCGATGCGCTGGCCGGCTTGGCCGAGGGTATGCAACAGGGTTTGCAGAAACCAAATGAGCCAGGTGGTGATGTCCAGCCCGCCCTTTTGCGATGTTTCGAGGATCTGATAATAGCCTTGTCGGTCGGCAAGAATGCTGGCAGACATCGCATAAAACCGGATGGAGTGATTTTCCGCCTGCGCGAGTGCCAGGTCGGTGATTGCGCGGGTCAACCGGCCATTGCCATCGTCGAAGGGATGCAGCGTCACGAACCAGAAGTGCGCAATGCCTGCTCTTAATAGGGGGTCAAGAGTGGTGTCGGAGTGGCTGGTGTCAAACCAATAGAAAAAATCTTCAAGCTGCTGGTCAAGTGCGTCTCGCGGCGGAGCTTCAAAATGCACGACAGGACGATCAAGTCGTCCGGATACCACTTGCATCGGCTCTTCACCACGCAGCGCACCAACGTTGATTCTGTGTGCGACCAACGTTTCGGAGGTGGGGAAAAGGAGCCGGTGCCAGTGAAGCAGTCGAACCATTGTCAGCGAGCCATGGTGCTGTTGCGTCACGTCCAGCATCAACTCGGCCAGCCCCTCACTGCGTGGGTTTACTCGCTGATCCGGGACCAGTCCGAGACGTTTCGCCAGCGAAGAACGCACTGAGCCGACATTCAGTTGTTCACCCTCGATTGCCGACGAAGTGATGACGTTCTGCAGCAACGCATCTAGCTCGGATTGGGCATTGGCATCGACGCCTTGCGCTTCCAGCATACCCAGCAGGCGACCCTGTGCCCGGGAACAGGCACGTAGAACAGGCGCAAGTTGGTCGGCATTCCACGTAAATGCGGGCCAATTTGGGTGCTGCCAGATCCAGCGGTTTAGCTCGTTCACCTAAGGCCTCAATGGAAATGAGCCGAATGGAAGTATTCGGCTCACTGAATGAGCCGAATATGTCGCTTATTCGGCTCGTTGTCTAGGAAGGCGTCGTCACGATCCCGCAAAAGCCAACGGAAGCTATTACGCTCTCGGGCAAATGCCTGACGCTACGCGAAGCTGGCACCGCAACTGCCAGACACTGCGCGTCGTCAGCTTCGCGGGCAAGTCGCAATGCCGCCCATTTGCTCCAACGTAATGACTCGTCCCTGTGGGAGCCACCGGAGGTTCCGACGGTCGCGATGCGGTGTGCTTACGCCTTCGGCAGAGGCGGGTTGACCTCACATTTCGTAACTGACTGATGAGGCAATAACTATGTAGTGCAGGAAGATCAGCGGCCTAGGGTAAGCTCACTCCATCTATGCCTGACGACGCAAGCGCCTGAAACTTTGCAAGAAGAACCAGAGAGCGGTACTTTCCCCATATCCGTATACAACGTATACGTCGGGGAAATTGGAGGTTTCATGGCATCGCCAGTGCTGTCGTTCCGAGCAGAGGAAGATTTGGTGAATCAGCTTGATCAGTTGGCATCTGCCACAGACCGCGACCGGCAGTACCATCTCAAACGCGCACTGACGGCATACCTGGAGTCGGAGTCGTGGCACCTGCAAGCGATTGCCGTAGGGATCGCCGAAGCCGAGGCGGGTAAATTGACCGACTTGGAGATCGTAAAAGCAAAGTGGGTAAAGCGTGCTCAAAATAGCGCTGACTGAAAAAGCTCAAAGCGACCTGGACGCTATTCACGAGTATTGCGCTTCAATCGCGGGAGATTCTGCAGCCAATACGGTAATCCTTCAAATGCTTGAAGTCTTTGAGCAATTGGGCACATTTAGCGGGATGGGGCGTCCATCGCAAACGCCTGGTGTGAGAGAGCTGGTTTTTCCACGTCTACCGTTTGTAGCCCCTTACCGGGTGAACAAACATCAGGTACAAATTTTAAGAGTTCTGCATCAACGCACCGAGCGAGGTAAAACTTAAAACCTCGTCCCGCGCCAAACCCGATCGTTCCCCCTCAAATCCCCGGCCCCACCACCTGCACCACCCCGGCGTCCACCAACCACTGCTCCAACGCCACCAGATCAGGGATCTTCGCCACGGTATCGCTAACCTGCACGGCGGCCAATTCCAGTTCGTCCAGCGGTACGTCGACGTAGCTCAGTTGGCTGTCGACCTTGCAAGAGCGGGGGATGCCCTGGGTCAGCAGCGCGATGAATTTCAGATCAGGCCGGCCACCCAACGCGTTGAGAATCACAATGCGCGCCCGACCACCGACAATCGCCCGACTGCCGCAGGCGGCTTCGAAGCTGAGCAGTGGCAAAGAAAGATGACGCCAGTTGATCGGACCCAGATACCACTGTGGCGCACCTGGGTCGGCAACGCTGTCTTGATAGTCGATCAACTCTGCGACCGCGACATTGGGCAGCAGTAAAAAGCGGTCGCTAAGTGGTAAGAGCAAGCCCGTCAGGCTGGACAAGCGTGCGGTCTGGCTAGTGGTGTCAGACATGCACATGGCTCCAATGCGCAATGCTCTCCAGCAAAGCGGCCTCCTGATAGGGCTTGCTCATGTAGTCATTCACTCCGACAGCGAAAGCACGATCTCGGTGTTTCTGACCGGAGCGGGAAGTGATCATGATGATCGGAAGATGCTTAAGCTGCTCGTCCGCGCGAATTTTGCTGGCAACTTCAAAGCCGTCCATGCGCGGCATTTCGATGTCCAGCAGCATGATGTCAGGCGTGTGCTCCTGCAGCAGCGCCATCGCGTCGACCCCATCTTTGGCGGTCAGCACGTTCATGCCGTTGCGCTCAAGCAGGCGCCCGGTGACCTTGCGCACGGTGATCGAATCGTCCACCACCATGACCAACAATGGCTTTGCCTGCTCGGCTTCGATGTAACGCGCGGGGCTTTCGCCAGATGCTTGCAGCGCCAGCTGACGCGCATGAAACCTGCGGATGTGGGCAAACAGATCGAGGATCAGCACCACCCTGCCGTCCCCCAGAATCGTCGCGCCGGAAATACCCTGCACGCCTGAAAACTGCACGCCAAGGTTTTTCACCACGATCTCCCGCGAGCCTGCCAACGCATCTACTTGCACCGCCAGCCACTGGTCGTGCACATGCACCAGCAGCACCGGCAGCGGTTGCGTCTGCCCCAACAGTTTGGGCGGGTGGGTGTTGCTTAGCAGCTCACCGAGATAGCGCAGTTCATAGGTCCGCTCGCCGTATTGATAACGCGGCGGACTGGCCTGGTAATAAGCCTCCAGCTCCACGGGCATGACCCGCACGATGCCTTCGATGCTGTTGAGCGGTACGGCGTACTGTTCCTCGCCACACTGCACCATCAGCGCCCGGTTGACCGACACCGAGAACGGCAGACGAATACGGAAACGCGCGCCCTGCCCGGATTTGGAATCGATCACCATCGATCCGCCCAGCTCTTTCACTTCGGCGTGAACGACGTCCATGCCGACCCCACGCCCTGAAATCTGGGTGATGGTTTCAGCCGTGGAAAAGCCCGCCTGCAGGATGAATTGCAACGTGTCGTGATCGCTTAACACTGCCTGAGGGCTGATCATCCCGCGCTTGATCGCCTTGCGCCGCACCGCTTCAAAATCGACACCGGCGCCGTCGTCACTCATTTCAATGACGATGTCGCCACCTTCGTGGGCGAGGCTGAGGGTTATATGGCCGGCTTCCGGCTTGCCGGTTTGCAGGCGTTTTTCAGTGCTTTCAAGGCCATGATCGATGGCGTTGCGCAGCATGTGCTCCAACGGCGCGACCATGCGTTCCAGCACGTTGCGGTCCATTTCACCTTCGGCGTTGATGACGTCGAAGATGACCTTCTTATTCAGCTCGCCGGACACCTGCCGCACGATACGCCGCAGGCGTGGCACCATTCGCTCGAACGGCACCATGCGCGTGCGCATCAGGCTTTCCTGCAGCTCGGTGTTGACCCGGGCCTGCTGCTGCAAAAGGGTTTCGGCATCATGGGCGCGCGTGTCGAGTGTTTGCTTGAGGTCCATCAGGTCAGACGCAGACTCAAACAGCGCTCGGGACAATTGCTGTAACTGCGAATGCCGGTCCATTTCCAGCGGGTCAAATTCTTCATAGCCCAGCCGCTCGGCCTGGATCTGATCGCGACTGTGAATCCGCCCCTGGGTTTCGATGTCCAGACGCCGCAATTGGTCGCGCATCCGTTCGATGGTCGTTTCCATCTCGGTTAGCGTGCCCTGAGCGTCGCTGACCTGTTGTTCGATGCGCCCCCGGAAAATAGACGTCTCCCCTGCCAGATTGACCAGGTCTTCCAGTTGTTCAGCCGGAACTTTCACCATTTCCGGGCCTGTGCGCTCGGCATCTGCATCAGGGGTCAAGGGCTGGGTGGTGGGATCAACCGGCAGCGATACAACGGTTGGCGCCTCAATCGGTTTTTTCACCACCTCGCCTACGCCACCGGAGGCCGAGTACTGGTGAATGCTTTCGATCAGCAAAGCCGGATTGGGCAACGGCTCGTAAGCCCGAACAGCGTCGAGCATGTCAGCCAGCATGTCGTGGCCGCTTTGAAGCAGGCCGTTGAGCAGCGCGCTGTTCTCTTTCAGGCCGCCGGACGCCAGGCTCTCGTAAAGTGATTCAAGCTCGTGGGCAAGATCGCCAATCGGCGTGATTTCCACCATCCGCGCGCCGCCCTTGAGCGTATGCAAATCGCGCAAGAGGTTTTCTACTTCCAGCGTGTTTTGCGGATCGGCCTGCCAACGCACCAGGGCCGCGCCGGAGCTTTCAATGATGTCGTAGCCTTCTTCGAGGAAGATTTCCAACAGCTCAGGGTCGCGCTCGTTCAGCGTCTGAATCATCGAACCGACATTGCGCGGCGGTGAAGTCTCCAGCTCGTTCGGCTGGCTGTAGCAGTTGTTCTGACGGAACTCGCGAATGGCTTCGACCACAGGCTGCGGCGAGGTCAACGGCTTGTGGTGCTGTAATTGTTCGAGCATCAGCGCCAGATGATCGTGACTGCGTACCAGCAGCTCACCTAGTGTCGGGCTGTAGCTGCAACGACGGTCGATCAGCCCTTCGTACAACGACTCCAGTTCGTGCCCCAGATCACCCACCGGCTCGACTTCGGCCATCCGCGCGCCACCTTTGAGCGTGTGCAGATCACGCTGCAATGACGATAGCGGCATGGGGTTTTCAGGATCGTCCAGCCAGCGCTGCAAGGCCTGGCCTGCGCTGTCGAGAATGTCGACAGCTTCTTCAAGGAAGATTTCGACAATTTCCTGGTCCAGCGCGTCCCGTGACTCGGCAACCGCAGGCGCCTCTGATTCGGATTGCACCGCAGGTAAATCGGTAAGGCTCAGCGTGCCGTCGTCATCGCGGTTGATGACGCCCATCGCATTCGGATTAAGAGCTCCATCGAGCAATTCGCGAAGCGCGCCAATACGCTCGGGACAAGGCTCCACCTGCTGACCGGCGGCGACCTGATCGAGCATGTTGATCAGCGCTTCATGAGCGTTTTCGGCCTCATGAAAAAAGCGCTCGCTGACACCCAGACTGCTTTCTTCCACCGCGCCGTACAGGTCCAGCAACGCTTCGCACAGCTCATCCACCTGCGGCAGATCGGCCATGTGCGCGCCGTGACCGAGCATGGTCAGCTCGTCCAGCAACGCGGTCAATTCCTGACGCTCGCCGGGGTGCTGCCGCCAGCGTGTGAGCAGGCTTTCGGCGTCGAGCAGGATGTCCATGCCCTCGGCCAGAAAAGTCTCGATCAGCTTGGGATTGGGCCGAGTGCGCAGGCCGTTATCGGCCGCGCTCATGGCAGCGACCATGCGTTCATCGAGCAACGCCCGTGCCGACTCGATCAACTGCGCAGCACCGGGGATGGGGCGCAACGGATCATCGTCCAGTTGCGCCAGACCTGCGCGAAACAGAGGCTCGCTGGCCCGCAACAGCTCGACTTCGGACTCGGCGACGGCAATCTGATTGGTCTTGAACTCACGCACTAATTGATCGAGCGGACTGGCCAACTCGGCCATTGGCAACACCCCAGCCATGTAAGCGCTGCCCTTGAGCGTATGGAGCGCGCGCAGCAATTCGTCGCTGAACACCAGCGAATCAACATCGTGGGCCGAATCGATAAAACGATTGAGGGTTTCCAGATGGGTCTGGGCTTCCTGACGAAAAATCCCGAGCAACTGAGGGTCAAAACCCTCTTCTGCCTCATCGACAGGCTCAGCGGTAGCGGCGACATCTTGTTCGTCGGCAGCTTGCTCGTCGGGCAGGTCCATACCCCTGGACAACGCATGAGCCCGCGCAGCCAACACGTCGACATCGTCGCGCTGACGCTGTACATCTTCGGCAAAGTCACGAATTACGTCCGGCAGCAAAGCCTGAACGTCCGCCAATAGTCCGCGCACGGCAGGGCCAGGCTCGACGCTGTCTTCCAGCACGCGGTTAAGCAGGTTTTCCACCGACCACGCCAGCTCACCCAGGATCAAGGCGCGAACCATTCGGCCGCTGCCCTTGAGCGTGTGGAAGGCGCGACGGATCTCGGTCAGCGCGGGGAAGTCATCGGTGTCGGCAAACCAGCGCGGCAAGTAGCGGTGCAGCGCGGCGAGCATCTCGTCGGTCTCTTCAAGAAAGACGTCGCGCAGTTCGTCATCCACGCCAGCCTCGCCCTTGGGCGGCGGCAGCAGGCTGGCAGGTACGTGCCGCGCAGGCGGATTGACCGCGGAAACCGGAACGGCCAGGACCTCGGCAATCGTTTGGGTTGGACTGACCAAGGCCTGACGGGCACGCAGATCAACCATTTCCTGATCGCTGATGACCTCTTCGAGCACCGGCAGCTCGACTGCATCGGGAGCCGGCGAGTAACCCAGCTTCGCCAGGCTTGCCTGTGCCAGATCCAGTACGTGCTCACCGGGCGCTTCCGGGTCTTCAGCCATGCGCTCCAGGTAATACTCAACTCCGGTCAGCGCTTCGGCGAGGCTGTCGAGCTGCGTCTGCGCCGGTCGGCCTTCTTCGACCAACAGGTGCTCAAGAATGTAATCGTTGCACGCCGATAACAGCCCCGACGCGCGAGCCAATGGAATCATCGCCAGCGCGCCGCGCACTTGAATCAGCAATGCCGACAAAGGCTCCAGCCGCTCGCGGTCCCATTCACCATCGATGTAATCGACAATCACGTCCTTGGCTTGCTGCAGGACGACGCGGGCTTCCTTGATCACCAACTGGTGAATCTGGCTCAGATCGGTGGTGGGCAAGCGGCTTTCTTCGCGACTGCTCTGGTCCACCGTGCCAGCCATCCCCGCGAGGGTGGCCTCGACGTAGAGCAAGGCGCCCGCCACGTCCATCAACGCCGCATCACCGGCTTCACGCTGCCCTTGCGCCAGACCTTGCACGACTGCCAGTTGATCGATGATCACTTTGCGCGGCTGACCAAAACCCAGCACCGCCAACGTATCGGCGATCTGCCGCAGCGGCGGCAACAACGCACTCAGTTCGCTGACGTGCTGACGGTCGCCGCGCACGAAAACGTCCAGCCGCTCTTTGGTGCGTACCAATTCATCGCACAGCGCCACGATGACCGATCGCATCGCGTCGCGATCAGGCCCGGCCATGCGCGCGCGCTCTTCATCAACCAGCGCGCTGTGAGGCAGGGCGTCGTCGAGGCCGTACTGGTCCTTCAGATCAAGCATCTTCTGCGCCTGACTGTCGGACTTGGCGATATAAAACAGCAGGCTTTTGAGCAACTCGTCCGGCGCAGGCTGGTTGATCGCCACAATGCCGTGATCGAGCAAGCGCTTGAGTTCTTTGTCGGCGTCCTTGAACAGGCTGCGCAGCGCGGGGCTGTTGGCGAAATTGCCGCTGGCCATGGTTTCCACCAGCGCCGAGGCGATACGCCACAAGGGCTCCAGAGGCGCGTCCTTGCACAGCAGCTCAAGCCGGGCGAAGACTTTGGTCATGTAGCCCAACTGCTTTTGCAAGTCTTGCTCACGCAGCAGGCCGACCAGTGCGGTCTGCAACGTCTGGCGCAATTTGCGCAGCAGACTTGGCAGTTCAGGCGTGTCGCGCAGGGCCAGGGTTTGGGCGTCCAGTTCAGGCACCGCCAGCAATTGCGGGGCGAACAGACTGGTTTCCGAGAGCAGGCTTTCGCCTCGGGCGCTGCGCAGGTCGTTGAGCAGCGGCAACACCACCAGCGGCAGGTCGCGACGCGCGGAATGAATGCGATCCAGATAGACGGGCAATTGGCCGAGCGCCAATGTCAGCAGCTGCACGGCCTCAGCTTGCCGGCTGACGCGATCCTGCTTCAACGCCAGCGCCAGTTGCTCGATCTCTTCGGCCAGCAGCGCTGCGCCGTAGAACTCGATCATTTGCAGGCTGCCGTGGACCTGGTGGATGGCGTCCAGACAGGCGTCCATCGCCGTCGAGTCATCGGGGCTCGCGACAAAGATTTCCAGCGATTGTCTGGCCTGTTTGAGGGTCTCGGCGATCTCGCCCTTGACCCACTCCAGGGCCACGTAATCGTGCCGATCAGCCATGATGACTCCGCTCATATCTCAAGGCGATCAATGCCTGTCTCGTGTCGGCAGCGTGAAACCGGACACCGATCGCCGCATCTCGCTGGCCATCTTCGCCAGGTTGCCCATGCTCTTGGCGGTGGCCGCGGTGCCCGACGTGGTTTGCGTGGTGGTCTGCTGAATCACCATCATGGTTTCTGAAATCTGCTGGCCCAGCGCCGCCTGCTGTTGGGCGGCGTTAGTGATGCTGTCGATCAAGGCCGCGAGGACCTTGGAAACGCCTTCGATTTCTTCCAGAGCCACCCCGGCATCCTGCGCCAATCGGGCTCCACGCACCACTTCAGTGGTCGTCTGCTCCATGGAAATAACGGCTTCGTTGGTGTCGTTCTGGATGGCCCGCACCAGGGTTTCAATCTGCTTGGTCGCTGACGATGAACGCTCGGCCAGTCGCTGCACTTCATCGGCCACCACCGCAAAGCCGCGACCGGCGTCACCGGCCATCGATGCCTGAATCGCGGCATTGAGCGCCAGGATATTAGTCTGGTCGGCAATGTCGTCGATCAGGCTGACAATGTCGCCGATCTCTTGGGACGATTCGCCCAGGCGCTTGATGCGCTTGGAAGTGTCCTGAATCTGCTCGCGAATGTTGTCCATGCCATTGATAGTGTTGTGCACCACCTCGTTACCTTTGTTGGCAATCGCCACCGAACGTTCGGCCACCGAGGATGATTCCGAGGCGTTGGCCGACACCTGCTCGATGGAGGCCGACATGTCATGGATCGCGTTCGAAGCCGCAGCAATCTGCAGCGCTTGATGTTCGGACGCCGCGGCCAGCTGCGTGGCGGTGGTCTGCGTGTCCTTCACGGCGCCAAATACCTGCTCTGCGGTCAGGTTGATCGTCGCCACCAGCTCGCGCAGTTGGTCGATGGAGTAGTTGATGGAGTCCGCGATGGCGCCGGTGAAGTCTTCAGTCACCGAGGCGGCAACTGTCAGATCGCCGTCGGCAAGGTCTTCGATTTCATCCAGCAGGCGCATGATCGCGGTCTGGTTGCGCTCGTTCTTTTCAGCCGTTTCGCGCAACTGGCGATTGGTTTCCCGGACCATCACCAGACCGATCAGGATGATCGAACCCAGCGCCAGCAAGCCCAGCAAGTAGCCGCCATAGCTGTGCAGCAGTCGCCCACCCGCCATGTGCTCAAAGCTGTTGGCCAACACCGACGCTTCGTCCAGCAAAGTCTGCGACAGATTGAAAATGTTGCCGGCGGCCTCGCGCACGTCGAGCAGCTCGGGAGAGGTCTCCAGAATCTCGTCCACTGACCCCGACACGAACTGGAACAGCTCGGCAATCTCGGCCAGACGCGCACGGGCATCTTTGTCCTCGACCTGGGTGATCTTGAGCGCGGGATTGCCGTCGATCATCCCGCTCAATACGCGCCCGAACTGATTGGCGTCTCGACCGAATGCGTCGGCGGCCTGCACAGCGGTTTCGTCACCGGAAAGCACGGTGTTCACAGCGCCAAGGATGCGTTCGGCCAGCAACGACTGACGTTGCGCCAACGCCACCTGAGTGGCAGGCGCGCGGTTTTGCAGAAGGATATCAACGACCTTTTCGGACTCGATCTGCAGCTGCGGAATGGTCTCGGCCAGGGTTGCGGCCACTTGATGCAACGACAACACCGTCTGTTCACGGGAAAGGATCACGTCGGTGCTTTTGCGCAGGTTTTCCCAGTCGGTCTGCACCGCCTTGAGTTCGCCCTCAACGTTTCCGGGCGCTGCGGGCAGGCCGGTGTTCTTGTCGCCCTTCTTCAGGATCTGCCATCGCAAGTCAAAATCATTGCGCGCATCGGCCAACAGTTTGAACGCTGCGGGCTTACCGGCGGCAGCCTCGGTGGCGTTCTTGGCGATGCGCTGAGACAACACGCGCAGCTCGCCAGCATGGCCGATGTACTGCTTGTCGTAATTGGACTGGGTGCTCAGGTACGCGAAGTTGGCGAACAACAGCATGATGAAGATAATCAGCGCCACGAACAGGACGAGGATCAGCGAGCGACTGCGCGCACCTTCGAGTGATTTACCAGTGTTACTCATTGATCAGGCCCCCGCCTGGACCCACTGCATTCGGGCATTGGAAAAGGCTGAGCACATCATCGACGCCCAACATTACAGCGCTACATCCATAAATCCGGGCGATTGCACCAGGGATTTGGGACTGAACACCAGCCAGGCTTGTTCACGCAAAAACTGCCCCTGTACGAAGTTCGCAATCGGAGCCTCGCAGCTGCCTGGTGTTTCGGGCATCAGGCTGCGTTCGTTGAAGTGCTGAACCCCCAGGACTTCATCCACCAGCAAGCCCGCGAAGACGTCCTGATGATCAATCACCAATACTCGCCGCTGTTTGCGCAGCGGGGAGAGTTCGTGACCAAAAAACGCACATAAATCCATGATCGGCAGCAAGCGTCCGCGCAGATTAGCGAGGCCCTTGATCCAGGGTTTGACGCCTGGTAGCGCTGCATAGCGTGGTTCGTGAAGGATTTCGCCGACTTCGCCCATGGGCGCGACGTAAAAATGCTCGCCCATCCGAAAACCGATACCGCTCCAGCCCTGCTGACGGGTCTCCTGCAACGGCAGTCCCGCCGCGAGCGAGCGGCATCGCTGATCGATATCGAGCAGCAGTTGAAACGCGGTTTGTGACTGAGCCATGGCTGCCTGCCGGCGATCAGCCCGCAAGAACCGCGTTCAGGGTTTTCATGAGGGTTTCTTCGTCCACCGGCTTGGTCAGATAGTCCCGCGCGCCCTGGCGTTTGCCCCAGACCTTGTCGGTTTCCTGATCCTTGGTGGTGATCATGATCACGGGGATCATGTTGGTGTCAGCATCTTTGGTCAGCTGACGGGTGGCCTGAAAGCCATTGAGGCCCGGCATGACGATGTCCATCAACACAGCGTCGGGCTTCTCCTGACGCGCAAGGGCCACGCCATCGGCACCGTTTTCGGCCTTCAGGACTTCGTGACCGTGCTTTTCGAGCATGCCGGTCAACTTGTACATTTCGGTCGGCGAGTCATCGACGATCAGAATTCGAGCCATGGTGTTTCCCCATAGGAACAGCCGCCCATCAACGGTGGGCCGGTATCAAGATAGTTGTTGTTCTACTGCGACGAAACCCGGCACATGGGCCTTGATCGCGCTCAGCAGTTCTTCCTTGCTAAAAGGCTTGGTCAAAAACTGGTCAGAACCGACGATCCGGCCCTTCGCTTTATCGAACAGTCCGTCCTTGGAGGACAGCATGATCACCGGCGTCGACTTGAACGCCCGGTTGTTCTTGATCAATGCACACGTTTGATAACCATCCAGACGCGGCATCATGATGTCGACAAAGACGATTCGCGGGTGATTATCGGCAATCTTTGCCAGCGCGTCGAAGCCGTCGATGGCGGTAATGACCTCACAACCGACGTTTTTCAACAGCGTCTCGGCGGTACGACGAATCGTACGGGAATCGTCGATGACCATCACTTTCAATGGGGCTGAATGCTGTTCCATGTCTGCTCTACCCTCGCCGCGGCGAATCGGATGGGTCGCCTTGCGTTGGGTGCCTGGTAAGGGCCGGGATCGTCAACCCCCGATCTAGACGGGTCGAACGCAGGGGGCACCGAGCCCGATGCCGAGCCTTTTTAGCACACTCTCCAGACGCAATCCATAAAGCGTGTGCCCCTTGACCCAGAGCAAGCACAGCGCCACCCTGACGCCTATTTTCAGGCCATTGCGGCCATTACCGACCAGAGGATATTGCCCATGAGCGTTCGCCTAGGAATTGTCATGGACCCCATCGAGCGCATCTCCTACAAAAAGGACAGCTCGCTGGCCATGCTCCTTGCAGCGCAAGCGCGGGGATGGTCACTGTTCTATATGGAGCAGCACGACCTGTATCAAGACGCAGGCCAGGCCCGCGCGCGGATGAAACCGCTGAAAGTGTTCGCTGACCCGGCCCACTGGTTTGAGCTGGAAGCCGAAGTCGACAGCGGCCTGGACGATCTGGACGTGATCCTGATGCGTAAGGACCCGCCGTTCGACATGGAATTCGTCTACTCCACGTATCTGCTGGAGCAGGCCGAGCGCGCTGGCGTGCTGGTGGTCAACAAGCCGCAAAGCCTGCGTGACTGCAACGAGAAGCTGTTCGCCACGCTGTTTCCGCAGTGTACGCCGCCCACTCTGGTCAGCCGCCGTTCGGACATCCTGCGTGAATTCGCGGCCAAGCATGGCGATGTGATCCTCAAGCCGCTCGACGGCATGGGCGGTGCGTCGATCTTCCGCCATCGCGCCGAAGACCCGAACCTGTCGGTGATTCTGGAAACCCTGACCAAGCACGGCCAGGAGCAGATCATGGCGCAGGCCTACCTGCCGGCGATCAAGGACGGCGACAAACGCATCCTGATGGTCGATGGCGAACCGGTGCCGTATTGCCTGGCGCGCATTCCTGCTGCGGGCGAAACCCGTGGCAACCTGGCGGCCGGTGGCCGGGGTGAAGCGCGTCCGCTGACGGATCGTGATCGCTGGATCGCCGCTGAAATCGGCCCGACCCTGCGTGAAAAAGGCTTGCTGTTTGTCGGGCTTGATGTGATCGGCGAGCACTTGACCGAAATCAACGTCACCAGCCCGACCTGCATTCGCGAGATCGACAACGCGTTTGGCACTGATATCGGCGGGATGCTGATGGATGTGATCGAGAAGAAACTGCAGAGCGCGTGATGCATATCTGTAGGAGCGAATTTATTCGCGAGCCGGCTTCGCGAGCATAGAGCTGTGTGGCCCGCACCGGCCTCTCGCGAATAAATTCGCTCCTACAGAGCTACACGCCACAATCTCCACTAATCGATCTGTCCACATCAAAGCCCTGATACCGGCAAACAGTGCGTTATCATGCGCGGCCTGAAACACGCCTGAGGTTGGTTTTGCAATGCTGGCTTTTGTGATCCCGGATCGCCAATGAACGCTGTGGTCGACAATGATCTGCCCATGGATCTGGTTCGAACCGGCGTGCGTCCGGCTGATCGTCTGGGTTTTACCCTGCTCATTGCAGCGCTGGTGCACCTGGCGCTGATCCTTGGCGTGGGCTTCACGTACGTAAAACCTGAAACCATCAGCCAGACCCTCGAAATCACCCTCGCACCCTTCAAAAGCGACACCAAACCCAAGGACGCTGACTTCCTCGCGCAGGAAAACCAGCAAGGCAGCGGCACGCTCGACAAGAAGGCCGTGCCCAAGGTCACGGAAATCGCGCAGTACCAGGACACCCAGATCAATAAGGTCACGCCGCCTCCTTCCGCCAAACCGGTGGTCAAGCAGGAAGCGCCGAAGACTGCCGTCGCCACCAAGGCTGCGGCCAAGGAAAAGACCGTCGCCAAGCGCGAAGAGGTCAAACCCGAAGAACCCAAGAAAGTCGCCCCGACCTTCGACAGCACCCAGCTAAACAGCGAAATCGCCAGCCTCGAAGCCGAACTCTCAAACGAGCAGCAGGCCTACGCCAAGCGTCCCAAAATCCATCGTTTGAGCGCGGCGTCGACCATGAAGGACAAGGGCGCTTGGTACAAAGAGGACTGGCGCAAGAAGATCGAGCGCGTGGGCAACCTCAATTACCCCGAAGAAGCCCGGCGCAAACAGATTTATGGCAGTTTGCGGATGATGGTCTCGATCAATCGCGACGGCTCGCTGTACGAAGTGCTGGTCCTGGAATCATCCGGCCAGCCGTTGCTGGATCAGGCCGCGCAGAAGATCGTGCGACTGGCAGCACCTTTTTCGCCGTTTACCGGTGATCTGGCCGACATCGATCGCCTGGAGATCATCCGCACCTGGAAGTTTGCGCGCGGGGATAAGCTGTCCAGTAATTAGCAATTGATGAACCCTGTAGGAGCGCGCTTGCCCGCGATTGCGGTTTGTCCGTTACGTATTCGTGTCTGACACACCTCAATCGCGGGCAAGCGCGCTCCTACAGTCAAACCCCGACCCAATTACGCAAACCTGTTGGATCTGCCAGTTGTCACAACTGCCCCACGGCGCCACACTAGGGCTCATGAAAAACGTCCCTGCCTCTTACCTCAAGCATCAGTTCCTGATCGCCATGCCGCACATGCACGATCAGCACTTCGCGCAGACCTTGACCTACATCGTCGAGCACAACGCCGATGGCGCCATGGGACTGGTGATCAATCGCCCGCAGAGCCTGTCTTTGGCGGACATTCTTGAGCAGCTGCGACCGGAGCTGCCGCCCCCCGTACGTTGCCAGCACATCCCCATTCACGTTGGCGGACCGGTCCAGACTGATCGCGGCTTTGTTCTGCACCCGCCGGGGCCGGTGTTTCAAGCCACGGTCGATTTGGGCGGCGTTGCGTTGTCCACTTCCCAAGATGTGCTGTTCTCTATTGCCGACGGCTACGGCCCTGATCAAAATTTGATCACCCTGGGCTACGCAGGCTGGGACGCCGGCCAACTGGAAGCCGAATTCGCCGCCAACGCCTGGCTCAACTGCGCGTTCGACCCGGCCATCCTGTTTGACGTCGACAGCGAACTGCGCCTCGACGCTGCGGCCGCCAAGCTCGGCATCAACCTGAATCTACTCACCAGCCAAGCGGGCCACGCCTGATGGCCGGAATGCGACTGCTACTGGGTTTCGACTACGGCACTAAACAGATCGGCGTCGCGGTCGGCCAGGTGATCACCGGCCAGGCCCGCGAGCTGTGCACACTCAAAGCGCAGAACGGCGTTCCTGACTGGGACAAAGTGCAGGCACTGATCACCGAGTGGAAGCCGGACGCCATCGTCGTCGGCCTGCCCCTGAACATGGACGGCACACCCAGCGACATGAGCGCCCGGGCCGAAAAGTTCTCGCGCAAGCTCAACGGCCGTTTCAACCTGCCGGTGTATACCCACGACGAACGCCTGACCACCTTTGAGGCCAAGGGCGAACGCATGGCCCGTGGCGGTCAGCGCGGCAGTTATCGGGATAACCCGGTGGACGCCATTGCCGCTGCACTGCTGTTGCAGGGCTGGCTGGAAGCCAATACCGCTTTGTTCAACGTCTGACGTTTGCGCCCTACCGAATTCGAGTTTTTGACCCGAGCGTTCACGCGAACGCCCTCGGGCACCTGAAGGAGCCACCATGAGCCTGCCGAACCCCGCCGACCTGATCAGCCAGATGGCGACCGATCTTGCGGCCCATTTGAAAAAACGCGACATCAGCGAGCCCCGCTTCATCGGCATTCGCACCGGCGGCATTTGGGTTGCGCAAGCGCTGCAAGAGGCGCTGGGCAACGATTCCGCCCTCGGCACGCTGGATGTTTCGTTCTACCGCGATGACTTCAGCCAGAACGGCCTGCACCCGCAAGTGCGCCCTTCGGAGCTGCCGTTCGAGATCGAAGGCCAGCATTTGATTCTGGTCGATGACGTATTAATGAGTGGCCGCACCATTCGCGCCGCGCTCAACGAGCTGTTCGATTACGGCCGCCCGGCCAGCGTGACACTGGTGTCGCTGCTGGATCTGGACGCTGGCGAGCTGCCGATCCGTCCCAACGTAGTCGGCGCGACCCTGTCGCTGGCGCCCAACGAGCGCGTAAAGCTGTCAGGCCCGACGCCGCTGACGCTTGAGCTGCAAGACCTTTCTACCGAATCCGCCGCCCTCTAACACGAGTCCCTTGCGATGACGCCTCTCGACGCCAAGCGCCCGCTGCAGCTCAACCATCAGGGTCAGCTGCAGCATTTCCTCTCGCTCGACGGTTTGCCCCGCGAGCTGCTCACCGAAATCCTCGACACCGCCGACTCTTTTCTGGAAGTCGGTGCGCGGGCCGTGAAGAAAGTCCCGTTATTGCGCGGCAAGACCGTGTGCAACGTGTTCTTCGAGAACTCGACGCGTACCCGCACCACCTTCGAACTGGCGGCTCAGCGGCTGTCGGCGGACGTGATCACCCTGAACGTGTCGACCTCATCGACCAGCAAGGGCGAAACGCTGTTCGACACCCTGCGCAATCTCGAAGCCATGGCCGCCGACATGTTCGTCGTGCGCCACGGCGATTCGGGCGCCGCGCACTTCATCGCCGAACACGTCTGCCCACAGGTGGCGATCATCAACGGCGGCGACGGGCGTCACGCGCACCCGACCCAGGGCATGCTCGACATGCTAACCATTCGCCGCCACAAGGGCAGCTTCGAGAACCTTTCGGTGGCGATCGTCGGCGACATACTGCACTCGCGCGTGGCGCGCTCGAACATGATCGCGCTCAAGGCATTGGGCTGCCCTGACATCCGCGTGGTCGCGCCCAAGACCTTGCTGCCAGTCGGCGTCGAGCAATACGGCGTCAAGGTCTACACCGACCTGACCGAAGGCCTGAAGGATGTCGACGTAGTGATCATGTTGCGCCTGCAGCGTGAGCGCATGTCCGGGGGACTGTTGCCCAGCGAGGGCGAGTTTTACCGCTTGTTCGGCCTGACCACCGCACGCTTGGCCGGCGCCAAGCCTGATGCCATCGTCATGCACCCTGGCCCGATCAATCGCGGCGTGGAGATTGAATCGGCGGTCGCCGACGGCGCGCACTCGGTCATCCTTAATCAAGTCACTTACGGCATCGCCGTGCGCATGGCCGTATTGTCCATGGCCATGAGCGGCCAGACCGCGCAACGTCAGTTCGAGCAGGAGAACGCCCAGTGAAGTTCAGTATCGTCGGCGCTCGCGTCATCGACCCTGTCAGCGGTCTGGATCAAGTCACCGATATCCACCTGGAAGCCGGAAAAATCCTGGCTTTTGGCGCGACGCCTGCGGGTTTCGAGCCTTCCCAGATCATCGACGCCAACGGCCTGATTGCTGCGCCTGGGCTGGTGGATCTCAATGTCTCGCTGCGCGAACCTGGCTACAGCCGCAAAGGCAGCATCGCCAGCGAAACCCGCGCCGCCGCAGCGGGCGGTGTGACCAGCCTGTGCTGCCCACCACGAACCAAGCCGGTGCTGGACACCTCCGCAGTGGCCGAGCTGATCCTCGACCGCGCGCGGGAAGCCGGGCACAGCAAAGTCTTCCCCATCGGTGCGCTGAGCAAGGGCCTGGAAGGCGAGCAATTGGCAGAGCTGATTGCGCTGCGCGATGCTGGCTGCGTGGCCTTCACCAACGGCCTGGTGAGTTTTCGCAGCAACCGCACGCTGTGCAGGGCTTTGGAATACGCAGCGACGTTCGACCTGACAGTCATCTTCAATTCCCAGGATTTCGATCTGGCCGAAGGTGGTCTGGCCCACGACGGCCCGACGGCAGCATTCCTTGGCCTGGCAGGCATTCCGGAAACCGCCGAAACGGTTGCGCTCGCCCGCGATCTGCTGCTGGTGGAACAAAGCGGCGTGCGTGCGCATTTCAGCCAGCTGACGACAGCGCGCGGCGTGGAGTTGATCGCTCAGGCCCAGGCGCGAGGTTTGCCGGTGACAGCAGATGTGGCGTTGTATCAGTTGATTTTGACGGACGAAGCACTGATCGACTTCTCCAGCGTCTATCACGTGCAACCGCCGCTGCGTACCCGTGCGGATCGCGATGCATTGCGTGAAGGGGTGAAGTCAGGGGTGATTCAAGCGATCTCCAGCCATCATCAGCCCCATGAGCGTGATGCCAAGCTTGCGCCCTTCGGCGCGACGGAGCCAGGCATGAGCACGGTCGAGCTTTTGCTGCCGCTGGCGATGACGCTGGTTGAAGATGGTTTACTGGATCTGCCGACGCTGCTGTCGCGACTCAGTGCCGGGCCCGCCGCAGCATTGCGCTTGCCAGCGGGACGACTGGCAGCAGGGTCGCCTGCGGATCTGGTGCTGTTCGACCCGGCAGCCTCAACCGTAGCGGGTGAGCGGTGGCTGTCCAAGGGCGAAAACTGCCCCTTCCTCGGGCATTGCCTGCCAAGCGCGGTGAAATACACGTTTGTGGATGGGCGGATCAGTTACACCGCCTGAAGCTTCCCGCCTAACCCTTGTAGGAGCGCGCTTGCCCGCGAAAGCAGTGTGTCAGCAACATCGATATTGGATGGGCTGGCGCAATCGCGGGCAAGCGCGCTCCTACAGGTTTGCTAGGGGCTAATCAGCGACGTGCGTTTTTCATCGAAATCTGGTCATTCAGCGTCCAGAAGTCATAAAGCACGCCAATCAAGAACAGCCCGCCTGTCAGCGCATAGATGATCCCGGTGATCCATTTGCCTTGGTACATCCGATGTACGCCAAACACACCCAGAAATGTCAGCAGTATCCAGGCGACGCTGTAATCCGTTGTGCCCGCGTTGAAACGCAGGTCCGCTTCGCGGTCCATCGACGGGATGAGAAACAGATCGATCAACCAGCCGATTCCGAATACGCCTAGAGTCAGAAACCAGATCGTACCGGTCACCGGCTTGCCGTAGTAGAAACGGTGCGCGCCGGTAAACCCGACAATCCAGAGCACGTAGCCCATGATTTTGCTGTGCGTATCAGGACGCTGAACGTCCACTTCATAGGTATTCATCGGCAGCCTCTTTTGTGCTGATAGAAAAAAATATGCGTAAAGTTTGTGACTTTTGTGACCCGTTCCGACGTATGGCGGGAACCTCTCAGGCATTCGGCAAACCCTTGTAACTAAAGGGGATACACACAGCGATGTGACAATTTTGACGTCAAAACTGACCCGTCGGGCAGTAAATGATTCGACAAGTGGGTCTGAATTGACAAAAAAAGCTGTTATAAAGTTGCGCGCTGACCAATATGAGCCCTGCCTAATGCGTCCATTTTTCAAGACATGGCTAACTATTTGCCTATTTATGCCACTGGCCGCCCACGCCACCAACCGTGAGCAACCGTTACCTGCGAGCTTCAATGGCTTCACCGCCAAGACGCAGTCCTCGGAAACAGTAACGCGCAACATCGCCGCTCAACGCGCCGCGATGGCTGCACTGGATGAGACCGCCGCACCACTGGCGACCTCCAAGCGCAAAAGCAAAAACGGCAAGACGTCCAATCGTCCGTCTTCCCACCGGGTTTCCAAGAATACTGTCGCCCTCGCCAGCCTGGCGCCGGGTAACACCAAGCAAAGCAGCACTGTCGTTAACCGCGCCATGAAAGCGATCGGTACACCTTATCGTTGGGGCGGCACCAGCCCAACAAAAGGGTTCGACTGCAGCGGTTTGGTGAAATATGCATTTAACGACGTGAGCGAAGTCGATTTGCCGCGTACGTCCAACGCCATGGCCGAAGGTCACGGGCAGAAAGTCGATCGCAAGGATTTGAAGCCAGGTGACTTGCTGTTCTTCAACATCAAGAGCCGTCAGGTCAATCACGTCGCCATTTACCTGGGCGGCGGGCAGTTCGTGCATGCGCCCCGCCGTGGCAAGTCGGTTACGGTTGATACGCTGAACAAACCGTACTGGGACAGCCATTACGTCGTTGCCAAGCGTGTGCTGCCAAAGCAACCGCCTTCGTCGCACAAGCCGACAGTGCGACTGGCTCAGCGTTGATCACCAGACAGCTGTAGGAGCGAATTTATTCGCGAAGGGCCGGCCCAGAAGACATCTCCTTGTCAGACCGGTCAATTGCCTCGCGAATAAATTCGCGCCTACAGAATTCAAACGCCTGACAACTAGAAATTGTCAGGCGTTTTTGCTTTCTCCCGCGCGCTTTCCCGCGTGATGATGCCTTTGCTCACCAGATCCTTCAGGCACATGTCCAGTGTCTGCATGCCCAGTGCCCCGCCCGTTTGAATCGACGAATACATCTGCGCCACCTTATCTTCACGGATCAGGTTTCGGATCGCCGAGGTGCCGATCATGATTTCGTGCGCCGCCACTCGCCCGCCACCGACTTTTTTCAACAGCGCCTGTGAAACGATGGCGTGCAGCGATTCCGACAGCATCGAACGAATCATCGATTTTTCCTGAGCCGGAAACACATCGACAATCCGGTCAATACTCTTCGCTGCTGAGGTCGTGTGCAGTGTGCCGAACACCAAGTGGCCGGTTTCCGCAGCGGTCAGTGCAAGCCGGATCGTTTCCAGGTCTCGCAGCTCGCCCACCAGAATCACGTCCGGGTCTTCACGCAGCGCCGAGCGCAGTGCTTCAGCAAAGCCGTGTGTGTCGCGATGTACTTCGCGCTGGTTGATCAGGCTCTTCTTGGATTCGTGAACAAATTCGATCGGGTCTTCGATGGTAAGGATGTGGTGATGCTTGTTGGCGTTCAGATAATCAACCATCGCCGCCAGCGTCGTCGATTTGCCCGAACCGGTCGGACCGGTTACCAGTACCAGGCCACGGGGTACGTCTGTAATCTTGCGAAACACTTCTCCCATCCCCAGATCTTCCATGCTGAGGACTTTGGAAGGAATCGTTCGAAAGACCGCACCCGCCCCGCGATTCTGATTGAAAGCGTTGACCCGAAACCGCGCAACGCCGGGCACTTCGAAGGAGAAGTCGGTTTCCAGATCCTCTTCGAAATCCTTGCGCTGCTTGTCATTCATGATGTCGTAGATCAGCTCCTGAACCGCCTTCTGGTCCAGAGGTGGCAGGTTGATCCGCCGCACGTCGCCATCTACCCGAATCATCGGCGGCAGGCCAGCCGAGAGGTGTAAGTCCGACGCGCCTTGCTTGGCACTGAAGGCAAGCAGCTCGGTAATATCCATACAGCTCCTCATCACATAGAATGCCGCAGACTTTAGCCCTGCTGGCGCAAATCAATGTCCACGATAGCAGAGAACATTTCAACGCTCGGTGAGCGAATTAACGCAGCCGCACGCGCATCGCAGCGCGACCCGGCGTCCGTCGGCCTGCTCGCCGTGAGCAAGACCAAACCGGCAAGTGACCTGCGTCAGGCACACGCTGCCGGTCTGTGCGATTTCGGCGAGAACTACCTTCAGGAAGCCCTGAGCAAACAGCTCGAATTGGCTGACCTGCCCTTGATCTGGCATTTCATCGGCCCCATTCAATCGAACAAGACTCGCGCTATTGCCGAGCACTTTGACTGGGTGCATTCCGTGGACCGCTTGAAAATTGCCCAACGCCTGTCCGAGCAACGCCCCACCGAACTGCCGCCGCTTAACATCTGCATCCAGGTCAACGTCAGCGGTGAGGCCAGCAAATCCGGTTGTACGCCCCAGGACTTACCGGCTCTGGCGGACGCGATCTCTGCGCTGCCTAATTTGAGACTGCGGGGCTTGATGGCAATTCCCGAACCCACTGACGACATCAGCGAACAGAAGGCAGCCTTTGCGGCAGTACAGGCGCTGCAGGACTCGCTGAAGCTGCCACTGGACACCCTTTCCATGGGCATGAGCCACGACCTGGAGGCCGCGATTGCACAAGGCGCAACCTGGGTACGGATCGGCACTGCCCTTTTTGGCGCCCGTGATTACGGTCAGCCCTAACTCTTTGCCCTACAGGAATTCGTTCATGAGCAAGACTCGCATCGCATTCATCGGCGCAGGCAACATGGCCGCCAGCCTTATCGGCGGGCTGCGCGCCCAGGGCGTCGAACCTGATCTGATCCACGCCAGCGATCCCGGCGAAGAAACCCGCGAACGTGTCTCGACCGAGCACGGCATCAAGGTCTTCGCCGATAACGCTCAAGCCATCGAAAACGCCGACGTTGTGCTGTTGGCGGTCAAGCCACAGATGATGAAAGCCGTCTGCGAAGCCTTGCGCCCCCACCTCAAACCCAATCAATTGATGGTCTCGATTGCTGCGGGCATCACCTGCGCCAGCATGAAAACCTGGCTGGGCGAGCAACCCATCGTGCGCTGCATGCCCAACACACCAGCCTTGCTGCGCCAAGGTGTGAGCGGCTTGTATGCGACCGAAGAGGTCAGCGTTGCGCAACGTGATCAGGCCGAGCAATTGCTATCGGCAGTGGGCATCGCCCTGTGGCTGGACGAAGAGAAGCAACTGGACGCCGTGACTGCGGTATCCGGAAGCGGTCCGGCATATTTCTTTCTGCTGATCGAAGCCATGACCGCTGCCGGCGTGAAGCTTGGCTTGCCGGCAGACGTCGCGGCCAAATTCACACTGCAAACCGCCCTCGGTGCCGCACTGATGGCAACCGGCAGCGATGTCGATGCTGCCGAACTGCGCCGCCGTGTGACGTCGCCTGCGGGCACCACCGAAGCTGCGATCAAATCATTCCAGGCCAGCGGTTTCGAAGCGATTGTCGAAACTGCCCTCAGCGCCGCCGCCCACCGTTCAGCCGAGATGGCCGAAGTTCTGGGCAAATAAGGAGAAGTCTATGAATGCACTCACTGGCGCCACGGTGTTCGTTGTACAGACGCTGATCAGCCTTTACCTCGCCATCGTTCTGCTGCGCTTCGTGCTGCAGCTGGTCAAGGCCAACTTCTACAACCCGTTAAGCCAGTTTGCGGTGCGTGCCACGCAGCCGCTGCTCAAACCCATTCGCCGGATCGTCCCGAGCGTGCTGGGTCTTGATACATCATCGCTGTTGTTGGCGATCGTGATTCAGGCGCTGCTGATGGCGTTTGTGCTGATGATGACCTACGGCACCATCGGCGATATTCCCCACCTGTTTATCTGGTCGATCCTGGGCGTGACGTCGTTGCTGCTGAAGATCTTCTGGGTGGCGATGATCATCATGGTGATCGTGTCCTGGATCGCGCCGGGCAGCCATAACCCCGCCGCCGAACTGGCCTACCAGATCAGCGAGCCGATCCTGGCGCCGTTTCGCCGGATCATTCCAAACCTGGGCGGCATGGACATCTCGCCGATCTTCGCCTTCCTCGCGATTCAGGTCGTTCAGTCCTACCTGATGCCGCAACTGGCTGCCTACGCCGGCATGCCGCAGGAGTTGTGGCGGTTGATCTAAAGCTTTCGCGGGCAAGCTCATTCCTACAGATTCAGCGACTGCTTTGTGGGAGGGAGCTTGCTCGCGATGAGGGCAATGTATTCGTCAGGCCTCCTGAGTGCCCGGTATCGAATCGCGAGCAAGCTCCCTCCCACAAACCGGTGCCTGCGCTGCAACAGCGCGGCTTCTGGACGAGGAGCAATTTTCCGCAAAAACCCGTGCAATGACCATGCTTGTTGCCGCTACCCCCCGCGGTCTTTAGACTTACGCCTCATTTAACGAGAGCAGGGTCGATGTCCACGGTCTTTCCCGAAGATTCTGTCGGTCTAGTCACGCCGCAAATGGCGCATTTCAGCGAGCCCTTGGCTCTGGCCTGTGGCCGCTCACTGCCCGCCTACGACCTCATCTACGAAACCTACGGCACGCTCAACGCCGCGCGCAGCAATGGCGTGTTGATCTGCCACGCCTTGTCCGGGCATCACCACGCCGCCGGTTATCACAGCAGTGAAGACCGCAAGCCTGGCTGGTGGGACAGCTGCATCGGCCCCGGCAAGCCCATCGACACCAATCGCTTCTTCGTGGTCAGCCTGAACAACCTGGGCGGCTGTAACGGCTCCACAGGCCCGAGCAGCATTAACCCGGAAAACGGCAAACCCTTCGGCGCCGACTTCCCGGTGCTGACCGTCGAAGACTGGGTCAACAGCCAGGCGCTGCTGGCTGACCGGCTGGGCATCGCGCAATGGGCGGCCATCGTCGGCGGCAGTCTTGGCGGCATGCAGGCGCTGCAGTGGACCATCAGTTATCCAGATCGAGTACGCCACTGCCTGGCTATCGCTTCGGCACCCAAGTTGTCGGCGCAGAACATCGCGTTCAACGAAGTCGCGCGCCAGGCGATCCTTACCGATCCGGAGTTCCACGGCGGCTCGTTCCAGGAACACGGCGTGATCCCCAAGCGCGGCCTGATGCTGGCGCGCATGGTCGGGCACATCACCTACCTGTCCGACGATTCCATGGGCGAGAAATTCGGTCGCGGCCTCAAGAGCGAAAAGCTCAACTACGACTTCCACAGCGTCGAGTTTCAGGTTGAAAGCTACCTGCGCTATCAAGGCGAAGAGTTTTCCGGTCGCTTTGATGCCAACACTTACCTGTTGATGACCAAAGCGCTGGATTACTTCGACCCCGCAGCCAACTTCAACGACGACCTGGCCGCGACCTTCGGCAACGCCACCTCCAAGTTCTGTGTGATCTCGTTCACCACCGACTGGCGCTTCTCGCCAGCGCGCTCGCGGGAATTGGTCGACGCGCTGATGGCGGCAAAAAAAGACGTCTGCTACCTGGAAATCGACGCACCACAAGGCCACGACGCCTTCCTGATTCCTATCCCGCGCTACTTGCAGGCGTTCTCCAGCTACATGAACCGAATTGAGATCTGAGGACACATGAGAGCCGACCTGGACATCATCCAAGACTGGATACCTGCCGGCAGCCGGGTGCTCGACCTCGGTTGTGGCGACGGCGAACTGCTCGCCTGGCTGCGGGACAACAAACAAGTGACCGGATACGGCCTGGAAAACGACGCCGACAACATTGCGCGCTGCGTGGCCAAGGGCGTCAACGTCATCGAACAGGATCTGGACAAGGGCCTGGGCAACTTTGCCAGCAACAGCTTCGACGTGGTGGTGATGACCCAGGCGTTGCAAGCGGTGCATTACCCGGACCGGATTCTCGACGAAATGCTGCGCGTCGGCCGCCAGTGCATCATTACCTTCCCTAACTTCGGTCACTGGCGCTGCCGTTGGTATCTGGCGAGCAAAGGCCGGATGCCGGTGTCCGACTTCCTGCCCTACACCTGGTACAACACGCCCAACATCCACTTTTGTACGTTTGCCGACTTCGAAGCGCTGTGCCGTGGCCGCGAAGCGAAGGTCATTGATCGGCTGGCGGTCGATCAGCAGCATCGGCATGGCTGGGCGAGCAAGCTATGGCCTAACCTGTTGGGTGAGATTGGCATTTACCGGGTCAGCAGCCCTGGCTTGCAGGACCACCAGATCGCGATCTGACCCGCGATAGCACCACCCAGAACAATAAGGAGAACGATCATGTGTCGTCTGACTGCGCTGTTTTGTACCCTCTTGGCACTCTTTGTCTGCGCGCCGTCCATGGCCGCCGATAACGCCAGGCCGGAGCGGCAAGAGCAATTTGGCGACCTGACCGTTCACTACAACGCCTTCGCTTCAAGCTTTCTGCAACCGTCCATCGCCCAAGAGGTCGGAGTCATACGCAGCAAGAGCCAGGGCGTGCTTAACATTGCAGCGATCAAGGATGGCAAGACCGTTTCCGCCAACGTCACCGGGTCAGTAAAAGACCTCACCGGACGGTCCAAACCGTTGACGTTCAGGCAAAGCAACATCGGTGGCTCGGTCAATTACCTCGCGGAGTTCGCGGTGGACCCTGGTTCTTCGGCGATTTACACCTTCACGGTCAACGTGAAAGCAGGCGACGGCGACGCATACGCGTTCAGCTTCAACCAGGAAATATTTTCGGACGAATGATGAAACTCACCCAGCTCGTATTGGCCAGCCACAACGCCGGCAAACTCAAAGAACTCCAGGCTATGCTTGGCGCCAGCGTGCAGTTGCGCTCAATCGGCGAGTTCAGCGGCGTGGAGCCGGAAGAGACCGGTCTGTCGTTCGTCGAGAACGCCATCTTGAAAGCGCGCAATGCAGCGCGCATCTCCGGCTTGCCGTCGCTGGCGGACGATTCGGGGCTGGCGGTGGATTTCCTCGGCGGCGCGCCAGGGATTTATTCCGCCCGTTACGCAGACGGTCAGGGCGATGCTGCCAATAACGCCAAGCTGCTGGGCGCGTTGAAAGACGTACCGGACGCTCAGCGCGGTGCGCAGTTTGTCTGCGTGCTGGCACTGGTGAGGCATGCCGACGATCCTCTGCCGATTCTGTGCGAAGGCTTGTGGGCAGGTCGCATTCTGCGCGCGGCTCGCGGCGAGCATGGCTTTGGGTATGACCCGCTGTTCTGGGTCCCTGAGCGCGATTGTTCGAGCGCTGAACTGAGCCCGGCCGGGAAGAATCTGCTTAGCCATCGCGCCCGCGCCATGGCCATTCTGCGGCAGCGCCTGGGCTTGCAATGACACAGGATTCCACTGCACGGCCTCTGTTTCTCGGCGAGGCCGGATTTTCGTCCGAAGCACCACGCGCCGGGCTGCCGCAACTGCCTCCACTGTCGCTATACATCCATATCCCGTGGTGCGTGCGCAAATGCCCCTATTGCGACTTCAACTCGCACACTGCAAGTCCCGTCCTGCCGGAAGATGAATACGTCGATGCGCTGCTGGCCGACCTTGATCAGGACTTGCGCCATGTCTATGGCCGCGAACTGGCCTCGATCTTCTTCGGTGGCGGCACGCCCAGCCTGTTCAGCGCCGATTCCCTGGGACGCCTGCTCAAAGGCGTGGAACAGCGGATTCGTTTCGCACCGGACATCGAAATCACCCTGGAAGCCAATCCTGGAACGTTCGAGCAGGCTAAGTTCAGCGCCTACCGAGGACTGGGCATCAATCGACTGTCGATTGGCATCCAGAGTTTTCAGGAATCCAAACTCAAGGCGCTCGGCCGTATCCATAACGGTGATGAAGCGGTGCGCGCCGCCGATATGGCGCGTCTGGCCGGGTTCGATAACTTCAATCTGGACTTGATGCACGGTTTGCCTGATCAGTCGCAAGAGGACGCATTGAGCGATTTGCGTCAGGCCATCGCCTTGGCGCCGACGCACTTGTCCTGGTATCAGCTGACGCTTGAGCCGAACACGGTGTTCTGGAATCAGCCGCCAACGCTGCCAGAAGACGACACGCTGTGGGACATCCAAGAAGCAGGTCAGACGTTACTTGCAGAAAACGGCTACGGGCAATACGAAGTGTCAGCTTATGCACAGCCAGGTAAACCCGCGCGGCACAACCTGAACTACTGGAGTTTTGGCGACTTTATCGGCATCGGCGCTGGCGCTCACGGCAAGTTAAGCTATCCGGATGGGCAGATTATTCGCACCTGGAAAACGCGCCTACCCAAGGATTACCTCAATCCGGCAAAGCCGTTCCAGGCTGGAGAAAAAGCCCTCAGCGCTGACGAGATGCCTTTTGAATTTCTGATGAATGCACTGCGCCTGACTCAAGGGGTGGACGCTGCGTTGTTTCAACAGCGCACAGGTTTAAACGTTGATTTGCTGGCCAGCGCTCGGCAGCAGGCTGAACAACGAGGCTTGCTGGTGGCCGACCCAACGCGCCTGGTGGCCACGGCCCACGGCCAGCTGTTCCTCAATGATCTGCTGCAATACTTCCTCATTTAAGGCCTCCCTAAGGACACTCCATGGACTTCATTCTCGACCTGCTTGCCAACGTCTCGCGCTGGAGCCGCAGCAATCTTTCCGAAATCGCGCTGGCGCTGGTGGGCTGTCTGTTGGTTCTGTTTGGCGCGGACATTAAAGGCTGGATCGAAGGCCGTCTGAGCAGCTTCGCTGGCGCACTGCGCATCCCGGTCATGGCGCTGCTCTGCACCATCGGCAGCGGCGCCGCGCTGATCTACGCCACGCCGTGGGTGGTGCGCGGCCTCAGCCAGTTCAACAACTACAGCCTGGCGCCCGTGCTGTTGGTGGTGCTGGTGTTGATCGGGGTGGTCGCGGATCGTAAGTGATAGGGCGCCCGAAGATCCGGTTCCTGTAGGAGCGAATTCATTCGCGAATCGGTGGCTCGCGCGATGAAGGTCTGTTAGCCATGCGGGCCTATCGCGAATAAATTCGCTCCTATAGGGACCTCGGGTTCTGCACAAAAAAGGGGAAGCCTAAGCTTCCCCTTCTTGTTGCGCACCTGTCAGCGGATGCTTTGGATGCTGCCTTTGTTGCCGGTCACTTTCACGTTCACTTGCTTGAAGATGAAGTAGTCATTGACGGTGACTTCGTAACGAGGGGCGACGATCAGGTCAGCGCCTGACGACTTGACAGCCTTGTAAGCGGCAGCCGCTTTAGCATTGGCGACTGGGTCCGGGAAAGGCAGACCCATCGCGGAACCGCCTGCGCCGCCATAGCTGACGCCATCGGCAAACTGATTGTCGCCACCGATGTTCAGCCAGCCGAACAGTACGTTGGTGGAAGACTCTCCGCTGATCGTCTCACCGACTTTCACATCTGCTTTGAGGTCAGTTTTGACTTCGCCCGACAGCGGCACCGCTGGCTGGCTAGCGTTGTAACTGACGCAGCCGCTGGTGACGGCAATCAAGGCCGCAAGCGACGCCAAACCCAATAGTTTTTTCATCTTTCAGACTCTCTCGTTTGGTTGAAAATATGCAACCGCGAGAGGCTAAGGGAATGGCCGCAGATAAAACGCCAGACACCGGCGCTAAAAAATCGGGATAGCTCGCTAAAGCAGGTAGGAAAATTCGGACAGAAGTGTCCTCCTCGCGCCCAGTCGATGACAGGACGCGAAAGGAACGGCCATCAGGCGATTTTTTCGAACTTCAAATCCCAGACTCCGTGCCCGAGGCGTTCGCCCCGACGCTCGAATTTGGTGATCGGTCGCTCCGCAGGACGCGGCACGCATTTGCCGTCTTCGGCCAGGTTGCGGTAACCCGGCGCAACGTTCATCACTTCCAGCATGTACTCAGCGTACGGTTCCCAGTCGGTCGCCATGTGCAGCACGCCGCCGGGTTTGAGTTTGCTGCGCACAAGTTCGGCGAACTCGGCCTGCACGATGCGGCGCTTGTGATGGCGCGACTTGTGCCACGGGTCCGGGAAGAACAGCATCAGGCGATCAAGGCTGTTGTCCGCGATGCAGCGGTTGAGCACTTCAATCGCATCGCAATCGTAGACCCGCAGGTTGGTCAGACTTTGCGTCAGCACACCGTTAAGCAATGCGCCGACGCCCGGACGATGCACTTCCACGCCGATGAAGTCGTGCTCGGGTGCAGCAGCTGCCATCTCCAGCAGCGAATGGCCCATACCGAAGCCGATTTCCAGCGTGCGCGGTGCCGAGCGACCAAACACCTGATCGAAGTCGACCGGCGCATCGGCCAGCGGCAGGACGAACAGCGGCGTGCCTTGATCCAGGCCGCGCTGCTGGCCTTCGGTCATGCGACCGGCGCGCATCACGAAGCTTTTGATACGGCGATGCTCGCGCGTGTCGCTCGGCGTTTTACCGTCTTCTTCGTTCATCACGTCGTCTTCGGGAAGCGGGTCAGGCGTTTGTGAGTCAATCATCAACGGGCTCTTACTTGATCAGACCATCCAGCGGCGAGGACGCGCTGGCATAGAGTTTTTTCGGCATGCGCCCGGCAAGGTATGCCATGCGGCCAGCCAGAATGGCGTGTTTCATGGCTTGCGCCATCAGGATCGGCTGTTGCGCATTAGCGATCGCCGAGTTCATCAGCACCGCTTCGCAGCCCAATTCCATGGCGATGGTGGCGTCAGACGCAGTACCGACACCGGCATCGACCAGCACCGGGACTTTCGATTCCTCAAGAATGATGCGCAGGTTGTACGGGTTGCAGATACCCAGGCCTGTACCGATCAGGCCGGCCAGCGGCATGATCGCGCAGCAGCCAATTTCGGCCAGCTGGCGGGCAATGATCGGGTCATCGCTGGTGTAAACCATCACGTCGAAACCATCCTTGACCAGCGTTTCGGCGGCCTTGAGGGTTTCAATCACGTTGGGGAACAAGGTCTTCTGATCAGCCAGAACTTCGAGTTTGACCAGGTTGTGGCCGTCGAGCAGTTCACGGGCCAGGCGGCAGGTGCGCACGGCTTCGATAGCGTCGTAGCAGCCTGCGGTGTTCGGCAGGATGGTGTAGCGATCTGGGGGCAGGATGTCGAGCAGGTTCGGCTCGTTGGGATTCTGGCCCAGGTTGGTCCGGCGCACGGCCACCGTGACGATCTCTGCACCCGAGGCTTCGATGGCCAGACGGGTTTCTTCCATGTCCTTGTACTTGCCGGTGCCAACCAGCAGGCGCGACTGGAAAGTCCGACCGGCCACGATGAAGGGCTTGTCGCTACGAACGTTGCTCATCGGAAATCCTCTGTGTGATTGAGGTTTTTGCAGTTGTCTGGACTGACAGAGGCGACCTAGCCGCCACCGATTGCGTGGACCACTTCAACCTGATCGCCATCGCGCAGGGCCGTGGACACATGCTGGCTGCGCGGGACGATATCCAGATTGAGTTCAACCGCAATTCGACGTCCGACCAGCTCAAGACGTGTCAGCAGCGCCGCGACGGTTTCGCCATCGGGCACTTCGTAGGGTTCACCGTTCAACTGAATGTGCATGCGAGTCGGCAGCCATCATTTTAGGGGGCGAGCATTCTAGCCCGATCAGTCGGGATGACCAAGGCAAAGCCGCGCCATTCGTCTTGCGCTGGACTGGTGAGTCAGGTTTGCCCGATCAGAGCGTTTCGATACCCAGCTGCCAGGCGGTCCAGCCCAAAATCGCCCAACCCAGCAGGAAGCACAGGCCGCCAATCGGGGTGATGATTCCTATCTTGCTGATGCCGGTCAGGGTAAGCAAATACAAGCTGCCGGAGAACAGGATGATACCCAGTGTGAACGCAATACCTGCGTAGGTGACCAATCGCCCCTGGATCTGCATCGCCAGCAATGCCACACCAAAGATTGCCAGCGCGTGGATCAATTGGTAGAGCACGCCGGTCTGGAATATCGCCATGTACTCGGCGCTGAGACGGTTTTTCAGGCCGTGGGCGCCGAATGCGCCCAGCGCGACACCAGTAAAACCGAAGAAAGCGGCCAACATCAGAAAGGTTCGAAGCATAGGTAACTCCAGTCAAAAATCGTTCAATGGCGCGTGGTCTGTATAATGGCCCGCTCAATGGGTTCGGCCAAGCCATCTCTATGCTGCGTTTACTTCTTCAACGTGTCGTCAAAGGACTGCTCTGGTTCGCAGCGGCGAGTGTCGTGCTGGTATTGATCTTTCGCTGGGTGCCACCTCCGGGCACTGCGCTGATGGTAGAACGCAAGGTTGAATCGTGGTTCAACGGCCAGCCCATCGACCTGCAGCGCGACTGGCAGCCGTGGGACAAAATCTCCAACGATTTGAAAGTCGCCGTTATTGCCGGGGAAGATCAGAAGTTCGCCGAGCACTGGGGTTTCGACATCGACGCTATCCAGGCAGCGCTTGTTCATAACGAACAGGGCGGTTCGTTGCGCGGCGCCAGCACGCTGAGCCAGCAGGTGTCGAAGAACCTCTTTCTGTGGTCTGGCCGCAGTTATCTGCGAAAAGGTCTGGAAGCCTGGTTCACCGGTTTGATCGAGATATTGTGGTCCAAACAGCGAATTCTTGAGGTTTACCTGAACAGTGTGGAGTGGGATGAGGGTGTGTTTGGCGCGCAAGCCGCTGCGCAGCATCATTTCCATGTGAACGCGGGGCAGCTGTCGACTCAGCAGGCGAGTTATCTGGCGGCCGTCCTGCCTAACCCTCGTGAATGGAGCGCCAGCCGCCCAAGCAGTTATGTGTCACGGCGCGCGGGCTGGATTCGTCAGCAGATGCGCCAGCTGGGCGGGGATGAGTATCTAGTGGGGCTCAATCACAGCCGCAGATGGTAATGAGCTTTAGATTTGCCTGTTCCCATGTAGGAGCGCGCTTGCCCGCGATCGCGATCTACCCGACCCGGTGATGTTTAAGGCGCTGACGCCATCGCGGGCAAGCGCGCTCCTACACCGACACTTGTCGCGTCAACAAACAAAAACGCCCCGATCAGATCGGGGCGTTTTCAGTTGTAGCATCTAGCGCTTAGGCAGCGATCGAGACCTTGAGCTTGTTCATCGCGCTCTTCTCAAGCTGACGAATCCGCTCGGCAGAGACGTTGTACTTCTCTGCCAGGTCATGCAGCGTGGCCTTCTCTTCAGCCAGCCAGCGCTGATAGAGAATGTCGCGGCTGCGATCATCCAGAACATTCAACGCTTCGTGCAGGTTCGCGGTCGAGGTGTCAGTCCAGTCGGAATCTTCCAGCTGACGCGCCGGATCGTAACGATGGTCTTCCAAATAGTTAGCCGGCGATTGGAATGCGCTGTCGTCGTCGGCCTCAGCAGCCGGGTCGAACGCCATGTCATGACCGGTCAAGCGACTTTCCATCTCGCGCACTTCACGCGGCTCAACGCCAAGGCTTTCAGCCACGCGATGCACTTCTTCGTTGTTCAGCCAGGCCAGACGTTTCTTCTGGCTGCGCAGATTGAAGAACAGTTTGCGCTGGGCTTTGGTGGTCGCGACTTTCACGATGCGCCAGTTGCGCAGAATGAACTCGTGAATTTCAGCCTTGATCCAGTGAACCGCGAAGGACACCAGACGCACACCCATCTCAGGGTTAAAACGCTTCACGGCTTTCATCAAGCCGACATTACCTTCCTGAATCAGGTCAGCCTGGGCCAGCCCGTATCCGGAATAACTGCGTGCGATATGCACAACAAAACGCAGGTGGGCGAGCACCATCTGCCGAGCCGCCCCAAGATCCTGCTCATAATAGAGACTCTCGGCCAGTTCACGCTCCTGTTCAGGGGTCAGCAGCGGGATGCTGTTAACCGTGTGCACATAGGCTTCAAGGTTTGCACCGGGAACCAGGGCATAAACAGGTTGCATAGAAGTGGTCATACGAAAAAACCTCCGACTCACGTATTCGTGCAGTTCAGCACTGCGAAATTGACCGGGGACCGCTAAACAAGTTCCCTGAGCTGAAAAGTCAATAGATGAAACAAAATATACACGGAAAAACTGAACGATAACTTAACGAGGTGCCAGCTCTCTTAAATGGCGCGCCACTGCAATCCACGCACCGATATACCCCAACAGCACAGCCCCAAGCAAGAGAGAAAGACCGTCCGCGGTAGGCACGCCAGCCAGCGAAAAGTTGCTGCCATACAGCCCCGCCAGCCGGACCACTGACTCGTTCAACCAGTTCAAGCCAAACGCCAGCACACCCCAGGACAAAACCCCTGCCCCCAGGCCATACAACGCGCCCATATAAAGGAAGGGCCTGCGAACATAGCTGTCAGTACCACCCACCAGTTTGATGACTTCGATTTCCGTTCGACGGTTCTCGATGTGCAGACGAATGGTGTTACCGATAACCAACAACAGCGCGGCGACCAATAGCAAGGTCAGCCCGAAAACAAATCGGTCGCCAAGCTTCAAAATTGCGGCAAGCCGCTCGACCCAGACCAAATCCAGCTGAGCCTGCTGAACCTTGGGCAATTCGGCCAGACGCGTACGTAACGCCTCCAGCGCGGGTTTGTCAACTTCATCAGGCGTGACCACCACAACACCCGGCAACGGGTTTTCCGGCAATTCCTTGAGCGCCTCACCCAGCCCAGACTGCTGCTGGAACTCTTTGAGCGCCTGATCACGGCTGATGTACTGCGCATCGGCAACGCCAGGCATGCCTTTGATCTGGCCAACCAACGCGTCACCCTCATTGGGGGACGCATCCAATTGCAGATAAAGCGAAATCTGCGCAGCACGCTGCCAGGACCCGCCCAGCCGCTCGACATTGCTCAGTAGCAACGACAAGCCCATCGGCAGGCTCAGCGCAATGGCCATGACCAGACAGGTAAAGAAGCTGCCGATCGGCTGCTTGCCCAAACGGCGCAAGCTGTCGATCAGGCTTGAACGATGCGCTTCAATCCAGGCATGAAACAGGGTGCCGAAATCGGGACCGTCGTCTTCGTTGCGCTGTTTTTTCTTCTTCGGGTCAGGCTCGCCGGCTTTGGGCGCGACGCGCTCTGACACCTTAGGGCTGCGTGTGGCACTCATGCGCCCGCCTCCCCATCACCGATCAATCGACCGCGTTGCAGCGTCAGCATGCGGTGGCGCATGCGTGCGATCAGTGCCAGGTCGTGACTGGCGATCAGCACGCTGGTGCCCAGACGGTTGATGTCTTCGAATACGCCCATGATTTCAGCGGCCAGTCGTGGATCGAGGTTGCCGGTGGGCTCATCCGCCAGCAACAAGGCCGGGCGGTGAACGATGGCGCGGGCAATGCCGACGCGCTGCTGCTGACCTGTGGACAAGTCACCGGGGTACAGCTCGGCTTTATCCGATAGCGCCACACGCTCAAGGGCAGAATCCACTCGCTTGACGATTTCAGGCTTGGACAAGCCGAGGATCTGCAACGGCAACGCGATGTTGTTGAACACCGTGCGGTCGAAAAGCAGTTGGTGATTCTGGAACACCACTCCAATCTGGCGGCGCAGGAAAGGAATTTGCGCGTTGCTGATTTGACCCAGGTCTTGCCCCGCCAACAGCAATTTGCCGGAGGTTGGACGCTCCATTGCCAATAGCAAACGTAGCAATGTACTTTTGCCAGCGCCGGAATGGCCGGTCACGAACAGAAACTCGCCACGACGCACGCGAAAGCTCAGTTCATGCAGGCCGACATGACCATTGGGATAGCGTTTGGCAACCTGCTCGAAACGAATCATGGGCGCTCCCGTTCCGCGAACAAGGCCTGAACGAAAGGCTCGGCCTCGAATGTGCGCAGGTCGTCGATACCTTCGCCGACACCGATGTAACGGATCGGCAGACCGAACTGCTTGGCCAAAGCGAAGATAACCCCACCCTTGGCCGTGCCATCGAGCTTGGTCAGCGCAAGGCCGGTCAAATTGACGGTCTGATTGAATTGCTTGGCCTGATTGATCGCGTTCTGACCTGTTCCTGCATCCAGCACCAGCAGCACTTCGTGGGGCGCATCAGCATCAAGCTTGCTGATGACGCGGCGCACTTTCTTCAGTTCTTCCATCAGGTTGTCTTTGGTATGCAGACGCCCGGCGGTGTCAGCGATCAGCACATCGATGCCGCGGGCCTTGGCGGCCTGCACGGCGTCGAAGATTACCGATGCAGAGTCTGCGCCCGTGTGCTGGGCAATGACCGGAATACTATTGCGCTCACCCCATACCTGCAGCTGTTCAACTGCCGCCGCACGGAATGTGTCACCCGCCGCCAGCATGACTTTCTTGCCGTCTAGCTGAAGCTTTTTCGCCAGTTTGCCGATCGTCGTGGTTTTGCCCGCGCCATTGACGCCCACTACCAGAATCACGAACGGTTTGTGCTCGCTCTTGATTACCAGCGGCTGCTCAACCGGCTTGAGCATCGCAGTCAATTCGCCCTGCAGAGAAGCGTACAACGCGTCGCTGTCGGTCAACTGCTTGCGGGCGACCTTTTGGGTCAGGTTCTTGACGATCAAGGTTGTGGCTTCGACGCCAACATCAGCCGTTAACAGACGGGTTTCAAGCTCATCGAGCATGTCGTCGTCGATGGCTTTTTTCCCGAGGAACAGGCTGGCCATGCCTTCGCCAAGACTGGCGCTGGTTTTCGACAGGCCTTGCTTGAGGCGGGCGAAAAAGCCGGGTTGTTTGGATTCGGCAGTTGCAACGGGCGCCGCAACCACAGGGACTGAAGGTGGCTCGACGAGCGGCGCCGGGATGACAGGTGCAACCACAGGCTCGGGCGTCGCAGGTGTTGGCGCTGGTGTGACTGCCGCCGCGACAAACGCAGGCTCGGCAATTGGAGGCGGGTTTTCGACAGCGGGCAACGGCTCAATGGCAGGCGCCACCTGGGCCGGGGTCACGGCAACCGGCGGTTGTACAGGCTCTGTGGGAGCAACATCAATGGCCGCCTCGACATGGGAGGCCGTGTGCGCGGGGATTGGCGGCGTGACATGGGGCGCACGCTCATCGGTCAGGGCAACCGGCTCTTCAGCAACCGGCAGCTTAAGCCACGGCTGAGCAGCAGGGGCTTGAGAAGCGATGTGCTCGGCCACCGGGGCAGACTCGATCGGTGTGGTAACCGGCACGACGGGCTCAGGCGCGGTTGCCGGGGCAATCGGCGGCTCAGCAACGACCGGCGTCTGTTCAACGACAGGTTCAGGCGCTGCTGTGGATAAGTCTTGGGGCTGATCGGCGACGGTTTCCTGCGGCTTTTTGCGCAGCCATCCGAACAGGCCTTTCTTCTCGCCAGCCGGGGCTGGGGTCTTCTTGTCGTCGTTGGAACCAAACATGGAGGACGGCTATCTCACGGTAGCGACGCGCCAGAGCGGCGCCTCTGAAAAATTCTATGGATGCGAAACAGACTGCTTTTATGTCGGCTTGTTCATCTGTTGGCTGAACGTTATCAACCGCAAAACCGCTTCGCAGCCTTCGGCAGCTCCTACAGGATCGCGTCGGCTGGACGATTTTGCGGTAGTCCGATTCCTAAGCTGATGTCTTAGTCGTAGTCGGCAAGCAAACCGGCCGCTATCCTAACACCCCCGCGCCCGCCAGCGCTAAGTTCGCGCTGGCCGCTTCGAAGGTTCCGATTACGAATGAATGCTCTAGCCCGCTGCGCCGCAGGCCTGCTGCTCAGCACGATTTGTCTGCCCTTGACAGCTTTGGCAGCCGACCCGCAACCCACTCATGAATTCACACTGGATAACGGCCTCAAGGTCGTCGTGCGCGAGGACCATCGTGCGCCCGTGGTGGTTTCGCAGGTCTGGTACAAAGTTGGTTCGAGCTACGAGACCCCGGGCCAGACCGGTTTGTCTCACGCGCTTGAACACATGATGTTCAAAGGCAGCTCCAAAGCAGGCCCCGGCGAGGCGTCGCTGATCCTGCGCGACTTGGGCGCCGAAGAAAACGCCTTCACCAGCGACGATTACACCGCTTACTACCAGGTTCTGGCCCGTGATCGTTTGAGCGTAGCTTTCGAGTTGGAAGCCGACCGCATGGCGACATTGCGCCTGCCGCCTGAAGAATTCAGCCGCGAGATCGAAGTCATCAAGGAGGAGCGCCGCTTGCGCACAGATGACAAGCCAAATTCCAAGGCTTACGAGCGCTTCAAAGCCATGGCCTACCCCGCCAGCGGCTATCACACGCCGACTATCGGCTGGATGGCGGACCTTGATCGCATGAGCGTTCAGGAACTGCGCCACTGGTACGAATCCTGGTACGTGCCGAACAACGCCACGCTGGTGGTGGTCGGCGATGTGGAACCCGATGAAGTAAAGGCCCTGGCCGAACGCTGGTTCGGACCGGTACCTCGCCGCGACGTGCCTCCCGCCAAGAAACCGCTGGAGCTGGCCGAACCCGGCGAACGCCAGATCACTATTCATGTGGCCACGCAGATGCCAGGCTTGATGTACGGCTTCAACGTACCGAGCCTCGCCACCGCCGAAGACCCGCGCATGGTCAATGCTCTGCGGTTGATTTCAGCCCTGCTCGACGGCGGCTACAGCGCACGCATTCCTTCGCGCCTGGAACGAGGGGAAGAACTGGTGAGCGGCGCATCGTCTGATTACGACGCCTTCAGCCGCGGCGACAGCCTGTTCACCATTAATGCCACGCCGAATGCGCAAAAGAAGAAGACGCTTGCGGACGCCGAAGCCGGAATCTGGCGCCTGCTCAACGAGCTGAAAACCAAACCGCCGTCCAAGGAAGAGCTTGAGCGGGTTCGCGCCCAAGTCATTGCAGGCGTGGTGTTCGAGCGTGATTCGATTACCAGCCAGGCGACTACCATCGGTCAGCTGGAAACGGTCGGCCTGTCGTGGAAATTGATGGACGACGAGCTTGAATCGCTGCAAAGCGTCACCCCAGAGGACATCCAGAAGGCGGCTCGCACGTATTTCACCCGCGAGCGCCTCGCCATTGCGCATGTTTTGCCTGAGGAGAAAGCCCATGAGTAAGCGCAACGTGACACCACAAGCGCGACCGCGGGCCACTGCATTGCTGATCGCCATGACGCTTGGCCTGTTCGGCGCGACCTCGGCTTTTGCCGACAGCGCACCTGAGGCGACAGCACCTGCTGCAAGCGCAGAGCAAGCGCCCGTCAAACCGGCCAACACGCTCGAATCACTGAAAGAACTTGACGGCAAAGCACCGGCGCGCCGTGACCTGAACATCCAGACCTGGCAAACCGCCGAAGGCGCCAGGGTCATGTTCGTCGAAGCCCATGAATTGCCAATGTTCGATTTGCGACTGATCTTTGCCGCTGGCAGCAGTCAGGATCAAAAGACCCCCGGCATCGCGCTGATCACCAACGCCATGCTTAACGAAGGCGTTAAAGGCAAGGACGTCAGCGCCATCGCTGAAGGCTTTGAAGGGCTGGGAGCTGACTTCGGCAATGGCTCCTATCGCGACATGGCAGTGGCGTCGCTGCGCAGCCTGAGCGCGACGGACAAGCGCGATCCGGCGCTGAAGCTGTTCTCGGACGTTGTAGGCAAGCCGACGTTTCCGACCGACTCACTGGCGCGGATCAAAAACCAGTTACTGGCCAGCTTCGAATACCAGAAACAGAACCCAGGAAAGCTGGCGGGCGATGAGCTGTTCAAGCGCTTGTACGGCGATCACCCGTATGCCCACCCTAGTGACGGCACTGCCAAAAGCATCACGCCGATTACTGTTGCTCAACTAAAAGCCTTTCATGCCCGGGCCTATGCGGCGGGCAACACCGTGATCGCGCTGGTCGGCGATCTGTCACGCAGCGAAGCTGAGACAGTCGCCGAGCAGGTTTCATCGTCGCTGCCCAAAGGCCCGGCGCTGCCGAAAATGCCGCAGCCTGCGGAACCCAAAGCGGTTGAAACCCATATCGAGTTCCCGTCCAAACAGACGCACTTGATGCTGGCCGAATTGGGCATCGACCGCGCCGACCCCGATTACGCTGCCTTGTCGCTGGGGAACTCGGTGCTGGGTGGTGGTGGTTTTGGCAGCAGACTGATGACCGAAGTCCGGGAAAAACGCGGGCTGTCCTATGGCGTATCCTCAGGGTTCACGCCCATGCAGGCGCAAGGCCCGTTCATGATCGGGCTGCAAACCCGTGCCGAGCTGAGCGATAACACGCTCAAGCTGGTCAAGGACATTGTCCGTGACTACCTGGCCAACGGCCCCACCCAGAAAGAATTGGACGACGCCAAGCGCGAGCTGGCGGGCAGCTTCCCGCTGTCGACCGCGAGCAACTCGGCAATCGTCGGGCAACTGGGCGCTATTGGCTTCTATGGTCTGCCACTGAACTACCTTGAAGACTTCATGCAGCAGTCGCAAAGCCTGACCATCGAGCAGGTCAAAGCTGTCATGAACAAGCACCTCGACGCCGACAAGCTGGTGATCGTGACTGCCGGGCCAACCGTCCCGCAGAAGCCTCTGCCACCGCCCACTGACAAACCGGCCGAGCAACCGCTCGGCGTTCCGGAGCATTAATGTCTACTAACCAGCCGCCCCGCATTCATAAAGGGCACAAAATCCATACCGGTCTTGGCCATCTGCGGATTATCGGCGGCGAGTGGCGCAGCCGTCGTCTGAGCTTCCCCGACACACCAGGCCTGCGCCCCACACCGGACCGCGTCCGGGAAACAGTCTTCAACTGGCTTGCTCCCTACATTGCAGGCGCCCGCGTGCTGGACCCGTTTGTCGGCAGCGGCGCGCTGTACCTCGAAGCGCTGTCCCGTGGCGCAACCATGGGCCTGGCGCTGGACAGCAATTCGGCCGTTGTGTCGAACCTGCGCGAGCATCTGGGTACGTTGCGCTGCACAGTTGGCAAAGCAGCCAAGGACGATGCACTGCGCTATCTGGAGACTCAGGTCGCCGAGCAGTTCGACGTGGTCTTCCTTGATCCGCCGTTTCACCAGAATTTGCTCGTCCCGGCGTGCACCTTGCTGGAAGAGCGCAACTGGCTGGCGGATAACGCGTGGATCTACACTGAAAGCGAGACGGCGCCGTCCACATTGGGGCTGCCGGGTAACTGGCGTCTGCACCGCGAGAAAAAGGCCGGACAAGTGCATTACGCATTGTGGGAAAGAAGCGTAACTGCGGGCTGACGCATCCCTGTAGGAGCGAATTCATTCGCGAGGCAATTAGCCTGACGCGTCGCCTCGCCAACAAGTCGGCTCCTACAGACCGAATGCAAATCCCTGAACTGCCACCGGAGCTACGCGTGCCAAGCTTCTGCACCAAACCCTTCAAACCCGCCACTGGCCTGGGCAACCCTCACTTGCAGACCTTGTGGGGCCCGCTCTGGCGCAAAACCGTTCATCTTGAGCGCAGGCGTGAACGGATGTGGCTGGACGATGGCGATTTTCTGGACATGGACTGGCACGGTCCTCACGAAGCGCACATTCCGTTGGTGCTAGTGCTGCACGGCCTGACCGGGTCCAGCAATTCCCCCTACGTCGCTGGTCTGCAACAGGCCATGGCAACCAAGGGCTGGGCCAGCGTGGCGCTGAACTGGCGCGGATGCTCGGGCGAACCCAACTTGCTGTCACGCAGCTACCACTCAGGTGCGAGTGAGGATCTGGCTGCGGCCATCGCCCATCTGCGTGCAGCTCGCCCTCTCGCGCCGCTTTACGCGGTGGGCTATTCGCTGGGTGGCAATATTTTGCTCAAGCACTTGGGCGAATCCGGACTGAACAGCAATCTGCAGGGCGCCGTGGCCGTGTCGGTACCGTTCCGGCTGGACGAATGCGCGGACCGAATAGGCCAGGGCTTTTCCAAGGTCTATCAGCGGCATTTCATGCGCGAAATGGTGGGCTACATCAAGGACAAGCAGCGGCGCTTCCAGCACGAAGGGTTGAGCGAAGGGCTGGCAGAACTTTCAGCGTTGGGTTCGCTGGAGAACATGCGCACGTTTTGGGACTTTGATGGCCGGGTGACCGCGCCGCTTAACGGTTTCCTGGACGCGCAGGATTACTACCGACGCGCGTCCAGCCGCTACTTTCTGGGCGAAATCCGCACGCCGACCCTGCTGATCCAGGCGCTAGACGATCCTTTCGTGTTCAAGCACAGCCTTCCCGAAACGTCAGAGCTGTCAGCGAGCACCGAGTTTGACCTGCAAAGCCGAGGCGGACATGTCGGATTTGTCGACGGATCGATCAAAAACCCCACGTATTACCTAGAACGCAGGATTCCGGCCTGGCTGCTGGATGTGCACGGCACCCCACTGTCATAGGAGCGCGCTTGCCCGCGATTGCTTTTTGTCAGTCACATATTTTTGGCTGACGCACCGCAATCGCGGGCAAGCGCGCTCCTACAAGAGGTCGCCGTTGCCCATGCACGATCATTCCAGACAGCCGGTAATCACTCGCTTAACATGCGTGGCATAAGGAGAAACTCCCATGTCACGCAGTCAAGTCTTCGTTCGCGGCCTTCGCGACAGTGTGCCCATGCTGGTCGGCATTGCGCCCTTCGGCATCATCTTCGGAACTCTGGCTGGCGTCTCAGGCCTGTCGTTATGGCAAGCGGTCGGGATGTCGCTGTTCGTCTATGCCGGCTCAGCGCAGTTCATCGTCATCAGCCTGATGGGCGCTGGCGCCAGCGCCGTGGTGATTCTGCTGACCACCTTTATCGTCAACCTGCGCCACTATCGTCAACCTGCGCCACGTCCTCTACAGCGCAACCTTGCAGCCCCAAGTACAAGGGCTGCCCCAGCGCTGGCGCCTGCTGTTGGCGTTCTGGCTGACTGACGAAACCTTTGCCGTGGTTCAGCGTTTTTACCTGGTGCATGGCCGCACGCCACTGGCGCATTGGTATTGGCTGGGTGTGACCAGCGCGTTATATGCCTGTTGGGTGAGCAGTTCGCTGGTGGGCGTGTTGTTCGGGCAAGCGGTGCCGGACATGGCGAGTTGGGGGCTGGAGTTCGCGATGCTGGCAACCTTTATCGGCATCGTCGTGCCGCTTTTGCGCAATCGGCCGCAGATCGCCGCAGCATTGGCCGCTGGCGCCGTGGCGCTGATGACCTACACCCTGCCCTACAAGCTTGGATTGATGGCCGCAGCGTTCAGCGGCATCGCGGTCGGGGTCGTGCTGGAACGCTGGCGAACCCCTGAAGATGCGTCAGGTGGGGAGGTGAGTTCGTGAGCTATTGGTGGCTGATATTGGGGATGACCGCGATTACCTTTTTGATGCGCTACAGCCTGTTCGCCTGGCCAAACCTGCGCTTCCCGCCCGTGGTGCGCCAAGGCTTGCATTACGTGCCGACGGCTGTGCTGACTGCCATTGTGGTGCCAGGCATGTTGATACCAGATGGCGAGCATTGGCAGATGACGCTGGATAACGCGTATCTGCTGGCAGGCATCGTGGCGATAGCGATTGCCGCATTCAGCCGGAATCTGTTGGCGACCATCGGTGGCGGTCTGTTGGTGTTCTTCTTGTTGCGCTGGGGGATGGGGCAGATTTGAAATACGCAAAAGTCGACTGTAGGAGCGGGCTTGCCCGCGATTGCAATCTGACCATGACGCATTTGTTGGCTGATAAATCGCATCGCGGGCAAGCGCGCTCCTACAGGGTATTTCGTTACTCGCCGGTCGCGACTTCACGCGCAGGATCGGTAATCCACTCGCTCCACGATCCGGCATACAGCCCGCCCAACGGGTAGCCCGCCAGGCACAGCGCGAACAGGTTATGACAAGCCGTCACTCCCGAGCCGCAATAAGCCACCAGCTTGTCCGGCGACCGCCCAGCCAGCGCTTGGGCAAAGCGCTGCTTGAGCTGCTCAGCGGGAAGAAACCGTCCATCAGCCCCAAGGTTATCCGTGAAAGCTGCGCACTGCGCGCCCGGGATGTGCCCGGCAACCGGATCGATCGGCTCGACTTCCCCCCGAAAGCGCGCGGGTGCCCGTGCATCGATCAACGTCAGCTCAGGTTGCCCCAATCGCTCCTGCAGCTCTTGAGCCGTCAGTACCAGCGAGTCATCGGGCTGCCCGCTGAAAAAGCCCTGCTTATGTGAGGTTGAATCCAGGCTCAGCGGCAGACCCGCTGCGTGCCAGGCTTTCAAGCCGCCGTCGAGAATGAACACGCCGTCGCGCTTGCCCAGCCACGCCAGCAACCACCACGCCCGGGCGGCAAAAGCGCCGGGGCCGTCGTCATACAGCACGATATCGCTGTCGTTGTTCACGCCCCAGGTTTGCAGGCGTTCGATCAACGCCTGTGGATCGGGTAGCGGATGGCGGCCTGTCACGCCTTTCTTGATCGCGCCACTCAGGTCATTGAGCAAGTCAGCGTAGGAGGCGCCCTCAATGTGTCCTTCTGCGTAGCTACGTTGGCCGTAGTCCAGGTCTTCAAGAGAGGAACGACAATCGAGAATCACCAGCCCGGGTTGTTGTTGGCGCTCGGCCAATTGTTGTGGGCTGATCAGTTGCGCGATGGACATGATGGGCTCCTGCTGGCAATCAAAAGGGGATCATTGGTTCGACATGAACAGATAGACAAGCTTCAGGACGCTTCCTCCAATGCCTGAGTCAGCGGCACGTAAAATTCTTGGCACAAAGCGTCCACAGCATCTCGCGCCTGCGGGGTGACATAGGCCGTTGTCAGCGCCAGCACTTGGTATACACCCCGGCGAATGGCGTTTTCGCTCAGGAATGCGGCGTTTTCCCGCAGAGTGCAGAGAAAACGGACCCACGAGGTGAGGATGATCCACGCATTGAGCGTCAGCGACTCGATCTGGATGTTGTCCATGTCCAGGATATTGGCTTCGACAAACCCGCCAAAAATCGTCATAGCCTGGATCAGACAATGCTGCGAGAAACGTCGGTAGCGCGCAGCAAGCTCAGGGTCGGCTTCAAGCAGATGCTCAAGGTCGCGGTGCAGAAATCGATAACGCCACATGCAGTCGAGAATGGCCATCAGGTAATGGCGCTGGTCTTCGACAGTGGGCAGACGCCCCTTGGGCGGGTGCAGAAAACTATCCACCAGGGCTTCATATTCGGTGAACAACTCGGCGATGATCGCCTGCTTGTTGGGGAAGTGGTAATAGAGATTGCCTGGCGAAATCTCCATGTGGGCGGCAATGTGGTTAGTACTCACGCTGCGCTCGCCCTGCAGATTGAACAGTTCGAGACTGTTCTGCACGATGCGTTGACGGGTTTTGATGCGTGGGGCCATGTTCAGCTCTGAGGTCCAGATGTAACCGCGTATTCAGGATCTTAACGCAAGCGTCTGCCAGGAGTGCAGCCATCATCCATCGACCGACGCAGCATTCCGGGCTTTGAACATGAGCGTTACGCTGACTCCGATTATGCAGGTCAGTGACGCCAACCCGATAATGACTCCACGCAAACCCATGGGCGCCGTCAGCAGTGCTACCAGCAAACCGGCCAACGGCTGCGAAACATTGTTGAGCAAGGTAATAACGCCCACGGTTTTGCCGAAATCCTTCACCGGAATTACCTGCTGACGAACGCTGCGAATGTACACGTTGAACATCTTGTCGAAGCCGACGATCAACAGAAAACCGAACACGTAGCCACTGAGCGTAGGGCTTGTAGCGCTGATTAATGCGCCGAGCACAATAAGCGAATAGGAAGCGACGCCCAGCAGCTTGAGGGGCAGATCAAATCTGGCGAGCACCATCAGAATGGCGATTGTGACCCCGGCGCCCAGTGCCTGCAGCAGCGCATAGTGGTCTTTTGATTCACCAAACGAGCCGACCACCATGGCCGCCGAAGTCGCTAATGTAACGCCGATCATCAGGTTTACCCCGACCGCCAACGTAATGATTTTCTGCAACTGCGGCGTGGAGGAGATATGCCCGAAAGCGATTTTGAGCGGTTTGATCCAGGCACCGGGATGCTGCTCGAAGCGCGGCAATACAGCAGTGCTTCGTTTTTTCCAGAACCACATTGCCATTTCTGCCAGCATAAAAAGACTGGCGACACCGATCACAACTGCGTGCCACGTCCATACTTCCAACAGTAAAGCTGCCACCAGCGGGCCCAAAACCAGTCCGCTCTGGTCGGCGATTTGTGAGTACGACAGGGTTTTGGCGTAGCGGTATTGAGCAAAGATGTGGGGCATGACCACTTCTCTTGCCATGATCCCCTGCGTCGTCAACACACCGCACACTGCCGACAGGATCACCAGCCAGTAAATGCCCTCGAACACGCCATTCAAGAGCACGGCGGCGACGCAGGCCACAGCGCGATAAATCTGACTGATCTGCAAGATCTTGATAGGCGAAAACCGGTCGCACAGCGCGCCGCAGATCGGGAAGGCCAAATAGCGCGGCAGCGACTCAATAAAAAAGGCCAGCCCAGCCAGGGATGCACTTTCAGTGGTCTGGTAGACGATCAGCGGCACGATAAACAACAGAATCTGATCGGCCAGACGCGATAGAAACAGGGAAAAGAAGAACGCGAAATAATCCGTGCGCATTGAGAATCCATGTCTTCGGGTAGCGTAGGACATTGACTTTATAGAGCACTGACTCTAGAAAAGGCCTACAACTCAAAAAGGAACCGCCAAGATGCCTGCCGAGTCCGCACGCTTGCAAGCCCGAGCGCCGCAAGAACCTCATATGCACACGCTCGAACAGGTATTTGCCAAGCAACGCCAAGCGTTTTCGGCCAATCCAATGCCGGTTGCAGCACAACGATTGCAGTGGTTGAAGACGCTTCGTACGCTGCTCAGTGAAGAAAGGCAGGCGTTGATCGACGCCATCAGCGCTGACTTCAGCCACCGAAGCCCCGATGAAACCCTGCTCGCCGAGCTCATGCCCAGCTTGCACAACATCCATTACGCCAGCTGCCATTTGAAAAAATGGATGAAGCCATCGCGGCGCAAGGTGGGTCTGGCGTTTCAGCCAGCGTCGGCAAAGGTCATGTATCAGCCTGTCGGCGTGGTGGGGGTCATCGTGCCGTGGAATTACCCGCTGTTTCTGGCAATCGGCCCGCTGGTAGGCGCGTTGGCGGCGGGCAACCGGGTGATGCTCAAGTTGAGCGAGTCAACGCCGGCAACGGGAGAAGCGCTCAAGCGATTATTGGCTAAGGTCTTCCCGCAGGACCTGGTCAGTGTGGTTCTGGGAGAAGCGGAGGTCGGCATCGCGTTTTCGAAACTGCCGTTTGATCACTTATTGTTCACCGGCGCCACCAGCATTGGGCGGCATGTGATGCGTGCTGCGGCCGAGAATCTAACGCCGGTCACGCTGGAGCTGGGTGGAAAATCGCCCGCAATCGTCTCCCATGATGTTCCGCTCGAGGACGCTGCCGAGCGTATCGCCTTCGGCAAGACGCTGAACGCAGGGCAAACCTGTGTGGCCCCGGATTACGTGCTGGTACCCACAGATCGGGTGGATGGATTCGTCGAGGCCTACAAACAGGCAGTGTTGAGGTTTTATCCGACGCTTGCGGACAACCCGGACTACACCGCTATCATCAATCCCAGACAGGTTGCCAGGCTTGAAAGCTATCTCGTCGATGCTCGCAGCAAAGGCGCGAAGGTCATTTCGCTGTTTGCTAATGGCCAAGGTCGTCGCATGCCGTTCAGCCTGTTGCTTAACGTCAACGACGACATGACCGTGATGCAGGACGAGATATTCGGCCCGCTCCTGCCCATCGTGCCGTATGACCGCATCGAACAAGCATTTGACTACATCAATCAACGCCCTCGCCCATTGGCGCTGTACTACTTTGGCTACAACAAAGCCCAGCAACAGCGCGTGCTGGAACAAACGCATTCCGGCGGAGTTTGTATAAATGACACTTTGCTGCACGTCGCACAGGATGACTTGCCCTTCGGCGGAATCGGCGCTTCCGGCATGGGCCACTATCATGGTCATGAGGGTTTTCTGACGTTCAGCAAAGCCAAAGGCGTGTTCACCAAACAACGTTTCAACGCCGCCCGGCTGATTTATCCGCCGTATGGGAAGGCGATTCAGAAGATGATTTACCGATTGTTTATCCGATGACGCATCGGCACATGTGTAGGAGCGCGCTTGCCCGCGAAAGCGTCAGGCCTGGCAGATTGGAGTTGGATGTACACCCCCAATCGCGGGCAAGCGCGCTCCTACAATAAGTTTGGCAATAATAATAAAGATAAAAGCGATGATCGACCCACTGCTCCAAACCCCAGGCATGTCACGCCGGGAGGTACTGAAAATCGGCTTCTGCGCCAGCGCATTCCTCACCACCGCTGGCGTGACGGCAAGCCTGAGCGGATGTTCCAGCGGCACCGCGGCTAACGGTTTCAGCGTGCTGCGTGACAGTGATTTGTCCTTTCTACGAGCGCTGATCCCGGTGATGCTGGACGGCAGTTTGTCGGGATCGTCGCCAGAGACAGCAACCGACGCAACACTGCACAGTGCCGATTACACCCTTGCCCACTTGTCCCCAGAAATGCTCAAACTGACCCAGCAACTGTTCGACGTACTGGCAATGACGATCACCCGAGGGCCGTTGACCGGGATTTGGGGCAGCTGGAAAACCGCCGATGCCGCAGACATCCGTCACTTCCTGCACCGCTGGGAAAACAGCTCGCTGGACCTGTTGCGCATGGGCCACAACGCACTGCTGCAACTGGTGATGATGGCCTGGTACAGCCGCGCCGAGTCCTGGACGCAGTGCCAATACCCCGGCCCGCCGAAAGTCTGAACGTGCTTGAAAAACAATAACGAGCAACGAGGTGTTATGCCTGTTCCCGATATATTCCGTGAAGGCCTGGCCCGCGGCTGGAAAACCTACGACGGCTCAAGGCTTGATCAGGACCTCACCCTGGAGGCCGACGTCGTGATCATCGGCAGCGGCGCGGGCGGCGGCACCACCGCAGAAATCCTCAGCGCCGCCGGGCTCAGAGTCCTGATCGTCGAAGAAGGGCCGCTCAAGACCAGCACCGATTTCAAGATGCTCGAAGACCAGGCCTACGCCAGCCTGTACCAAGAGGGTATCGGCCGGATGAGCAAAGACGGCGCAATCACTATCTTGCAGGGCCGGGCGGTGGGCGGGACGACGTTGATCAACTGGACGTCGAGCTTTCGCACCCCTGCGCAGACGCTGATGCACTGGGCCGACGTTTATGCCGTCAAAGGTCACAGCCCGGCCGAGATGGCGCCGTGGTTCAACAAGATGGAAAAACGCTTGGGCATTGCGCCCTGGCTCATGCCACCGAATGCCAACAACGATGCCGTGCGCAAAGGCTGCGAGCTGTTGGGATACAGCTGGAGCGTGATCCCGCGCAACGTGCGCGGATGCTGGAATCTGGGTTATTGCGGCATGGGCTGTCCGACCAATGCCAAGCAGTCGATGCTGGTGACGACGATTCCCGCCACCCTGGAAAACCACGGAGAGCTGCTGTATCTGGCGCGAGCCGAGCGACTGATCCTCAAGGACGGCAAGGTGCTGGGCGTGGAGTGTGTGGCGATGGACGAGCGGTGTGTGGCGCCAACCGGTCGAAAAATCAACATCAAGGCCCGACACACGGTGTTGTCCGGCGGAGGGATCAACACCCCTGCGCTATTGATGCGTTCCAAGGCGCCAGACCCTAATCAGCGCTTAGGCAAGCGCACGTTTTTGCACCTGACGAGTTTTTCGGCGGCGCAATTTGATGAGGTGATCAATCCGTTCTACGGCGCGCCACAGTCGATATATTCCGATCATTTCCAATGGATCGATGGCACCACCGGGCCAATGGCGTACAAGCTGGAGGTTCCGCCGTTGCAACCCGCTCTGGCCAGTACGCTGCTGGGCGGCTTCGGCCAGGAGAACGCTGAACGCATGGCGCAGCTGCCTCATACGCAGATGATGCTGGCACTGATGCGCGATGGCTTTCATCCCGACAGCGTGGGCGGTGAAGTACATCTGCGCGGCGACAGCACACCCGTGCTGGATTATCAGGTGTCGTCCTACGCCTGGGATGGTCTGCATCGGGCATTTCACAGCATGGCCGAAATTCAGTTTGCCGGTGGCGCAAAGAAAGTCATGCCGCTGCATGGCGATGCGCGCTATGTGACAACGTTGGCCCAATCGCGCGCCTTGATCGATGGGCTGAGGATGGAGATTTTCCGAACAAGGTTGGGCAGCGCTCATGTCATGGGCGGATGCGCGATGGGCGAAGACCCAAGCCTTGCGGTTGTAGACAGCCTGGGTCGCCATCACCAACTGGAAAATCTGTCCATTCACGACGGCTCGCTGTTCCCCACCAGCATCGGCGCCAATCCGCAATTATCGGTGTACGGGCTGACGGCGCAGCTGTCAGCGGCATTGGCCGGACGGCTTGAGGCCTGATGCTCCGGCTTTCCCGACCGAAGCGGCTGCGCTACCATCCCAATCCCCAACGGACTCCGACCAGGACGACGCGATGAACCGAGTTTTGTATCCAGGCACCTTCGACCCGATCACCAAGGGCCACGGCGATCTGGTCGAACGCGCCTCGCGCCTTTTCGATCAAGTGGTCATTGCCGTGGCTGCCAGCCCGAAGAAAAGCCCCCTGTTTTCACTGGAAGAGCGCGTGGAGCTGGCGCGCGAAGTCACCAAGCACTTGCCCAATGTAGAGGTGATGGGCTTTTCCACATTGCTCGCGCATTTTGCCAAGGAGCAAAACGCCAACGTACTGCTGCGCGGCCTGCGGGCAGTGTCAGATTTCGAATACGAATTCCAGCTCGCGAACATGAACCGCCAGTTGGCACCGGACGTCGAAAGTCTTTTTCTTACGCCGTCTGAACGCTATTCGTTCATTTCATCTACGCTGGTCAGAGAAATCGCAGCGTTGGGCGGTGATATCAGCAAATTCGTACATCCGGCCGTGAAGCAGGCTTTGAGCGAGAAATTCAAACGCTGAAGGTATTGCGTCGACGCCTGGGTGCATCTGGAACACTAATACGGCACAATTCGCTGCATTAGTTTTCATATGCCTCGGCGTCGACCGTGGCTGGAGTATCCATGTCCCTGATCATCACCGACGATTGCATCAATTGCGACGTCTGCGAACCCGAGTGCCCGAACGAAGCAATTTCTCAAGGTGAGGAGATCTACGTGATCAATCCGAACCTGTGTACCGAATGCGTCGGCCACTACGACGAGCCACAGTGTCAGCAGGTCTGTCCTGTCGATTGCATTCCACTGGATGAAAACCACGTGGAGAGCAAAGAAGAACTGATGACCAAATACGAGATCATTACAAAGAAGGTTTGACTGAAGGTCCCCCGTCGGCATCCGCGCTTTCGCCGAAGACACTGGCATCACTGCCATTTTCGAATTAAGCGAGAGACGCATGACGCTGAACCTCAAGCAGATTTCTTCGTTTACCGGCGCACTGTTGCTGATGTGCGCATTGCTGGCCCAGGCCAGCCCCGACCATCCTGATCAAGCCTCCATTGCCACCGCACACCCTCAGGCGACTGCCGCCGGTCGGGAAGTGATGATTGCGGGCGGCAACGCCTTCGACGCAGCCGTCGCCATCAGTGCAGTACTGGCGGTCGTCGAGCCCTATGCCTCCGGCCTGGGCGGCGGCGGGTTCTTCCTGCTGCGCCAGGCCGGTGAACCCACGCAATATCACTTTCTCGATGCGCGAGAAAAAGCCCCGCTCAAAGCCACGCAGACCATGTATCGACGCAACGGCATCGTGCAGCCTGATCTGTCGCTCAATGGACCGCTGGCCGCGGCAATTCCGGGGTTACCGGCAGCCTTGGTCGAATTGGCAGAGCATTACGGCAAGTTGCCACTGAACGTTTCCCTGGCCCCCGCCATTCGCATCGCCTATGAAGGCTTTGCCGTGGATGACATTTACCGGGAGCGCGCCAGCTGGCGGCTGTTTGCGTTACGCACCCATCCGGAAAGCGCTCGGTTGTTTCTGCGCGGCAATAACGTGCCCGCTCTGGGCGAGATCATCAAACAGCCTGAACTGGCGGCAACGCTGGACCGCCTGGCCGACAAGGGTCGCGACGGCTTTTACGGCGGTCTCACGGCGCAAGCCATGATCAACAGCGTACGTGCCGCAGGCGGTATTTGGGGCTTTCATGACTTCGAGCAATACGAGGTCGTTACCCGCCAGCCGTTGCGCTTTGTGATGGCCGATCAACGTGAACTGATCACAGCTCCGCCGCCCTCCGCTGGCGGTATTGCGCTGGCGCAGAGCCTGTTCATGCTGCAGCAACTGCCCTGGCGCGAATCGCAGAAAGTGCAGCGAGCGCATTACGTGATTGAGGTGCTGCGCCGCGCCTACAGGGATCGAATGCTGTTTGGCGATCCGGACTTCGTGCCCAACCCGCTGGCGCAAGTGCTGGCCCCCGATTACCTGATGCAACTGGTCACCAGCATCGATCCGCACGTGGCGACACCCAACAACACGTTGCCGCCGGCTCCACGCTGGCGTGAAGGCGATAACACCACCCATTTCGCAGTGCTGGATCGCGATGGCAATGCCGTTGCGGCCACGCTGTCGGTGAATCTGCCGTTCGGTTCGGCGTTCACCGTGCCGGGCACGGGCGTGGTGCTGAACGATGAAATGGATGACTTTGCGGCCAATCCGGATTCCGGCAATGGTTCGGCGGTCAGCGGGAGCCATGCCAATTCAATTCTGCCTGGCAAACGGCCGCTGTCGAGCATGAGTCCGAGCTTCATCGAGAGCCCGCGTGGGTTTGCCGCGTTTGGCACCCCGGGAGGCAGCCGAATCCCCAGCGCGGTGTTGCTGTCGATGCTGCAATATCTGGATGAGCAGCCGGTGGCGAGCTGGGCGGCGGTCCCCCGCTATCACCATCAATACCTGCCGGATGTTCTGGAATATGAGCCGGCCGCGTTTACTGTCCAGGAGTTGGCGGACTTGCAGGAACGCGGCTACCGACTCAAGGAGATCAAGCGGCCATATGGCAATCAACAGGTGCTGTTCTGGAACAAGAACAATGCCAGAACGGAGGCCGCGAGCGATCCTAGAGGGATAGGGGTTTCAATGGTGTTTCGCCCAGACGTCCCGCAAAGGGTAGTCAGGACGTGTGCAGGTCACTCCTGCTCGCCGTAACTGTCACCGGTGCAGCCCAGGCATCGCACGAACGCTGCTCTTGCGGGATCGACCACCAACGCCTTGCCAGTCCTGCCGATACCGCCTCCAGTGGCAGTGAACGGCAGCGCGATCACAAACAACCCTGCGCCGACGACGGTGGCGACGATCAACAGGGGCCGGGCGATGACCAGATCGGCCATCATCGCGAACGCGGGCGGATTTTGAATCTGGTACACCGGATCACCGCTGCCGGTGGCTTCGGATTGAGCGAATGCAGGGGTCATCTGCAAGCCGAGGAACAGCGCCAGACTGGCAGCGAGAATACGAAACGGGCTCATGGCGTGATCCTTCAGGCTCAGCGGTGGGTGATGGTGTCACTATAAACAGGGATTGGGGTTGTGCAAGGGGACCGTTGGCCGCCTTCGTTTAAAGCAACGACGTACTCGGTGGGAGCGAACCTGTCCGCGAATAGGCCCTTGCGCCTGATAACGATCCGGCGCCTTCAAAATAAGCTTCGCGGACAGGTCCGCTCCCACGAGATGCCGCAATACCTACTTCTGGCATTTAGGACAAAAAACACTCGCCCGCTGCCCAAGCTTGACCTCACGCAACTCCGTCCCGCAGACCTTGCACGGTTGCCCGCCGCGTCCGTAGGCAAACAGCTCCTGCTGAAAATACCCCGGCTGACCGTCCCCACCGATGAAGTCGCGCAAGGTCGTGCCGCCACGCTCAATGGCGGCGGCAAGAATGCGTTTGATCTCAACGGCCAGTTTCAGATAGCGCGCCTTGGAGATGCTCTTCGCTTCACGACGTGGGTCGATCCCCGCCGCGAACAGTGCTTCGGTCGCATAAATATTACCGACGCCGACCACCACCGCGTTGTCCATGATGAACGGTTTAACGGCCATCGAACGGCCGCGCGACAACTCGTACAACCGCAGCCCGTCGAACAATTCGGTCAGCGGCTCAGGCCCCAGGCGAATCAACAGCTCATGATTGTGCGGGTCAAGACTCCACAACATAGCGCCGAAACGTCGGGGGTCGGTGTAGCGCAGCGCCAGTCCCGACTCAAGCTCGATATCGACATGCTCATGCTTGAGCGCCGGCAGTCCGGCCTCGACCAGTCGCAGATTGCCGGACATGCCCAAGTGGCTGATCAACGTGCCGACTTCAGCCTGGATCAGCAAATACTTGGCTCGACGCTCGACCAGCATGATTTTTTGCCCGGACAAACGTACGTCCAGGTCTTCAGGAATCGGCCAGCGCAGACGGCGATCACGCACGATCACCCGGCTGACACGCTGCCCTTCCAGATGAGGGGCAATACCGCGGCGAGTGGTTTCGACTTCAGGTAATTCAGGCATGGGCGGCTCGTTGAGGGCGTAAGGCGGGGCGCAGGATCAGTGCGCACTCAGTTCGCGGATACTTTCCTTGAGGTTTTCGAAGTCGTAATCCGACAGCCCCACGTAATCGAGTACCAAAGGACCGATGCTGTTCCATTCGTGATCGACGGTCTGATTGCCCAGCACGCGGTGGGAGGCGCAAATGTGCTCAGCCATCTTCAAAATTCCCAGCAGGTTTTTAAGCGGTGCATTGCGGCCCGATTCATCCTGAAAGATCGCCAGCGCATTGTGATGATTGGCAATGGCGTTGGTGACATGTTCGGGCAATCGCCACGATTTGGCTGTGAAATAACCGACAACGGCGTGATTAGTGTTCAGCCTGCGGTTTTCCGTATCGACTACCCGAGTCTCCGGGCCGGCGTTGGCGTACGACTCTTCCAGCACGTCCATGTACTCCGGAAAGCGCTTGAGCATCAGCGGAATGCCGCAGTCGTGGAACAGACCCAATGCGTAGGATTCGTCCACCGTCTGCGAGCCGATGCGCTTTGCCAGCGTCAGACTGGTCATCGCTACATCCTGGGCGGTGTCCCAGAAACGGCTGAGCACCACAATGGTTTCGTCACTCATCTCGCCCTTGATCGACTGGGCGTTGATCAGGTTGATGACCGACCGGCTGCCCAGCAAATTGACCGCGCGCTGAATGGAGGCAATTTTGTTGGTCAGGCCGTAGTGAGCCGAATTGACGATTTTCAGCAGTGCCCCGGAGAGACCGGGGTCTTGTGCGATCAACCGGGCGATGACTCCCAGATCAGGGTCGGGCATGTACTGCTCCATCTGCAAATCCACCATGATTTGCGGTTGGGGCGGCACGCTGATCCCTTGCAACACCTGCTGGATCTGCTCGGACGTTAACTCTTGGGACATAGGTACACACTCAAGGCCAGGGCGCGATTCTAACCTTTACCGGCCCTGCTTCCACAATCGTCCCAAGGTCAACGCTGAGGCTTCTGGCTTTGAGTCGACGCAGGCATCCGACCGCCAGCCGATTAATTCGAGCAATCGCGGCCCCGCGCCGGGATCACACGTTATAATCCCGCTCTTTTTTCCGGAGCGACGTCATGTCCCTGCCCAGCTTGCGCCTCAAAGCCAACGCCGACCGTCGCCTGCGCGCCGGTCATTTGTGGATCTACAGCAACGAAATCGACGTTGCTGCCACCCCCCTCAATGGCTTCGCCCCAGGCGCTCAAGCCATTCTGGAAGCCGCCGGCGGCAAGCCTCTGGGCATCGTCGCGCTGAGCCCCAATAACCTGATTTGCGCCCGTTTGCTGTCGCGTGACATCAAGTTGCCCCTGGACAAGTCGTTGCTGGTGCACCGTCTCAACGTTGCGCTGTCGTTGCGTGATCGTTTGTTTGACAAGCCTTTCTATCGCTTGGTATTCGGCGATTCTGACTTGCTGCCGGGCCTGGTAGTGGATCGTTTCGGCGACATCCTGGTGGTGCAACTGGCTTCCGCGACCATGGAGGCGCACAAGGATGACGTGCTCGCGGCGTTGATTCAGGTGATCAAGCCCAGCGGCATTCTGCTCAAGAATGACTCGGCTGCACGTGATGCCGAAGGCCTCACCCGTTACGTCGAAACCGCATTCGGTTTGGTCCCTGAGTGGGTTGCGCTGGAAGAAAACGGCGTGAAGTTCGAAGCGCCGGTCATGGAAGGCCAAAAGACTGGCTGGTTCTATGATCACCGCATGAACCGCGCGCGCCTGGCGCCGTACGTCAAAGGCAAACGGGTACTGGATCTGTTCAGCTACATTGGCGGCTGGGGAGTACAAGCTGCTGCGTTCGGCGCTGCCGACGTGACCTGCGTTGATGCTTCGTCCTTCGCACTGGATGGCGTTGAGCGCAACGCGGCCCTGAACGGCTTCACCGACAAAGTCGCGTGCATTGAAGGCGATGTGTTCGAAGCCCTGAAAGAGCTAAAAGCCAGCGAAGAGCGTTTCGACGTGATCGTGGCCGATCCGCCTGCTTTCATTAAAAAGAAGAAAGACCTGAAAAACGGCGAAGGCGCCTACCGCCGCCTGAATGAACAGGCCATGCGTCTGCTCAGCAAAGACGGCATTCTGGTCAGCGCATCATGCTCCATGCATTTGCCGGAAGACGATCTGCAAAACATCCTCCTCACCAGCGCCCGCCATCTGGACCGCAACATCCAGCTGCTCGAACGCGGCGGCCAAGGCCCGGATCACCCAGTCCACCCGGCAATTGCCGAAACGCGGTACATCAAAAGCATTACCTGCCGGTTGTTGCCCAATAGCTAAGTTTTTTGGCGTTCAAGTGGACGCCATCGCGGGCAAGCGCGCTCCTACAATGATCGCATTCCCACCGCGGCCCATCACCGACGCGTCGCCCGCTGATCGCAATCCCATGCCGCAACGCGCTCTGTTGTAGGAGCGCGCTTGCCCGCGAAAGGTCTCAAAGCCACACTGCATCCCAAAGTGGGTAATCCCCGATACGCTTTACTAACCCCGCCCTCAGGGGATTGGCTACGATGTAGCGCGCAACGCTCTGTAAATCCTCTTCTCGCCGTATAGCCCTGTCGTGATACCCCTTCTGCCAAACGCGAAGTGGCGTGTGCCCGGCTCTCATCACAGCGAGGGCACTTCCTGATTTGATTTGACGCATCAGTAACCCCAAGCTCCCTTCACGCAATTCCACCAGCCAATGGAAGTGATCGGGCATCACCACCCACGCGAGCGTGTTTGCCATCCCCTCCTTCTCCGCATTTCGGAATTGATCGACGACCAATCGCCCAACCCGCCAATCGGCAAACAGCGGCTGACGGTTGTTGACGACAGAGGTCAGCAGGTAGATCTGTCCTTTCGTGGAATATCGGCCGTTGCGTAAATCAGCACCGCGTTGAGGTGTCGGCATTCCATTGCCCTCGTTGATATGTTCGATGTTCAGGCTAGTGGACACCGGAGAACCGGGTGCGGAGGAAGGAATTCCTGATGTGTCCCAACATGCGCCATCGCGGGCAAGCGCGCTCCTACAATGGTCCGCAACATTGATGCCTATCTGTAGGAGCGCGCTTGCCCGCGAAAAGGCCCGCCTGTGCAGCCAAAACCCCACCATCCGGCTCCAACAACCTGGTCTCACCGCTTGAACCATTCCCTCCCCCGCTCACAGGTGTAGAATCAGCGCTATTCATCGCCATCATCCCCCGGCGGGTTTATGAGCTCAGGCCGAGCGCGCGGCGATCCTGCGACGCTATCGGTTTCTTCGCTGCATCCGGTCACTGCCATTTGCACGCGACGTCACTAGAAGCTCACTCCCTTCCTTGATTAGCCGATTAGCCGGAGTGCTCCAATGCCTGATTACCGTTCGAAAACGTCCACCCACGGCCGCAATATGGCCGGCGCGCGTGCTCTGTGGCGCGCCACGGGCATGAAGGACGAAGACTTCAAAAAACCAATCATCGCCATCGCCAACTCGTTTACCCAATTCGTTCCGGGCCACGTTCACCTGAAAGACCTGGGTCAACTGGTCGCCCGTGAAATCGAACGCGCAGGCGGCGTGGCGAAGGAATTCAACACGATCGCCGTGGACGACGGCATCGCCATGGGTCACGACGGCATGCTGTATTCGCTGCCCAGCCGCGAGATCATCGCTGACTCGGTCGAGTACATGGTCAACGCCCACTGTGCCGACGCCATCGTCTGCATTTCCAACTGCGACAAAATCACCCCTGGCATGTTGATGGCGGCGTTGCGCCTGAATATCCCGGTGATCTTCGTTTCGGGCGGACCGATGGAAGCCGGCAAGACCAAGCTCGCCAGCCACGGCCTGGATCTGGTTGACGCCATGGTCATTGCCGCCGACTCCTCGGCCTCCGATGAGAAAGTCGCTGAGTACGAGCGCAGCGCATGCCCAACGTGCGGTTCGTGTTCGGGGATGTTCACCGCCAACTCAATGAACTGCCTGACCGAAGCACTGGGTCTTGCGCTGCCAGGTAACGGCTCGACGCTTGCCACTCACAGCGATCGCGAACAGCTGTTCCTGCAAGCGGGCCGCACCATCGTCGATCTGTGCAAAACCTACTACCGCGACAACGATGACTCGGTGCTGCCGCGCAACATCGCCAACTTCAAAGCGTTCGAAAACGCGATGACGCTGGACATCGCCATGGGCGGTTCGACCAACACCATCCTGCATTTGCTGGCCGCGGCTCAAGAAGCTGAGATCGATTTCGACCTGCGCGATATCGATCGCCTGTCACGTAAGGTGCCGCAGCTGTGCAAAGTCGCGCCGAACATCCAGAAGTACCACATGGAAGACGTCCACCGCGCGGGCGGTATCTTCAGCATCCTGGGCTCGCTCGCGCGCGGCGGCCTGCTGCACACCGAACTGCCGACTGTGCACAGCAAAACCATGGCTGAAGGCATCGCCAAGTGGGACATCACCCAGACCACCGACGAAGCGGTGCATCACTTCTTCAAGGCAGGGCCTGCAGGCATTCCGACGCAAACTGCGTTCAGCCAGTCGACCCGTTGGGAGACACTGGATGACGACCGCGAAAACGGCTGTATCCGCAGCGTCGAGCACGCGTATTCGCAAGAAGGCGGTCTGGCCGTGCTTTACGGCAACATCGCGGTAGATGGCTGCGTGGTCAAAACTGCCGGGGTCGATGAGTCGATTCACGTGTTCGAAGGCAACGCGAAAATCTTCGAAAGCCAGGACAGCGCCGTTCGCGGCATCCTCGCCGATGAAGTGAAAGCCGGCGACATCGTGATCATCCGCTACGAAGGCCCGAAAGGCGGCCCGGGCATGCAGGAAATGCTTTACCCGACCTCGTACCTGAAATCCAAAGGCCTGGGCAAAGACTGTGCACTGCTCACCGACGGACGTTTTTCGGGTGGTACTTCGGGTCTGTCCATCGGCCATGCTTCACCGGAAGCCGCAGCGGGCGGCGCGATTGGCCTGGTTCGCGATGGCGACAAAGTGCTGATCGACATTCCGAATCGCGGCATCAACCTGTTGATCAGCGATGAAGAAATGGCTGATCGTCGCGCCGAGCAGGAGAAGAAAGGCTGGAAGCCGGTTGAGTCGCGTCCGCGCAAAGTGACCACCGCGCTGAAAGCCTACGCATTGCTCGCCACCAGCGCCGACAAGGGCGCGGTACGTGACAAGGCCCTACTGGACAAACTGGTGCCGTAAGCACCTTGAGCGACTTGAAAAACACCCCGCACGTCGGGGTGTTTTTCTGTCCGCAGCCTTCGCGCAATCATGCGACGTGTCAGCGAATGGCCACAGCAATCGCACCGATCAGCAGGCAAACGCTCGCAACGGACGTCAACTGGATGCGTAACGGCAAGTACCAATCAGGCAGAGGCAGCGTGCGCACCAAGTGCCTGTCTTGCCAATAGTGGGCGGCGAAGCCGGCAATCAGCAGCACGCAGCCCAACGGCACCGGCAACAATGTCGAAGGCCATGCGATAAGCGCTGGCACAACGCTCCAGACGAATCGGGCACGGCGTTGTTCCGGGCTCATGTCGTGTAGCGTCATGGCGAATCCCCAATGCAAGGCGCCGACGAAGCTCAGAATGACTGCGCCGTAAGCCACCAGCGCCCTACCTAGAAAGTCACCATGCTCATCAGAGAAGGGGATCACCAGCGCCAGCCCGATAAAGGGCACAAGACCGCCATAACCCAACAAGCCCACCAGCGTTGGCGGCGAAGTCGCGGACGACACGTTCATTTCGGCTCCTTGCAGTGAATGACATTCAAGACTGTAGGCACAAAAGCGCGGTCAGGGTTCACAGTCCTCCTGACTCATCCGCAATCGCCGCAACCCTCGGCGCGGGAATCGGTCCTAAGCGTACCTGTCGACGCTAAAACCGCCATGAACGAGAGCTGCCCATGAGTACCTTGATCTACTGGTTTCGCCAAGACCTCCGACTTGCCGACAATCCCGCGTTCACGCTTGCGTGCGAGCAGGCTTGCACCTTATTGCCGGTGTATTGCACACCGACGCAGGCAGCTACGGCCTGGGGTTTTGAGCGGGTGGGAAGCCACCGCAAGTATTTTGAAAACGCGTCAGTGCACGCCCTCGCCGATCAATTAAGCGCTCGCGGCAGTGCGCTGATGCAGATTCAGGGCGACGCGGTTGAGCAATTAGTGGCACTTGCAAAGCGCGTGGGCGCCGAAAAGATTGTCTGCGAACGCATCGCCGCCCCCGAGGAGGAAGCCCAGGTCAACGCGCTGCGCTCAGCCGGGCTAACCGTGGAAGATCACTGGCAATCGAGTCTTTTCAGCCTTGAGTCACTGCCGATGGGCATTGACCAATTGCCCGATGTGTTCAGCAGCTTCCGACGCTTGATCGAGAAAGCAGACACCCAGGCCCGCACGATTGTGCCGGTGCCGACAACGGTCCCTGCACCGCCACAGGGCCTAATCGGGGGACCGATTAGTTCGCCCGCGCCACCCGATCTTGATCCGCGCTCTGCATTTGCTTATCAAACACCGGCTTTCAGCGGTGGTGAGCAAGCGGCGCAGGCGCACTTACGTCAGTATTTCGAGCGTCAGTTGGCGAACAGCTACAAGGCCACGCGCAACAACCTGAGCGCGGTCGATGACTCCACCAAGTTCTCCCCTTGGCTGGCGCAGGGTGCATTGTCAGCCCCACAGATCGACCAGGCGTTAAAACGCTTCGAAGCCGCACAGGGCGCCAACGACAGTACGTACTGGATTTTCTTCGAGTTACTGTGGCGCGACTACTTCCGTTTTCTGCATCTCAAATATGGGCGACGCCTGTATCGGGCCAGTGGTTTGCTCAGTAGCGGTCTGCCTCATCACAACGCGCAGGGGTTCGAGCGCTGGTGCCGTGGCGAAACCGGGGAGGCTCTGATTGATGCGGGCATGCGCGAACTGGCGGCCACGGGTTATCTATCCAATCGCATGCGCCAGATCGTCGCCAGCTACCTGATCCATGACCTTAAATGCGATTGGCGTGCGGGGGCTGCCTGGTTTGAGGCGCAACTGGTGGATTACGACGTCTACAGCAATCAGGGCAATTGGCTGTATATCGCAGGATTCGGGACGGACCCAAGGGGAGGACGGCGTTTCAACACGGCCAAACAGGCCAATGACCATGACGCGGACGGGGTCTATCGACGGTTATGGGCCTGACGCTACGGCAGCACGGCTAATCGCCGTGCCGCCGTGCGAGGTGGTTATTGAATGTCTTCAGGCTTCACGATTACCCAGTTCTTGTCCGCTGTCACCGGTAACCCTTCCTTGGCCTGCGCCGCAGCATGTTTGGCCATCATGCCGTTGAGCTGGGTCATGTACTTGTCTTTGCGGTTGATCCACAAATGTACGCCGCCCTTGGCCACGTCGACATCATGGAACAGCATGTAACCGTCGCTAGTTGGGGTGTCGCCGCCGACCAACACCGGCTTTTTCCACTCATCGATATAAGTCAGGATCGCCGCGTGCTTCCCGGCCATCCAGGTTGCGGGGGTCCAGAGGTAAGGCGTCAGCTCCAGGCCGAGGTTGGCCTTCTCGTCATATTTTCCGGCAGTGATCTGCTTGCGTGAGGTGGTCAGCTCGCCGGTTTGCAGATTCTTCAACAACGTAGTCACGCCGATGACGTTCTGCGGTTTGACGTTGTAGCCGTACTTCGGGTCTGAGGCGACCATGCGCACCAGTTCTTCGGAAGCGGCGGTCATCACGTAGACCTCAATGCCGTTCTCCATCAACTTGTTGTACAGCTCGGCCTGGCCGGTGAAGATTTTCGGCGGGTTGACCTCGATGGTCTTCACCGCGTCGCCGTCGTAATAGGTGCTCGAGATCGGCTTGCCGGACGCCATCAGCTCGTCGACGTAGCCTTTGAGCTGCTTGAGGGTGAAGCCTGAAAACACCTGCGCAACCCATGGATAGCAGACCATGTCGTCGATTTCGCAGAGGCGGTAGTAATAGCTGAACAGGCTTTCCTTATGGCTGGCGGTATCCTTGAACGGGATCAGCTTGAGGGAGGGGTCCAGCGATTCACGGGTGATCAGCCCTTTGTTTTCCATAAACGGCAGCAGCGACTCTTCAAGGTCGTAGCGGTAGCTGGTGTTGTCCATGTCGAACACCGCGAAATTGCCCTTGTTGGCGTTCGCGGCGATCATTTCGTTGAGCTGCTTGGCGGCGGGTGCTGGCCAGTGGGTTAGTTCGGTAGCGAATGCCTGGCCTGCCAGGCCCAGACATAAGGCAGCAGCCAACAGTTTGGGTGCGAGCTTCATAACGGTGTCCTCCCCTTTTTTGATCAAGGATTGGACCGTAGCAAAAAGCCGTTACTGTTTCAGTGCGTCAGCGACTGCGCGTGTTCTGATGGCGTCACCCTGAGAACGATTCGCGACAGGATGGTCGAAAACGACACTTTTGTGACACAGGAACGACCGCAGCGAAGCCTTCGCGGGCAAGCGCGCTCCTACAGGCGACCGCGTTCCCACTGCGCATAACCACTGACGCGTCGTCCGCTGATCGTAATTCCATGCCGCAACGCGCTCTTTTGTAGGAGCGCGCTTGCCCGCGAAAAGGATCTTAACCGCGCTCCCAAACCTCAAAGCTGTACGCCGGTTTGTCATCCAGCGCCGGATGTTCTTCATTGGAAACCAGCTTCCACTCGGTTTCATCAAACTCGGGAAACCATGCATCGCCTTGGGGACTCAGGCCGACGCGGGTCAGGTAGAGACGATCCGCCTTTGGCAATCCGTGGGCATAAAGCTGTGCGCCGCCGATCAGCATCACTTCATTAACGCCCTGTTCCTGCGCCCATTCTTCGGCGCGGGCAATGGCATCCGCCAAAGAGGTGAACACTTCGGCGCCTTCAAGCGTCAGATCTTTCTGTCGGGTGACAACAAGGTTCAACCGGCCGGGCAACGGGCGCCCTAAAGAATCCCAGGTTTTGCGGCCCATAATGATGGGCTTGCCCAGAGTCGTTGCCTTGAAATATTTGAAATCCGCTGGCAAATGCCAAGGCATGGAGTTGTCGACGCCGATGACCCGGTTTTGACCCAGGGCGGCAATCAGACTGAATGTAAGGGATTTTTTCATGGCGGCGAGATTACCAGAGGTGCTGGTTTTGCTGAACCCGGAATATGGGAAGTCCTATAAGGGGAGGCCTTTTTGATTATCGTCCGCCAACCGTTATGCTCACCCCACCCCACCAACGAGACGCCGTGTGACTGCTCTGACCCCCATCGATGATCTGTGGCTGACCGAAGCCGTGCGACTGCGCGAAGAACAGGCAGGCGCGCTTGAAGATACTGAAGCCAACCGCCGTGCCCGCGCCGAGGGTGGCGATCTGGCGACTCGTATTACGCACCGCGCCCGCTGGCTGGCCGAACGCGATGGCATGCAGGCGGCGTTGCACCACTGGAAGCAAGGCGCACGGCTGTCGCTGATCGTGCTTGCCATCTTCGCTGTGATCAGCGGTGCCGGCCTGGCCTTTGCGGCGTTGGGCGATGGGCAAGCGCCGGTGAATGTGTTCTGGGCGTTGGGCAGCCTGCTTGGGCTGAACCTGATTCTATTGATCAGTTGGGCCTTGGGCCTGGCCTTTGCCGGAGAAAGCACCGCCAGTCTCGGGCGTTTATGGCTGTGGCTGAGTGAAAAGCTCGCCCGCGACGCCCAGGCCGTTCAACTGGCCCCGGCGCTGGTGTTGCTGCTGCAACGCAAACGCCTGAATCGCTGGGTGCTTGGCACGCTGGTACACAGCATCTGGGCGGTGGCACTGGTCAGTGCCCTGGTGATGCTGCTGATGCTAATGGCGACCCGACGATACGGATTCGTCTGGGAAACCACTATTCTGGGTAGCGACACCTTCGTCTTGCTCACTCAGGCACTCGGCGCAATCCCATCACTGCTGGGATTTAGCGTCCCGACCGACTCAATGATCCGCGCCAGCGGTGATAGTGTCTCGATCGTCGAGAACGCCCGTCAGGCTTGGGCAGCATGGCTGGTCGGGGTCTTGGTAGTGTTCGGAATCGTACCCAGATCGTTACTGGCCCTGCTGTGCTTCTGGCGCTGGCGACGAGGCCGGGCCGACTTGACGCTAGACCTGAACCTGCCGGGCTACGCCCAGTTACGCGAACGCCTGATGCCGAGCAGCGAGCGGCTTGGCGTCAACGATGCGGCACCGGATAAGCTTCATGAGTTTGAGCACGCCACCGGATCACTTGAGAGTGAAGGCGCCGTGCTGGTCGCCATAGAACTGGACGACCAGCGACCGTGGCCGCCCAAACTGCCAAAAAGCGTCGCGGATGCAGGCATTCTTGACAGCCGTGAATCGCGCAAAAAATTACTCGATCAACTTACCCGCTTCCCACCTGCACGCTTAGCTATCGCTTGTGACCCTAGACGCTCACCCGATCGCGGCGCTTTGGCGCTGATCGGCGAGTTGGCGCGCTGTGCAGGCTCGACACGGATCTGGCTGTTGCCCGCCCCGACCGGTCAGGCGCTGGACGCCAACAGACTGGGCGACTGGCACACCGCGCTGCAACAAATGGATGTGAAGTGGGCCGACAGCGCGCCGTTCACCTGGCTGGAGACGGGCCATGACTGAAAAAAAACCTCCTCGCGCGCTGCGTCTTGCCGTCGTCGGTCATACCAACGTCGGCAAGACCTCACTTCTGCGCACGCTGACCCGGGATGTTGGATTCGGAGAGGTGTCTCATCGACCCAGCACCACCCGGCACGTCGAAGGTGCAAGGCTTTCGGTGGACGGCGAAGCACTGCTGGAACTGTACGACACGCCAGGTCTGGAAGACGCCATCGCGCTGCTCGACTACCTGGAACGACTTGACCGCCCGGGCGAAAGACTCGACGGGCCCGCCCGCCTGACGCGGTTCCTTGAAGGCAGCGAGGCGCGGCAACGTTTTGAGCAAGAGGCCAAGGTGCTGCGCCAACTGCTGGCATCCGACGCCGGGCTCTACGTAATCGACGCCCGCGAGCCCGTTTTGGCGAAATACCGTGACGAGCTGGCAGTGTTGGCAAGCTGTGGAAAGCCGCTGCTTCCGGTGCTGAATTTCGTCAGCAGCGCTCAGCACCGCGAGCCCGACTGGCGCGAAGCGTTGGCACGATTGGGGCTGCATGCGCTGGTGCGTTTCGACAGCGTTGCGCCGCCGGAAGACGGAGAGCGGCGGCTGTATGAAAGCCTGGCCTTGTTGCTGGAGAATTCGCGCCCTCAGCTTGAGCGGCTGATTGTGGATCAAGAGGCCCAGCGCCAGGCACGGCGCCATAGCGCTGCGCGGTTGATCGCTGAGTTATTGCTCGATTGCGCGGCCTGCCGTCGCAGCGTTGCGACCACTTCCGATCAGGTACAAGCGGCCATCACGGATTTGCGCAAAGCCGTCCGACAGCGCGAGCAACGCTGCGTCGAATCGCTGCTCAATCTCTACGCCTTCCGCGCTCAGGATGCTGCCGCCAGCGATCTTCCGCTGCTGGACGGACGATGGGGCGATGACTTGTTCAATCCAGAAACCCTGAAATTATTAGGTGTTCGGGTGGGCGGCGGGATTGCCGCAGGGGCTGCCGCTGGTGCTGGCGTCGACCTGCTCGTTGGCGGGATCACTTTGGGCGCGGCGGCGCTGGTGGGTGCTATCGCCGGGGGCGCTTTGCAAACAGCGCGCAGTTACGGCGGGCGCCTGCTGGGCAAGATCAAGGGCCAGCGCGAGCTGACGGTGGACGATGCTGTGTTGCGTCTGCTGGCCTTGCGTCAGCGGCAGTTGCTGCAAGCACTGGAAGTCCGTGGTCATGCGGCGATGGACAGCATCAAACTCACTGCGCCACAGGACAAAGCCTGGCGTGAGGGCAAGCTGCCTGAAGACCTGCGCAAGGCTCGTGCGCATCCTCAGTGGTCGTCGCTCAATCCGCATCCCAGACTCAATCAGGCCGAGCGGCAGGAAGCGATCGAGGGTTTGGCGAGCAGCTTGGGTATGCCTGCGTCTCTGTAGGAGCGAATTTATTCGCGAGGCACCCGTTCCGGCGCGATAAAGATGTGTCGATTGTGTCGCCTCTCGCGAATAAATTCGCTCCTACAGAATCGCGTTCATCCTCGCAGCACGGTCATCGCCCTATCTTTCAAAATACCGCTATGGGTTTGCCGACAGTCGCTTTGATGATTTGGGGATACTGTTAGCGCCCCGGCCCCGGTATCATCGCGCGCCCGATACACCCGGAACCTGAAGCACATGAAACCCACCTTGATCGCCGCCGCAGAAATCGACCGCCTCGATACCTGGGCGAAATATTCCAGCCACATGTGCGGAGGCTGTATTTCCAGCTGCTGCACATTGCCTGTGGAAACCAAGATCAAGGACCTGATCCGGATCGGGATCGTTGACGAGTTCGAAATCGGCGAAAATCCGAAGAACATCGCCAAGCGGTTGCAGAAGGAGGGGATCGTCGAGCGCTTCAATCAGAAGACCGGGATTTTTACCTTGCAGCGCATGAGCAACAACGATTGCCTGTATCTGGATCGCAAAAGCCGGCTGTGCACGATCTACGAGAAACGTCCGGACACCTGCCGCAACCACCCGAAGATCGGGCCGCGTCCAGGCTACTGCGCCTACGTACCCAAGGCTGTTGTCCGTGAGGATCGCGGGACGTTGGGCTCGAATACAGGGCGTGCGCCGCTGAAGTTTTGATAGGGCCGCAACGCCGGCTGTAGGAGCGCGCTTGCCCGCGACCGCGTAGTGCCAGGCGATGTTGAAGGTGCGGCGGATAACATTATCGCGGGCAAGCGCGCTCCTACACCACATCACCGAGCATCAAGCCACACAGAACAAACAAAAACGCCCCCGACCTTGCGGTCGGGGGCGTTTTTTTACGACTGACTAAAAACTAATCAGTTGCCGCTTTTCTTGGCAGCGCGGGTACGCTCGCTTTCGCCAAGAATCTTCTTACGCAGGCGGATCGACTTCGGCGTCACTTCGCACAGTTCGTCTTCTTGAACGAACTCGAGTGCTTGTTCCAGCGTGAAGCGGATAGGCGGAACCAGAGCGATGGTTTCGTCTTTACCGGAAGCACGCATGTTGTCGAGCTTCTTGCCCTTGGTTGGGTTGACGCCCAGATCGTTGTCGCGGCTGTTGATGCCGACGATTTGACCTTCGTACACGTCTTCGCCGTGACCCAGGAACAGTTTGCCGCGAGCTTGCAGGGTTTCCAGCGAGTAAGTCAGAGCCTTACCGGTGGCAACCGAAACCAGCACGCCGTTCTGACGGCCGGACATGTCGCCGGACTTCATCACGTCGTAACGGTCGAAGATCGAGGTCAGGATGCCTGCACCGGAGGTCAGGGTCAGGAACTCGTTACGGAAGCCGATCAGGCCACGTGCCGGGATGTTGTACTCAAGGCGAACACGGCCCTTGCCATCCGGAACCATGTTGGTCAGATCGCCCTTACGGATACCGATCTGTTCCATGATCGAGCCTTGGGATTCTTCCGGCAGGTCGATGGTGACGTTTTCGTACGGTTCGTGCTTAACGCCGTCAACCATGCGGATGATCACTTCAGGACGACCAACACCCATTTCGAAGCCTTCGCGACGCATGGTTTCGATCAGTACCGAGAGGTGCAGCTCACCACGGCCAGAGACCTTGAACTTGTCGGCGGTGTCGCCTTCTTCAACGCGCAGAGCAACGTTGTACAGCAGCTCTTTGTCCAGACGCTCTTTGATGTTACGGCTAGTGACGAACTTGCCTTCACGACCGCAGAATGGCGAATCGTTAACCTGGAAGGTCATCGAAACGGTAGGTTCGTCAACGGTCAGCGGCTTCATCGCTTCAACGTTCTGTGGGTCGCACAGGGTGTCGGAGATGAACAGCTCATCGAAGCCGCTGATGCAGACGATGTCGCCGGCAGCTGCTTCTTCAACGTCTACACGGTGCAGGCCGTGGTGACCCATCAGCTTCAGGATACGGCCGTTGCGGCGCTTGCCGTCAGCGTCGATCGCAACAACCTGAGTGTTTGGCTTGACCTTGCCACGGGCAATACGACCAACGCCGATGATGCCCAGGAAGCTGTTGTAGTCCAGTGCCGAGATTTGCATCTGGAACGGACCTTCACGGTCGACTTTCGGCGCAGGTACGTTGTCGACGATCGACTGGTACAGCGGGGTCATGTCTTCCGCCATGGCGGTGTGTTCCAGACCGGCAATACCGTTCAGCGCAGAGGCGTAAACGACTTTGAAGTCCAGCTGTTCTTCGGTGGCACCGAGGTTGTCGAACAGGTCGAAGATCTGGTCCAGAACCCAGTCCGGACGCGCGCCTGGACGGTCAACCTTGTTGATCACCACGATTGGACGCAGGCCGGCTTCGAAAGCCTTCTTGGTCACGAAACGGGTTTGCGGCATAGGGCCGTCTTGAGCGTCGACCAGCAGCAGAACGGAGTCGACCATCGACATCACACGCTCTACTTCACCGCCGAAGTCGGCGTGGCCTGGGGTATCCACGATGTTGATGTGGTAGCCATTCCAGTTGATCGCGGTGTTCTTCGCGAGAATGGTGATACCACGCTCTTTTTCCTGGTCGTTGGAGTCCATCACACGCTCATCGTTGAGCTCGCCGCGTTCCAGGGTGCCGGATTGACGCAAGAGCTTGTCAACGAGGGTAGTTTTACCGTGGTCAACGTGGGCAATGATGGCGATGTTGCGTAGATTTTCGATCACTTGTGTATCTCGATCAGAGGATTCGGTCAGCTGGCCAGTTTAGGTCAGCTATGAACAGTAGAGTCGGCAAAAGCCGTTACGGCTTGACGACTGGTGTCGGGGGGCCGGTGACGCAAGCCACAGGCAAACAGCCCCGGGCACTTAGCTCGGTCGATAAACGCGCACATTGGCATGCCCCTCACTGAGCAAATGGTGGGCATGCAGGCGACTCATGACGCCTTTGTCGCAATAAAGCAGGTACTGGCGCGTGTAATCCAGTTCCTTGAAACGGCTGTTCAGTGCATAGAACGGCAGCGCTTGTACTTCAATGCCAGGCAACTCCAGCGGGCGATCGTCCTGTTCATCCGGATGACGGATGTCGATAACGACCTGGCCTGCCAGCGCCTGACTGACTTCTTCGATTTCGACGCCCTGGCCCAATTCATCGATCACCCGATCAACCGGAACCATCTTGGCGTTCTCAAGCGCACGCTCGAGAATCGCCATGTCGAATTGCTGTTCTTCGTACTCGACGCGGTTGCGCTTTGCGGCGGTCTTTGGGTTGACGGAAATCACCCCGCAGTACTCGGGCATGTGGCGCGCAAAGTTGCCAGTACCGATCTGATCTGCCAGATCGATGATGTCTTGCTTGTGGCTGGCGATGAGCGGGCGCAATACCAGCTTCTCTGTCACCTGGTCGATCACCGACAAATTCGGCAGGGTCTGGCTCGACACCTGGGAAATCGCTTCGCCGGTAACCAGCGCATCGATTTCCAGACGATCAGCGATAGCCGTCGCAGCGCGCAACATCATACGCTTCAATACTACGCCCATATGACTGTTATCGACTTTTCCGAGAATTTCTCCCAGAACTTCCTCGAAGGGAACGCTGACAAACAGTACGCGCTGGGAGCTGCCGTACTTCTTCCAGATGAAATGTGCGACTTCCATAACGCCCAGTTCATGGGCCCTGCCGCCCAGATTGAAGAAGCAGAAGTGGCTCATCATACCGCGACGCATGATCTGGTAGGCCGCAACGGTCGAATCGAACCCGCCGGACATCAATACCAGTGTCTGCTCCAGCGATCCCAGCGGGTAGCCGCCCAAGCCTTCGTGCTGGCTGTGGATCACAAATAACCGTTGGTCGCGAATTTCCATTCGCACTTCAATTTCTGGCGCTTTCAGGGAAATACCGGCAGCCCCGCACTCCTGGCGCAGCCGACTGCCGACGTATTTCTCGACGTCCATGGAGCTGAAATCGTGATGCCCGGCACGCTTGCAACGCACTGAAAAAATCTTGCCGGCGAGGACATCACCGAAGTGCAGCTTGCACTTCTCATAGATGTCATCCATGTCGCCCAGCGGATACTGATCGACCTGCAGGAAATAAGTGATGCCCGGCATGCAGCTCAGGCGCTCGGTCATATCGTGCAGGGCTTTGGGATCAGTGACCTTCGTTTCGACATCCAGGTTGTCCCACACACCATCGACCACCAGCGCCGGGTCCAGATCACGGAGCACGGTGCGGATGTTTTTGGCCAGCTGCTTGATGAAGCGCTTTCGCACCGGCCGGCTTTTGATAGTGATCTCTGGGAAAACTTTAACGATTAGTTTCATGAAAACAGCGCGCTGGGTGCCGGTCGAAAAAGAGGGGGCGGGATTATAGCGGAAATTGTTCAAGGTTTAACCAGTTATCGTGCAGTCAATCATCGGCGCACCAAAACGACACGACGTCCGATTTGCAAGCACCATAATGGTGCTTGATATTTCATAATTGCGTCGTTTAGTGAGCTGAGAATCCTCGATACCGGCGGAAAACCCAACTCGGGGCACTGGCATGCAAATTGCTCCCTTGTGAGGCAGGTTGCCTTGGCCGACTATCGCGCCCGGCATCACCCAAATTAAAGGGCGTACAACTACCCAGCCCTAATCCACCCCGGAGGACAACATGTCGAAGTCGGTTCAACTCATCAAAGATCATGACGTTAAGTGGATTGATCTGCGCTTCACGGACACCAAAGGCACTCAGCACCACGTGACCATGCCTGCTCGCGATGCGCTGGAAGACGACTTCTTTGAAGTCGGCAAAATGTTCGACGGCTCCTCCATCTCCGGCTGGAAAGGCATCGAAGCCTCCGACATGATCCTGCTGCCGGACGACGAAACCGCCGTTCTGGACCCGTTCACCGAAGAGCCAACCCTGATCCTGGTTTGCGACATCATCGAACCTTCGACCATGCAAGGTTACGATCGCGACCCACGCGCCATCGCTCACCGCGCCGAGGAATACCTGAAGTCCACCGGTATCGGTGACACTGTATTCGCAGGCCCGGAGCCAGAATTCTTCATCTTCGACGAAGTGAAATTCAAGTCCGACATTTCTGGCTCCATGTTCAAGATCTACTCCGAACAAGGTTCGTGGATGTCCGACGCTGACATCGAAGGCGGTAACAAGGGCCACCGTCCAGGTATCAAAGGCGGCTACTTCCCGGTTCCACCGTTCGACCATGACCACGAAATCCGCACCGCAATGTGCAACGCCCTGGAAGAAATGGGCCAGGTCGTCGAAGTTCACCACCACGAAGTGGCAACTGCTGGCCAGAACGAAATCGGCGTGAAATTCAACACGCTGGTCAAGAAGGCTGACGAAGTTCAGACCCTCAAGTATGTCGTCCACAACGTTGCCGACGCTTACGGCCGCACCGCTACCTTCATGCCTAAGCCTCTGTACGGCGATAACGGTTCGGGTATGCACGTTCACATGTCCATCTCCAAAGATGGCAAGAACACCTTCGCTGGCGAAGGCTATGCCGGCCTGTCCGACACCGCTCTGTACTTCATCGGCGGCATCATCAAGCACGGTAAGGCTCTGAACGGCTTCACCAACCCGGCGACCAACTCCTACAAGCGTCTGGTCCCAGGCTTCGAAGCTCCGGTAATGCTGGCCTACTCGGCGCGTAACCGTTCCGCTTCGATCCGTATTCCTTACGTCAACAGCCCTAAAGGCCGTCGTATCGAAGCACGCTTCCCGGATCCAGCAGCCAACCCGTACCTGGCGTTCGCTGCGCTGCTGATGGCTGGCCTGGACGGCATCCAGAACAAGATCCACCCTGGCGACGCAGCTGACAAAAACCTGTATGACCTGCCACCTGAAGAGGCTGCAGAGATCCCACAGGTTTGCGGCAGCCTGAAAGAAGCCCTGGAAGAGCTGGACAAAGGTCGTGCGTTCCTGACCAAAGGCGGCGTTTTCAGCGACGACTTCATCGACGCTTACATCGCCCTGAAAAGCGAAGAAGAAATCAAAGTACGCACCTTCGTACACCCACTGGAATACGAGCTGTACTACAGCTGCTAATCCAGTCACGTCGGCTGTAACGACGTAACAAAGAGGCCTCCTTCGGGAGGCCTTTTTTGTGCCTCGAAAAAATAGGGTAATGGAGCGGTTGCCCTGTCTGGATAGTCCATTCGTCACATACGAGGGTGGTAGTTAACTACCGCATTTTGATCAAACGGGGCTGAGATAATTGAGGCCCGATCACGCTTGCAAGCAGGTCGCCCAACACATCATCACGAGTGCTACCTCATGAACAAGCAAACGGCCGGCGCGTTAGTGGCCCTTATCATCCTTCCTGTGAATCTGATGGCCGCCACATCGAATCAACCACCTGAATCCCTGACAGTATTAATGGATGCGATCAATCAGCGCCTCGAAATCGCCAACGAGGTAGCGTTGAGCAAGTGGCACAGCGGCAAACCGGTTCAGGACAGTGACCGAGAGCGACAGGTAATTGCCAATGCCGCGCTGCAGGCCGGGGAGCACAGGCTTTCCCGAGAGGACATCCGACACTTTTTCGCGGCGCAGATCGAAGCCGGCAAGATGGTGCAATACGCCCGACTGGCACAGTGGCACGCAACCGGCACTGCGCCCGCCGAACCGGCACAGGGCCTCGCAAAAAATCTCCGCGGCCAACTGGATGCGTCGCAACCAGAGCTTCTAAAGTCATATGCAGCGTTTTTCCGCTATCGAAAAGACGTCGCTTGCCCCACATGGGTCATGACAGTTAGCGAGCGAACAACCACTGACCCCATCATGAAAACGGCTTTGACCCGGGCAGTCGGAGAGTTGTGTATTACGGGATGAAAGCGTGCTCAACCTTACGTCATGCTTGCGTTGCAGCTAGACCCGCTAAAAGGCTTGTGACTAAGCTGGCACCTTGGAGCCGCCACTGTCACAGTAGGCGCCTGACCACCTGTCGTTGGCTTGGTTGTAGTCATGGGAGCGTTCATGCGTCAAAGCCTCACCCTTCTGCTGCTGTTGTTTGCGTTGCCTGCAGTCGCGCAGATCTACAAATACACCGATGCCAATGGCAATACGGCGTACAGCAATCAGCCTCCAAATGGGACCAAGGCTGAAACTGTCGATTTGCCGCCCTTGAACAGCGTCAGTACGGGCGCGCCGACGATGCCACCGCCTCCTCAGCCAAATGAGGTACGGGCAGCACAAGGCAGCGCGGCTTACCAGACCCTGCAACTGACCGACCTGCCCGACGATGAGGCGTTACGCGCCAACAATGGCACCTTCACCGTTGGGGTAAAGATTGAGCCACGCCTGCAGTCGGGACATCGCCTGCAGATGCTGCTCGATGGCGCGCCGTACGGCCAACCCACAAACGTCCCACGCCTGCAACTCACGGAACTGGACAGAGGCGAACACAGCCTCGCGGTTCAAGTCCTGCAGAGTGAGCAGCCTATCCAGACCAGTCAAACAGTGACGCTCACAGTGCAACGAGTCCATGTCGGCAGGCCCTGATCGCTGGTTCCCCGGCAGCCGCTGGCATGTGCGCTGTGTACTGATCTGCCTTCTGATGCTTGCGGGGCAATTGGCAGTGGCCGACGTTTATACCTACATCGACGCGGAAGGTAATCGGGTGTACACCGACCAGCCGCACCGCAACGCCAAAAAAGTCGACATCGCCCCTAGCAACAACATGGCCGTGCCGCCTAAAAAGTCAGCACCCAAATCCGCCAGTCGGAACCCACCTCCACTGTTTGTCTATCAGCTACTACGCATTCTTGCGCCGGAGCCTGATGCGACGATACGGGATATGCAGGGCAATTTGATCGTGACCGTCACCAACGATCCAGCCCTGCAACCGGGCCATAGCTATCGCTTGCTACTCGACGGCGCCCCATACGGCGCAGCAGGACGAAGCCCGGTGTTTTCACTGAACAATGTAGATCGAGGCACCCATCAGCTTTCGATTGAAATCGTGGATCAGTACGGTCGCGTGGCAGAGCGCACACCCAACCAGCCGTTCCATATGCTGCGAACCTCGCTGGCGCAAAAGCGTATGACACAGCCGTGCGCGAAAGAAGATTACGGGGTCCGTCCCGAATGCCCGCTCAAAGACAAACCCGAAGAAGAAAGCAGCATCCTTCCGTTTTTCTAAGCTCTTGATACGCAAGAGTCATCGCTTCATTGTGGTGCGCGGACTTCGGGAATCCATGGGATAACAGCCCATTTTGGTTCGCCAACCGTGTGCTTTTGCTGTCTGGTGGCGCACTCTGTCCAAATAAAGTCCGCATCAACTGAAATAACGCTTCTTTTCGGAGCTTTGGTTTGGTTTTTGCATTTTCTTACAGATAAGCGATAAATCAGCGCCCATCAGCGGCTTAATCCCGCTGACGAAGACCAACCAGTGCCTGCGATTTCGGGCCCGCCCGATGTGCAATGTGCCAAAAGAGGTCAACGACGTTCATGACTATCAGCGACACGCTGCACCGATTGTTACTCGACAACTTGACCACTGCCACCATTCTGCTCAACTCGGATCTGCGCCTTGAGTACATGAACCCGGCGGCTGAAATGCTGCTGGCGATCAGTGGTCAGCGCAGCCACGGACAGTTCATCAGCGAGCTGTTTACCGAATCCGCCGAGGCGCTGAGCTCCCTGCGTCAGGCCGTCGAGCAAGCCCACCCCTTCACCAAGCGTGAAGCCATGCTCACGGCCTTGACCGGTCAGACATTGACTGTCGACTACGCCGTGACGCCGATTCTGTCGCAGGGCGAGACAATGCTCCTGCTGGAAGTCCACCCCCGTGATCGCTTGCTCAGGATCACCAAGGAAGAAGCCCAGCTGTCAAAGCAGGAAACCACCAAAATGCTGGTGCGCGGTCTGGCCCATGAAATTAAAAACCCGCTGGGTGGCATTCGTGGCGCTGCGCAACTGCTGGCACGCGAGCTGCCCGAAGAAAGCCTCAAGGACTACACCAACGTCATCATCGAGGAAGCCGACCGGTTGCGGAACCTGGTAGACCGCATGCTGGGTTCCAACAAGCTGCCGTCGCTTGCGATGACCAACGTGCATGAAGTGCTTGAGCGAGTGTGCAGCCTGGTTGAGGCCGAAAGCCAAGGTTGCATCACACTGGTGCGCGATTACGACCCAAGCATTCCCGACGTGTTGATTGACCGCGAGCAGATGATTCAGGCCGTGCTCAATATCGTGCGCAATGCGATGCAGGCCATCAGCAGCCAGAATGAGCTTCGACTGGGCCGCATCAGCCTGCGAACGCGCGCGATGCGTCAATTCACGATCGGCCACGTTCGCCATCGCCTGGTGAGCAAGATCGAAATCATCGACAACGGGCCCGGCATTCCTGCCGAGCTGCAAGAAACCATTTTTTACCCGATGGTCAGCGGCCGCCCGGATGGTACGGGGCTAGGTCTTGCCATCACCCAGAACATTATCAGTCAGCACCAGGGGCTGATCGAGTGTGAGAGCCATCCTGGCCATACCACGTTCTCGATCTTCTTGCCGCTGGAACAAGGAGCAGCTTCGACATGAGCCGTAGTGAAACTGTCTGGATCGTCGACGACGACCGTTCCATCCGCTGGGTACTGGAAAAAGCCTTGCAACAAGAGGGCATGACCACGCAGAGCTTCGATAGCGCCGATGGTGTGATGAGTCGTCTCGCCCGTCAGCAGCCGGACGTCATCATTTCCGACATCCGTATGCCGGGCGCGAGTGGCCTGGACCTGTTGGCACGAATTCGCGAGCAACACCCGCGTTTGCCGGTCATCATCATGACCGCTCACTCAGACCTCGACAGTGCCGTGGCCTCTTATCAAGGTGGCGCGTTCGAATACCTGCCCAAGCCTTTTGACGTCGATGAGGCAGTCTCGCTGGTCAAGCGCGCCAATCAGCACGCTCAAGAGCAACAAGGCCTGGAAGTCGCACCCACGCTGACCCGCACCCCGGAAATCATCGGTGAAGCGCCAGCGATGCAGGAAGTGTTTCGCGCCATCGGGCGCTTGAGCCACTCCAACATCACCGTGCTGATCAACGGCGAATCGGGCACCGGTAAAGAGCTGGTCGCCCACGCCTTGCATCGCCACAGCCCCCGCTCCGCTTCGCCGTTCATTGCGTTGAACATGGCCGCGATTCCTAAAGATCTGATGGAATCCGAGCTGTTCGGCCATGAGAAGGGCGCGTTTACAGGCGCGGCCAACCTGCGTCGCGGCCGCTTCGAACAAGCTGACGGCGGCACGCTGTTCCTTGATGAAATCGGTGACATGCCGGCTGACACCCAGACGCGCCTGTTGCGTGTATTGGCGGACGGCGAGTTTTACCGGGTTGGCGGTCATACGCCGGTTAAGGTCGATGTACGAATCATCGCCGCGACGCACCAGAATCTGGAAACACTGGTGCAGGCTGGCAAGTTCCGTGAGGACTTGTTTCACCGTCTGAACGTCATCCGCATTCACATCCCGCGCATGTCTGATCGCCGGGAAGACATCCCGACGCTGGCCCGTCACTTCCTCGCCCGCGCAGCGCAGGAACTGGCGGTCGAGCCGAAACTGCTCAAGACTGAAACCGAGGAATACCTCAAGCACTTGCCATGGCCGGGCAACGTTCGCCAACTGGAAAACACCTGTCGCTGGATCACTGTCATGGCCTCGGGCCGTGAAGTGCATATCAGCGACCTGCCCCCAGAGCTGCTGAGCCTGCCCCAGGATTCGGCGCCGGTGACCAACTGGGAACAAGCGCTGCGTCAGTGGGCTGATCAAGCCTTGGCACGCGGCCAGTCCAGCCTGCTTGATAGCGCCGTGCCGACCTTCGAACGCATCATGATCGAAACTGCCCTCAAGCACACCGCAGGCCGCCGTCGCGACGCCGCCGTGCTGCTAGGCTGGGGCCGTAACACCTTGACCCGCAAGATCAAGGAGTTGGGCATGAAGATCGATGGCGGGGACGATGACGATGGGGATGAGGGCTGATTGACCTGTCATTTCTGACAGTTTACGAGATGCCCAAATGCTGATTAGCTCCTTTGACTGACCAGGGAATGTCAAAGGAGCTGATGTCATGGAACCCGCCAATCGCAGTGCGCCGCTGGACGACGCACTCAATGCCCGCCTTCTGGCAGCTTTGCCACCGCGTAACACCATCGAACCGCGCGCCCGAATTGTCGATTATGAAATCGTCGAAATGGCCGTGCTCTTTCGCACCGGGGAACTGACTTCGGTACAAATCACGGTCGCGTACCTCAACCGAATCAGCACGCTGAACGGCCCTTTTGAAATCTACGATGAAAACGGCGGCTATAACGCCTTCGTCCGTATCGACGCCAACGAGGCCATGCAACAAGCCGCGCTCGCGGACACCTGGATCGCCAGCCAAACCGACCCAAGAGGCCCGGCACCGCCGCTGTGTGGTATTCCACTGGGCGCAAAGGACGTCATAGCAATAAAAGGCCGTGAATGTAAAAACGGCACTCACGCCTTCGATACAAACGTTGCTCTGGAAGATGCCACCATCATTGCCAGACTACGCGCCCAAGGCGCAGTCCTGCTCGGCCACACCATATGCTCGGCATACTCGCAAAGTACCGACGGCGACTTTGGAGGAAACGCTTGGGATCCGGCGCGAGTGCCCGGCGGCTCAAGTTCAGGCTCGGGTATCGCACCAGTCGCAAGACTCTGCGCTGCAGCTCTGGCAGAAGAAACCGGAGGTTCGCTGGTCATTCCGGCGGCCGCCAATGGCGCTAGTGGCATCAAACCTTCGCTGGGCCTGACATCGACGGCAGGCATGATGCCGCTGTCCACCGGCTGGGATGTTCCTGGCGTTATTGCGCGCTCGATTCGCGATGCATCGCTGATTATGGCGGTCATCAGCGGAGTGGATCAGTTCAACGACCCACTCACACTTTCCGGCCCCATTCCTGCACTGGTGCTTCCAATCAGTCCAAGCACCGATGAGAAACCACTGACAGGCCTGACCATTGGTATCCCGCAAACTGACTGGATGTATAGACCCGGCCAATCAGAAACGCTGCCACCGGCGGACACCTATGATCGTGACTACCGCGAGGCCTTTGAGCGCTTCAAGCAGCAGCTTGTGCAGCTGGGTGCCGCCGTTATCGAATTCCCCGGCCTGGATATGCGGGTTGCCGCGAACTGCCCGTATTACCGCTCATTGACGCTTTACCCCATCGAAGTCGGCGGCATAACTTACTACCTGACACAATTTCTGCTGAGCCTTCAGCACGCAAGGTACGAGACGCATTACTGGAGCGCTGGAGCAGCGTTTGCCCAGACCCGTCCAGAGCCATACCGCACAGAATTACTCGGTTTTTTTAACGTTCCCACCGAGCATGAGCTTGTCGAACGCGTGCCTTACGACATCACCCTTCAGTCGCAGGAGCGTAGACGCGAACAGCAGGCACTCTGGCAAAAAGCGTTGGACGACTACCAGGTCGACTTCATGCTGGTAATGCCGTTGGGTTCACATATCGGCCTTAGATATGACCCTGAGCCAGAGAACGGCGGCCTGAGAGTCAAGCGGTCCACCCACGATTTACCCAATAGCCTAGGCTGGCCAATGGTGACCTTACCTATCGGTTACGGACAAACAGGCGTTGGCAAGCCACTCCCGATTACCGCAGCGTTTTGGGGAACACGTTTCAGTGAGGTACAGATCATCCAAGCGGCGATCGATTACCAACATCACCATCCGCTCTATCACAATGAGGCACCACCTGATCCTGACCTTCCAACACTTGCGCGTCCGCCAGGGGTTCCTCGGGTCAAACCTATAACGCCAGACAGCAGCACTGACCCTGCCGTTATCGAAAGGGGACCACGATGACCGCTCAAAAACCGGTAGCGTTCTTCACCGTCGCCTGGAAATCTGGGTGGCAAGCGCCCGTGCTACCTGCCAGTGAAGATCAAGGCAGGCATGCACATCAGACCGTCGCTTGGATACCTGCGATAACGACGATTCAGTATCCATCGTTACGCTCAACCGCAAGCGATTCGGCAGCAGGTCCGATTACTCAGCCGAAGACGGCTTCTCCCACAGATTGATCCCGCCTTCCACCGCAAAACCATCGATTTCAGCCAGTTCTGCCGCGCTGAAATCGAGGTTTTTCAGAGCGCCGACGTTTTCGATGATCTGTTCGGGACGACTCGCGCCAATCAGTGAGGTTGTCACCCGTGGATCACGAAGGGTCCAGGCCAAGGCCATTTGCGCCAGACTCTGACCACGGCGCTTGGCGATCTCGTTGAGCGCGCGCACATGAGCAATGTTCTGCTCGGACAGGTGCGACGCTTGGAGCGAACCACCCCCCGGACGATTGACCCGCGCATCCTTGGGAATGCCGTTCAGGTATTTGTCCGACAGCAACCCCTGAGCCAGCGCGGTAAAGGCAATCACTCCCGCGCCCACCTCCTCGGTGACGTCCAGCAGGTCTTTTTCAATCCAGCGATTGAGCATGTTGTAGGCCGGTTGATGGATCAGCAGCGGGACTTTCCACTCTTTCAACAACGCCGCCATTTCTCGGGTTTTGGCGCCTGAATAAGACGAGATACCGATGTACAACGCCTTGCCCTGCTGCACGGCAGTGGCTAGTGCGCTGGCGGTTTCTTCCAGCGGGGTGTCGGGGTCGAAGCGGTGGGAGTAGAAGATATCCACGTAATCCAGACCCATGCGCTGCAGGCTTTGATCAAGGCTCGCCAGCACGTATTTGCGCGATCCGCCGCCCTGACCGTAAGGCCCCGGCCACATGTCCCAACCCGCTTTGGTGGAGATGATCAGCTCGTCGCGATACTGCTGAAAATCTTCCTTGAGCAGGCGCCCGAAGTTGACCTCCGCACTGCCATACGGAGGGCCATAGTTGTTCGCCAAGTCGAAATGGTTAATGCCGTGGTCGAACGCGGTGCGCAACATGGCGCGCTGAGTATCGATCGGCGTGCTGTCGCCGAAGTTATGCCATAGCCCCAGCGACAATGCTGGCAGCACCAGACCACTGCGCCCGACGCGGCGATATGGGATGACGTCGTAACGGTTTTCGGCAGCAATATAAGTCATCGAATCCTCTCTTGTTGTCAGCAATATCTTGTATGGAGTCCATCACAGAGTAACCCGCCACTAGCGCACCAAATGTAAAAACTGCAGGTGGCGCTCGTATTGGTCGAGGATGTCGTTGATCACCTGCTCTTTGGTGTAACCCACCAGATCGTAATCCTGGCTACCCTCGCTCAAATGCACTTCGGCACGGTAATAACGGCGATTGTTCAGCTGTTTGGAGCCCATTCCTCCTCGCGCAAACGACGGCGTGAAATAGCCGCGCATCGTCACTTGATAGATGAAAGGACGCTCCTCGCCGTGGCCGATTTCCAGACCTACCGTGTGATTTTCAGGATCTGGTTGCGTCACGACGCTCAGGCCTTTCTCGGCGAATACCGCAGTGACGTCTTCAATTGCCGGGCGCACTGTCTGTTCAAGGAAGCGATACACCTCGTCACGGGACGGGAACGCCACCGCCTGAGTCAAACGCTGTCGCCAACCGCCCCGTCGAGCGGCGCCTGATACGGGCGCAAGCGAATACAGCTGCGCGATCTGACGCTGCGACTCCAGATGAAACGCCTTGTGCAGCCCCCACATCATCAACAGCAGAATCAGGGAGAACGGCAGCGACGTCAGCACCACCGCTGATTTCAGCGCATCGATGCTGCCGGAGAACAGCAGCCCGCTGGTAATCAAAGCGGTCATCACACCCCAGAACACACGCAGCCATTTTGGTCCGTCTTCGTCGGGGCTCCCGCCTTTGGCCGATAGAGTGGACAGCACAACGGTGCCGGAATCGGCCGAAGTGACGAAGAACACAAAGCTGATGAACACCGTGACGGCGATGACCGTTTTGCTCCACGGGTAGTTTTCCAGCATCAGGTAAAGCGCCATGGAGGGATCATCGATAGCGGCCTGGCCCAATGCAGTCATGCCATGGTTAAGCACTTGATCGATGGCGCTATTGCCGAAGATCGACATCCACGCCAGGGTGAAGCCCAACGGGATGAGCAGCACGCCGCAGACGAACTCACGGATGGTCCGGCCACGGGAAATACGGGCGATGAACAGGCCCACAAACGGCGACCAGGCAATCCACCACGCCCAATAGAACACGGTCCAACCGCCGAGCCAGTCGCTCTTCTCGTTGTAGGCGTAGACGTCGAAACTCTTGACCGGCAACGCGCCGAGGTAATCGCCGATGTTCTGCACCAGCGTGTTGAGCAGGTGCTGCGTGGGTCCGGCGAACAGCACGAACAGCAGCAACGCGCAGGCCAGCAGCATGTTGATGTCGGACATGACGCGCACGCCTCTATCGACACCGGCGATGGCGACCAGAATCGCTGCGCCCATCATCAGGGTGATAAGGCCCACCTGAATCCACTGGGTGTGCGGAACACCAAACAGGTAATCGAGCCCGGAATTGAGGTGCAACACGCCAAAGCCCATGTCGGCGCCTAGGCCAAAGATCGTCGCGATGATGCCGAAACCGTCAACCGCATAACCGATTGGGCCATTGATGCGCTTGCCGATCAGCGGGTAAAGCGCTGACCGCAAGGCCAGCGGCAGGTTGTGGCGATAGGCAAAATAAGCCAACGCCATGCCGACGAACGCGAACACACCCCAACCGTGCAGGCCCCAATGCAGAAAGAGCAGCTGCATGGCCTGCCGCGCAGCTTCCGGATTGCCGCCTTGGCCTTGGGGCGGCTGAAGCATGTGAGTCAGGGGTTCGGACACACAGAAGAAGAACAACGTGATGCTGATCCCGGCGGCGAACAGCATGCCGGCCCAGGACAGGTAGCTGAACTCGGGCTCGTCATGGTCGGCGCCGAGTTTGATCTTGCCGTAGCCGGAGAGCGCCGTGAACACGACGAACAGCAGATAAAGCGTCATCGCCAGCATGTAATACCAGCCGACGGTATTGGCGGCCCAGTTCTGCGCGGCGAGCAACCATTTGCCTGAGGCTTCGGGGAAGCCAATGACGACCAGTCCGAATATCAGAATGAAGCTGGCGGCAAAGTAGAAAACCGGCGCATTCATGCGTACCGGTGAGCTGGATTGAGCGTTAACGGCACTCATGTGCGGCACGCGTCGGCAAGTCGGGTTCGAGAACAAAAAAGCGGGTACGGCAAGGGTAAGCCTCCTGTTGTGAGCGGGCAGCGAACCACCGGTTTATGTTGAACGAGCGTTCAATTAAAACACAAATAGCTACAAAAGGACCAATTGAGGCCCTTTTGACACTGGCTCAAGCGAGGCTAAGACGCATGGACTAAAGGGATCGTTCCCACTCGTCGGAGGTCGGTTTGCTGACTACGCGGATAGCCAAAAACCTATAGGAGCCAACTTGTTGGCGAGCGCGTCTAACTGGCCAGACGCCTCGCGAACAAGTTCGCTCCTACAGACTCAGCTCCGACTTCAGCCGTTTACTTTTGACTGCCGTCATCATGCTGCAGGCTGGCCTGATTGACGTTGCTGCCTGCTGGCACGCCGCGTGTCAGCCAGACGTTGCCGCCAATGGTCGAGCCCTGGCCTATGACGATCCGCCCCAGAATCGTCGCACCGGCGTAGATCACCACGTCGTCTTCAACGATTGGGTGACGGGCATGGCCCTTCTGCAACTGACCGTCTTCATCCGCCGGGAAACGCTTGGCGCCGAGGGTTACCGCCTGATAGATGCGCACACGCTCGCCGATGACGGCCGTTTCGCCGATGACCACACCGGTCCCGTGATCAATAAAGAAGCTCGAACCGATCTGGGCGCCGGGGTGAATATCGATACCCGTCGCCGAATGCGCGAGCTCTGAGCTGATCCTGGCCAGCAAAGGGAGACCGTTGCGGTAAAGATGATGGGCCAGCCGATGATGAATCACCGCCAGAATCCCCGGATAGCACAGCAATACCTCATCAACGCTGCGCGCTGCCGGATCACCGTGGTAAGCGGCCAGAACATCAGTATCGAGAATCCTGCGGATTGCCGGCAATGCGCTGGCGAAATCCTGAATCAGCCGCTCGGCGTGTACGTCTGCGCAACTAGCGTCTTCCCTGCGCTGACGGGCGACATAGCGCAATTCAAGGCGCGCCTGGTGCAATAGCGAATTGAGCGCGACGTCGAGGGTGTGACCGACGTAAAAGTCCTCGCTCTCTTCGCGCAGGTCTACTGGCCCCAGGCGCATCGGGAACAGTGCGCCGCTCAGTGCTTCGAGAATATCGCGCATGGCCTCGCGAGACGGCAGCTCACGACCGCCCATTTCGCCACTGACACGCCCGTTGAGGGTGCGCCAGTCATCGCGGGCGGCGCGCAACTCACCGACGATCCGGTGCAATTGCCAATGACCGGTCAGGCCTTCGGCGCAAGCCTCTGAAGACGGTTCGGGAATAGTGCTCACGCAGGTTTCTCCTCAATTTGACGGCGCATCTGCCAAGACTCAGCAGAAGGTAGGGCCACTCTACGGCAATCTTCTACGACGAAAAAATAACAACTTTCGTGAGGGTTTAGAGCATAGGGCGTACGTAATCGTTTGGTTGCCGTGTAGGAATGGTCTGCCTATAGTCCTGCGACCGGTCCCGCCACTCATTTGAAGACTCACCATCACCATGATCAAAGAACAACTCGCGCGCTTCAATCGTCTGAAACTGCTCGGTGCTGTAACGCCGCTGGAAAAGCTCGAGCGTCTGTCGGCCTGGGCCGGGCGCGACGTGTACGTTAAACGCGACGACATCACGCCACTGGCGCTGGGCGGCAACAAGCTGCGCAAACTTGAATATCTGGCCGCCGATGCGTTGGCTCAGGGCGCCGATACACTGATCACAGCAGGCGCGATTCAGTCCAACCACGTCCGCCAGACCGCAGCGCTCGCCGCCAAGCTAGGCCTGGGCTGCGTGGCACTGTTGGAAAACCCCATTGGTACGGACGACAGCAACTACCTGAGCAACGGCAATCGTCTGCTACTGGATTTGTTCGACGCCAAAGTCGAGCTGGTAGAGAACCTGGACAACGCCGCCGAGCAGTTGCAAGCACTCGCCGCGCGTCTGAGCTCCAGCGGCAAGAAACCGTATCTGGTGCCCATCGGCGGTTCAAATGCATTGGGGGCGCTGGGTTATGTGCGCGCAGGCTTTGAGCTGGCCGAACAGATTCAACAAACCGACCTCGAATTTGCCGCCGTGGTCCTGGCCTCGGGTAGCGCGGGCACGCACAGTGGAATGGCGCTGGCGTTGGCTGAAGCACTGCCGCAGTTGCCGGTGATTGGCGTAACAGTCTCGCGCCCCAAGGAAACCCAGGCCCCGAAAGTGCAAGGCTTGGCCGAACAGACTGCGGAGTTGCTCGGCGTTGCCCTACCCTCGGCGTTCAAGGTAGAGCTGTGGGACGAGTACTTCGGACCGCGCTATGGCGAGCCGAACGCCGGAACGCTGTCGGCTATCAAGCTGGTGTCGAGTCATGAAGGGATGTTGCTTGATCCGGTCTACACCGGCAAAGCGATGGCGGGCTTGCTCGACGGCATTGGTCGGCAGCGCTTCAATGATGGGCCGATCATTTTCCTGCACACCGGCGGCGCGCCTGCTTTGTTTGCGTATCCAGACGTCTTTTCCGAGCAATAGGAGCCTGTAGGAGCCAACTTGTTGGCGAGGCGGCCCGATGCGGCGTGTCAGGCATGTCGCCTCGCGAACAAGTTTCGCGCCTACAGACCTGACTCGGTCATATGCAAAATCAAGATAAGCAGCGCATTTTTTATTATTTTTATTCCTATAGCGCTGCTCCTATCATCACCGCCAGCCCAGCTGCCTTGACCCGGCAGGCCACTGAAAAAGCTGGATAAACTTTCAGGGCCACAGTAGCTTTCGTCCAGGTCTGATTCTTGCCTGACATTCCAATAAACAGGGGACTTTCATGAACATGTCTGCAATCCGCCGCACATTTCTGCTTTCGGCATTCAGCCTGGTGCTAGGCACCGGTTTGGTCAGCCAGGCCATCGCTGGCGATCAACTCGATACGATCAAAAAGAACGGCACCCTCAAAGTGGGTCTGGAAGGCACCTATCCTCCATTCAGCTTCGTTGATGCCGACGGCAAACTGACCGGTTTCGAAGTCGAATTCTCCGAAGCGCTCGCCAAAGAACTGGGCGTAAAAGTACAGCTGCAAGCGACTCCATGGGCCGGCATTCTGGCCGCTCTGGAATCCAAGCGTCTGGACGTCGTAGTCAACCAGGTGACCATCTCCGACGAGCGCAAAAAGAAGTACGACTTCTCCACCCCGTACACCATTTCCGGCATCCAGGCACTGGTGCAGAAGAAAGACGCTGACAAATTCAAGACTGCAGCTGATTTGAAGGACCACAAGATCGGCGTCGGCCTGGGCACCAACTACGAGCAATGGCTCAAAGAAAACGTGCCAGGCGCCATCGTCAAAACCTACGACGATGATCCAACCAAATACCAGGACCTGCGTGTAGGCCGTATCGACGCGATTCTGGTCGATCGCTTGGCAGCACTGGAACTGGTCGGTAAAACCAAGGACACCCTGGCCGTTTCCGGCGAACCGTTCTCCCGTCAGGAAGCAGGCATCGCCCTGCGTAAAGGCGAGCCGGAATTGCTGGCTGCCATCGACAAAGCAATCGACAAGCTGCGCGCGGACGGTACTCTCGCCAAACTTTCGCAGAAGTACTTCCAGGCTGACGTAACTAAATGATCGAATCGTTTTTCCAGCTTTTCTGGGAATCGTTGCCGTTCCTGCTCAAGGGGATGATGTACACCATCCCCTTGAGCCTGGGCAGCATGGTTTTCGGCCTTCTGCTAGGCTTCGGCCTGGCGCTGATGCGGCTGTCACGCTTAACGATTGTGCGCGGCATTGCCCGGGTTTATGTGTCGTTCTTTCGCGGCACGCCGCTGCTGGTCCAGCTGTTCATGATCTATTACGGTCTGCCGCAGCTGGGGATCGAGCTTGATCCGATCCCTGCCGCGCTGATCGGGTTGTCGCTGAACATGGGGGCCTACGCCTGTGAAATCCTGCGCTCGGCGATCTCTTCGGTAGATCGCGGGCAATGGGAAGCAGGCGCCAGCATCGGCATGACTCGTGCGCAGATCATGCGCCGGGCCATTCTGCCGCAAGCCGCACGCACGGCCTTGCCGCCACTGGGCAACAGCTTCATTTCGCTGGTGAAGGACACTGCGCAGGCCGCTACGATCCAGGTGCCTGAGCTGTTCCGCCAGGCGCAGCTGATTTCGTCGCGCACCTTCGAAATCTTCTCGATGTACCTCACCGTCGCGCTCATGTACTGGGTTCTTTCCACGATCCTGTCGCATTTCCAGAATCGTCTGGAAACCAGGGTCAATCGTCATGACGTGGAGGCCTGAACATGATCTCGGTTGAAAAGCTGACCAAGGAATTTCGCGGCATTGAGGTACTCAAGGGCATCGACCTGCGTGTCGAGCCCGGCGAAGTGGTGGCGATCATCGGGCCTAGCGGTTCGGGGAAAACCACATTTCTGCGCTGTCTGAACTTCCTCGAAGAGCCCACCAGCGGCACCATTGTGGTGGGCAACATCAAGATCGACGGCAGCCGCCCGCTGAGCCAACAACAGGGGCTCATTCGCCAACTGCGCCAACACGTCGGTTTCGTGTTCCAGAACTTCAATCTGTTTCCCCACCGCACCGCTCTTGAAAACGTCATCGAAGGCCCGGTCGTGGTCAAGAAAATGGACAAGGAGAAAGCGCTCGCGCTGGGGCGCAGTTTGCTGGCGAAAGTCGGGCTGGCCGGCAAAGAGGATGCTTATCCTCGTCGCCTCTCAGGCGGACAACAACAACGGGTGGCGATCGCGCGTGCGCTGGCAATGGAGCCAGAAGTCATTCTGTTTGACGAACCGACGTCAGCGCTGGACCCAGAGTTGGTGGGCGAAGTGTTGACGGCTATTCGAGCGTTGGCCGAGGAGAAGCGCACGATGGTGATCGTCACCCACGAAATGAGTTTCGCGCGAGATGTCGCCAATCGGGTGGTGTTCATCGACAAGGGCGTCATCGTCGAACAGGGCGAGGCGAAAGCGTTGTTCGCTAATCCAAAAGAGGAACGCACACGGCAATTCCTCGAACGCAGCAGGAACTGATCCTACAAGCGTACTACCAGAAACGGCGCTAAGTAACGCCGTTTCTTACGCACTCACATTTCCACAAGTTTAATCCCATCTAAAGACTGGATTGATCAGGTCAGCGGCCAAGGCTTGATCCATCGAGCGTTACGCCACGAACTTTGCAAATCAATTCCAGCACTCCAACTGCCAAAACCTGCCACAGCGTTCTTTGCTCTGGCCGCAAGTCGCACTTAGCAACTTCCTACCTTCAGATAACATATTTCTTACAGCAGTTAAGAATGGTTCATTGAGCCGGTTTGAATTCCGGCGATTAAATCGTAGGACATATCCTTGATTTATGAACCTTTCCAAACAAACCAAAGATCTCCATTGACAGCCGCGCAAAAACACAATTACCTCAAAACTTACAGCCATTAGCCTTTTTTTAACTATCAACTGGCAATTTGAGACTGATTGTAATGTTTGCCATAAGTCCGCACTCAGCGTGTACTACTCCTCGTTGAGCTACATACGCCGTAAGTGCGTTATTAAGTCGCTGCACCCTCACTCCAGACAAACAGCGCTACCCTGAAAGAGTGTTATGACATGACCTACGATCCAAGCAAATTCGTTCATCTCAAACTGTTCGCGCCCTATCTTCCACAAGCTAATAAGCACGGGATCGGCCTTGCCGCGGCATGCAATCTTGCGGTCAATATCGATCCTTATCCCGAGATGGACATTGGCGATCTCATCGAACTGTTCTGGGGCGATTCCTATGTCGCATCGAAGGTACTGACGGCGTCCGACATTGGCTACACCTCCGTCCTGCGCGTACCGCAGAGCTTTCTGAAGACCGGCAAGGTCAAAACCTTTTACAGCGTTAAAAAGGTTGGCAGCACGCCGGCGCAATCGCCATCCAGCAAGCTGTGGGTCAAGCTCGAACCGCCTGGCGCCCAGTTGATCGAACCGGTGCTTTGCGAAAACCAGGGGCTGCCAGCCTTGTCGTTTCCTGCGGCCGTTATGCGTCGCGGTCTCAGCAATCAGCACGCTATCAACGGCATCAAGGTGGTCATCCAGCCGTACCCCAACATGGACGCTTATGACGAAATCACCCTTCGCTGGGGAGATTCGCGTATCGATCTGCCGGTAGTGACGAGCGAGCAAATTGGCAAGCCCATCACCTTTCACGTACCCGGCTCGCTCATTAAAGAAGCGGGTACGGACGAGCATCATGAAGTGACCTATTGCATCATCGACCGCGTAGGCAACAATTCGAGGTGGGCGCCTGCGCGACTCATCAAAGTTCAGATCACTGAAGACGCCTTTTGTGAGGCTTAGCGATTGCGGATATTTCTGCGCTGGCGTAGCCAGGATTCAACGATTAATCCTGACTGCGCCGAATAAATGGGAACCAGCCCACACATCTTGGTCATTAACGAAATTTCCCACGTTATTTACAACTTCGGCCTACATCCAGTCCAACAGGTGAGCGACGAAGCGCTGCTAGCCTTCGGTGAACCCTTCGGGAAAGGCTCGCTCATGAACAGCAGACGCATCGTTAAGTACATGCTCCTCACACTGATACTCAGCTCCTGTCTGACCTACGCCCAGACGACCTGACCGTAGGGCCGCGCCCGCGACACGTCGTTGCCATAGCGCAGTTCTAACCTTCTATGCTTATTCCAAAATTAGAGTTTATTTAGTTTTTATACACGCTTAGGGTATATGCACCGGACCACCGGATCTTCGTCAGTTTCTGCGCCGCCACCGCGGCTTTTTCGAGGTTCGAATGGTCACTTTCACAACTACCCCATTGCATAACGCCAGGGTATTGCGCGCATTGCGAGGTCGCCACTATGACTGACGTAAGCGCCGCTTTCGTTCAGCACACCCTGGACGTAGCTCCTCCTCTGTTACCCACCACCCTATTGCGAAACAACGCCGAAGCCATCGAGGCAGCTCACGCATTAGCCAGTTCAGTGCGCCTGAGCGCGGCCAAACGCGACCGAGACCGTCAATTACCCTGGTCAGAAATTGAGCAATTTACCCGCAGCGGTCTGGGCGGCATTTCAGTGCCGCGCGCTTATGGCGGCGCCCAGGTTTCCTTCGTCACTGTCGCCGAGGTCTTCCGGATTCTTTCAGCGGCGGACCCTGCGGTCGGACAAATTCCGCAAAACCACTTCGGCATACTCAACTCGCTGATCGGCAGCGCCAGTGAATCCCAGAAGAAGACCTTGTTCACCGGGATTCTGCATGGCTGGCGCATCGGTAACGGCGGCCCGGAACGTGGCACCAAAAACACCCTTGATATCCATACGCGCCTGACAGCCGACGGTGACCAATTCCTACTCAACGGGCAGAAGTTCTACTCCACTGGCGCCCTATTCGCCCACTGGGTCGCGGTCAAGGCGCTGAACGACGAAGGCAAGCAGATACTGGTCTTCATCGAGCGCGGCACACCCGGTCTGCACATCGTCGATGACTGGTCCGGCTTCGGCCAACGCACCACTGCCAGCGGCACCGTGCTGTTGGAAAACGTCCGCGTGAGTGGCGAGTTGGTGATTGAAAACTGGAAGCTGGGCCTGGCGCCGAGCATTCAGGGCGCGGTCTCCCAGCTTATTCAGGCAGCCATCGACGCAGGCATCGCGCGTGAGGCCATCGATGACAGCATCGCCTTCGTAAAAGAGCGCTCGCGCCCCTGGATCGAGGCCAACGTCGAGCGCGCCAGCGATGACCTTTACGTGATCGCCGACATCGGCAAATTGAAGCTCGAACTGCACGCCGCCGAAGCGCTGCTGAGCAAAGCAGGGCGCGTACTGGATGACATCGCAGCCAGCCCGATCACCGAGCAATCCGCCGCCCAGGCCTCGATTGTCGTAGCCGAAGCGAAAGTACTGACCACCGAAATCGCCCTGCTCGCCAGCGAGAAACTGTTCGAACTGGCGGGCAGCCGCGCAACGCTAGCCGAGTTCAATCTCGACCGGCACTGGCGCAACGCGCGGGTTCACACCCTGCACGACCCCGTGCGCTGGAAAGTCCATGCCGTCGGCGCTTATCACCTCAACGGCGCGCTGCCTGCCCGCCACTCCTGGATCTGACCAGACCACTGGAATCAATGTTATGAGCGTGACTCATCCGCTGTCTGAAACCCAGACGGCTACCCCTATCGTGGTCATCAAAGACGACGAACAAGCGTTGCACATCGCCCATGAGCTGGCAGCTCATTTCAAACAGGACAGCAGCGCACGTGATCGCGAACGCCGCCTGCCCCATGAGGAGTTGGAGCAATTTTCGCGCTCCGGCTTGTGGGGTATCAGCGTGCCGAAAACCTTCGGCGGTGCGGGCGTTTCCTACGTTACATTGGCCGAAGTCATTCGCATTATTTCCGTAGCCGACGGCTCGCTGGGACAAATCCCACAAAACCATTTTTATGCTCTCGAAGTGCTGCGGGTGAATGGCAGCGCCGAGCAACAGCGACGTTTGTACGCTGAAGTTCTGGCAGGCCGGCGCTTCGGTAACGCGCTGGCTGAGCTGGGGACCAAGAACGCCCACGACCGAACCACACGCTTGAGCCGCGACGGTAACGAATTCAGGATCAATGGCCGTAAGTTTTATTCCACTGGCGCGCTGTACGCGCAGCGTATTCCAACATCGGTGATCGACGATGACGGCATTCAGCAACTGGCTTTCGTACCCGCCGATGCGCCCGGCCTGACCGTCATTGATGACTGGAGTGGCTTTGGTCAGCGCACCACTGGCAGCGGCTCGGTGGTGTTCGATAACGTGTTTGTCAGTGCGCAGGATGTAGTGCCGTTTCAAACGGCGTTCGAGCGCCCGACCACCGTTGGCCCGCTGGCGCAAATTCTTCACGCTGCCATCGACACTGGCATTGCCCGCGCTGCTTTCGAAGACGCGCTGCAGTTCGTGCGTACCCGAACCCGACCCTGGATCGATTCAGGTATTGAAAAAGCCGTTGACGATCCGCTGACCCTCCACAGCTTCGGCAAGCTCGGCATCCGCTTGCACGCCGCCGAAGCGCTGCTCGAACGATCTGGCGAATACCTTGATCGCGCCCAGGCTGACAACAGCGCCGATAACGTGGCGGCGGCCTCGATTGCAGTGGCCGAAGCCCGCGCCATCAGCACCGAAGTTTCGCTGGCGGCTGGCAGCACGCTGTTCGAGTTGGCCGGGTCTCAATCAACGCTGGCCGAGCACAATCTGGATCGACACTGGCGCAATGCCCGCGTCCACACACTTCATGACCCGGTGCGCTGGAAATTCCACGCCATCGGCAACTTCTATCTCAATAACGTGAATCCGCCACGTCGGGGGACGATCTGATGAGCAAGAAAAAGATCCTCCTAAACGCGTTCAACATGAACTGCATCGGCCACATCAATCACGGCTTCTGGACCCACCCGCGCGACACCTCGACCCAGTACAAGACCCTGGAATACTGGACTGATCTGGCGAAACTGCTGGAGCGTGGCTTGTTTGACGGTTTGTTCATCGCAGACATCGTCGGCGTGTACGACATCTATCAAAAGTCGGTGGACGTGACGCTTCAGGAGTCAATCCAGCTGCCGGTAAACGATCCACTGCTGCTGGTATCGGCCATGTCTGCGGTCACCCAAAACCTTGGTTTCGGGCTAACGGCCAACCTGACCTACGAAGCGCCGTATCTGTTCGCACGTCGCATGTCGACGCTCGATCACCTGAGCCGGGGTCGTGTGGGCTGGAACATCGTCACCGGTTATCTGGACAGCGCGGCCAAGGCCATGGGCCTGAATGAACAGATCGAGCATGACCGTCGTTACGATCAGGCCGATGAATATCTGGAGGTGCTTTACAAGCTATGGGAAGGCAGTTGGGAAGACGATGCGGTGATCGAGGATCGCGAGGCGCGCGTTTATGCCCAGCCGAGCAAAGTGCATAAGGTTCGGCACAAGGGCGAGTTTTATCAGGTCGAGGGCTATCACTTGTGCGAACCCTCGCCGCAGCGCACGCCAGTGCTGTTCCAGGCGGGCAGTTCGGAGCGCGGTCTGCAGTTCGCAGGCGCCAATGCCGAATGCGTTTTCATCAGCGGCCAGAACAAAACCGCGACCCGTGAGCAGGTCGATAAGGTGCGGGCCGCCGCCCTGGCAGCAGGTCGGAATCCGGACGACATCAAGGTGTTCATGGGCTTGAACGTGATCGTCGGGGCGACCGAAGAAGCCGCGCGCGCCAAGCACGCCGAATACGTTAAATACGCCAGCGCCGAAGCGGGCCTGGCGCACTTTGCGGCGTCAACCGGCATTGATTTCGCTGAATACGAACTGGACGAACCGATCCAGCACGTGAAGGGCAACGCCATTCAATCGGCCACCAAGATCCTCAAGAACAATGACTGGACTCGGCAAAAACTGCTCGACCAACACAAGCTGGGCGGGCGTTACATCACGCTGATCGGCTCGCCCGAGCAGGTGGCCGATGAACTTGAATCCTGGATCGCCGAAACCGGAATGGATGGCTTCAACCTGACGCGCATCGTTACGCCGGAAAGCTATGAGGACTTCATTGACCTGGTGATCCCCGAGCTGCAACGACGGGGCTCGTACAAGACCGCGTATGACAACGGCACCTTGCGCCAGAAGTTGTTTCCCGAGGGCGGCGCGCGCTTGCCGGATCGGCATGCGGGGGCGAGTTTCAGAACACAAAGCAAATAGAACGCACGTCCGCAATCCAACCGTGGGAGCGGACCCGTCCGCGAAGACGTCAGCACATTCAACATCGCTGTCGGGAGGCACACCGCAATCGCGGGCAAGCGCGCTCCTACAGCTTTAATTACCCATTGATCACCGGACTACCGAACATGACAAAAACCCTCATCGCCCTGGCCCTCAGCGTTCTCACTCTGAGCGCCCACGCTGCCGATAAACCCTTGAAAGTGGGCACTACGGCAGCCTTCGCCATCCCGCTGGAAGCCGCCGTGGCAGAGGCCGGTAAACAAGGTCTGAAGGTAGACCTCGTTGAGTTCACCGACTGGATCGCGCCGAACGTCAGCCTCGCGGCAGGCGATATCGATGTTAATTATTTCCAGCACATACCGTTTCTGGAAAACGCCAAAGCAGCCGCCGGATTCAATCTGGTCCCCTACGCGCCGGGCGTGATCAACAACGTCGGCCTGTATTCGAAGAAGTACAAAAGCTTCGATGAGCTGCCAACCGGCGCCACCGTTGCCATCGCCAACGACCCGATCAACAGCGGTCGTGGCCTGCAATTGCTGGCTAAAGCGGGCCTGATCACCCTCAAGCCCGGTGTTGGCTACAAGGCTACCGAAGACGACATCACCGCCAATCCGAAAAAGATCAAACTGATTCAGGTCGAAGCCGTGCAGCTGGTACGTGCTTATGACGATGCCGATCTGGTGCAGGGCTATCCCGCTTACATCCGCCTGTCGAAGACCTTCGACGCAGGCTCCGCCATCCTGTTTGACGGCCTCGATCACCCTGAGTACGTCATTCAGTTCGTGATCAAGCCGGAGAGCAAGGACGACCCGCGCCTGGCCAAATTCATCGACATCTACCAGCACTCGCCGGTTGTTCGCGCTTCTCTGGATAAGGTCAATGGCAGTCTGTACCAAGTCGGCTGGAAGGACTGAACATGAACGCAACGGTACAACGCCAGCTCCCGCTTGAGCCCATAGCCCAACAGGCCGAGCACGCTCAATTGCACCCGGAGAAGAGCCGCGCTCATGTGCGCTTCATCGGGCTGGGCAAGACCTACCAAGGTCAGCAAGGGCCGGTCACCGCGCTGGAAAATATCGATCTGGATATTCAGCGCGGTGAAGTCTTCGGCATCATCGGTCGCAGCGGGGCGGGCAAGTCTTCGCTGATCCGAACCATCAACCGCCTTGAAACACCGAGCACAGGCCGTGTGCTGATTGATCAGGTGGACATCAACGATTTCAACGAAGACAAGCTGGTGGAGCTGCGTCGGCGCATCGGCATGATCTTCCAGCACTTCAACCTGATGTCGGCCAAGACCGTGTGGCAGAACGTCGAGCTGCCATTGAAAGTCGCGGGTGTGCCCGCGGATCAGCGCCAGCGCAAAGTGGCCGAACTGTTGGAATTGGTGGGACTGCAAGACAAGCACAAGGCCTACCCCGCGCAGCTGTCGGGCGGGCAAAAGCAGCGCGTCGGCATCGCCCGGGCGCTGGTGCATGACCCGGCGATTTTGCTGTGCGACGAGGCAACCTCAGCCCTTGATCCGGAAACCACACAATCGATTCTGGGACTGCTGCGGGCGATCAATCAGCGTCTTGGGCTGACGATTATTTTGATCACCCACGAAATGGCAGTGATCCGCGAAATTTGCCACCGCGTTGTAGTGCTTGAACAAGGTCACGTCGTCGAACAGGGCCCGGTGTGGCAAGTGTTCGGCGACCCGCAGCATGAAGTCAGCAAAACCTTGCTCGCCCCGCTGCAACACGGTCTGCCAGAGGACTTGCAGGCACGCCTTCACGCCCACCCGCAGCAGCCTGATGCGGCACTGGTGCTGGACCTGCAATTCAGCGGCGCCGACAACAGCGAGCCTGATTTGGCGGCACTGTTCAGCGCCTTCGGCGGCAAAGTGAGCTTGCTGCACGGCGGTGTCGAGCGCATTCAAGGCCGCGCCTTGGGGCATCTGGTGCTGGCAATTGCTCACTCACCTCTCTCACCGGATGAACTGCTTACCCGCGCTCGCAAACTGGCGCAACACGCGAAGGTACTCGGCTATGTGGTTTGATCGTTTGCTACAGGGCGTCCTCGACACCTTCCTGATGGTGGGTGTGTCATCGCTGATCGCGCTGATACTCGGCATCCCGCTGGCGGTGATTCTGGTCACCAGTGCCAAAGGCGGCATCTATGAAGCGCCAAACCTGAATCGGGTGCTGGGCGCCATCGTCAACGTGTTCCGCTCGGTGCCGTTTCTGATCCTGATGGTGGCGCTGATCCCCTTCACCCGGCTGATCGTCGGCACCACCTACGGCGTCTGGGCTGCCGTGGTGCCATTAACCATCGCCGCAACGCCATTTTTCGCGCGCATTGCCGAAGTCAGCCTGCGGGAAGTTGATCACGGCCTGATCGAAGCCGCGCAAGCCATGGGATGCCGCCGCTGGCACATCGTCTGGCACGTGTTGCTGCCCGAGTCGCTGCCCGGGATCGTCGGCGGTTTCACCATCACCCTCGTCACCATGATCAACTCATCGGCAATGGCTGGCGCTATCGGTGCGGGTGGTTTAGGTGATATCGCCTATCGGTACGGCTATCAGCGCTTCGACACCCAAGTGATGCTGACTGTGATCGTGCTGCTGGTAGCGCTGGTGGCGGTTATTCAGTTGGGCGGGGATCGATTGGCGTTGCGGTTGGATAAGCGGTGAGGGCCACCGCGTCGCCAAGACGCCAAGCCGCAAACTGGCGGTGTGCGGCGGTTTGATTCTGGCCGGAGGCCGTAGGAGCCTGACTTGTCGGCGATCTGCCGGGAACCGGCAGCTAAACCTATGCATGCAGTGTCTGACATGCCGAATACTCCGGTCGGGGGCCGCTGCGCACCCCATCGTCGGCAAGCCGGACTCCTACGCCCTCCGGGCAGACGCAAGGTCGCGGAGCCTTTAAAATCAGCGACATATTTCCTATTCGCGAGGCGGCGAACTCAGGGACGGAAATAATCGTATTTAACGCGCGTAACCGTAATTGAATATCTCCCTTTTTGTAGTACGCATCCGTGAGACGTGAGAGAAAGCTCTCGACGTACGATCAGGCGAAAAACCGGTCAGATGATCGATTACGCTCCCAGCAGGAAGCTACTTCACTGTTCGGAGATAGACCATGGCTGCCGCCCCCAATAAACCCCAGCTCACCCAAGCCATCATTGATTTATTCGTATCAATCATCGGCTTCATTCCCCGCAGTGAAGTCACAGCACAGACCAACTTCATTCACGATTTCGAGATCATCGACGACGACCTCACGTGCTTCATGATGCAGGTGAAATGGCAATATCAACTGCAGGTGGCTCAGTCGGATTGGGAATGCATTGAGACCATTGAGCAGGTAGTGAATTTGGTCATCAGCAAACGCTGAACGATTGATTCATGTACTTGCGGGGGTATATTGACGGCTTCCCACGCTCAGACTGCCGCCCGCCATGAAGCTCGACTCGCAGGACCTCGCTCAGATCACCTCAATCACGCTGGGCAATTACAACAGCACCGCCGAGGGCTTTCGCGAGGGCACCCGCGATCACGACGTGAGCCAGAACATCGACGCGCTGTTGCGGCACATTCAGAATGACAAGCCGTGGCAGATTCTGGATTTCGGTTGCGGGCCGGGGCGGGATCTCAAGACGTTTACCGCCATGGGCCATGTGGCAACCGGGCTTGATGGTTCGGAGCGCTTCGCCGAAATGGCACGCGCCGACAGTGGCTGCGAGGTCCTGCATCAGAACTTCCTCGAACTCGATCTTCCCGTTGAACGCTTCGATGGCATCTTTGCCAACGCCTGTTTGTTTCATATCCCCAATCAGGAGCTGCCGCGGGTGTTGCGTGAGCTGCGTGCCAGCCTGAAACCGGGCGGCGTGCTTTTCAGCTCCAATCCTCGGGGTCATAACCAGGAAGGTTGGAAAGGTGAGCGGTATGGCTCGTATCACGACCTGGCAGCATGGCGCGCACTGCTGACGGAGGCCGGGTTTATTGAGCTGGAACATTATTACCGGCCAACGGGGTTGCCCAGGGAGCACCAGCCTTGGCTGGCGAGTGTCTGGCGCAAAATCTGACTCTTCCTGGTTTAACTATGGTTTTTATTGCATTAAGTATTATTTCCCGTTGACATCTATGACGAGCTGTTATTAAAAGAAGTCTGTCTCCAGGACTTCTATTCGTTAAATTACGTTTAATGACCTAGATCAACAATCGCGCATCTGAACCTGTTTCCTTTTGAAGCACGGATCAGTATCGCGCTGAATTTATCTTGACCTTATTTAACAGCTTAAAATTATAGGTGACTTATGTCCGCAACGATTATGAACAAAGCGACTAACCGATTGGCCAATGGAAATTTTTCGACGAACCAACTGGAGCCCTGGACAGTTTCGACAGAGCGACATCACACGATTCGCAAGGACAACGATGACGAGGGCTACTTCATCCGACTATTACCTGGCACAACACTGGCGCAGAGCATCAAAGGGATCAGCCGACCTGTACGCGCCAGCTTTAAGGTGCGAGCACCCAAAGTTGGCGCCGATGAATTCACCTTTGGCGTGGTTTCTCTGTTCATGGCCGGCGACGCCACTGGAACGCCTGATATACGTGAAGTCAGGGCATCTTCGGAATGGACGAAGAAGGAATACGTGTTCGAACTACCGGCTTTTGATGTGATCGGGTGCAACTTTGCCGTTTCCTGCATGGGGCCGGTAAAGCCCACAGCCAGTCAAGACGATCCAGAGCAGGAGCTGGTGATTAGTTCAATGGATTACAGCGACTTCATTCTTGAATATGTTTGATTTGAATATGTGATTTAACTGGCCGCGCCCATGATTTTCGTGGGTGCGATCGACACACCGAGTAGTCATTCCTTCTGGCTTTATCAATACTCTCCGCCGCCTGTCGATCGTTATGGATCGATTCTCTGATGTAGTACTGGTCCAATAGAGCCAGCAGAAGGTGAAGAGGTCAGATAGCGACTTCGGGGTGGGTTTAGACTGACCAACCCGTTCGTTAATATCAAATCTTTATAAAAACTGGTATTTCTGACAGTAGCGGCGCGCTGATCCGAACTCACATACTCTATTGCACTCAAAACGGACGCAGGAGCGCCGTTTGCCAGCGGCACAAACAAACAAATAGCAAAGGGAGAATACAATGGACTTGTTCATCCGTGATATAACAGGGAAAGTCAAAAAGTTTACCCTGCAAGTGGAACCTTCTTCAACGATCGAGAACATAAAGGTCAAAATATTTGAAGTCACCCAATATGCAACCACCAGTCAAAGATTGATATTTTCCGGAAAGTCATTGGAAGATGGCCGAACATTAAGCGACTACAACATCCAACAGGAATCGACGATACAACTGGTGTTGGCACTGAAGTGATAACCACCTAAACCGGCATCGCCCCAACAGTCTCGCAAGACATCGTTGGAGCGACGCTAGCCCGCGAAGCTGTCACCTCGCAGGCGTTGGCTCCCCGTGATCCTCACCATCCGTGCCCACATCCGCACTGGAATCTGAATCCCCTTCTGTCTTAGCCTTTTTTTCAGCCTCGGCCTTCTGGCGATCTTCATCGCTCGGCTCTCTGATCTTGTACCAGGCCACGTAAAGCGCGGGCAGGAACAACAACGTCAGCAGCGTGGCGATGATGATGCCGCCGATCATGGCGTAGGCCATCGGGCCCCAGAACACTTCGCGGGCGATGGGGATCATGCCGAGACTGGCTGCCGCCGCAGTCAGCAGAATCGGACGACGACGATGCTCGGTCGCTTCCGCCACGGCGTCCCACGGCAGATAACCCGCCTTCTCGTAGGCGTCGATCTGCGTCACTAGAATCACCGAGTTACGGATGATGATGCCGATCAACGCGAGAATCCCGAGAATCGCCACAAACCCCATCGGCGTACCTGTCGGCACCAGCGCCAGAACCACGCCGATCAGTCCCAACGGCGCGACGCTGGCGACCAGGAACATCTTCTGCACGCTGTGCAGCTGAATCATCAAAAACGTCGCCATCAGGAAGATCATCAGCGGCACGACCTTGGCAATCGGACCTTGCGCCTTGCCGCTCTCCTCCACAGTCCCGCCGGTAGCGACTTTGTAGCCGCTCGGCAATCCAGCCGCGAACTTGTCGATATCAGGCTTGAGTTCCTTGACCAAATCAGTCGGTTGCATGTCGTCGCGCACAGCCGCTTTAAGCGTAATGGTCGGCTTGCGATCACGGCGCCACACCAGCGGCTGCTCCAGCTCGTATCGCACCGTCGCAAACGCCAGCAACGGAATCGATGTGCCGCTCGGCGTCACGATCTGCAGGTTTTGCAGAGTTTCAGGCGACCCGCGTTCAGCGTCTTCGGCGCGCCCGACTACGTTGATCAGGTAAATATCATCACGCACCTGCGTCACTGCCGAACCGGTGACGATGCTGTTCATCAACTGCGCGACGTCCTCGGAAGACAACCCCAGCTGACGTGCCTTGTCTTGATTGATGTCGATACGCAGCACTTTGCCCGGCTCGTTCCAGTCGTAGATCATCTCGCCGATGTGCTGGTTTTTGTCGAGCAGGGTCGCCAGATCAATTGCGTGCTGGCGCACCTTGTCGATGTTTTCGCCGCTCACCCGATACTGAATCGGACGCCCCACCGGCGGCCCCATTTCCAGCGCTTGCACGTAGGTGCCGATGCCGACGAAGTCCTTGCGCAGCGTCTGTTTCAAGCGTTCGGTCAACGCACCACGTTCTTCCAGCCCTTTGCTGACGATCACCAGCTGCGCGTAGTACGGATTCTCAAGCTGTTGGTCCAGTGGCAGATAAAAACGCAGCGCGCCCTGGCCAATGTAAGTGCTCCAACGAACGATATCGGGATCATCCTTGAGCGTGGCTTCCAGACGGTCCACCGCTTTACGCGTCTCGTTGATCGAGGCGTTTTGCGGCAGGTTCAGGTCCACCAGGATTTCGGGCCGATCTGAGGAGGGGAAGAATTGGTTCTGCACAAAACGCATGCAAAACAGCGAAACGGCAAAGATCAGGATCGTGATGATGATGGTCAGCCAGCGATGCCGCATGGCCCAAAACATACTGCCGTTAAAGGCCCGTGCAATACGGCCGGGCTTGGCGTGCTCATCTTTCTTCTTCACGTTTGCACTGAGAATGTGAACGCCGATGACCGGCGCAAACAACACCGCCACCACCCACGACACCAGCATCGCCACGGCAATCACCGCGAACAGCGTGAAGGTGTACTCCCCCGCCGAGCTTGCGTTGAGGCCGATCGGCACAAAGCCTGCGACGGTCACCAGCGTGCCGGTGAGCATCGGGAACGCAGTGGAGGTATACGCAAACGTCGCGGCTTGCTCTTTGGTGTCGCCCATTTCCAGGCGCGTGACCATCATCTCCACCGTGATCATGGCATCGTCGACCAGCAGACCGAGCGCGATGATCAGAGCACCCAACGAGATCCGCTGCATGGTGATGCCGCTGTATTCCATGAATACAAAAACCATGGCCAGCACCAGCGGAATCGAGCACGCCACGACCAAACCGGCGCGCATTCCGAGACTGATGAAGCTGACGATCAACACAATCACCACAGCTTCGAACAGCGCACTGGTGAAACCGCCAACAGCTTTTTCAACCACCTGCGCCTGATCCGACACGTTGTGCACGCCCACGCCAATAGGCAAGTCGCCGGTGGCTGAGTCCATTTTCGTGTGCAGCGCTTTGCCGAATTCCTGGACGTTGCCACCCTTCTTCATGGCGATGGCCAAACCAATCGCTGGCTTGCCGTTGTAGCGGAACAGTGGCTTGGGTGGATCGACGTATCCACGGGAAACTTCGGCAATATCACTCAAGCGATAGAAGCGATCATTGAGCCGCAGGTTCACGGCGGCCAGGTCCTTTTCCGACTCAAACTGGCCGGAGGTGCGCACGGAAATCCGCTCAGGCCCCGCCTCGATCACCCCCGCTGGCGTCACGGTATTCTGCGACTGCAGGCTTTGCACCACTTGGCGCTGATCCAGCCCGAGCGCGGCCAGCTTGCGGGTGGAGAAATTGAGGTACAGCACCTCATCCTGCTGACCCACCATTTCAACCTTGCCAAGCCCCGGCACATCACGGATCTGCACGCGGACTTCTTCGACGTAATCGCGCAGCTGGCGCATGGTCAGGCCGTCGGCGGTGAACGCGTAGATCGAGCCGTAAACATCACCGAACTCATCGTTGAACGCCGGGCCTTGTAACCCCTGCGGGAACTGCCCGCGAATGTCGTCGATCTTCTTGCGCACCTGATACCAGATGTCCGGAATCGCCTTGGCATCGGTGGTGTCGCGCAGGTAAACGAAAACGGTAGATTCACCGGGCCGGGTGTAGCTCTTCACGTAATCGAGAGAGTCCAGCTCTTCGAGCTTCTTCTCGATGCGGTCGGTAACCTGTTCCAGCGTTTCATCTACCGTCGCGCCAGGCCAGCGGGTCTGGATGACCATCGTCTTGATGGTGAAGGACGGATCTTCCTCGCGCCCAAGGTTCATGTAGGAAAACACGCCCATCAGCAGGCCGACGAACATCAGGTACCAGACGAAGGATTGGTGTTTAAGCGCCCAATCGGAGAGGTTGAACTTCCCTTTCATTTCGGGCTTTCCTTATCGACTTTTACTTTCTGCCCCGGCTTGAGGCTGTTCACCCCGGCGGTGACCACCCGCTCGCCAGACTTCACGCCCCCGGCTAGCACGATGCGCTCATCCTCTCGGCTGAGCACTTTGACCTCACGCGGCGACACGGTCTGATTCTGCATGTCGATGGTCCAGATTTGCATCTTGCCGTCGACTTCTTGCAGGGAGGTGGCAGGCAATTCGATGCGCGGCTCAATGGCTGAACTGGCGGTCACGCTGATCGCAGTACCCAGCCGGAACGCGGCTGGCGTATCGGCCAGCGTCAAACGGGCACGGCGAGTGCGGGTGCTGCGCTCGGCTTGCGGCTCCAGCTCTCTAACGGTCGCGGTGGTATTGATGCTGGGTTCCAACTGGCTCGCGACGGTAAACACCACGTCGGGCGGCAATTGGTCCGCCAGCCCGGCAGGCAGATCGATCACAGCTTCTTTGATATCGGGACGCGCCAGCGTGACCACCTGCTCCCCGGCGCTGACTACCTGACCGGCCTCGACCTTCCATTCGGTAACTACGGCATCATGATCGGTGCGCAGCTCGCTGTAGCTCAGTTGATCCTTGGCCTGTTGCAGCGCGGCCTTACCCTGATCGTAAGAAGATTGTGTGGTTTTCAGATCCGTCACAGCGACATCCAAAGCCGCCTGCGCGCCCACACCGCGATCAAACAGTTCTTGCTGACGCCGAGCGTTGGCTTGGGCATTGATGAGTTGCGCCTCGACGCGAGCCAGATCGCCTTGGGTGGAGCGGACCTGATTCTGTTGATCGGTGGGATCAAGTACGGCCAGTAAGTCACCCTTCTTGACCTCACTGCCGACATCCACCTTGCGCTGCGCGATCCTGCCAGAAACCCGAAAACCGAGGGTGCTTTCATAGCGGGCGGCAATGTTGCCGGCAAAGCGGCCCAAGCTTTGTTCGGACTGGGATTGCACCTCGACAAACAACACCGGACGCACCGGCTCAGGCGGGGGCTCATCCTTGCCACATGCGCTCAACAACGCACCGACCAGCACAACACCGGTAAGGCGCTTCATGGCTGCGCTCCTGCGGCCGGCTTGTAGACTTCGGCCAACTCGACCTGCATGTCCGGGTGTAGCAACTGTCCGCCGGCAACCACAACTTTATCTCCGTTTTTCAAGCCATCGCTGACCACGATCTTGCTGGTCAGATAACGACCAACCGTCACTGCGCGCAGGTTGGTTTTGTTCTGGTCATCGACGACCCACACCGCAGGCTGTCCCAATTGGTCGCCCAAACCTTTGGTCAGCGCGGACCACGGCAGTTCCACACTGGTCTTGGCTGGGACCGTCAGCGCTGCGCTGACCACCGAGCCCAACTCCATGCCAGTGGGAAGTGAACTCAAAGCGATCTTCACTTGCAGGGTGCCGGTCTGGGCGGACACTGCAGGGGTGACTTCGCGGACCCTGCCAGACGTTTTGATTTTCGGGTCATCAAGCAGGGTCACGTCCACCGGTTGGTCTGTCGGCGGATCGACAAACAACGACTCGTAAACGTTGAACACCGCATCCCGGTCGCCGTCGCGGGCGAGGCTGAAAATGGGTGCTGTCGCCTGCACCACCTGCCCGACTTCGGCCTGACGCGCAGTGATGATGCCCGGTGCATCAGCAACCAACGCGGTGTAGCTCAATTGCTCCCGCGCATTGGCCAACTGCGCCTGCGCAGCCTTGAGCGCGCTTTGGCTGCTACGCAACGCCGCTTGCGCGGAATCATATTCGCTGTGGCTGGTGTAGCCCTTGGGCAGCAGCTTTTGCTGACGAACGAACGCGGCGCTGGTTTGCTTAACCCGGGCCTGCTCAGCGGCTTCGGCGGCGATGGCCGAATCGACATTGGTCTGCAAATCTTTGGGATCGAGTTTGGCGAGCACTTGTCTGGCTGAAACCCTGTCGCCGACGTCCACCATGCGCTGGATGATTTTACCGCTGACGCGGAATGACAATTGCGTCTGTACCCGCGCCTGGACATCGCCCGTGAGCGCTACCGCGGCGGCGTATTCGGTGGTTTTGACTTCCTGAATCTGCACCCGTGGAAGCTCGGGCTCTTGCGGCTTTTCTTTGCCACAACCGGCAAGAATCGCCAGGCACAAGACAGCGCCGACAAACATCAGGCCAGGACGTAGAAAAATGGGTTGAGCAGGCATGCAAACTCCTTGTGCCAATGCCGTTGGCTGTCACGCTCCGAGTCGGATACTCCAGGAGGCGATCGCGCTGTGATCATGCGACTCTGAGCGTAGATCAGGGTTCCTTGCGCGACTAAACTCCCTTGATGTTGATCGGTCCACAGCCATTACCGCCACGGAAGCGCCCATGCTCACAACCCTTGCCATCGCCAACTATCGCTCGGTCAACACATTGGTGGTGCCGCTCGAAAGGCTCAACCTGATCACCGGCCCCAATGGCAGCGGCAAGTCTAACGTCTATCGCGCCTTGCGCTTACTGGCAGAAACCGCCGGAGGCGGCGTGATTAATGCGCTGGCTCGGGAAGGCGGGCTGGACTCAACGTTTTGGGCGGGGCCGGAAAACATCAGCCGTCGCATGCGCAACGGCGAAGTCGAGATTCAGGGCGGTCCGCGCAAAGACGTGAAGCGACTGCGCCTTGGCTTCGCCGCTGAAAACTTCAGCTACGCGATTTCCCTGGGCCTGCCACCGCCACCCGGAGCGCCTACAGCGTTTTCCCTGGACCCTGAAATCAAGCGCGAATGCATCTGGGCCGGACCGCTGTATCGACCGGCCAGCTTATTGGTGGATCGCAAGGGACCGATGGTGCGCACGCGCGAAGGTCGGGAGTGGGACGTGTTGGCGCAAAGCCTGCCGACGTTCGACAGCCTGTTTGATCAAGTCGGCAGCCTTCGCTCGTCGCCGGAAGTCCTGCGATTGCGCGAAAGCATCCGTGGCTGGCGCTTTTATGATCACTTTCGCAGCGACACCGACGCGCCAGCCCGCCAACCCCAGCTTGGCACCCGCACGCCAGTGCTACACCATGACGGCCGCGACCTAGCTGCCGCATTGCAGACCATCCGCGAGATCGGGGAGCCCCAAGCGCTGGACGCAGCGATCAGCGACGCGTTCCCCGGTGCCTGTGTGAAAATCAACGCCGCGGCAGGCGGCCATTTCGCCATCGAGTTTTATCAGCAGGGATTGTTGCGACCTCTGTCGGCTGCGGAATTATCGGACGGCACCTTGCGCTATCTACTCCTGATCGCGGCGCTACTAACCCCTCGGCCACCTACCATGATGGTGATGAACGAGCCGGAAACCAGCCTTCACCCCGACCTGCTGCCTGCGTTGGCGCGATTGATCATTCGGGCATCTCAAAATTGCCAGGTCTGGGTCGTCTCCCACGCCAGCCGCTTGATTGCCGCACTTGAGCAAGACCCCGCATGCAACTCCATCGTCCTGGAAAAAAACCTTGGCCAGACAGGCATCGTCGGCCAAGGAATGCTTGATCAACCCGCCTGGCATTGGCCGGATTGAGCCGTGAGCTGAACTTCAGCTACCGCTTATCACGCCGGTGTTTGAATGAGGCCAGAAGCTGACGCATGATAGTTTCCCGTCAATACCGTTGACTTTTTTTCCGAACCAATAAATCAGTCCAGGGCTCATTTCTGATCCAGCAGGAACATTGGGTTCAAAGGTGCCGACAGGACCGAATGTAAGATTCGGCGCCATAATATTGTATTGGTAATTGTCGTCGCTGTACCTCGCGGCGTCATTGCACTTGGAATCAAAAAAACCAACGGTTATTCCGCTTGCTGTGCCTTGGAGTTTGAATCCCAAAGCTTCATCGTTTTTGCACCCATACCCATTGCTGTCCATCCTGACAGCCACTTCCGATGAGGAGCTTGTCATTAGGGGCACAGGAATAGTGCAATGAATGATCCATTCTCTTTGATTTGAACCCTGACTAGGGTAATCATATTCCCATAACTCGAGGGTTCCTCTGGTTTCCATCGGCACCGGCGGTGCAACTTCCGGGTTAGTGGCCGCTGACACCTGCGTCACTAATGGCAAAGTTAAAACCATCATAATACTAAAAAGCTTTAATGCACTTCCGCCGCCTGTAACTTTCACTTCCTTTACATTCGAAATAGACATTTTTTTCACCTGCACAGTTGGTAACAATGGACAATTAACTACCGAATGGACGTACAAACCAACTAAGCGCCCTATGCCACAAAGTTACAACTGTCACAAATGACAGTTATCTAGATCATATTGAAATAATGAATCGTTCAAGAATCGCGAACTGAATCATTGGGCTCGACGCGTCTAAATTAAGAGGTCGCGGGCATAAGGGGGCAAGCGTGCTTCTGCAGTCGTCGCGGCGGCGGGAGCTTGGCAACATCTCGTAACGCCTCCATCCCGAGTTCGGTTGAGATGCCAAATGTGATTCACTACCATTTCGCCTCAATTCGCAATTACGAGACCTCACCATGCAGGCGAGCAAGCGTTTACTGGCTGTTCTGGCACTGACTGTGCTCGGCAGCACCGCCCAAGCCGCAGACGAAGTGGTGGTCTATTCATCACGTATCGATGAACTGATCAAACCGGTTTTTGATGCCTACACCGCCAAGACCGGCGTGAATATCAAGTTCATTACCGATAAAGAAGCCCCGCTGATGCAGCGCATCAAGGCCGAGGGCGAAAACGCCACCGCTGACCTGCTGCTGACCGTCGACGCTGGCAATCTGTGGCAAGCTGAGCAAATGGGCATTCTTCAGCCCTTCACCTCCCCCGTCATCGACCAAAACATCCCGTCGCAATACCGCTCTTCCAGCCACAGCTGGACTGGTTTGAGTTTGCGCGCGCGAACCATCGCCTATTCGACCGACCGCGTTAAGCCTGCTGAACTGACCACGTACGAAGCGCTGGCAGATAAACAATGGGAAGGCCGTTTGTGCCTGCGCACGGCCAAGAAGGTCTATAACCAGTCACTGACCGCCACGCTGATTGAAACCCACGGCGCCGAGGCATCGGAGAAGATCCTCAAAGGTTGGGTCAATAACCTGTCCACTGACGTGTTTTCCGATGACATCGCGGTACTGGAAGCCATCAACGCTGGGCAATGTGACGTCGGCATCGTTAATACCTATTACTTTGGCCGTCTACACAAACAAAATCCCGAGCTGGCCGTACGGTTGTTCTGGCCGAATCAGTCGGACCGTGGCGTGCATGTGAATCTGTCCGGTATCGGCCTGACCAAATATGCGCCACACCCTGACGCCGCAAAGGCGTTGGTCGAGTGGATGACCGGCCCGGACGCGCAGAAGATTTTTGCCGGGACCAATCAGGAGTTCCCGGCCAACCCGAAAGTGGCACCGTCGGAAGAAGTGGCGAGCTGGGGCGAATTCAAGGCCGACACCATCCCGGTTGAAGTTGCCGGCAAGCGCCAGGCCGAAGCGATTCGCATGATGGATCGGGTGGGTTGGAATTAACTAAATTTCGCTGATCTATTGTAGGAGCGCGCTTGCCCGCGATTAAGGAGTGTCAGGCAACATATTCGTCTCTGACACAACACTTTCGCGGGCAAGCGCGCTCCTACAGTTTGTATCCCACGTAAACCGAGAACACCCCTTGGCCCATCCCCCCCAACGCCGCTGGTACCCCCTGGTTTTCACCATCGCCGCGCTGGTGCTTCTGCCGCTGAGCGTCTTGCTGTTTTCATGGCAAACCATCGATCACGAAATCTGGTCGCACCTGTGGGAAACCCAGATGCTGCGCCTGTTAGGCAACACGCTGACTCTTGTGCTGGGCGTCGGGACAGGCGTCACGCTGCTCGGCGTCAGCCTTGCGTGGCTGACCAGTCTGTGTGAATTCCCCGGCCGACGTTGGCTCGACTGGGCGCTGATGCTGCCGTTCGCGATCCCTGCTTATGTGCTGGCTTTTGTATTCGTCGGGCTGCTTGATTTCGCAGGCCCGGTTCAAACCCTGTTGCGCGAATGGTTTGGTACCGGTCTGCGACTGCCTCGAGTGCGATCCACTGGCGGGGTGATCATCGTCCTGGTGCTGGTCTTTTACCCGTACGTTTACCTGCTGGCACGTACGGCGTTTCTTGCCCAGGGCAAAGGCTTGATGGAGGCAGCGCGCATGCTTGGGCAAACACCCTGGCAGGCCTTCTGGCGTGTCGCGTTGCCCATGGCGCGCCCAGCGATCGGTGCTGGCGTAGCCTTGGCGCTGATGGAAACCCTGGCTGATTTCGGCGCAGTAGCGGTGTTCAATTTCGACACCTTCACCACCGCCATTTACAAAACCTGGTATGGCTTCTTTAGCCTGTCGACCGCCGCGCAGCTGGCAAGTTTGCTGCTGCTGGCCGTGATGCTGGTGCTGTACGGTGAACACCGCGCCCGTGGCGCGAGCCGCCCAACCAATGAGCGGCCACGAATAAAAGCGCTCTATCACCTGCGGGGCTGGAAAGCGCTGGCCGCGACGTTCTGGTGTGGGCTGGTGTTTACCTGCGCGTTTGCAGTACCGATGCTGCAACTGATCGTGTGGGTGTGGCAGCGCGGCCGCTTCGACCTGGACGAGCGCTACACCGGACTGATCCTGCACACCCTTTATCTAGGCGCGATTGCGGCATTGATCACGGTCAGCGTGGCGTTGATTCTGGTATTCGCTCGCAGGCTGGCACCGACCCAAGGCATCCGAACAGGCGTAAGTCTGGCCAACATCGGGTACGCGTTGCCCGGCTCGGTGCTGGCGGTGTCGATCATGCTGGCGTTCAGTTATCTGGACCGCGAACTGGTGGTGCCGCTTTCGGGCTGGCTGGGCGGAGCAGGCAAACCGCTGCTGCTGGGCAGTCTTGCAGCATTAGTGCTCGCCTATTTGGTGCGCTTCATCGCCGTGGCTTATGGACCGCTTGAAAGCAGTCTGGCGCGTATTCGTCCTTCACTGCCGGAAGCGGCACGCAGCCTGGGGGTCAGTGGGCCGCGATTGTTTTTCAAAGTGTATCTGCCGCTGTTGATGCCGGGCGCGCTCAGCGCAGCGCTGCTGGTTTTCGTCGATGTGCTCAAAGAAATGCCTGCCACCCTGCTTATGCGTCCGTTTGGATGGGACACCCTGGCTGTGCGCATTTTCGAAATGACCAGTGAAGGCGAGTGGGCCAGAGCCGCATTGCCCGCACTCACCTTGGTGCTTGTCGGTTTACTACCGGTGATTGGCTTAATCAGACGTTCGGCCAGACCGATCGGCTAGGTGCGGGGTCACAACCTTGCGGCTACAATGCGCCGCAATCGGTGCGGTCTGTCAGACGTTTCGCATGCCTACAACAGCGGTATACCCCAGTCTACGGGGGGAATGCTCGCGTTCTGGCTGTCCGCACCTTCGCCACGCCCGGAAGGAGAAACCCATGGGACAGCGTACGCCGCTCTTTGACCTGCACCTCGCCCTCGGCGCGAAGCTGGTTGATTTTGGTGGTTGGGATATGCCGTTGCACTACGGTTCACAAGTAGAAGAGCACCATCAGGTGCGCAAGGACTGTGGAATTTTTGACGTGTCGCACATGCGCGTCATCGACGTTTCCGGCAGTCAGGCAAAGGCCTGGCTGCAATACCTGTTGGCCAATGACGTCGACAGGCTCAAGCAAACCGGCCGCGCGTTGTACAGCGCGATGCTGGGCACCGATGGCGGGATCATTGACGACATGATCGTCTACCTCACCGACAGCGGTTACCGACTGGTGGTCAATGCTGCCACCGGCGCCAAGGATCTGGCCTGGATGCAAGCGCATCTGGACGGCTTCGACGTGCAACTCAATCAACGTTCTGAACTGGCCATGCTGGCGATTCAAGGCCCGCATGCGCGTCATAAAATCGCTGAACTGGTCACCCAGGCGCGAGCCGAACTCATTCATCAACTCAAACCGTTCGAAGGCCGCGCCCAAGGCGACTGGTTCATCGCGCGCACCGGTTATACCGGCGAAGACGGGCTGGAAATCATTCTTCCCGCCGAACAGGCCCCCGGTTTTTTCAATGACATGGTAGGCGCCGGTATTTCACCCATTGGTCTGGGCGCGCGCGATACCCTGCGCCTGGAAGCGGGCATGAACCTGTATGGTCAGGACATCGATGAGCAGGTATCGCCCTTGGTTTCCAACATAGGCTGGACAGTCGCGTGGCAACCTGCGGACCGGGACTTCATCGGCAGAGCCGCCCTGGAAGCCGAACAAGCCAAAGGTGCGACGTCCAAACTGGTGGGTTTAGTGCTGGAGGAGCGCGGTGTTTTGCGCGCCCATCAGGTTGTCCGAATAGCAGAAGTTGGCGAAGGGGAGATCACCAGTGGTAGTTTTTCTCCTACGCTAAGCAAGTCGATTGCCTTGGCCCGTGTTCCAATGGCCACCGCCGACCGCGCCGAGGTAGAGATTCGCGGCAAGTGGTATCCGGTTCGAGTGGTACAACCGACGTTTGTGCGTCACGGCAAGGCCCTAATCTAAACTCCCTGGCGGGTTTCTCCGCTGACTTGATGTAGAGGATGACTAAATGAGCAATATTCCCGCCGACCTCCGTTTCGCCGAAAGCCACGAATGGGCGAAACAAGAGGGTGATCTGATCGTCGTCGGTATTTCCGACCACGCGCAGGAAGCGCTGGGTGATGTGGTATTCGTTGAGCTGCCGGAAATCGGCAAGGTGTTCGCGGCGGGCGATGCCGCTGGCGTGGTTGAGTCGGTTAAAGCCGCTTCCGATATCTACTCACCGGTCGGTGGCGAAGTGGTTGAAGTCAATGACGCGCTGGGCACCTCGCCGGAAGAGCTTAACAATACGCCATACGAATCCTGGATCTTCAAGGTCAAGCCAAGCGCTGCCGACGCTGATCTGGCGAAGCTGCTGGACGCTGCGGCTTACAAATCGGCAATCGGCGAGTAAGTGCCGACTGCACTCTGTAGGAGCGAACTTGTTCGCGAAGCGCTCTGACTGACACACCTCATCAACCGCTTCGCCAACACGCTGGCTCCTACAGAGGCCAGATAAAAAAATGCCGCTCAAGTGAGCGGCATTTTTCATTCCTGCGAAACAGAGCGATTTACTGCTCAGCCACCAGATTCTTCGCCAGAATCGCGTTTGCCAAGTCCATGTCCGAGGCATTCAGGCTTGGGTTGTCGTGACGAACCTGCACCATCGCAGCTTCCAGGAATGGACCCCGGATCGCGCCGTTGCTGGCGACATAGCTGCCGGCATCATCTTGTGCCGCGACAATCAGTTTGTGGTGCCTGAAGGTCAGGTACGTGGAGCCCGTGGTAGCGCCCGAAGAGAGCACATCACGCAAAAAGCCGTCAGCCATGGCTGAACCGATCGGAAGGGAGAGCAAAGCCAACGTGGCAACAGCAAGTTTAAGACGCATGACGGGGTTACTCCGACTTTGGATGTTCTGAAATGGTTTGATACGTGAAGGCGGTGTCTAGTTCCGTAGTGGCCAATTAGCCAGCAAACTCACGCACCAACCGCGTCAGAATTCGGTCCAGGGAGTTGGCGAACGCCTGCTTCTCTCGATCGCCATAGGTGCCCTGCCCGCCACCCACTTGCCCTTGCTCGCGCAGGTCAGTGAACAGATTGCGTACCGCCAGCCGATCACCCATGTTCTGGGCGTCGAACTCCTTGCCGCGCGGGTCGAGCGCGGCGACCCCCTTCTTCACCAGCCTGTCCGCCAGCGGCACGTCACTGCAGATCACCAGCTCGCCAGGCACAGCGTGTTCCACCAGGTAATCATCGGCCGCGTCAGGGCCGCTGGGCACGACGATCAATTTGACGATCGCGTAAGTCGGTTTGATCTGACTCTGCCCCGCCACCAGCACCACTTCGAACTGCCGCTTCAAAGCAAACTTGATGACTTGATCCTTCGCCGCCTTGGGGCAGGCGTCGGCATCGATCCAGACGCGCATGGGTACACTCCGCTATGGCTGGCCGGATCGCGATATCAGCAAGACGATCCGAGCAAAGAGCGCAGGATACCGGTTTTGCAACCGGCATCGCTTACAGCCGTCCGATCAAACGTTCGGACAAGGCACCGGTGCCCAATCACCCAGGTCTGCGTTCTTGCACATGCTGGTGACTTGAGATTGACCCGCCGCAGCAACCTGCTGGCTGGCCGCTTGCCTGGCCGTCGCGTCCTGCAAGGTTTTTTCAGTGGCGATTGCTTCCTTGGGCACGTTCGGCAGCTTCTTTTTCACCGGTGCTTTTTTCCGGACTGACGCTTTGACCACAGGCGCCGGGGTAACCGCAGCAACAGTGACGACATCGGCGCGCGTGACGCCCACGGTCTGCAGGTCTTTTTCGTAAGCTTGGGTGTAATTGTTCAGGTCTTCACTGGCGCGTCCGTTGGCAGCGACGATCAGGTCGTTGGACTCTTTCAACCCGGCAACGATTTCGGCGAGCCGTTTACGGCCCTCGATATCGTTCAGGGTGTTGGCCTTGCGCGCCAGGATCAAGCTGGCGAACTGGGTCTGGTAGCAGGTTTGCGAAGCTTTGGCGTAGGCCGTGCTGCGGTCGATGTCCGCCGCGCTTGTGTTGATGTCAGTGGCGTAGGACCCGATGCGCTGCTTATCGTCAGCAATCTGCTTTTGTTTCTCGGTGTAATACCCGACAGCTCCTCCAGCCAACGCACCGCCAGCCGCGCCAATGGCTGCATTGCGCACGCGGTGTTCGCCATTGCCGGTCAGTGCGCCGACCAATGCGCCACTGACCGCTCCAATGGCCGCGCCCCCCGCAACGGACTTAGTCACGTCAGCACTGGAATCGCGCAAGTACTGCACCGGTTCGTAACAGGTCGGGTAGTACTCAACCTGAGTGCTGGCGCCCACCTTGGAGACCGGCGAGGTCGCGCATCCGCTGATCAGCACGGCGCTGAATCCAGCCACGGCCAGCGACAGCGCGCGGGCATTGGCAGTGCGGACGATAGTTTTACAAACTGACTGCATGTTGATGCTCTCTTCTCTGGTTTTAACGCCGGTACGACAGATCGCCGCCCGGACTTCCTTTACGCTCGTGGGGTGCGCCGATCAGGGCTGACTGGCCGCCGCGAGCACTTGCTTCAATGTCGTCGCCGGATCTGCTCGCTTCTTCTGGCGATAGTCCCCGACATGACGAACGAACAGCGTTGCCCGTGCCGTCAGGCTTTTGCCCAGCACAGGTTTGCGAGTGAGTGCTTGCTTGACCTGCTGCAACTGCGCCTGAATCACCGCGTCGGTGTAGCGAGTGCCGGTCGCGAGGTTGTCGATGTAAATTTCAACTGCGCCGTCCAGCGCCCGGCGACCGTTTTCAATCGCTATGGCGAACAGCTCTGCGCTGGCCTGGTCGTTGCCTTGTCGGGCCTGCTGTTGGCTGTTCTTTAGATTGGTCAGACGAATGTTGTAATTGCTGATGGTTTCGGCCACTAACGCCGAGGATTGGATCAAGTTGCCAGCGGCCTCTTCGCGCTGCCGGGCGATCAGCGAAAGACTGTGCTTGAACGCTTCGTTGACCTGTCCCAACTCGCCCCGCAGCCGGGTATCACTGCTGGACGCGATGATGCTATCGAGCTGGCTGGCTGGATCATTGGCATCATCGATGGCGTCGGTCAGCGTGGTCAGACGCCCTTCTTTGTGCCACTGCTCGAACAATTCCTTATAGCGAGAGCGAGGCGCGGACAAGGCGCCGATAGCTACTCGAAACCCTGTCGCTTCGTTGCGCTGCTCAGTGCCGTCCGCCGCAAACAGCGGATACTCGCGACGCATCCCGGTGAACAACGTGCCCTCGCCTTCCAGGTAGTTGCCCCCCTTGGCGATGAAGCCACCATAAGCACCCTGGCGGCGTCCTGCTCTCACCAGCTGAAAGGATTCCTGGACCATTTCGGCGGCATTACCGATCACGTCGAACAGCCCGACAGGGTTAGGCAGTTTGCTGCCGATGGGGGTCAAGCGCGCGGCCTGGCCGCTGCCGCCCGCCACTTGATTGAACACTGCCCAGCCGGCGAGCGGTCCATCGCTGTCGCTGCCGTTCACGTGCCGAGGAAACAAGCGGCCTTCCAGCGCTTGGCGGCTGACTGCGTGCCCTCCCCGCGCGGCAAACTCCCACTCGACTTCAGTGGGTACCAGACCGAACAATCTAAATCGAAGCTCTCCCAAAGGCATGCACTTGCGAAGCCAGTTAACACCTCGTCAGAGAGCTGGTGCATGCCCCGGACATCACTTCAGGTGCAAAGTGAGATGACAAAGAAATACCTGTTAAGCGTGCTGAGCATGCTTAGTTTCTACACGTTAGCCGAACAGCCCCCCGTCGTGCCGGCCGGTTTAGTCCAAGCAACTTTTGTCGGGGAACAGGTCAGCCTCGTTAACGCAGACGGACAGTGCATGTTCACCAGCGCCGGTGAAACGCCGCTACGCATGGACATGGCATGGCCGTGCCGATTCAGCGAAACCAAGCAGAAGAAGGTGCGGATTGAGTTGTTCCGTGGTGCTGAAATTCTAATGGCTGAGCGCAGCGAACCTTTGCCCGCTCCTAGCAAAGAATGCGACACCGCCACGCAGGTGGTTCGCCATTTCAAGGACAAATTAGAAATCGCGCCAGTCATTCAATCTACTAGGTGCGGCCTGGACGTTTGGGATCAAAAAGTCTTCGTCTGGCAATTCGACTGGTGAACGCCCTCAACCCCCGCGAGCGGCTGCAACCGTCCTTGCTCGACCGCCTGACCGATGACGAACCGGGCAGTTCTGTCGACAGCCCGGCCAACCGCATGCTCTCGCTCAGCCAGTTGAAGGCTTCGGTGCTGCGCGATCTGTCGTGGCTGCTTAACGCCAGTTCGGTGCTGAATGCACCCGCCATGCGCGACACCGCAGCGGGTACGTCCGTCATCAATTTCGGTTTGCCTGCGCTGGCGGGGCACAGTGTTTCGAGCATTGATGTGCATGCGCTGGAAGGCTTCATCCATCGGGCGATCATCGCCTATGAGCCGCGCATTCTGCCGAGCACGCTGCAAGTGCGCGCGCAGGCTGCGGCTTACATGAACGTCAACGCGTTGAACTTCGAGATAGAAGGCGATTTGTGGGCACAGCCGGTCCCATTGCCGTTGTTGCTGCGCACCGAACTCGATCTTGAGACCGGCCACATGCAGGTGGTCCCCGCCAGCCAGCGGAGGCATGTATGAATCCCCGGCTGCTAGAATTTTATAACCAGGAACTGCTGCACGTGCGCGAGAGCGCGGAAGAGTTCGCCAAGGAATTTCCCAAGATTGCCGGTCGCCTTACGTTGTCGGGCATGGACTGCGCCGATCCCTACGTCGAGCGCTTGCTTGAGGGCTTCGCGTACCTCACGGCCCGCGTGCAGCTGAAGCTGGACGCCGAATACCCGACGTTCACCCACAATCTGCTGGAAATCGCCTATCCGCACTACCTGGCACCCACGCCGTCGATGACGGTGGTGCAGATGCAGATCGATCTCGATGAAGGCTCCCTCGGCGATGGCTTTACCTTGCCCCGCGCCAGCGCGTTGCGCGAAGACCTGGGCCGCGACGCGTCGACTGCTTGCGAATACCGCAGCACCCAAGCAGTGACGCTGTGGCCGCTGAGCGTGAGCCAGGCGGAATATTTCGGCAATCCCCACGCTGCGTTAGGTCGTGTCGCCGCCAGCGAACCCTCGGCCAAAGCCGGTCTGCGCATCACGCTGCGCACCAGCGCCCAATTTCCGTTCAACCGCCTGAGCCTCAACAATCTGCCGCTCTATCTCAACGGTGCGGATGAGCAGCCATTCCGTTTGTACGAGCAACTGCGGGGCAATGTCTGCGCGGTATTCGCTCGCGAGCCCAACGGCGAATGGCTCGAGCGCTTGCCCAACGATGCCTTGAAACCCCTTGGCTTCGACGACTGTGAAGCCGCATTGCCAGTGGTACCGCAGGCGTTTCAGGGCTATCGACTGTTACAGGAATACTTTGCGCTGCCGCAGCGCTACCTGTTCATCGACTTCACCGGTCTGACCCGAGCGGTGCAACAGTGCAGCGGCGAAGCTCTGGAGCTGATTGTGCTGTTTGATCGTTTCGATAGCAGCCTGGAGAACACGGTTGGCGCTGCGCAACTGGTGCCGTTCTGCACCCCGGCGATCAACCTGTTCCCGATGCGGGTCGACCGTATTCATCTGAGCAATGAAGTACACGAGCACCACGTCATCGCCGATCGCACTCGGCCGACCGACTTCGAAATTCATTCCTTGTCCGCCGTCACTGGCTACAGCACCGGGCCTGAGCAGGCGTTTATGCCGTTTTACGCGGTGCGTGATTGCGCCGATTACGCGAGGGCCAACGCTTTCCACCTGTTGCGCCGTGAACCTCGGGTGCTATCCAGCGAACAACGGCGAAGCGGTACGCGCTCGACCTATGTGGGCAGCGAAACCTTTATCAGCCTCGTCGATAGTCAGCAGGCGCCCTATCGCCAGGACTTGCGCCAACTGGGCGTCAACGCGCTGTGCACCAATCGCGACCTGCCGCTGTTCATGAACGTCGGCAGCGGCACGACGGATTTCACCCTGGCCGACAGCGCGCCAGTTAAAGCCATTCGCTGCCTGGCTGGACCGAGTCGTCCGCAGCCCAGCCGCGCCCACGACAATCAGGCGTGGCGCCTGATCAGCCAGCTGTCGCTGAACTACTTATCGTTGAGCGAAAAAGGCCAGGGCGCTGCGGCCCTGCGTGAACTCCTGCGCTTATACGGGGACGACACCGATCCGGCACTGGCGCTGCAAATAGAAGGCTTGCGCGATGTCAGTTGCAAACCTTGTACGCGCCGGCTGCCGATGCCTGGTCCCATCGCATTTGGACGGGGCCTTGAGATCACGATGCTGTTCGATGAACACGCCTTCCGTGGCACAGGTGTCTTCCTGCTCGGCGCAGTTTTCGAGCGTTTTCTGGCGCGTTACGTCTCGATCAACAGTTTTACCGAGACGGTGATTCGGACTACCGAAAGAGGCGAGGTCATGCGCTGGAAAGCCATCCCCGGCCTCAGACCCACGCTGTGAGTACGCTAGAGGACATGCAGGAGCAGCCGTGGAAATACGATTTTTTCCAGGCCATGCGGTTCATCGAAAGTAGCGCGCCACACTTGCCGCGCGTGGGTCATTCCCTGCGTTTGGGCGATGATCCGGTTCGGCTCGGTCAGCAGCTGGAATGCACATTTGCGCCTTCGAGTCTGGCGGCCTTCACTCCCATGGAAGCACACACGGCGCCACGCCTGGAGCAGCTATTTTTTGGGCTCGGCGGCCCTAACGGCCCTTTGCCGCTGCACATCACCGAGTATCTGCGCGACCGCCAGCGCAACCACGGCGACCACGCGAGCAAGCGATTTCTGGACGTGTTTCATCATCGTTTGCTCAGCCTGTTTTACCGCGCATGGGCCGAGGCTCGCCCGACGGTCAGCCACGACCGACCCGATGATGATTACTGGGCCGCGCGGCTTGGCGCGTTCAGCGGGCGGGGCATGTCGAGCCTGCTCAACCAGTCAGTGATTCCTGACGTGGCCAAGCTGCATTTCACCGGACATCTGTCCGCGCAGACTCGCTATCCCGATGGGCTGAAAGCGATCCTGTCCGACTACTTCGGGCTGCCTGTTGCTATCGAGGAATACATCGGCCAATGGCTGGAGCTACCGGATCGCAGTCGCTTAGGCGTCAACGCCCACCAGTTGGGAATCGACCTGTGCCTGGGCCGTCACGTCTGGGATCGCCAGCATGCTTTTCGTATCCGGCTGGGCCCGCTCACGCTCGATGAATACATGGGCATGCTGCCCGATGGCGCGCCGTTCCAGCATCTGGCGGCGTGGGTGGCCGAATACTTGGGCTATGAACTGGACTGGGATCTTAACCTGGTGCTGCAACAGCGCGAAGTGCCAGCTTTCAAGCTCAATGGCGCGTGTCGCCTGGGTTTCAACATCTGGCTTGGGCAGCCCAAAACTGACGCTGACGACCTGATCCTCCCGCGCCAAAACGCGGAACGATCGGCATCGTTACAAACACCTCCACCACTACCCGCAAGGAGCACACACCGTGAGTGAAATCAGTCGCGCCACGCTGTTCGGAAAACTCAACAGCATCAGCTACAAAGCCATCGAAGCCGCCACCGTGTTTTGCAAATTGCAGGGCAACCCCTACGTGGAGCTGTCCCACTGGCTGCACCAGTTATTGCAGTTGCAGGACTCGGACCTGCACCGGATCGTTCGCGCGTTCGACCTTAAGCCTGCACATCTGGCGCGGGATTTAACCGATGCCCTTGAGCGCCTGCCGAAGGGCTCGAATGCAATTACCGATCTGTCTCCCCATGTCGACGAGGCAGTCGAACGGGGTTGGGTCTATGGCAGCCTGATGTTTGGCGACAGCCAGGTGCGCAGCGGCTATTTGCTGATAGGCATGCTCAAAGCTCCGCGTTTGCGTCGCGCTCTGCTGAACCTGTCTTCGCAGTTCGAAAAGGTCGACGTTGGTGCGTTGAGCGAGCGCTTGAGCGAACATCTGGGCGACTCACCTGAAAACGGATTAAGTGCCACCGAGATGGCTGGCGCCAGTGCCGCGCCCGGTGAAGCCAGCGGTGCAATGGCCCCCAGTGCAATGGGCAAGCAGGAGGCGCTCAAGCGCTACACTCTGGACCTGACCGAACAGGCGCGCCACGGCGAGCTCGATCCGATCGTGGGCCGCGATGAAGAGATCCGGCAGATGGTCGACATCCTCATGCGCCGCAGGCAAAACAACCCGATCCTTACCGGTGAAGCCGGTGTCGGCAAGACCGCTGTGGTCGAGGGCTTTGCTCTGCGCATCGTCGCCGGTGACGTGCCTCCCGCGTTAAAAAATGTTGAGCTGCGCAGTCTTGACGTGGGCCTGCTGCAAGCGGGCGCGAGTATGAAGGGCGAATTCGAGCAGCGTTTGCGCCAAGTCATCGAGGAGGTTCAGGCCTCGCCCAAACCTATCATTCTGTTCATCGACGAGGCCCACACGCTGGTCGGTGCGGGCGGTGCGGCGGGCACCGGCGATGCCGCCAATCTGCTCAAACCTGCGCTGGCACGCGGCGCATTGCGCACCATCGCCGCTACGACGTGGGCAGAGTACAAAAAGCACATCGAAAAAGACCCGGCTCTCACCCGTCGCTTTCAAGTGGTACAGATCAGTGAGCCTTCGGAAGACAAAGCCCTGTTGATGATGCGCGGCGTGGCTGGGACCATGGAGAGTCATCATCAGGTGCTGATCCTTGATGAAGCGCTGCACGCTGCAGTCAAGCTGTCTCATCGCTACATTCCCGCACGCCAGTTGCCGGACAAATCAGTCAGTTTGCTGGACACCGCTTGCGCACGAGTTGCGGTGAGTCTGCACGCCGTGCCCGCCGAGGTGGATGACAGTCGTCGACGCATTGAAGCGCTGGAAACCGAGCTGCAGATTATTGCGCGGGAACAGGCGCTCGGGGTTTCGGCGGTTGATCGGCAGGCCGGTGCTGACCAACTCCTCAGGTTGGAGCAAGAGCGGTTATTGAGTCTTGAAACTCGCTGGAAGGAAGAGCGGATTCTTGTGGATCAGTTGCTGCAATTGCGCGCAGAACTGCGCGAAGACGGCTGTCTGGTGGACACCGTCGAAGCCCCTGAAATCAGCTTGCGCCTATCACAGCGCGAGCAACTGGTGGATGTGCAACAACGGCTGGCAACGCTACAGGGAGAAGCGCCTTTGATCCTCCCGACCGTGGATTATCAGGCGGTGGCGTCGGTGGTCGCGGACTGGACGGGTATTCCGGTAGGCCGCGTGGCGCGCAATGAACTGGAAACGGTGCTGAACCTAGACCAGCACCTTCGCAAACGCATCATCGGCCAGGACCATGCGCTGCAGATGATCGCCAAGCGCATCCAGACTTCACGCGCGGGCCTGGACAATCCGAGCAAACCGATTGGTGTGTTCATGCTCGCTGGCACCTCCGGCGTGGGCAAGACTGAAACGGCGCTGGCGCTGGCCGAAGCGCTGTACGGCGGGGAACAGAACGTCATCACCATCAACATGAGCGAGTTTCAGGAGGCCCACACCGTTTCGACCTTGAAGGGCGCGCCACCGGGCTATATCGGCTACGGCGAAGGCGGCGTGCTGACCGAAGCAGTGCGGCGCAAACCGTACAGCGTTGTGCTGCTGGACGAGGTCGAAAAAGCTCATCCGGACGTGCATGAAATCTTCTTTCAGGTGTTCGACAAGGGCGTGATGGAAGACGGCGAAGGCCGAGTGATTGACTTCAAAAACACCCTTATTTTGCTGACTACCAATGCGGGTACCGAGCTGATCTCCCAGCTGTGCCGGGACCCGCACAATCTCCCGGCCGCGGATAATATTGCCAACGCGTTACGTCAGCCGCTGCTGGAGATATTCCCGCCAGCGCTGCTCGGGCGTTTGGTCACAATCCCGTATTACCCGTTGAGCGACGCGATGCTTAAAACCATCACGGGGCTGCAACTGGAGCGCATCAAAAAACGCGTCGAAAGCACCCATAAGGTGGCGTTTGATTACGACAACGACGTGGTGGACCTGATCGTCTCGCGCTGCACTGAAACCCAAAGCGGTGGACGCATGATCGACGCCATTTTGACCAACACATTGCTGCCTGACATGAGCCGCGAATTCCTGACACGCATGCTTGATGCAAAACCGATGGCGAGCGTGCTTATCACGTGCAGTGATGGGCAATTTGAGTATCGGTTCAGCGATCAAAGCGCCTGAATCGGGCACCCGAGGATTAACGGACATATCATGGCATTCACCCAAATCACCCGCCTGGCGAAGGTCAACACCTCACTCGGCCCAGACGCGCTGTTGCTCAAAAAACTGAACGGTCATGACGAACTCGGGCGACTATTCGATTACGAACTGCAACTGACTTCACACGATCACGCCATTGACCTCAATCAGTTGCTTGGCAAGCCCATGAGCCTGTCGCTGGAACTGGGTGCGGGCCGTCAGCGCTATTTTCACGGCATCGTCGCGCAGTGCCGACAGACCGTAGATGTCGGCCAGTTCGCCAGCTATGAGGTCAGGATGCGTCCCTGGTTGTGGCTGCTGACGAAAACTTCCGACTGCCGGATTTTTCAGCACCAGACGATCCCACAGATCATCAAACAAGTGTTTCGCGACCTGGGTTTTTCTGACTTCGAAGACGCCCTGAGTCGTCCGTATCGTGAGTGGGAATATTGCGTTCAGTACCGTGAGACCAGCTTCGACTTCGTCAGCCGGTTAATGGAGCAGGAAGGGATCTACTACTATTTCCGTCACGAGCAAGATCGTCATATGTTGGTGCTGGCGGATGCCTACAGCGCTCATCAGCCGGTGTACGGCTATGAATCTGTGCCGTTTTACCCGCCTGACGGCCAGCATCGCGAGCGCGATCACATCAATAGCTGGCAGTTGGATCAAGCAATCCAGTCCGGTTCGCTGGAGCTCAATGATTACGACTTCGAGCGCCCGAGCGCGCGAATCGACGTGCGTTCGGCAACCCCGCGCGCGCATGCTGCGGCGGACTTTCCGCTATTTGACTACCCCGGCATCTACCTCCAAAACGAGGACGGCGAGCACTACGCCCGCACTCGCCTTGAAGCAATCCAGAGTCTGCATGAGCGGGTAGAGTTGAGCGGTAATGCACGCGGATTGGGCGCCGGTCATGTGTTTAGCACGACAGGTCTGGCTCGTCAGGACCAAAACCGCGAATACCTGATCGTCAGAACGGGCTACGTCATCCATCAGGAAGGTTTGGAAAGTGGTGGCGGTTCGGCGGACGCGCAATTCACCAGCAACCTGACGTGTGTTGACGCGCAGCAAAGCTTTCGCACACAACCCAGCACCAAACGCCCCTTTGTCCAGGGCCCGCAAACCGCTCGCGTGGTCGGCCCCGAAGGCGAGGAAATCTGGACCGATCAGTTTGGCCGCGTGAAGGTGCATTTCTTCTGGGACAGGCACGACCAATCGAACGAAAACAGCTCCTGCTGGATTCGCGTATCCCAGGCTTGGGCGGGAAAGAACTGGGGGTCGATGCACATACCGCGCATCGGCCAGGAAGTCATCGTCAGCTTTCTGGATGGCGACCCCGATCGACCGATCATCACCGGTCGTGTGTACAACGCCGAACAAACCGTGCCTTATAAACTCCCCGCCAACGCCACGCAAAGCGGTACAAAAAGCCGCTCCAGCAAAGACGCCACGCCCGAGAACTTCAACGAGATCCGCATGGAGGACAAAAAAGGCGCTGAACAGCTGTACATCCACGCCGAGCGCAATCAAGACATCGTCGTGGAAGTGGATGAAACCCACTCGGTGGGGCACGACCGGACTCGCAGCGTCGGGAACGACGAAGTAATTACCGTCGGACATGACCGAGCGCGCGTCGTCCGGACCAATGACGCGCTAAAAGTAGGCGGCAGCAAGATCGACAGCATCGGCGCCCACTATCTGATTGAAGCGGGTTCACAAATCCGACTGGTGTGCGGCAAGAGTGTGCTGGAGTTCAATGCCAACGGCGCGATCAATATTTCGGGGACGTCGTTTAAAGTTTATGCGAGTGATACGGGGGCGATTGATACCGGTAATCGACTGGATATCAATGGGGGACTTGCTGGGGAAATGAATGCTCAGGGGCAGGGGGTAAAGGGGACGATTGAAGGGCAGGTTGAGGCGTTTTTTGGGGAGAAACCATAGTCGTAAAGGCAGTTGCTACCGGGCAAGTTGAGGCTAGTAAGACTGACCTCAACTTAGCCAATGGCGTGACACATCTCCGGTTTCGAAGAACTCCTTGAATAGCATCACAACCAGATCGAAGTCGTCGGTAAGCATTCTGGCGTCCCAATAGTCTCCAAGGACCTCCACAATCTGAGCGGTTGCAGTTGGGTTATCGTAAGCCCTGACATTCAGGTCGTCGCCTATATCTTCGAGCAAGGTAATCAAATAAGTATTGTTATCCGACTCCAGAAATATACTGATCGGACCGGGTTCAGGTGGGTTAATTAAACGCAAGCGTAGTGTCCCGGGTGCCTTTTGGAGAAATTTAAGTGGCCAGATTACGTCCACCCAATCTTCGAAGTAACCACTTACGCCTGACCACACGCTGCGGATCAGCACTTTCCGTGAAATGAGCATTTTCATTTATCAAAAAATTTCTCATCAACAGTAAAATTTGGACCCAATTCCTTACGCAGATATTCCGCAAGTCGATGCCCTTCGGTTTTGAACTCTGTTTCCAGCGCTTCACTCTTAAATCCAGAATCTTGCGGCGAATCCATGTTCAGCGTTTCGTCGTAGAGCCGCGCCCACTCAGCGAGCCTAAGCCTGAGCGCCTCAGATAGGGGCAGGCCTGCTGGATCGATATCGCCGTACTGGTCGATGGTCAAATCCCAAAGCGGGTGACACTGATAGTCTGCCATCAGCCTGATTACTGTAGGCTTGCGACGCATGTCATGGCCTACGCGAAAGAGAGCACATCAATTCAACCATTGCCGGGAAACGTCACCCGTTTCGAAAAATTCTTTAAACATCATTATTACCAGACCGAACTCATTAGTAATTGAGCGGGCATCCCAGAAATCCCCCAAAACATCTATCATTTGGGGAGTTACTGTCAGATTGTTGAAAGTTCTGACGTCGGTATCGTCTTCAGTCGCCTCAAGCAACGTTACGAGGTAATTTTTGTTTTCAGCGATCAGTCCTACGCTTAGCGGCCCAATGTCTGGCTCATCCATAAGCTGAACTCGTACAGTCCCTGATATCACTTCAAGCTTGTTCAGATGTAGCATTATTTCCTCCCAACGATGAACATGCTGGTTTCCACCAGACCAAACGCCGTGCATCAAATTAGTCCACGATAGATGCATTCTCATTTGCCCGCCTGCGTCGTAAGTTTTTTCATTCCGAGCTTCCAGAATAGGGTAGCTCCCGACTTGTGCTGGTAGATGGTTAATGACTTTAATTCCGCTGCCTTCGCCATTGCAACTACATCAGACCGGCAGAACTCGCACACATCCATGCCAGCTACGCTCATCGTCATGTCCTGCCCCTTTGTCATGCCTTTTTCATATGCTTGCTGAATCACAGCCACCTCTGCATGGGCTTCCGCCATATTTCCATTTGGCATCGGCTTACGGTTTTTTAAAGCTTTCGCAGATACCCTATCGGAGATTAATGTCAGGTGGTCAGGATTCGCCTGCGCCCTTGGTCTGGATCTCTGATTAACATCAGTAAAAACCATATTGCCAACTTTGCCCTTCGCGGTGACAACAGGTACAGGTAATTCTTCCACAGCGGCCAAGCCAAGAGGATTGGATTTGGTACTTTTGGATAACCCCGCCCCCACCCCCAACAACGCCATCCCCGCGACGCCCTGCAGCAAATCCCTGCATCCCGGCCCTAACCGATCGCCCAAATCCCCCAACAGCGCCATCCCTGCCATTGCCGCGGCGCCAACAACCACTGCAGTAGCAAGGACTGCCGCGCCCGCCATGGCTGCCAACACCAACCCGGCCCCTGCAGCCAAAAGACCCAGGGCTTCGAAACCCGTGTGCATCCAGCCCTGGATATCGAGGACGAAGGTGACTGAAATTGTTGGCCCGCCAATAAACGTATTAGCGCTGCCGTTTTTGATGTGTGCGCCGCAGACCATTTTGCTGCCCCGGCGCGCGGCGGGTTTGCCATTGATGTAGACCGTCGCGCTACCCTGAGCGATGACGACCGGGAAGGGCCAAAACGGGTGACTCAGTGGCAGACCGTTGCATGAAGAGGCGATGTCGTCGCCAGCGCGCATGGCTGGACGGCCATTGATGTAGACGTCATTACTGCCCTTCGCCAGCAAGCCGGTCGTGGGCTCGGGCATGTCGAACAACTGGCAAAGCCCGCTGACAATTTGAAACGCGGATAACCCGCCAGCAGCGATCGATCCACCCACGATCGCAAGCGCCAAACCACCCGTCGCTACGGTTGCCGCCACGACAGCCGCGCCAATCAGTGCGCCAGCCACGGCCCCGCCGATCATGGCGACGACGCCAAAGCCGTGGGCGATTTCGTCGCCTAAGCGTGCAGCGGGTTGTAAATCCATTTAAAGGGCATCTTCCGTAGATGACTTAACGCTTACTGAGCCGCGTGCTTGACCGGCTTGAAGCTCTGCATGACTTGTTTCCAGATGGCTTCGTGATGGACCAGGTCATCGGGCGTGGTCGTCAGCGTCGCGATCAGCACTGTCGGTTTGTGCTCGATGAACATCTGTCGAAGCATCAAGTCGCGCCCTTCCCGTTCCCAGGTGTAATCGAGCAAAGAAGCGGCATGCCCATGCAGCGTGAAGTCCCAATGCTTGATCAGCTTGAAATTGGGAAGCTGCCGTTCGGCGCTTTGCAATTGAGCAGCGACGTAGTCCAGAAATGGCATATCACCCTGGCCGGGGTCGCGACTGATGACGAAGCTCGCTTCCCTGGCCTGGCCTACGGCGGGTAACTTGAAAATATTGACACTCTGGTCCTGCCAGGTATCAGGGATTTCCAGGTCTGCTTCTTGAAGGCGATAAGTGTTCATATCGATAGCCGTTTTCCGCAGGCAAATAATTAACCAGGAATGCAAACTCCTTTCTCACGATGTGAAATATATCCAGACCTAACGTTCCGCCGCCTTTTTTAGACGGTTCATCGATCACGAAAACTCTCGAATATCTGTACGTATCAACCTACAACTTGAGTAACAAACTAAACACAATAAATATACAAACCCGAATAACTAGCGCTCAGCGTAAATTATATGAAAAGTTCTGCCGCTCACTGTTATCCCCGCTGTAGCCTCACGCTTTGATCCATAACACGCCACAGGTCACTTCCCCATGAATCACTTGCTATGGAAGCTATTCCCCCGGCATCACCGCGAGCTCCTGCTTGAGCGACTGTCCGTAGTGGATCGTCAGGTCGTGAACAAGACGCTGTCCCAAAAGCCCCGGTTTCCGGAGGTCTTCGACCAGTTCGAGTGTATTTTCATTCACGTACCCAAATGCGCGGGCAGCAGTGTGGCGACGTCTTTGTTCGGCAGTACGCCCACGGGGCATTTGCCGTTGTATTGGTATGAAAAACAATTCAAAGAGCGTTTCGACGAATACTTCAAGTTCGGCTTTGTACGAGACCCGTTACATCGCGCGTTATCGGCATATCGCTACTTGCTACAAAACCCACAGCCGCGAGATAGAGCCGCTTACGAATTAGTGAGTCGATATTCTCGGTTCGATACGTTCATTGATGGCTGGTTGCACAGCGATAATATTTGCAAGCAGATACATTTCGCGCCGCAACATCACTTTCTGCAGAACTCGATGGGGCAGATCGCTATTGATTTCATCGGGCGTCAGGAACATCTGGAAGCAGACTTCGCCATGTTGTGCGAGCAATTGGGTGTCAGCGCGCAGCTCGATCACTTGAATCGCTCGCCTGGCTCGAATTACAAAACCGCGGCGTTGTGTTCCGTCGCCTCGCGCAAGCGCATCCGGGAAGTCTATGCCCGTGACTACGAGTTGTTTGCTTATGACTGACTACAGAACTGAAACCCGACCTTTGATCATCGCGCCTGAACTGAGTGTGAGTCAGGCCCAGCGCGAAGCCATGAAGCAGCAACGGGCTTGCTGCATTTGGCTCACCGGTTTGTCCGGCGCGGGCAAATCCACCTTGGGCAACCAACTGGACGACACGCTGCAAGCCCATGGTCTGCACAGTTATTTGCTCGACGGCGACAGAGTGCGCAACGGCTTGTGTCAGGACCTGGGCATGAGCGATCTGGACCGCCGGGAAAACGTGCGGCGCATAGGCGAAGTCGCCCGGCTGATGGTGGACGCAGGATTGATCGTGATCGTGTCGGCCATCTCGCCGTTTCGTGCTGATCGTGACAGCTGCCGCAGCCATTTCGCTGAAGGCAACTTCATCGAAGTACATGTAAGCACGCCCCTGTCGGAGTGCATGCGCCGGGACGCCAAGGGGCTTTATCGCGCGGTAAGCGAAGGCCGGATACGTAATTTCACTGGTATCGATAGCCCCTACGAGGCGCCGCTTAATCCGGAGTTTGCGATCGATACCAGCACGGGTGACAACAGCAAACTGGTTGATCAACTGCTGTTGATGCAACTGCAAGCAGGTTCACAGCGCACGCGTTATCGGCCGTTCACCGAATCGAGGTCGCTCCCCCGCTCTGGATAAAACACGTCTACGCTGGGGTTTGCAGCTCGATTGGGGAACGATTGCGCCGTTTACAGGCTCACAATCCTTGTCTTTAAACCGTCTTCGTCGCGAGCATCCCTATGGAACATGTAATTCCGGACGCCTGGCTGGACGTCTTGCCATTGCCATGGCTGAGCACCCTGATCGTCGCTGCGGTGGCGATCTGTCTGTCGTTGCTGATTCGCTGGATAGCACTGGCGGTGCTGAGGCGGGTCTCGAAGTCGTTCATATTTGCGCAGCAACTTATCCTGCGTGCCGGGCCGCCCACTCTGTGGTTGATCCCGCTGCTGGCGCTGCAAACCGTGTGGACGTCAGCGCCGGACGACTTGATGTTGATCAATACCGTGCGGCACGTAAACGGCATGTTGGTCGTTGGCTGCTTCACCTGGCTGGCCTTGCGCTGCGTGAAAGCGATCGGTGAAGCGGTCGCGATCCGCAACCCGCTGGACATCGAAGACAATCTGCAAGCGCGGCGAATCCAGACGCAGGTTCGCGTACTGGTGCGTTGCTTGAACGTACTGGTTTTGCTGTTCGGCACGGGTCTGATTTTGATGAGCTTTCCGCCGGTGCGGCAAATCGGCACCAGTTTGCTGGCTTCTGCCGGGCTTGCAGGGTTGGCGGCGGGTTTCGCGGCGAAGCCGGTGCTGGGAAATTTGATTGCGGGGCTGCAGATCGCAATCTCTCAACCGATCAGGCTGGACGACGTAGTGATCGTTGAAGGCGAATGGGGACGTATCGAAGAGATCAGCGGGACTTACGTCGTGGTGAAAATCTGGGACGAGCGGCGGATGGTGATTCCGCTGCAGTACTTCATCGAGAAGCCGTTTCAAAACTGGACGCGCAGTACTTCAAGCCTGATCGGCTCAGTGTTTTTGTGGGTGGATTACGCCTTGCCATTGGAGGAGTTGCGCGAAGAAACCGAGCGCATCTGCAAGGACATTCCACACCTTTGGGACGGTCGTGTGTGCGTGTTGCAAGTCACCGACACCACCGACAAAGCCATGCAATTGCGGGTGTTGTTGAGCTCGGCGGATTCATCGCGAAGCTGGGATGCGCGCTGCCACATGCGCGAGCGGTTGATCAGTTACATCGCCAAACAGTACCCGCAGTGCTTGCCGATTTTGCGCGCAGAAATGTCGTCACGCACGGTTCAGCCAGAGCGTGACGGGCATGAAACCCCGACCGAAATTCCCCGCCAGCCTCCGGTCTGAAAGCCTGCGGCGAAGCTGTTCGCCGCATCTCGCCCTTAGAATTTGCCGCCCAACGGGTACTCGATAGCCAGGCGCAGCTGGTCGGCGTCGAGTTCGGCTTGCGCCTTGTTACCCCGATGCACAGCGTGGCGCAGGGTGATCGCAAGCTTCTTCGCGGGCCCCGATTGCACGACGTACTTGGCTTGCAGGTCGCGCTCCCAGTGTTTGCCGTCCTTGCCGTAACCCAGCCAGCTATAACCGCCGCGTGGGTCCATGTGAGTGCCGTCAATCCCGCTACCACGTACATACAGTGCGGAAAAGGTCAGCCCCGGCACTCCGTACGTGACCATGTTCAGGTCGTAACGGCCCATCCATGAGGCTTCCTGCGGGCCGTTGAAGTCAGACAGCGCCACAGCGTTACTGAGGAAGATCGCGCCCCGGGTGACGTAGTCGTAAGGCGTGTCGCCATCGATCTTCTGGTATCCGACGCCGAAACTGTGGGCGTCATAGCGATAGGTCGACAGAAAGCTCCAACTGGTGTTGTTGATCTGACCAGACAGTGCCTTCCCGGTGTCTTGGGTGCGATACAGATTGAGGTCGAAGCTCAGATCCTGGTTGTCGTTGAAGACTTGAGTGTAAACAGCGCCCACGTATTGCTGGCGCCAGGTGTCTTCGTACTCCGCGCTGAACAGACTGGCAGTCAGCCCCTTGAGGGCAGTAGTGCGAACACCCACCAGATCGAAACTGTCGCCCTGCTTGCCGTTTGAGTAGTTGACCACGAAGCCCCGATCATGGCTGCTGGCATTGCGGTCGGTGCTCTCGTTGAAATGCCCTCCGTAAAACGTTGTCGCCGGCAATTCCTTGCTGGTCAGCAACCAGCCTGTAGCGGTCTCTGGCAACAAACGGCTGTCGGATGAACCGAAGACCGGCGTCTTCACCCGCTGCTCGCCATAGCGCAGTTCGGTAGACGAAACACGCAGCTTCATCGCAGCGCCGCCTCGGCTGAATTCATCCTTGGGATGGCCGTCGTCATCGATGCCCAGCAATCGTGCTTTCCCCGCGCGACCGCCGCCGGTGTCCAGCTGGCGACCGATATAGGTGTGGGCATCGAAGCCGAACCCAACCGTACCCTGGGTGTAACCGGAGCTGAAATCGCCCATCAGCCCGTAAGCCCATTCCTCAGCCAGATCACTGCGTTCGGCGCGCGGCTTGTAGGCATTGCGCGCGCCGTTGCTCAGCGAGCCGTGCTCATAGTCGCGACGGTCATACAGGCTGCGGTTCAGCACGTTCCACTGGCTGTCTTCAATGAAGCCTTTTGCGTTGTCCTGCTCCGACGCGAAGGCGAGCAGAGACTGCCCTCCCAGCGCCATCAGGAAGGCGTGCATGGATATAGTCTTCACGTAGTGCTCCTGAAAATCTTGCATCCCGGGTCAGCGGCGCCCACACATTCGGGGCGCCGTCCAGGCTTGGTCTTGAAGGAGGATCAGAGGTATTTGAGCCAGGCGATATCGCGGCGACGCTGTTTGAGGTTGGCGTACCAACGCGTCGGGAAGAACAGAATCACCGCCAGCACTACGCTCCACATCCAGACGCCTGGGAGGTCGTCGAAGCCGTAGTAATTGCCTTGATTGGCGCCCCACAACGCCAGCGCGATCAAGTACATGGCCTTGAGTACGTAGAGGTGCAGCAAGTAGAAAAACATCGGGGCGCCGCCATAGATCGCCAGCGTTGCAGTGGACCAGCGGTCCTGCATTTTCTCGAACAGCGCCAGCAACAGCAGCCCCAGACCAATCGTCGGCATGAGGAACATCAGCGACGGCGGGTATTTCTTGGCACTCATGAAGCTCATGAACGTGCGTAACGAGTCACCCGTCTGCACCCATGGTTTTTCGCCGTAGACGTTCAGGTAACGGATGAAGACAAACGCAACGAGCAGGCCGAAACCGACCTTGAGCAGGCGAGACATCCGCACTGCGGGGTCAACGTCCTTGCCGAACCAAGGACCAATCGCCCAGCCCAGGAGAATCACGCCAATCCACGGCAGCACGGGGTAGGTGGTGCGGGCGCGGGTGAATTCGGTGATGTCGATGAACACTCGCTGATGCAGGATTGACCATGGCACAAAGAACGGCGAGTCAGGACCGACCACCACACCGTCCAGCAAGTTATGCCCGGCGACAATGGCAACACCCAGCACGATCAGCCAGCTGCGTTTGAAATGCAGGAGACCGGCGAGCACGATCATGCAGATGCCGATGCACCAGATCACTTGCAGCCACAAGGTTTTAGGCGGGAACTCCGCGTTCCAGGCGAAACACACGAAGGTGATTTCCAACAGCACCAGAAACACGCCGCGCTTGAGCAGGAACACGGAGGTTTCTTTCAGCGTGTGCTTTTGGCTGTACAGATACGCCGACAGGCCGGTGAGGAAGATAAACACCGGCGCGCAGATCTCGCTGAGCATGCGGGTGAAGTACAGGTCCGGCGTAACGCTCAGGGCATCGATGGGGTCGGTGACTTGGCGATGCAGCAAAAAGGTTTCGCGCACATGGTCCACCAGCATGCACAGCATCACAAAACCGCGCAGGGCGTCGATGGCCAGCATGCGGGTGTTGGTGATCACGGACGCGGCAGTCCGCGCAGGGGGAATAGCTCCCGCCCGCCCCGTCATTTCAGAAGTAAGGGACATTTGAGTTACTCATGTTATCGATCATTGATCAGAGGCTAAAACCGGCGCGGGAAAGCGCCCGGGATCAACCCGCAGTGCGGCAAAAATGTTTGATCGGTGGACGCTTTAACCAGCCGCCTTTTTAAGCCGTGCAACTTCCGAGGCCGGGAGCTGCGCCGGTGGACGCGACGAAGGCGCCGGACCTGAGCCGTGGTAGAAGGAAAGCGTCGAGCTGAAGCTCTTCACGTCGTACTTTTCTACCTGCTGTTGAGCGTTTGTTCGCTCGCCGGGCGCGTGGTCCTTGTACTCGGCGGCAACGACATACGTGCCTTGCCGTGGCAGCTCGAACGTGACCTTGCCAGCGGGATCGGAAACCTGGGTGATGGCTTCACCAGAAGCGGTTTCAAGCACAACGTCCTGTGCCGCTAACGGCTTGCGCAGATAGAACACCTGGAACGTGGCCTTGCCATCTTTGGCGATACCGGTGGGGACGATATCGAGGTCGAGTTGCGGCTCGCGCGGTCGCAGATCACCGACCCAACGGGTTGCCGGAGTCCAATACGCCTTGAGGGTTTTACCCTCTTCGTGCAAATCGAAAATCGGGTAGTGCGTGTCCACTGCCAGCAGCGTGTCCTGCACCGAAGGCTGCTGCGCAACCGCAAAATAATCGCGCTGCAAGCTCAGCCTAAGGGGTTGAGTCGTATGCCCCGACCAAGCCGCCAGACCTTTGAATCGGTCCAGCCCGCCGGGCGTTACTTCCAGCATGTTCTTGTCGTACTCGCCGTAATAGAGCGCCACCGGCTGCTGTGCCGTCTGTTCGAACCAGATTTGATGCGCTTGCGCGGCGCCGACAAACAGCAACGCGCTGCACGCCAAAAGCATTTTCGTGTTGATCCCTTTCATTCGCACTTACCCATGCCCATCAGTTAATTCATGCTCCATTTCGTTACACTATAACATCGTGCTACTCGATAAAGCACCCTGCCCTCCCGATGAATTACAACCCACTCCAACATGAAATTTATTTCATACTCGGGACGCACAGACGGCAGAAATACCGTTTTGAAGATTCAAACGAATTTATATGCGGCATGCGCCAGCGTGGCGCGAAGGACTGTCGGTTACAGGCGGGATGTGCGTTAGCGGTGCAGCGCAAGTCATCAAACCCTGCCTGCGTGGTAAATCAGGACTCAATAAGCAGCGCAGATCCTGTTCGTGCGAGTCGGCGACTTCCGACTTGCCCGCGAAGCTGCGCCGCCGTTCATTTCCCCTCGCAGACCGCAGATTCTTTCCGCGCCATTCGGCACCAATTAATCTGCCGGTATACGGTCTATTCCACGCACCAACGGCCGTCTGAGCGGACTCATTCGATAGATCATTCTTGCGCCGTTGCGGCATGATGAACGCCACCTTTTCAAACCAGGAAATAGCCATGGCGCTGCTCTATAAAGCTGACCCTGGACGTGGCGAGCAGTGGAAAGCGCTGTTTGCCGAGCACGCCCCCGATATTGAATGGCGCGCGTGGCCGGACATCGGCAATCCAGCGGAGATTGAATATCTGGCTGCCTGGCAGGCGCCGGATAATCTCGATGAAGTACTGCCTAATCTCAAGGTGCTGTTCGCGCTGTCAGCAGGGGTTGATCAGCTGGACTTAGGCCGCATACCGGCCACGCTTCCAGTGGTCCGTTTGCTTGATCCAGGCATCAGCCAGGGCATGTGCGAGTACGCGTGTTTTTCGGTGCTGAGCCTGCACCGGGACATGTTGCGCTATCGCCAGCAGCAAACCGCTGGGCAGTGGCAGGCGCACCGACTGGTGCCGGCGGCGAAACGACGCGTAGGCGTGATGGGTCTCGGGCTGCAGGCGCAGCATATTCTGTCGAGCCTCAAACCGTTCGGATTCCATCTCTCCGGATGGGCGCGAAGTCAGCACCAGATCGAAGGTGTGGAGTGCCACGCAGGTGTTGATCAACTGCCGGCCTTTTTGGCGAAGTGCGACATTTTGCTATGCGTGCTGCCGCTGACCGATCAGACCGAGGGCATCCTCAACCGCACGCTGTTTGAGCAACTTCCCCCAGGTGCGGCGCTGATCAACATGGGGCGCGGCGGCCATCTGCTGGAAAGCGATCTGCTCGACGCGCTGGACAGCGGGCAACTCAGCGCGGCAGTGCTGGATGTGTTGCAGGACGAGCCCGCAGCAGCCGATCACCCGTTCTGGAAACATCCAAATATCCTGGTCACCCCGCACATTGCAGCCATGACCCAGCCAGACAGCGCCTTCGCCGGACTGCTGGACAACATCCGCCGCTTCGAACGCGGCGAAAAGATGCTGGGACACGTGGATCTAAGGCAGGGCTATTGATTCGGCGTGACAGGGTTTATGCATGAAGCTGTAGAAGCACGCTTGCCCGCGAACGCGTTTCATCCGGCACTCTAGCAGCGCCGGATGCACAGTTCCCACCCGACCACGGCCCTACTGTTTCAGTGATCCGAGCAGGGTCTGAAGGAAACGCTCGCCAGCCATCAGCTGTGTTTCGTCGATGAACTCATCGGGCTTGTGCGCCTGCTCGATGGACCCAGGCCCGCACACCACCACCGGCACGTTCAGGCGATTGGCGAACAAACCGCCTTCGGTGCCGAACGATACTTTGACATGCTGCGTATCGGGAGCGGCGAAACTGTGCAGCAAACGCACGGCTTCGACGCTGGGATGCGTGTCCAGGCCGGGGTACTCGTTCATCACCTCGATGTCGATGGCCGCAACGGTCGACACCTGCTTCGCCTCGCGCACCAAGGCTTCCGCGCGCTCACGCAATTCGTTCAGCAATTGATCGGGATTATCGGCGGGCAAATTACGGAATTCGAACTCGAGCGTGCACAGGTTCGGCACGATGTTCAGCGCCTTGCCGCCATCGATGCGGCCGATGTGAACGGTGCTGTAAGGAATGTCGTAGCCCTCGTCCCGCAGACCGGTTTTTTCGATGCGCTTCTGGCTGTCGCGAAGCGCGCCGATGAAGTCGCTCGCCAAGTGAATCGCGTTGACCGCGCGCGGCGCCAGCGACGAATGCGCTTCCTGACCACGGCAGTAAGTGCGATAGGAGCTTTTGCCCTTGTGGCCGAGGGCAAACTGCATCGACGTCGGTTCGCCGATCACGCACAGAAACGGGCGCAAGGGGGCCAGGTCCAGAACGTCCAGCAAACGCCGTACGCCGACACAACCGATCTCTTCGTCGTGGGACAAAGCCAGTTGCAGCGGGCGCGTCAACGTCAGGTCCGCCGCATCGAGCATGGCGTCGATGGCCAGCGCGATGAAGCCCTTCATGTCGCAAGTGCCGCGCCCGTAGATGCGCCCGTCTTTGAGCGTCGCTTCAAACGGCGGCAGCGTCCAGGCCTGCCCCGCAACCGGCACCACATCGGTGTGCCCGGACAGCAAAATGCCTGGCTGTTCCTTTGGCCCGGTGCTGGCGAAGAGGTTGGCCTTCTTACCGCTTTCGTCCTTGACGATGAGCGACTCAATGCCCTTGGTCGCCAGCACGTCACGTACGTATTCAATGAGCGCCATGTTCGATTCGGACGACACGGTGTCGAACGCGATCAGGCGCTTGAGGATGTCCAGTACACGCGGCTTCATAAGACTTTGCTCGTAGTTTGCAGGCTCAACAGGCCAGTTAACGGCACCGGATCTGCAAAGCGCTGAATGTCAAAAGGGGCAATGTGGGTTCGAGTCTGACCGGTACTGATCAATTCAGCCATCACGTCACCCACGCCAGGGCCCAGCTGGAACCCATGGCCACAGAAGCCGAACGCGTAAAACAGCCCATCGACCTTGCCGCTGGCGCTGATCACCGGCAACGAATCTGGTGTGTAGCTCTCGATGCCGCTCCACACGCGGATGATGTTCAGGTTGACCGCGCCCGGCAGTAAGCGGCGCATTTGCTCGATTTGATTGATGATGCTGCGCGGCTCCACATGGGCGCGGCGGTTGATCATGTCCGGGCGGCTGCGATAGCCGCCACCGATCACGATATTGCCGCGCTGGATTTGCCGGAAGTAGATCACTTCCTCAGGAATCTTGGTGTACACGCCAATCACTGTCGGCAGCGAATAGGGCACCGGTTCAGTGACCGCCATTTGCGGGCCGTGGGTTTCCAGCGGCACCGGTTCGCCAAATTGTTCTGACAGCTTCGAGCCCCACGCGCCAGCGGTGATTAGCAGGTTGGCCGCCGTGAACAAGCGACCGTCGGTAGTAGTGACATGAAACTCGCCACCGACCTTTTGCACGTCCGCCACTTCGGTACGCTCCTCGACTCTGGCACCCGCGCGAATCGCGGCGCGAGCAAAAGCAGGTGCCGCCAGACGCGGGTTGGCGTGGCCGTCATGGGGTGCATAGGAGCCGGCTTTTACCTCTGGACCGAGAAACGGAAAACGCTCGTGCAGGGCTTTGCCGGCGATGACTTCCAGGTCCAGCTCGCGAGCCTCTGGCGCCGCAGCGTAGGCTTCCAGTTCAGGAATATGCGCCTCGTCGTAGCACACGCGCATATGGCCGCTGGGCAAGAACTCCAGGTCTTCGCCGATCAGCTCGGGCATGCGTTTCCACAGTGCCCATGAACGGTTCGCCAGATCCAGCTGCGCGAGATGCCGCCCTTGGCGGCGGACGTTGCCGAAGTTCACGCCGCTGGCGTATTGCCCGACCTGATCGCGCTCCAATAGCGTGACCGAGTGCCCGCGCTGGCGCAGGAAAAACGCCGACGCGGTGCCCATGAATCCGCCGCCGACAATCAGTACGTCGCTTTTTTGCGGGGTCATGAGTTCACCTCTTCCATCTTCATCGACAGCGGTTTGACCGGGGCCTGACCGCGTTGACGACCCACGTCCTGCACCGGCACGCCCGCTTCGGCCGCAATGACTTCGGCGCCCCCCTGCGAGCAATAACGGCCCTGGCAGCGGCCCATGCCGACGCGGCTGAACGCCTTGGCGCGGTTGACTTCGCAGGCGCCCTTCTCGCCCACCACGCCTCGCAGCTCGCCGGCAGTGATCATTTCGCAGCGACAAATAATCGCTTCGTCAGGCAAGGCTTTGGCCTGAGCAACAGGCCAGGGGAACGCCTCGCACAACCCGACCCGGAACGTATCCATGACCACTAATGACTGTTTCTGAGCCTGCACTGCGGTGGCATCCACCGACAATTTCAGATCTTGCAACAGCGCATTGGCCGCCAAACGTCCGGCCTGTTCGGCGGCATCGGCGCCACGAATTTTGGCGCCGTCGCCAGCCGCATACACGCCACTGACAGAGGTCCGACCCTCTTCGTCCACGGCCAGCAGCCATTGCCCGGACACGTCATCGAACTGCAGGCGACAACCCGCCAAATCGGCCAGTTGGGTTTCCGGGCGCAGGTGATAACCCAGCGCCACCGCGTCGCAGTCAATCTGCATTAAACGGCCAGCGCCGGTCTTGAAGCGCACACCGCTGACACCCGTCTGCTCGTCGCCCAGCACTTGCGCCGGTTCCACGCCCAAATGCACGGCGACCTTGGCCCGATACAGGCGCGCCAGCAGCTTCATGCCTTCGAACAGCACCGCCGGGCGCGCCAACAACTTGGGCAGCGCCGCGATACGCTTGCTGAACGGCGAGGTGTCGAGCACCGCCGCCACATTGGCTCCGGCTTTGACGTATTGACTGGCGACCAGATAAAGCAACGGGCCGCTGCCGATGAACACCACGCTGTGGCCGATGGACACCGACTGCGCCTTGAGCGCGATTTGTGAGCCACCCAGGCTGTAAGTCCCGGCCAGTTGCCAGCCGGTAATAGGCATCAGCCGGTCAGTGGCGCCGGTGCAAAGAACCAGCGCGTCGTAATCGATCACCGAATGCCTGCCGTTGCTGACGCAGTTCAGCTGCCCGGGCGTGAGGTTCCACACCAATGTGTCCGGCCGGTAATCGATCTGCGTGCGCAGCCGGTCAAAACTCTGGTGCAGGGCTTTAGCCTTGTCAGCTTCGGTGCCATACAACGCGCTGTAATCGCGCTTGAAACCTTCGGGCTGACGACGATAGATCTGGCCGCCATCGCGACGGTTTTCGTCGATCAGGATCGGTTTGATACCTGCCGCCAACAGCGTTTCAGCGCAGCGTGTGCCGGCAGGGCCTGCACCGACGATGACTACCCGTGCAGTGGCCATTTCGCCTCCGGTTGTGTGGTGACAATATCGAGCCCTTCGCGCACTTCGTTGGAGCAGGCGCGCAAGCGTTCGCCGCTGCGCGTCCAGACCCAGCAATCCTGGCAAGCCCCCATCAGGCAAAAGCCCGAGCGACGGCCGGAATCGAATTCCGACTCGCGCAACGATGCGCCCTGTGTGAGCAACGCGACCATCAGTGTGTCGCCCTGCAACGCCTTGATCGGCGCACCGTCCACCACCAGACTGACACTCGGCCGATCCCGCTCGCCCAGTCTTACGAAACGCCCGCTCATGCGTAGGCTCCCACGATCATGCTGTTGGAATGCTCTTGTGTGCTTTGCAGTTCGTCGCTGCTCAGATGGCAAAGGATTTCGCTGCCGCCCTGAATGTCGCGACGCCCTGGCGCGGTCTTGTTGCACAGCCCTTCGACGCGTACCGGGCAACGATTGAGGAAGGTACACAGCTCCGGCACGTTGGCCGGGGCGCTGATCGGCGGAAGCTTGCCGCAAGTAGTGCCGCAGTTTTCCAGCCAGCCCTGACGCAATTCCGGTACCGAATGCACCAACAGGTCGGTGTAGGGATGAAACGGCGCCTGACTGAACGCTTCGCGGGTGCCCTCTTCGATTTTGTGGCCGCTGTACATCACCACGATGTCATCGCACAGCGCACGCACGGTGGAGATGTCATGGCTGATGAACAGGTACGAAACTCCCAGCTCACGACGCAGATCGCCGAGCAGTTCAAGAATCGCCGCGCCGACCACGGTGTCCAGCGCCGAGGTCACTTCATCGCACAGAATCAGATCTGGCTTGGCCGCCAGCGCACGCGCCAGGTTGATCCGTTGTTTCTGACCGCCTGACAGCTCGCTGGGACGCCGATCCGCCATCGCTCTAGGCAAGCGCACCAGATCGAGCAGTTCATCGACGCGCTGACGCAATGCCGCGCCCTTGAGGCCGAAATACATCTTCAGCGGCCGCGACAGTATCGTGGCGACGCTGTGCATGGGGTTGAGCGCGGTGTCGGCGTTCTGGAACACCATCTGGATGCGTCGGAATTGATCGTCGGTGCGGCCCGACAACGTGCCGGACAACGGCACCCCGTCAAATACCAGCTCACCGCGCGCAGGATCGAGCAAGCCTGCCACCACCCGCGCCAACGTTGATTTGCCGGAGCCTGACTCACCAATCACACCGATGGCCTGGCCGCGAGTGATTGTCAGGTCGATGTCTTCGAGTACGCGAATCATCGGCATGCCCTGCATGCTCTTTTTGCCGTAACCGGCAGTCATGCCCTTGATCGTCAACAGCGTGGTGTCTTTAACCACTTCGCTGGCGGGGGTCAGAGTCGCGTCGGGGCGGGCCGCTGCGAGCAGGCTGCGGGTGTACTCCTCGGACGGTCCTTTGAGCAGCGCCGCCGTGCTGCTGTATTCGATGACCTTGCCGCCGTTGAGCACCACGATCTGGTCGGCCATTTGCGCGACCACCGCCAAGTCGTGGGACACATAAACCGCTGTCGCGCCGCGCTCACGCACTACGCGCTTGAAGGCGCGCAGCACATCGATCTGCGTGGTGACGTCCAGCGCCGTGGTCGGCTCGTCGAGTACCACCAGCAATGGATCGCTGATCAACGCCATCGCCGCCATGACCCGCTGCAACTGCCCGCCGGAGACTTGGTGCGGATAACGTTCGCCAATTTTTTCCGGGTTAGGCAGGGACAAATCGCGAAACAGGCCGACGGCTTTGGCCGTCAATTCGCTGCGCGTGCCGAGACCGTGAATCAGAGCACCTTCGATCACTTGATCGATCAGCTTCTTGGCCGGGTTAAACGCGGCAGCAGCACTCTGGGCGATGTACGACACGCGATTGCCGCGCAGGTTTTGCAGTTTGCTCTCTTCCAGGCCGAGCATATTGTGCTCGCCGACCTGCACAATGCCGCTCGCCAGTCGGCAGCCGCGTCGGGCATAGCCCAGCAGCGCCAGCGCGATGGTGGTCTTGCCGGAACCAGACTCACCGATCAGCGCCAGCACCTCGCCTTTTTCCAAGGAAAAACTCACGCCCTTGACGATTTCGACCTCGCCCTTATCGCCGCCAGCGACCACGCGCAGGTCGTGGACTCGAATCAATTCACTCATCTCAATGCCCTCCTGAACGTCGGCTACGTCGAGACGAGATCCGGTCGATAAACAGGTTCACGCCGATAGTCAGCGTACCAATCGCCAACGCCGGTATCACCAGTGCTGGCGCGCCCTGATTGAGGCCACCAATGTTCTCGCGGACCAGCGAACCGAGGTCGGCATCCGGCGGCTGAACGCCAAGTCCAAGGAAGCTCATGCCGCTGAGCAGCAGCACGATGAAACCAAAGCGCAGGCCCAGATCGGTCAGCACCGGATTGAGCATGTTCGGCAGGATTTCCACGCAGGCGATGTACAGCCGACGCTCGCCACGGGTCCGCGCCACTTGCACGTATTCCAGGGCCTCGATGTTGACCGCCAGGCTGCGAGCGATCCGAAACGCGCCCGGCGAAAAACTCAGCACCGCCGTGCAGATCAACAGCAGCACGGACGAGCCGAATGCCGAGACCATGATCAGCGCCAACATTTTGCTCGGGATCGAAATGAAGGCGTCCATCAAACGGCTGATGATTTCATCCAGCCATTTGGGGGCGACCACCGACAGCAACGCACAGGTCGTGCCCAGACCGCTGGCCAGTACCGCCGAAATCAGCGCCAGCCCGACAGTGAAACGCGCGCCGACCAGCACCCGGCTGAGCATGTCGCGGCCCAGATAATCGGTGCCGAAAGGATGAGCCATGCCCATCACATCGAACACGTTGTCGGACACCACTTCGCCGACCGGATGCGGCGCCAGCCACGGTCCGAAGATCGCCACCAGCAGCCAGATAAAACACATCGCCGCGCCCAGCAAACCCAGCCACGACGGGCCGTGGGAGACTTTGCCAGTGGCCAGATCGGGCGTGCCTGGCGTCGACTTCACAATGAGGTTGTTCATTGGGTTCTCAGCCTCGGGTTGGACAGGATTGCGCACAGGTCAGCCAGCAAAACCAGCAGCAGATAAGCCGTGCAGAAGAGCATGGTGCAAGCCTGAACCAGCGCCATGTCGCGGTTGGTCACGGCATCGACCATCAAGCTGGCGATGCCGGGGTAGTTGAAAATGGTTTCGACGATGACCACGCCGCCCAACAAATACGAAAGGCTCAGGGCCACCGCATTGGCAATCGGCCCGATGGCGTTGGGAAGCGCGTGACGCAGCACAATCCGCACGGGGCTGACGCCCTTGAGCCGGGCCATTTCAACGTACGGGCTGTCGAGTTGATCGATCACTGCAGCGCGGGTCATGCGCGCCATTTGCGCGACGATCACGAAACACAATGTCATGACCGGCAAGGCGTAGGTGCGCATGAATTGCCACGGCGAGGTAATGTCGCTGGCGTAGGAAAGCGCCGACAGCCAGCCCAGGTTCACTGCAAACACCAGGACCGCAAGCGTCGCCACCAGAAACTCCGGCACTGCGACCAACGCCAGGGTGATGAAGCTCAGGATGCTGTCGACACGTCCGCCACGCCCCATCGCCGAACCGATACCCAGGGTCAACGCCACCGGCACCGACACCAGCGCAGTGACCGCCGCCAGCATCATGGTGTTGGGAACCCGCCCAGCCATCAGCTCACTGACCGGCATGGCACTGGACACCGAAGTGCCCAGATCGCCACTGATCAGGTTCATCAACCAATGCAGGTAACGCACCACACCCGGCTGATCCAGGCCCAGTTTCAGGCGCAATGCCGCCACCTGTTCCGGCGTCGCAAACTGCCCGAGGGACTGTTGCGCCGCGTCACCGGGAAGCACGGCCGTGATGGCGAAAACCACCATGGACACGATCAACAAGGTCACGATCGCGGCACCGAAGCGCCGGCAGATCAGCCACAGTGTGTTGCTATTCATCGTCTTGCTCCCGCATCAATTCACGCCGCAATCACGCATCCAGCCAGACTTGCTCACTGAACATGTAGCCCATGAAACCGCCCAGAGGATTGCTGCTGTAACCTTTGATGCGCTGGTCGACGCCATCGATGTTGCTGATGAACACCGGAATGCCGATGCCGCAGTTCTCACTGACCAGCGTTTGCATGTCGCCGTACATTTTGGCGCGCTTGGCATCGTCCGTTTCGCCGCGAGCGAGCATCAGCAGTTGATCGAACTGCTCGTTTTTCCAGCCCGACTCGTTCCATGGCGCGGTTGACTGGAAGAACTGCGAAAAGATCACGTCAGCGTTGGGCCGCGGGTTGATGTTGCCGAAGCTCAACGGGTGCTTCATCCAGTGGTTGGACCAGTAGCCGTCGCTCGGTACGCGGTTGACGTTGAGGTTCAGGCCCACCGACTTGGCGGACTGTTGCAACAGCACGGCGATGTCCACAGAACCAGTAGCCGCCGGCGAGCAGACCAGCGGCATGGTGATCTTTTCCATGCCGGCTTTCTTCAGCAGGAACTTGGCTTTTTCCGGATCGTACGCACGCTGTGGCAGTTCGGCATTGTAGTAGCGCGAACCCGGCGCGATCGGGTGATCGTTGCCGACGACGGCGTAGCCACGGAACACGGCGGACTTCACTTGCTCGCGGTCCAGCAGGTATTTCATCGCTTGGGTGAAGTCGGCGTTCTGGCCAGGCATCTGGTCCTGACGAATGATCAGGTCAGTGTAGTTACCTGAAGGCGCATCCACCACGCGGTGCCCGGTGCTGGCGGCAATGCGCTGAGTCGAGCGCGGGTTGACCTCGTTGATCATGTGCACATCACCGGAGAGCAACGCGTTGACCCGAGATGGCTCGTCGCCGATGGCGATGAATTCGATCTCGTCCAGATACGGCAGACCTGGCTTCCAGTAGCCCGCGTTGCGCACGCTGACCGAACGCACGCCCGGTTTGAATTCCTTGACCTTGAACGGCCCGGTGCCGATGCCCTGACTGAAATCGGTGGTGCCCTCGGGCACGATCAACAGGTGCGACACCGCCAGGATCGATGGCAGCTCGGCATTCGGTGCGCTCAGTGTGATCTGAACTTCCAGCGGGCCGGTAGCCTTGACCTCGGAGAACTGCGCCATCAGTGGCAGGACTTTGGAGCCGGTGGCCGGGTCTTTGTGGCGGGACAGCGAGAACACCACGTCAGCGGCGGTAAGCGCTTTGCCGTTATGGAACGTTACGTCTTTACGCAGGGTGATGGTCCAGACCGTCGCCTTGTCGTTGTCGATGCGCTCGGCCAGTTCCAGCTGCGGGACCAGATGGCTGTCGAATCGCGTCAGACCGTTGTAGAACATGAAATGCCGCACGTAGTCCGTGGACAGCGCGCCTTTGGCCGGGTCCAGGGTGTCGGCGGTGGAGCTGGACATGCCCGCTACGCGAATGCGTCCGCCGGGTTTGCCCTTGGCAGGCGTCGCCGCCTCATCGGCAAAGACTTTCCCGGCCGCGCCGAACAGGCTCCCGGCACCCGCCGCAGCGACCCCGGCAACCCCTAACATGCGTAATGCATCGCGGCGAGACATACCGCGATTAAGGCCTTCGAAAACGCGCAGGCTGTCTTGGCCTGTGATCAGTTGGGGTTCGACTTTCTTGTCAGCCATATCAGTTCTACCTGTCGAAAATGGGGTTGTCCGAGTTGCTCGCGGTTGACCGCAGCGTCCTTGAAACGCAAACGACGACGGTGAAGCAAAAATCCGTTTTTAATTCTTACGTGCCGCCATCAATGACGGCTGTCCTGAAAGCGGTAATACGCACCCACCAGCGGCAAGAACCACGGCGTGCCGAAATGACCAGGCACCGCCGGCCAGTCCAGTTCGCGCCAGGGGTTAGCCTGAGCGTTGCCGTCCATGACGTCGGCCATGACGCCGCCCATGTGCACCGACATCTGCACGCCATGACCGCTGTAGCCCATGGAGTAAAAGATGCCGTCGTGCTCGCCGGCTCGGGGCAGGCGATCGGACGTCATGTCCACTAACCCGCCCCAGCAATAGTCGATCTTCACGTTGGCGAGCTGCGGGAACATCTGCGTCATCGCCGCCTTCAACACCACGCCGCTCTTGGCGTCGGAGGTGCTATTGGACATGGCAAAACGCGCCCGACCGCCAAACAACAGGCGATTGTCCGGGGTGATGCGGAAGTAGTTGCCGATCAAACGGCTGGTGACATAGGAGCGCTGCTGCGAGAACAACTGCGCAATCAGTGCTTGCGGCAAGACTTCGGTAGCCACCACAAAGCTGCCCACCGGCACGATACGGCGGCGATACCAGCCCGGTCCGCCGTGCTGGCAAGCGCCGGTTGCCAGCAAAATCTGCTTGGTTTGAATCGAGCCTTTTGCGGTATTGACGCGATAGCCGCCGTTGTTGGCTTTCCAGTCCTTGACCGCTGCGTCCTGATACACCCGCGCGCCATTACGCACCGCAGCGTCGGCCAGCCCCACACCGAAGCGCCCGACATGCATCTGCACGCCGTTACGCTGCAAAAGCCCGCCATGAAACTCGGCGGAATCGACTTCGGCGCGAGCCTGCTCTGCGGTCAGCAACTCGACGTCGGCATCGACCTCGCGACGAATCAATTCGCAGGTGCGCGCCATGCCCTCGTAATGCATGGGCTTGGCTGCCAGCTTGAGCTTGCCGTTACGCTTGAGATCACAGGCGATATTTTCCTGCTCAACCAGCGTCACGACGCTCTGCACGGCGCTTTCGTATGCTTTGTAGTATTCGCGGGCCTGATCCGGTCCAAGGCTAGCGCTCAGTGCTGAATAATCCTGAGCGACGCCGGTGTTGCATTGGCCGCCGTTGCGCCCCGATGCCTCACCGATCACTCGCCCCGCTTCGAGCACCACGACATTGGCGCCCTTCAAGGCCAACGCACGCGCAGCCGCAAGTCCGGTGAACCCACCGCCAACGATCACGACGTCGGCCTCACCTTCTACGGCACCGACCTGTGCCCCGTTGAAATCAGGTGCGGTGTCGAGCCAGTAGGATTCACTGCGCATGTCGTTCCCCTTGCTTGCTCACTCATGAGCGCCTTGAAAAGTGCTGGTAGTCGCGGATGCTGCAGGCTTAAAGACCGACCAATGCGGCCAGGCCGCCGATGTCCGGAATCTGCCGGTAGCCGTAGAACTCGTTGGCAGGTACTTCGTGACCACGGGCGACGAACGCTTTGTTTTTGATCTTCATGTCGTGGGCCGGGAACAGGTCATAACGGAAGCTGGAGGAGACGTGCAAGATGTCTTCCGGACCGCAACCCAGGTTATCAAGCATGAATTCGAACGCAGCCAGACGCGGCTTGTAGGCCTGGGCCTGTTCAGCGGTGAACACTTTATGGAATGGCGCGCCCAGCTTGTCCACGTTGGACATGATCTGGCTGTCACTGGCGTTGGAAAAAATCACCAGCGGGATCTTGTCGGCAATTTTTGAAAGACCGGCGGGCACATCAGCATGTGGGCCCCAGGTTGGCACGGCGTCGTAATAGAGCTGGCCTTCTTCGCGGTATTCGATGCCCCAACGTTTGCAGGTCCGCGCCAGCGCAGTCTTGAGGATCTCGTCATAAGGCATCCAGTCGCCCATGACCTGATCCAGACGGTACGCCGAGAAATCCTTGACGAATTGGTCCATCTGCTCGGCGGGTACACGATCAGCGAAGATCTCGCGGGTCATGGTGCCCATGTGGAAGTTGGTCAGCGTACCGTAGCAGTCGAACGTAATGAATTTAGGTCGAAGAAAGCTCATTTTGTGCGGTCCTGAAAGTTCGTTGAGGTCATGGCATGACGAGCATTGGCCCCGTTGCCAGAGCTGTGATTGCAACGCTGCAACACAACCTCATTACAACACCGTGAAATCAGCAGATGGCGTTAAAAGTGCGGGCTGCTTGATAGAAAAAGCCGTTTTACAGGCTGCGCTCAGCACACTTTGCGGGGCGCTCCAGCCTTGGGCAAACCCCAGATTCATGCGCTCTTATGGTTCCTTGCCCCCATGAGCAAGGCAAAAACAGGCTTTTACGCCGCATATCCTGCTTGCGCACCGATCAATCAGAAGCGGAACGTCGGCACGCGAAAAACCCTAAGCATTTGCTGCCGACGGCGACGTTCATTTAAGCAGTTACTGTGGTCTGAATGCCTGCGGATCGGGGAATCTACCGAATCCTCTTACCCCCCTTGTCACCCCGTTCAACAGATGGGATACAGCACCTCAGTAAACGTATCTAAACGCTCGCGCACACCTTTGAAACGGAGACCCTCATGCCGGATTCCCAACGTCCCGCCTATAACTATCGCCCGATGACCGCCGCCGATGTCGCTAACGCCCACGCGTTGTCGGCTGCCCTGAAATGGCCACATCGGCTGGAAGACTGGGCCATGCTGCAGCGTGTCTCCCAAGGGTTTATTGCCGAAGACAATGGCCGCTTGATTGGCAGTTCGTTTGCCTGTCATCAGGGCGAGTTCTCCACCATCGGTCTGGTGATCGTCAGTGACGACTATCAAGGCAAGGGCGTTGGCCGCCAGCTCATGAACCTGGCTTTGGAAACCGTCGCACCGCGCACCGCGATCCTCAACGCCACGCTGGCCGGTGCGCCGCTGTACGCCAAGATGGGATTCAAGGATTTTGGCCAGATCGAGCAACGTCAGGGGCAGGCAACCTTGTCGGGGTCGACGCCACTCAACGCTGGTCATAGCTGTCGTGGGCTGCACAACGCTGACGCGTCGCGCCTTGTCGAACTGGCCAATGCGGGCAGCGGCCTGGACCGGAGCGCGGTATTGGACGATCTGCTCGCCGCCTACGAATTCGGGGTCGGTATCGAGCGAGATGGCCAGCTTCAAGGCTTCGCGCTGCTGCGGCCTTTCGGTCGCGGACTGTGCATCGGCCCTGTGATCGCGCAAGACGTGGATCAAGCCAAACACATGATCGAAGAACTGCTCAGCAAAGTGCCGTATGCGTTTGTGCGAATCGACATTCCTACCGATTGCGGTCTGGCCCAGTGGCTCGACGACGCGGGGCTCAAGCGCGTGGACGCGGTTACGCAGATGAGTCTTGGCGCCGCGCCACAAGCGAGGCAAGGCGTACAACAGTTCGCACTGGTCACTCAGGCAATTGGCTAATTCATTTCTGGAGACTCACCCATGTCGCATCCTGTCGTTCTGCTGTTGGCACGCGCTGATCAAACCTCTGTGGACGCGCCCTTTGTGGCGGGCCGCCTGAGCGCGGACGATCCTTTTGCGGACGGTCGCAAGACGGCGTTCATAGATGATGAGGGGATTGCTGCGGGGACAGTTCAGGCCAGTGGTTCAGTGACGGTTGAGCGTTATCCTTTCACCGAGATGCTGGTGGTGCATCGCGGCCTCGTGACCCTGCGCAGTGGCGATCGCAAGCTGGAAATCGAACCGGGTCAAAGTGCTGTGATCGGACGCGGCACTGAGGTGCAGATCGACACTCAAAACGGCAGCATCTGGGCATTCTGCGCCGCTGCACGGGCCAACGGCGCTGATAAATCCGGCGTGACGCTCATCGACCATCGCGCCGTCCTCTCGCCATCGGCAGCCCCCGAAGCGAGCATTCTGATTGGCCCGACCCCGGAGTGCCGCAGCAACAATCTGTTCGAAGACACCGCCAGCACGCTACGTATTGGAGTGTGGGACTCGACCCCGTATGCGCGGGGGGCACGACCACACAAAATTCACGAACTGATGCACCTGATTGAGGGCGAGGTCGAACTGACCCACGAGGATGGTACGAGCGTAATCGTCAAACCCGGCGACACTGTATTCGTCCCCCAAGGCACGCCTTGCGCCTGGACCAGCACGGTGTACGTGCGCAAGTTTTATGCGGTGAATTAAGGGGGCTGGAGCGCGCATCCTAGTAGGAACTTCTGGAGACGTGTCGTCAGAACTGGCCTCATCGCGGGCAAGCGCGCTCCTACAAAATTGGGGGCGCGGTCACTGTCTTCATGAGGCGTAATCCCCACGCTGGTGCTCGATCAAGCGCAGCGCGGCGGTCCACGCCAACTCGATCAGGCGCATGCCCTCCTCGTCGTCGGTGAACTGGCTGGCGGTCAGGCGGCAGACTTCTTCGGAGGGGTAAATCAGCTTGCTGTTGCCGGCCAGCGCCTGAATCTGCGCCTGGCAGGCACGCTCCAGAAAGTGGATTTCATGGAAAGCCTCAGCCACGTTTCGCCCACCGGCGAGCAAGCCGTGATTACGCAGAATCATCGCGCGGTGCGTGCCGAGATCCCGCACCAGACGCGCGCGCTCGTCCAGGCACAACGCCACGCCTTCGTACGTGTGATACGCCAATTTGCCGTAGAACTTCAGCGCGTGTTGAGTGATGGGCAGCAGGCCGTGTTCCTGAGCAGAGACGCCCATGCCCGCCGCCGTATGGGTGTGAATCACGCAGTTCATGTCCGCACGCGCCATGTGGATGGCAGAGTGAATGACGAAGCCTGCTTCGTTGACTTCGTGGTTCTCATACAGAGGGTCGACTATCTTCCCCGCATGATCGATTTTCACGAGGTCACTGGCACGCATGTGATCGAACAGCACGCCGTAGCGATTGATCAGAAAGTGATGATCAGGCCCCGGCACGCGCAAACTGATGTGCGTGTCGATCAGATCGGTCATCCGAAAGTGAGCAATCATCCGGTACAGAGCAGCCAGTTCGCAGCGGGCTTGCCACTCCAGTGGCTGAATGTGTTCAGGGCGGTTCATTCTCAGGCTCCGGTGGCTGTTCGGTATTAGGACTGATGCAGCACGGTGATGCCTAACATCTGTAGGAGCGCGCTTGCCCGCGATAATGCTTTGGTTGCTACATCTGCAACAAATTCAAATATGCCATCGCGGGCACGCGCTCCTACAGAGGGTCCGTTACTGCCCGCCGTTCAATACACCGACTTTGGTCATCACAAACTCGGCAAACTGCTGGGCACTCATTTTGTCCCCGTTAAAGTCGACGACGTCATTGGCGTAATGCAGGTTCGAGGTGATGTTGTCTCCTTCGACCTTGCCCACGTCCAGCATGATCGCCATGGCGCCCGCGGTGTCGGCTGCATCTTTGGCTTGCTGCGCAATGGTCATGGGATCGGTCACACCGGCAGAAGCGGCTTGCAGTGTTGCCAGATCCTGAATCATCGGCTTGGACAGCAGCAATTTCGCATCAAGCTGAGTCAGCAACTGCTTGAGCAGCGCAGGGCCTGCCTGGTCCAGCGAAGTTGGATTATTCAAGTCCAGGACAAGGCTGAAATGGCTCTCACCGTTTTTGGTTTTCAGCGCCAGCTTTTCCAGCTCGATGTGCGGCTTGGCAGTCAGCAGCTTAGCGACCTCAGCTTGCACCATCGCCTGATCGGCAGGACTCAGTTGCGGCGTGAAGCGCTCGCCCGCCATCGCGGCCGCTTGGGCCTGCGGCTGGATTTTGTCCTTGTAGAACTGGAGCAGCGTCTGGGTCGCGGCGATGTCGAAGTTAGCGAACTTCCACAGCATCTGCGAAGAGCCGATCTGCTTACCGTTGTAGCTGATCATGCCGATGTCGTAGCTGACCTGGGCGCTCAGGTTGCCCTCTACTTCCTGAAGCAGGCTGGTATTTACGAAATCTTTGAGCTCAACCGGCGGCTTGCCGACCACTTGCAACACGGCCGAGGCGACTTTGGCATCGCTGTGCCCCAGGTAAAGTCCGGATTTGCCTTTGGTGCCGCCGGTCTCGAACGTGAAGTTCTGAAGCGCAATGCGCACCGGGCCCTCTTCAGATTTAGCATTGATGTCCAGGCTATCGAGCTGACCGGTAGCCTTGAGCTTCTGGCCATCGCCGCTGGCTTGAGCATTGAGGGTGAAGCCGGAAAACTTGAAGGAGCCCTTCTCGTCTTCGAACTGGAATGGCAGGAAGTTGACCTGACCTTCACCAGCACGGTCGTAGCCCATGCTGAAGTGGCCCGTCAGCGGTGCCTGGTCGTTGGTCATCGCGAACCAGCGCTCGGAAAAGGCGTTCTTTTCCAGCTGCATGTTGCTGGCCGCCATGACAGGCACCAGCTTGAGGGACTTGATGCGGGACCACGGGAACGGGCCGTGCTCGATGTTATCGACCAGCAGCAGTTCAACCGGCTGCCCCTGATTGAACTGAGGGCTCTGCACGTTAACTCGGTAATGCGCGGTGCTGGTGAAGACGTGACGGTCAAGGGAGATCAGCTCCACGCTCGCATCACCTTGCTGCCCGACCATGGCGGTCTTGAGCTGTTTGTTGCCCTCGACAATGGCCTCGCCAAGTACACCTTCCAGCCGAACGCCGGTGTACCAGGCGCCTGCGGTGATCAACGCGCCTGCTACCACAACGACGCCTACGGCAATTTTTGCTGATTTATTCATGTGTCGACTCGAAGATGTCCGTTCTGGTGGTGTTTGATGTCTTCCCTGACCCTGAGGGGTTTCGACGGTCGGGCGACCCTGGCCGAAGCAGCGTTTGATGCTGCCGAGAACCGGGGCAGATTAGCACTCGTCTGCGGTGGCGGCATCCCCGACTGCAAGCCGCTTGCCCTTTCAGGCCGTGCATCGGTCACAAATGCCGCTTCCCGCACCCTCGGGGCTGCATTGATCTGACCGACGAGGTTGATTTGCAGCCTTTCGCCCTAGCCATGGTCTTCGGCCAGTTGTTAGGCTGGGCATCAATTTGCATACGGGATCAATGAGATGAGCGAAGCGCACAACCCAAAGGGCCCGATCAAGGCAGTCATTTTCGACATGGACGGCCTGTTGCTCGATACCGAGGGCATTTATACCGAAGTCACTGACACCATCGCCAAGCGTCATGGCAAGTCGTTTGGCTGGGACGTCAAGCAGCACACCATTGGCCGGGGCGCCACGGACTTTGCCGAATACGTGATCAAGGCCCTGCAACTGCCGATGACCGCTGATGAATTCCTCAACGTTCGGCAACCGATGCTGGACGACCGCTTCCCTCATGCGCAGCCCATGCATGGCGCAGAAGCCCTGGTGCGGCATTTGGCCGAACACAATATTCCGATTGCGGTGGGCACCAGCTCTTCCATTCATTACTTCCACGCCAAGACCACACTGCACCGCGCCTGGTTTGAGCTGTTCCGCCACGTGGTCACGGCTGATGATCCGGACGTCACAGCCGCCAAGCCTGCACCGGATATCTTTCTGGTGGCAGCACGGCGTCTGGGCGTCGACCCGAAGGATTGCCTGGTGTTCGAAGACTCGCCATTTGGCGTAACGGCGGCAAAAACGGCTGGGATGTTCGCTGTTGCTGTGCCGGATTCGCACATGCCAACCGAGCAATATGCTCATGCGGATTTGATGCTGGGCTCGCTGGCGGAGTTTGTGCCGCAGGACTGGGGTTTACCGGGATACAGCGATAAGCGTTGAGCCTGCGCAGGGGCGTTTTTTACGCCCCGCTGTAGGAGCCAACTTGTGGCGAAGCGAACTACGAGGTGTGGCAGTCGTGATGGCGCGCGAACAAGTTCGCTCCTACAGAGGTTCCGGTTGCTGCCATTTAGGAAACATTTGCTTGCATCTTATTTGGCAGGTTTTTGCGTCTCATTCGTGAATGATAGAGGGCCAAATCGTTTGGTCCTGCCGCTGATGCTTTTATCGCGGCCCTCTCATCGCACAAAAGACGCAACCCATGTCCAAGAAGTCGCGCTCGCGCACCTGGTTCCTTGTCCACAGCTGGCTGGCCTTGCCCATCTGGTTTTTCGTACTGATTGTCTGCGTCACAGGCACGTTGGCCGTGGTCAGTCAGGAGATCGTCTGGCTGGCGCTGCCTGAAATACGCGCCACTCAGCCATCCGACGACGCGCCACTGCTGACATTTGGCCAAGCCGTGGAGGCCATCAACAAGGCGCGTCCTGAGTTGGTGATCCGTGAAATCAACCGCCCCGATGAATCGCACTTCGCGCTGAATGCCATCGTCAGCAACCCGGATGGCAGTTCCGCGACGCTGTTCGTTAACCCCTATACCGGCGTGATACAGGGTAAAAACCCCGACTTTGACTTCCAGCAATTCACCCGAGCGCTGCACGGCTGGTGGCTGGTGCCGTTCACCAGTGGCTTCAGTTGGGGTTGGTATCTGGTGTCGCTGTTGAGCCTGCCGCTGCTGGCTTCGCTGGTCACCGGGCTGGTGGTGTTCAAGCGTTTCTGGCGATCGTTCTTGAAACCCACGTTGCGTTTCAATCAGGGCGCGCGGGTGTTCTGGGGCGACTTTCATCGCCTGTCCGGCATCTGGTCGATCTGGTTTATCGCCACGATCGCTATCACCGGGCTGTGGTTTCTGGTTCAAGCAATCCTGTTCGATAACCACATCGATATTTCCACCGAAGGCGTGCCAGACATGATTGCGCGTCAGGAAGTGCCGCGCACCGCTGATGGCCAACCACCGAAATTGATCGCGGTGGATGACGCCATCACTACCGCACAAAACGGCATCCCCGGGCTTGAAATCAGCGCGGTCACTTTCCCCGGCACGGCGTACAACCACCTATCGCTGTCAGGGCGCGGCTGGTATCCGCTCATGTTCCAAAGCGCGTCGATCAACCCTTACAACGGGCAAATTGCCGAACAGCGCTTGCTCTCGGACTACTCGAAACTGGAGTTCGTGACGCAATCGATGCGTCCGCTACACACCGGTGATTTTGGCGGCCTGTGGATAAAAATGATCTGGATGTTCTTCGGTCTGCTGCTGAGCATGATGGTGCTCAGCGGTTTGCTGATCTGGACCAAACGCACGGCGCTGGCGACCGCAGCGGCACTGCGCCGCCCCGCTCGACTGACGCGCACCACTTCGGAGGTCAGCCCATGAGCAAGGCCGCGACGCCACTCGACCACCAAGCCAAACCTATCTCGCGCCCACGACAGCTGTGGCTGAAATGGCGCTTCCACCTGAGCATTCTGCTGTTGCTGATCCCGCTGGGATTCATGCCGCAGTACTTTCGTGACATGGCTTTTTTTCGCGGCGACACCGGCTTGGGAGAACGCATCATCGGCGACGTCCAGGTCGGGCCATGGAGCCTGACACTGGCAGAAACCCATGACGATGGCCCGGAAACCGAAGCCCCGGGCATCTACGTGAACGAATTCAACGCCGCGCTGTGTAAGGCATGCATCCCGCAGATCAAAGCGGGCTACCTGCGCATCGGTAAACCCCGGAGCCTGCGAGCAGCTGGCGCAATTTTTGAAGGCAGCCCGTATCGCATGGGGGCCGAGGTTTCGGTTTCCGCATCTGCCTCCCCTGATGACGAATTGTGGATCACGCTGGAAGGCTGGGACGGTACGGTCCACCAGACCACCCTTACGCTGGCCAAGGCATCGCCAAAAACTGTCGAATGGCTGAAAACACAAGGAGCCCGTCCATGACGCATCTATTCATCACCGCCGCGGTGTTATTGACGATGAGCCTGCCCGCCCACGCCCATACTCTGTTGTGTGAGTGCTGGGAGCTCGCTGCCGAACAAGTGCAGTGCAAAGGCGGCTTCGCCCACGGCAGCGCCGCCAACGGTGTCACTGTGGACGTCATTGGCTATGACGAGAAAACGTTGGTGGCGGGGCGATTCGGGGACGACTCGACCTTCACCTTCAAGCGCCCGGACGGGGAGTTTTACGTGCTGATGGACATGGGCGCGGGGCATACGTTGGAGATTGATCACAGCAAGATCAAGACAAAGCAGTAACCCGTCGGAATCTTTCGCGAGCAAGCGCGCTCCTACAGCATTCGTTCAAAAACCCGGTTTTAAATCGACTCCTAGCGCAACGGCAAAAGCTTTCACCAACGGGCTGCGCGGGGCGTTATGGCGCAGGATCAGGTTGAATGGGGTCTGGATCTGAATAAGGTCCGGCCTCAAGGCGCGAAGCGTTCCCTCCCTCACAAGCCGGTCGGCGTAATGCTTGGGCAGAAAACCGATAAAGCGTCCCGTCAGTATCAATATCGCTACGGCCTCAACCTGTGAAGCTGACGCTGACTGGCTGTCGTACGTGACGAAACTGGCCTTGTCACGGTGGATGGCGTAACGGTGGTTGATGACCTCGTAGTGACGCAGGGTGTTTTCGTCCAGATCGCTTTCGGCAACGTGAAACAGCGGATGCCCTGTGGCGCAATAAGCGTGGGACCGTTCTTCATACAACGGAAAATAATCGAACTCTTCACGCTGCTGATATACCGGCACGATACCCAAAATCATCCGTCCCTCAACTATGCCGCGCTCGACTTCATCCAGTTGTGCGGCATGAAGTCGCAGTCTTACTTTAGGGGCCTCGTCGTGCATTGTTCTAAGCCCATTAATTAACGGCGAATGATCATCGGACATCGTGTTATCGATAACGCCAATGCTTAGATCGCCAATCAACTCATGCTGCGCTGAACTAATTCTGTCGCGGAAACTATCTACAGAGGCGAACAATTCGATGGACGCCTGATAGACAAGTTTGCCTTCTTCGGTCAGACAAAACCCTTCGCGACCGCGGGTACACAAGCGCATGCCAATACGAATTTCGAGGTCGGAAATCTGCTTGCTGATGGCGGCTAGTCCCACATTCAGCTCGTTTTGCGCAGCACTGAAGCCGCCGGCCTCAACCACTGCCTGGAACACTCGCAACAGTTTGAAGTCCAGACCGCTCAGCGATAACGGCGCTCTGGCTCCAGGTTTGGGCGGCAAGTTTCCAGAAGTGGAAAGTGGGGTTTCCATAATGCTTATTTACCTCGCCCGTCGTATTCAACAGGCTGTGACTCACAACAAAAACATGCCCGAGCCGTCATGATGAACACAGACAATGGCGATTGGCAACTTTCCATTCGATGCCCCGATCAGTGACAAGTCGCTGATTTAAAAATGATTAAAACCTGACACTTCGATCAGGACTTGATACTCGAAACTGCCCTCCAAAGTCAGAAAATTATCGGACGACGACGCGCGCTTTTTGCAAGCAAGACGCGATCTCCGGTTTTTCCCGGCTATCGAATTCGCGCATGCAGAGGAAAAAAACGATGTCTCAGCCAACCGATCGCCTGTGGGGCGCACGCTTCAAGACCGGCCCGTCCGAAGCCTTGGCCGCACTGTCCCGCTGTCCGGAACGCTACTTCCGCCTGACGCCTTACGACCTCGCCGGCTCCCGCGCTCACGCCCACGAACTGCAGCGCGCCGGGCTGTTGGATGACGTCGAAACCGAGACCATGGTCCAGGCGCTGAATCAGATTGGCGATGACTTTCGCGAAGGCACGCTGCATCCCACTCAGGACGATGAAGACGTTCACACCTTTATCGAGCGAGTGCTGACCGAACGCCTTGGCGCACTGGGCGGCAAGCTGCGCGCCGGGCGTTCGCGCAACGATCAGACGGCCAACGATCTGCGGCTGTTTCTTCGCGATCATGCGCGGCTGATCACCACCGAAGTACTCGGTCTGCAAAACGCGCTGGTGGCACAGGCTGAGCAGCATGTTGAAAGCATCTGTCCAGGTTTTACACACCTGCAACAAGCGCAACCCATCGTCTTCGCCCACCACTTGCTCGCCCACGCGCAATCAATGCTGCGCGACGTTCAGCGCCTGGTGGATTGGGACGTGCGCACGTCGCTCTCGCCGCTGGGAGCAGCTGCGATGGCAGGTTCCGCCATCGCCCGCCAGCCGGAGTACTCCGCCAAGGAAATGGGCTACACCGGCCCGTGCGAAAACTCTATTGATGCGGTCGCCAGTCGTGACCACGTGGCGGAATTTCTGTTTGTCGCGAGCATGCTCGGGGTGAACATTTCTCGCTTGGCGGAAGAGTTTTGCCTGTGGTCTTCGCGACAGTTTCGCTGGGTAGGTCTGGACGATGCCTACGCCACTGGCAGCTCGATCATGCCGCAAAAGAAGAACCCGGACATTGCTGAACTGGCGCGTGGCAAGGCTGGACGCCTGATTGGCAACCTGACCGGGCTGCTGTCGACACTTAAATCCCTGCCGCTGTCGTATAACCGCGACTTGAGCGAAGACAAAAACAGCGTGCTCGACAGCGTGGACACGTTGCTGTTGGTACTGCCTGCAATGGCGGGCATGGTTGCCACCATGACGGTCAATGTCGATGAGCTGCGTCGTCAGGCCCCACTGGGCTTCACCTTGGCCACGGAAGTTGCTGATTGGCTGTCCGTGCGCGGCGTGCCGTTCAAAGAAGCCCACGAGATCACTGGCGCACTTGTCCAGCTGTGTGAGAAGCACGACATCGAGCTGTGGGAAGCCACGCCGGCCATGCTGACTGAAGTGGACGTGCGTTTGACTCCTGAAGTGCGTGAATGCCTGACGCTTGAGGCCGCCATCGCGGCGCGCAGCGGCTGGGGCGGGACGGCGCCAGAGCGAGTGCGTGAGCAGATCGGTCGTTTGAAGACTGCACTGACCGAGCAACAGCAATGGGCTGGAACCTACAGCGGGTTTCGTATCTGATCCCCGGCGCCACGCCTTCGGAGAAACACCATGAACCAAACCCAGGCAGAGCGTTTGCAAGCTGAACGCAAAAAGACCGAAAACGAGTTCGACATCACTCAGTACGAACACGTACCACGTCGCTATTACGGCCGCATCTTCTTCGCCACCCTCATTGTCGTTGCGCTGGCCGGGCTGGCGCGGGCGTTCGCCAATGGTCAAATCGAATGGTCGTACATCGGCCAGTTCCTGACCTCTCAAGCCATTGTTTGGGGACTGCTGAACACCATTATCATGTCGATTCTGGCGATGATTCTGGGTGTCATCATCGGCGTCATCATTGCCGTTATGCGCATGTCGGCCAATCCCATCCTGCGTTACGTCGCCATCGGCTACACGTGGCTGTTCCGGGGCACGCCACTGATTCTGCAACTGCTGCTGTGGTTCAACCTGGCGCTGATCTTCCCGGTCATCGGCATCCCTGGCGTGTTTAGCCTCGACACTGTGAGCCTGATGACACCGTTCATGGCGGCACTGCTGGGCCTGAGCATCAACCAAGGCGCCTATACCGCTGAAGTGGTGCGCGCAGGATTACTGTCCGTGGACACCGGTCAATACGAGGCCGCCAAGTCGATTGGCATGCCGCGCCTGCAGGCTTTGCGCCGGATCATCCTGCCGCAAGCGATGCGCGTGATCATTCCGCCGGTGGGCAACGAGTTCATCAGCATGGTGAAAATGACCAGTCTGGCGAGCGTGATCCAGTACTCCGAACTGCTGCACAACGCGCAAAACATCTACTACGCCAACGCTCGGGTCATGGAGTTGCTGATCGTCGCGGGCATCTGGTACCTGGCGGTAGTGACTGTCCTTTCATTCGGCCAAAGCCGTCTGGAGCTGCGTTTCGCACGCGGCGCCGGCAGGCGTTCGTAAGTCAGGTCGAGGAGATTCAGACATGAGAAGCATCGTTAAAGCCGTCGGCCTGAACAAGTATTACGACAGTTTCCACGCCCTCAAGGACGTCAGCATTGAGGTCGAACAAGGCGAAGTGCTGTGCATCATCGGCCCTTCAGGTTCGGGCAAAAGTACACTGCTGCGCTGCGTCAATCAGCTGGAAAAGATCGACAAGGGTGGCCTGTGGGTGGATGGCGAACTGGTGGGTTACCGGGTCGTCGGCAACAAGCTGCATGAGCTCAACGAAGCGCAGATCGCTCGCCAGCGCTTGAGTACGGGCATGGTTTTTCAGCGCTTCAACCTGTTTCCGCACATGACGGTGCTGCAGAACATTATTGAGGGGCCGATCCAGGTGCTCAAGCGTTCGCCGAAGGAGGCTCAGGAAGACGCCATTGAGTTGTTGGCGCGCGTGGGGCTGGCGGACAAGCGCAATGCCTATCCCGTTGAGCTGTCTGGCGGTCAGCAGCAGCGTGTGGCGATTGCCCGCGCGCTGGCGATGCGTCCCAAATTGATGCTGTTCGATGAACCCACTTCAGCCCTTGACCCGGAGCTGGTCGGCGAAGTGTTGTCGGTTATGCGCGATTTGGCGCACAGCGGCATGACCATGATCGTCGTGACCCACGAACTGGGCTTCGCTCGCGAAGTCTCCAATCGAATGGTGTTCATGGACGGCGGCCAGATTGTGGAGGCCGGAAGCCCCGAAGACATACTAATAACTCCACAGAACCCAAGAACTCAAAGCTTCATTTCTGCCGTTCGCACCTAAACGAAAATCAAAGAGAACGACCATGAAAACACTCATTATCCCAACGATGCTTGTCGGCCTGATGGCCTCTGCCTCGGTCTTCGCTGCAATCCCGGCGAGCCTGAAAGAGAAAGGCGAGATCACTGCCGCCATCGTGCCTAACTATCCGCCGATGGATTTCAAGGACCCGGCAACCAACACGCTGACTGGCGTTGATGTGGACCTGGGCAACGCGCTGGCTGAGCGGCTGGGCGTGAAGATTAAATGGCAGGAAACAGCTTTCGAGCAAATGGTCAGCGGTTTGGTGACCAAGCGCTTCGATATCATTCTGTCGGGTATGACGGACACGGCTGAGCGGCAGAAATCGGTGACGTTCATCGACTACTTCACCAGCGGCCCGCAGCTGTACACCCTGACCAAGAACACTAGCCTGAACGAGCTGACTGACTTGTGCGGCAAAAAGGTTGGCACCAGCCGTCGCACCACTTGGCCTGCGGAAATAGCAGCCTGGAGCAAGACCAACTGCGAAGGCGCGGGTAAACCGGCGATTGAAGTCATCGGCTCAGAAGGCTCAGCTGACGCCCGCGCGCAATTGCGTCAGGGTCGTCTGGATGCCGCGATGCAAGGCAGCGAAACCATTCCTTACCTGATGACGCAAGAAAAGGACGCGTACAAGCCGATCGGCCTGGCGATCTCCAAGCAATTCACCGGCCTGGGAGTGAGCAAGTCCAATCCGGAATTGGCCACCGCCATCGCCGAAGCGATGCAGAGCATGGTTGACGACGGCACCTACGGCAAGATCCTGAAGAAGTGGGATCTGGAGAGCGGCGCTGTGAGCAAGGTCGAGACCAATCAGGGTAAATGATCGACCGGGTTCCGTGAAACGGCGTTGTCTATAGGAGCGCGCTTGCCCGCGATTGCGTTGTGTCAGACAACAGCATCGTTTCTGATCCGAGGCAATCGCGGGCAAGCGCGCTTCTACCGGGTCAAAATAAACGCAACGATAAGGACATAAAAACAGCAGTGGCCACTTACTCCCTCGTCATTCGTCGCCTGATGGTCTGCTCGCTGACCATCGTCATGAGTCGGGCGATGACCAGCCCGTTGCTGACATTATTTCTGAGCACCAAGCTTGGACTGAATCAGCAGGATGTCGGGCTGCTGATGGGCGTCGCAGTGTTTCTGGCGACGCTACTGGGGCTGTATGGCGGTTACATCATCGATCGCCTCGAGAAGCGCAAACTACTGATACTGGCGATGTTGTCCAGTTCTGTCGGCTTCACTTTGCTGACGTTTGCGCAGAACCTTTATCTGACTACGCTTACTTTGGTGATCACTGAAACCGCTTCGGCGCTTTTTTTGATTGGTTCTAAAGCGATCATCAGCGAGAACCTGCCAATCGGTCAGCGCGCCAAGGTATTTTCCCTGCGCTACACGCTGACCAATATCGGTTACGCAACAGGGCCGATGCTAGGCGTGCTGATTGCCGGACAGTTGCCGCTCGCGCCTTTTCTGATTGCCAGCGCCATTGCGTTCGGCAGCATCTTCCTGATGATCGGCATCCCGCCGACAGCGCGGGACGGCGAACATAAGCAACTCAGCTTTTTCAAAACACTCGCCACGCTGAAGAATGACCGCACGCTCATTCTGTTTACCGGTGGCAGTCTGTTGAGCACTATCGTGCATGGGCGTTACACGCTGTACCTCTCCCAGTTCTTGCTGGTCACACACACGTCGGCGCAGGCGCTGAAGATTTTGTCTGCCGTGCTGGCCTGTAACGCGGTGACGGTCATTCTGATGCAGTATCAGATTGGCCGCTTTCTCAAGCGTGAGCAGTTGCCTTACTGGATTTGCCTGGGCACTGGATTGTTCGTCGTCGGCCTAATCGGTTTCAGTTTTGCACAGAGCACCTTGGGCTGGTGTGTAGCGATGTTCATGTTCACTTTGGGAGAGATGATCATTTACCCGGCCGAGTACCTGTTCGTCGATACGATCGCCCCGGATCATCTACGCGGTAGCTACCTTGGCGCGCAGAATCTGGCAGCATTTGGCGGCGCGATGAGCCCGGTAATCTGTGGGTATTTGTTGATCAACACACCGGCACCGACAATGTTTTATGTGTTGGCAGCGTTAACTTCGCTCGGAGGAACGTTGTGTTTTTTGAGTGGCAGACGGGCCCACCTCGGTACGCCACTGTGAATTTGTCACTTTTCAAATCTGCGTTAAACAGGCGAGTATGTCCGGCTTAGAGCTGCCGGTCTGACAGATATTTCAGAGTTATCCTACATACCTGATTCAGACCATCCTGATTTCCACTTCTTTTCTGAAAAGGACATCGCATGACTCATCGCATTCTCGGCCAATCAGGCCTCAAAGTCTCGACGCTGACCCTGGGGTCCATGATGTTCGGTGTGCAAACCAGCACCGAAGAGTCTCTGCGCATCATCGACAAGGCCTGGGATGAGGGTGTCAACTTCATCGACACCGCCAACGTCTATAACGCAGGGCGCTCGGAAGAAATCGTTGGTGAGGCCATTGCCGCCCGCCGTAGTGAATGGATTTTGGCAACGAAGGTTGGCAGTAGCTCTGGTAGTACCGCACCTAACACCAGTGGCCTGAGCCGCAAGCATATCTTCAATGAAGTTGAGTCCAGCCTGCGTCGTCTGGACACCGATTACATTGACATCTACTACCTCCACAAAGAGGACCACTCCACGCCGCTTGAGGTAACGGTTTCGGCCATTGGCGATCTTATTCGCCAAGGTAAAATCCGATATTGGGGTGTGTCCAACTTCCGTGGCTGGCGGATTGCTGAGGTGGTAAATGTGGCGCTGCGTTTGGGCGTCGACAAACCGGTGATCAGTCAACCGCTGTACAACATCGTTAACCGTCAGGCGGAGCTGGAGCAAATCACTGCAGCCAAGTTCTATGGTCTTGGGGTGGTGCCCTACAGTCCGCTGGCAAGGGGCGTGCTCAGTGGCAAGTATGCGCCAGATGTTACGCCAGACAGCAGCACCCGGGCGGGCCGTCAGGACAAGCGTATTCTGGAAACGGAGTGGCGCGTAGAGTCACTGCGTATCGCTCAGAAAATCCAACAGTACACTCAAGACAAAGGCGTCGGGATTGTCGAGTTCGCCATCGCTTGGGTGCTCAATAATAAGGCCGTTACGTCAGCTATCGTAGGCCCACGCACTGAAGCCCAGTGGGACAGTTACACCAAGGCTTTAAGCGTGAAGATCACGGCAGAAGATGAGGCGTTCATCGACGCGTTGGTCACGCCAGGACACGCCTCAACGCCAGGCTTTAATGATGTGCAGCATTTTGTAACTGGACGGTATGCGTAAGGCGCGGCGAATCCATGGTCGGGAAATCGGATCGTTTAATGCCTGGTTTACCCGACTCGAGTGTCACTCTGACCAAACAGCTTTGAGTTAATTGAAAGTGATCCCGCTTGATATTACTTACGCGCTGGCCCACGGGTTGATCGAGGGGTCACACACGTTGACAAGATTTGATGCAGCTTCTAGTGTCCCCATTGGATCCAACATCAGACCATATAAAGAAGTAGGCGATGCGCAGGACTGATAAGGAACAATTTCTCCGGGAAGTTCTGGGTGATGAGCAGCCGCCTGCGCATCTGGCGCGGGCCGTTATCGAAGCGAAGGTGCGTAATGCAATTCTTGATGGTCGATTGCCTGCGGGGATCGCGCTACGACAACAGGAACTTGCAACGCTGTTCGGCGTAAGTCGTATGCCTGTGCGAGAAGCTCTGCGGCAACTCGAGGCTCAATCATTACTGCGCGTCGAGACCCATAAGGGCGCAGTTGTAGCCCCGCTCATCAGTGAAGACGCCACGGACGCTTATGCGTTACGCATCCTGCTCGAATCCGAAGCGATACGCCAATCCGTTCCATTACTTGCAGAAGAGGACATTGCGGCGGCCAGGCGGTGTATTGAGCAGCTGGAGATTGAAACTGACTACGCCGTGATGGGTACGCTGAATCGCCAGTTCCACATGACGCTCTATTCAAAAGCGCCCAACAAGCGGCTGCTTAAGTTGGTAGAGGATGGGTTGAACGAGGAAGAGCGGTTTTTACGTTTTAACCTTTCGGCCATGGGACTGGGCAAACTGTCTCAGCATGACCATTGGGAACTGCTGGAGCTTGCTCAAGCCAAGTCTGTAGAGTTGACTGTCAGTGCCCTAGAGCTCCATCTGAACCGTGGTGTCAAAGCGATCAATGCCTACCTTAAGGATCGCTCATCAGAACTTCCCACCCCTCCTCCCAAGACGCGTAAGCACGATCGTCCGTAACGCATCTCACCGTTGCCGGGGCGATACAGCTTTCACGCTTGCATTTCGGTCTACCAGAAACACAAAACCCCTGTCTGCGCGAGCAGACAGGGGTTTGGGAGTTTAATCTTGACGATGACCTACTCTCACATGGGGAAACCCCACACTACCATCGGCGATGCGCCGTTTCACTGCTGAGTTCGGGATGGGATCAGGTGGTTCCAGCACTCTATGGTCGTCAAGAAATTCTGTTGCCGATCCGTTATCAGGTAACGTCTCAGCGAATAATTTCTAGAGCTTTCATTAAAACAAAACCCCTCACCGCGTAAGCGATGAGGGGTTTCGGAATTTAATCTTGACGATGACCTACTCTCACATGGGG
>NZ_JBSKHW010000011.1:0-73471 GCF_057128765.1 Pseudomonas corni
TTGTCTCCTACAGGCGTACGCGCATGGCTCAATCTGTAGGAGCGAACTTGTTCGCGAGGCGGTTTGCCTGACACACCACAGCGGCTGGCTCGCCAACAAGTTGTCTCCTACAGAGTGCGTGCACGGCTCAAGTCTGTAGGAGCGAACTTGTTCGCGAGGCGGTTTGCCTGACAGACCACAGCGTCTGGCTCGCCAACAAGTTGGCTCCTACAGGGGTACGCGCATGGCTCGAATCTGTAGGAGCGAACTTGTTCGCGAGGCGATTTGCCTGACACACCGCAGCGGCTGGCTCGCCAACAAGTTGTCTCCTACAGGGGTACGCGCATGGCTCAAGTCTGTAGGAGCGAACTTGTTCGCGAGGCGGTTTGCCTGACACACCGCAGCGCTTGGCTCGCCAACAGGTTGTCTCCTACAGGGGTACGCGCATGCCTCAATCTGTAGGAGCGAACTTGTTCGCGAGGCGGTTTGCCTGACATACCGCAGCGTCTGGCTCGCCAACAAGTTGTCTCCTACAGGCGTACGCGCATGGCTCAATCTGTAGGAGCGAACTTGTTCGCGAGGCGGTTTGCCTGACACACCGCAGCGTCTAGCTCGCCAACAAGTTGGCTCCTACAGGCGTACACGCATGGCTCAATCTGTAGGAGCGAACTTGTTCGCGAGGCGGCGTGCCTGACACACCGCAGCGTCTGGCTCGCCAACAAGTTGGCTCCTACAGAAGTGCGAGGATAACTGGGGACTGCGGGAACAACCATGCATCCCCTCAATGCCGCCAGAACGCTGGGATGCACAGCACCAGTACGGTGATGATTTCCAGGCGGCCGAGGAGCATGCCGACGGAGAGTATCCATTTGGCGGCGTCGGGCAGGGTCGAGAAGTTGCCGGCCGGGCCGATGGTTTCGCCCAGGCCGGGGCCGACGCCGGAGACTGTGCTGGCAGCACCGGTCAGGGCGGTCATCCAGTCAAGGCCGAGCAGCGACAACAAAAGCGCGATCAGGCAGATGGTGATGGTGAAGAAGAACGAAAAGGTCAGGATCGAACGCACAATGTCGTCGTCCAGGCGGTGACCGTTGTAGTTTTGCCGAATGACTGCCCGGGGGTGGATCAACTGATGCAGGTTAGCCCGTAGCAGGATGTAAGCAACCTGGAAGCGAAACACCTTCACGCCGCCAGCGGTGGAGCCGGAACAGCCGCCGATAAAGCCCAGATAAAAGAAGATCATCAGCGAGAAATTGCCCCACAGGCTGTAATCCCCCAGCGCAAAACCGGTTGTGGTTACCACGGATGTCACGTTCAGAGCGACATGGCGCAACGCGTCGTACCACGGCAGATCGGTGGTCGCCCAATACCAGACACCCATCACCAGCCAGGTCATCAGCAGCAGACAGATGAAGCCCTGAACCTGCTGGTCCCTGAACAGCGCCTGACGATTGCCCCGCAACGTCGCGACGAACAGCGTGAAGGGCAGGCTACCGAGGATCATCACTACAATCGCCACCCAGTGCACGGCAGGCTGCGTCCACTTGGCCAATGATTGATCGGAGGTCGAGAACCCCCCGGTGGAGATGGCCGACATCGCATGGTTGATGGCATCGAACAGGCTCATGCCCGCCAGCCAGAAAGCAATGCTGCCCAACGCGGTGATACCGACATAAGTCAGCACGATGAATTTGGCGACCATGTGCGAGCGCGGCATGACCTTTTCAGAGCGATCCGAGGATTCGGTCTGGAACAGCCGCATGCCGCCGATTCGCAGCAACGGCAAAATCGCCACCGCCATACCGATAAAGCCGATACCGCCAAGCCAGTGCAGCAGGGAACGCCAGATCAGAATCCCCGGCGACATGGTATCGAGCCCGCTCAATACCGTGGACCCGGTGGCGGTGATGCCGGACATGCTTTCGAAGAAGGAGTCGGTGTAGCTGATATGTTGGGTCAGCAAAAACGGCAACGCGGCGAAGATGCAGACCACCACCCAACTGCTGACGGTCAGCAGGTACATGTCCCGTGGCCGCAGGTGGACATGCTCCGGGCGGCCGGGGATGACCAGCGCCAGACCAGCAACGAAGGTGATCGTGCTCGCCCACAGGAACGACGGCAGGTCGCTTGTACGCTCGAAGATCAGCAATGTCGCCATCGGCACGACCATCGCCACGGCCAACGTGATGAGAAAGATGCCGATAATGAAACCGATTATACGAAGGGTCGGCAACGCCATGCGGTCGCTCTGATGAGAAATTGAAGGGGCGCCATTCTACCCGTGGTCATGCACATGTAAACCGGGGCGCTTTCTGAGTGTCTTGTAGGTAATCGCCATTGCTATTGGTCATTGAAGTTCAACACGTCCTAGAATGCCCAATCATTTTTATAAGGAATCGATTTGATGGAAGCACTCGACCTACTGCTCAGCCGCGTGTCGGTTCCCCGATTGATCGAACCGGCGCCGGACGCCGAGCAGCGAGAGATTCTGTTTAGCGCTGCGTTGCGCGCTCCCGACCATGGCCAGTTGCGGCCATTTCGTTTTCTCACTATTGAGGGCGCTGCCCGCGAGCGAATGGGCGCTTTGCTGGCCGAAGCGTTGCAGCAGGGCGGCGGCGAAATCGAAGAGAAGGCCCTGGACAAAGCTCGTAACGGCCCGCTGCGTGCGCCGCTGGTCGTAGTGGTGATCGCCAAACTTCAGGATCACTACAAGGTGCCCAAGAGCGAGCAGCTGATCACCGCCGGATGCGCGGCCCATGGCGTTCTGCTGGCGGCATATGCATTGGGTATTGGGGCAGTATGGCGCACGGGTGAGCTGTCGTATTCACCGCACGTGGCGAAGGGGCTTGGGCTGCAAGCAGACGAAGAAGTGATCGCGTTTTTGTATCTTGGCACCCCGCAGAACCCGCCGCGTGTGGCTTCGAAGGTCGATGTGGTGGATTTTGTGAGCGAGTGGCAGGGTTGAAGCGTTGCATTTGAAATTTGTAGGAGCGCGCTTGCCCGCGATGGCGTCAGGTCAGTCAGAACAAGATTGCCTGACAAAGAGCCTTCGCGGGCAAGCGCGCTCCTACAGGGACTCACAGGTGGCTGCGGGGTAGCTCAAGGCTCGCAACAAACCCGCCGTCCGGGTGATTTTCCAGAATCAGATTGCCGCCATGCTTTTCCGCCGCACGCTTTGCAATCGCCAATCCCAACCCATAACCGGGGGCAGTCTGGCCGGGTGCACGATAGAAAGGTTCACCCAATTGAGTCAGGTGTTCTGGCGCAACGCCCGGGCCATGATCGCGGACGCTGATGCGCATTTGCTCGCCAGCCCGGGTAGCGCTGAGTTCGATCGGCTTGCCCGCAGGGTTGAACCGCGATGCATTGCGCAACAGATTATCCAGCGCGCGCTCCAGCACATCTGTCCAGCCCAGCAGGCTCAACGAGCGGTCTACTTCAACCTTCACCGCTTGATCCCCTGCGCTTTGCTCGGCCTCCGCTTTCAAGCGTTCAAGCAAGCCATTGAGATCCACTTCCTCGGCAGTGCCTACATCGGCGTCCAGTCGGGCCAGCGCCAGAATCTCGCCGATCAGCGCTTCCAGGCGATCACATTCGCGGGTCAGCCTCGGCCACAGTTTGTCCCGCTGCTCGGGTTCCGCGCGCTCGGCCAGCGCCAGGGCAATACGCAGGCGGGTCAGGGGCGAGCGTAATTCATGGGAAACGTCACGGAGCAGTTGGCGCTGACTGCTGATCTGGCTTTGCAAACGCGCGCCCATGCGGTTGAAGTCATTGGCCAAGACACCGAATTCATCGCGTCGCCCCGCCAGTTGCGCCAGGCTGTTTTGCTGATAGGTGGTTTGCCCTAGATCATGCACTGCGCCGCGCAGGCGGCTTAAAGGGCGAGTGATCGACAAGGTTACGAAAAGGCTGAATAGCGTCAAAACCACAAGCGCAATGCCCAGCGCACTGAGGGGCCACATCAGGCTTTCACGGTGCCAGGCGTCCAGTTCCGGGTGGGGAATGCGGTAGATCAGCAGGTAGGTTTCGCTGGTCTTAGGGCTGGTGTATTCGGTGGTCAGCCGCCGCCATGGCAGTTGCTGTTTGGGATCATCATGCTGGCGTGCCTCAAAAGCTGCCGCACGGGGAGGGAAGGTGCCGGCAACGACTGCTTCGCCACTGTCGTTCAGCACTTGCACATCAATGTGATATTTGCGTTTGAGGTCCTGCAAATAATCCTGAGCCGCCTCCGTGCCTTTTTCGTCGTACAGCTGCGTCCATTTCTCCGGCAATTTATGCAGGCCGGGATGCCGGCTGAGAATCCATGCGTCTTGATTGAGCATGTGCCCCATCAGAATCGACAAGCCTGCGACCAATGCTATCGCGAGCCAGAAGCTCGCCAGGATTCGCCAGAACAATGAGCGCACGTGATTCCCTCAAATCAGAAAAACCCGGCACGCCGGAGCGTGTCGGGTTGGACGGTTAACGTAACGGCGATTGGTTCGCGATTACTGGGTTTTTTGCGCTTTCTGCGCTTTCCAGGCTTCGAACTCGGCGCGATCGGCGCGGCGCTGTTCCTGGTCCTTCTTAATCTGATCAAACTGCTTTTGCTGATCCGGCGTGAGCATGGCGCGGATGTCGGTATCGGTCTTGGTACGCTTGGCGGCGAACTCGTCCTGCATCGCTTTCTGATCGGCTGGCGACAACTTGGCCAGGTATTTGTCAGTGATCTCGTGGCGACTGCGCATTTGGTCGCCCATCAGCTTGCCCACTTGCTGGCGTTGTTCAGGGGTCAGGTTCAGTTTGTCGAACGGACCTTTGTGATGCATGCCCGGGCCGCCGTAGCCAGGACCGCCGTGACCCATCGGGCCGCCATCAGCGGGTGGCATTGCCATCGCAACGGTAGGCAGAGCAGCAGCGAACATCAAAGCCATCAGAGTCTTACGCATGGTGTATCTCCTTGTCTCGAATCCGGCTCTGTGCCGGTTGAGGCCAGTTTAGGGAGATCAAGGTCAAGCGAGGTCAGGCGTGGGTAAAGCTTGGGTAAAGAGGTGTGTAGCGCGATCTGACATAGCGTGGCACTGCGAACCCTGTGGGAGCCAACTCGTTGGCGAGGCAGACGATGCGCAGTGTCAGGCAAGACGCTTCGCGAACAAGTTCTCTCCTACAGGGTAAGGCAAGTGCCAGTCTTGTAGGAGCCAACTTGTTGGCGAGGCAGACGATGCGCAGTGTCAGGCAAGACACTTCGCGAACAAGTTCGCTCCTACAGAGGGACGCATCACACCGCGTAGTAATAACCCCGGCTGCGCAGCGCCACGATCCTTGGGCGGCCATCGGCGTGAGGGCCGATTTTCTTGCGCAGGTTGCTGACGTGCATGTCCAGGCTGCGGTCATACAGGGTCAGCTTTCGGCCCAGGGCCAGCTGCGCCAGCTCCTGTTTTTCCAGTGGCTCGCCGGGCTGGCCCAGCAGCGCTTCTAGCAAACGCGCTTCGGACACGGTCAGGACAAACTCCTGATCGTCGATCGTGACCACGCCGCGAGCGGGGCTGAAGGTCAGGTCGCCCAGCTCCAGCTGTGTGGACACTGCAGTGGGATGGCTGCGACGCAGGACCGCGCGCAAGCGTGCGGTCAGTTCACGGGGGTCGCAGGGTTTGGCCAGGTAATCATCGGCGCCCAGTTCCAGACCGAGAATCCGGTCCAGCGGTTCGCCACGGGCCGACAGCATCAGCACCGGCAGGTCGGGATGATCGGTGCGTAGTTGTTTGAGCAGTTCCAGACCACTGCCATCAGGCAGCATCACATCCAGCACCACCGCAGCAGGCGACGCTTCGGCCAAGGCCTTGCGCGCGCTTTGGCCGTCGTGGCAAGCGCGAACCTGAAAGCCTTCCTGGGTCAACCAACTGCTCAGAAGCTCACACAGCTCCTGGTCATCATCAATTAATAACAGCTCGCTCATGACTCACTCAATTTAGCCATTGCCGACGCTGTCTACGCCAGCCGCTGGCAAAGATACCGCACAGTAGGGCAATCAGTGCAACGCCGCCGCCTGCGACAAACCATTGTTGCTGTTCGGTCAGGACGCGCGCAGGGGAGACGGATTGTGCTTCTTTGAGCTGCAATTTGAGCCTTTGGTTCTCTTGCCGCAGACGACTGAGCGTAATTGTTTCCTGCTCGGCACTGCCGGTTTGCAATCGCTTGCTCAATTCATCACGTTGACGTTCGCTGTCCGCCAGCTTTTGACGCAACTCACTGAGCTGGCTCGCGGTGCTGGGCAACGGCAGTGTGTGGCTGATCGTATCGGCGGATTCTTCCCCCTCGACACTGAGGCTGATCGCTGAAACGGCCAGCAAGGCTAGCAGCAGACACCAAGGACCTGAACGCATCCGTACTCCTGACTTTTATTAGGCATTTGGCAGGTTGTCGGCAGCAGGAGGCAAATAATGAGCGGGGCGAAGCGGGGGAGGTATGGCGGGACATAATCATCCGGTCATGAGCTGACCGGATGATCGACATGGCTGAGACTTACGGCAGAACCTGTTTGAACGGCTTGACCACGACGTGATCGTAAACGCCGGCCTTGATGTACGGGTCGGCGTCGGCCCAGGCTTGTGCGGCGCTGAGGGAGTCGAACTCGGCAACGATCAGGCTGCCAGTGAAACCTGCTGCGCCAGGGTCATTGCTGTCGACGGCGGGCATGGGGCCTGCCAGCACGATGCGGCCTTCACCCTTCAGCGCGGTCAGGCGTTCGAGGTGAGCAGGGCGAGCTTCCAGGCGTTTTTCCAGGGAGTTGGCGACGTCTGTTGCAACGATGGCGTAGAGCATGTCAGTCCTCGGTTTTTTTCGGAGTAGGCGTGGGCGCCGGATCGACGTCATGCATGTGGCGGGCAAGGAATATGCCCTGGCCAAGCAGGAACAGCAGCGTCATGCCCAGGCTGCCGAATACTTTGAAGTCGACCCAGAATTCTTGATAGGTGAACGCGACGTACAGATTGGCCGCGCCGCAGAACAAAAAGAACACGATCCAGGCGATGTTCAGTTTGGTCCAGATGGCCTGCGGCAGAGTCAGCGCGTGGCCCATGATGCGTTGGATCAGCAGGCGATCACCGATGAAGTGGCTACCGGCAAACACCAGCGCGAACAGCCAGTTGACTACTGGTGCTTTCCACTTCAGGAAGGTTTCGCTATGAAAGGCCAGCGTCAGGCTGCCGAATACCAGACAGGCAATCAGTGTCAGCCATTGGCTTTTCTCCAGCCTGCCCTGCTTAAAAAACAGGATGCCGTAGACCACGATGGAGCTTGCGATCAGCACGGCGGTGGCGCTGAAGATGCCGCCGACCATGACGCTATGGCCCATCACGTCAACAGCGTGAGGGTCGATCTTGTAAACGATGAAAAACAGGATTAACGGGATGAAGTCGATGAATTGTTTCACAGTAAGAGCCAGAAGCTGGATGTGGCGGCATAATAACAAACATCAATGACTGCGAAAGCGCCCCTATGAATGTCGATCTGCACTGCCACAGCACCGCCTCCGACGGTGGCCTCGCGCCTGCTGTTCTGGTCGCCCGTGCCCACGAGAACGGCGTACGGATGCTGGCGCTGACCGATCACGACACCCTCGAAGGCCTCGAAGAAGCCCGCGCTGCGGCGCTTGCACTGGATATGCAGTTGATCAACGGGGTCGAGCTATCTTGCACCTGGGGCGGCGCAACCATCCATGTTCTGGGCTATGGTTTCGACGTCAAGGCACAGGTTCTGGTGGACGCTATCGAACAGTTGCACCACGGTCGGTGGTTGCGCGCTGAAGAAATCAGTCGCAAATTGGCGATGAAAGGTATGCCAGGTGCGCTCGAAGGGGCTCGCGCCATTCAGCAAGCGCTCGGCGACAGTGGAAATGCGCCCGCCCGTCCGCACTTTGCTGACTTCATGGTGGCCCAGGGATACGTGAAAGATCGCGCTGAAGCGTTTCGCAAATGGCTGGGCGCTGGCAAGCTGGGCGACGTCAAACAGCACTGGCCGACCCTTGAGGAAACCGTCGCTACATTGCGCGGCGCAAACGCCTGGGTCAGCCTGGCCCACCCTTGGCATTACGATTTCACCCGCAGTAAACGACGCAAACTGGTTGCCGATTTTCTTCAGGCCGGCGGCCATGCCATTGAAGTTGTCAACGGACTGCAACCTGCCGATCAGGTAGGCAGTCTGGCGATATTGGCCCGTGAATTCGGTCTGCTGGTAAGTGCCGGCAGTGATTTTCATGCCCCTGGAGGCTGGTCCGAGATCGGGATGTACCGTCCGGTCCCCGAGGACTTGCCGCCACTTTGGTGTCGATTCAAAAATGAACAGCCTACTGCCGTCTGAACAGGAAGATACCGTGAGTCAATTTTTCCAGGTCCACCCGGACAATCCCCAGGCGCGCCTGATCAAGCAAGCGGTGGAGATCATCAGGGCGGGCGGTCTGGTGGTGTATCCCACCGATTCCTCCTACGCGCTGGGCTGCCAGATGGGCGACAAGAACGCAGTCGAGCGCATTCGCCGGTTGCGTCAGCTGGACGACAAGCACAACTTCACCCTGATGTGCTGCGACCTCTCGCAGCTGGGCATGTTTGCCAAGGTCGACACCACGGCGTTTCGCGTGCTCAAGGCCCATACGCCGGGGCCGTATACGTTCATTCTCAGTGCCACCCGCGACGTACCTCGACTGGTCCTGCACCCCAAGCGCCGGACCATTGGCCTGCGTGTGCCGCGCCACCCGATTGCCCAGGCGCTGTTGCAGGAGCTGGGCGAGCCGTTGATGAGCGTGAGTTTGATCCTGCCCGGCGAAACCGTGCCGCTGAGCGATCCATTCGAGATGCGCGAAGTGCTGGAACATCAGGTCGATTTGATCATCGACGCCGGTATGGGTGGGGTTTCGGCGTCGACTGTGGTCAACCTGACCGATGGCGAGCCGCAGGTGATCCGCGTGGGCTGTGGTGATCCGACGCCGTTCGGGGTTGAAGTCGAGTGACCGACGCCGAAACACTCGACAGTCAGGCGGGCGCGCAACAGGAGCTGCCGTTTGCGCTGGTCTACGGTCAGGCGGTCACGCAAATGCCGCTGGACCTCTACATCCCGCCCGATGCGCTGGAAGTGTTTCTTGAGGCCTTCGAAGGCCCCCTCGATTTGCTGCTTTACCTGATCCGCAAACAGAACATCAACATCCTCGACATCCCTGTGGCAGAAATCACTCGCCAATACATGGGTTATGTCGAGCTGATGAAAACCGTGCGCCTGGAGCTGGCCGCCGAATATCTGGTGATGGCCGCCATGCTGGCCGAGATCAAATCGCGCATGCTGCTGCCGCGTTCGGAAGCTGCCGAGGAAGAGGAAGACGATCCCCGCGCCGAGCTGATCCGCCGTCTGCAGCAATACGAGCGCTTCAAGGCTGCAGCCGAAGGTATCGACGGTCTGTCGCGGGTAGGTCGCGATGTCGTGGTGCCCAAACTCGATGCCCCCGAAGCCCGTGCGCGCAAGCTGTTGCCGGACGTCAGTCTCGACGAGCTGTTGATGTCCATGGCAGAAGTGCTGCGTCGGGGCGACATGTTCGAAAGCCATCAGGTCAGCCGCGAAGCGCTGTCCACCCGCGAACGCATGAGTGATGTCCTGGAGCGCTTGAAGGGCGGCGGGTTCGTGCCGTTTGCCGAGCTGTTCACCGCCGAAGAAGGGCGGCTGGGTGTGGTCGTGACCTTCATGGCAATCCTTGAGCTGGTCAAGGAATCCCTCGTCGAACTGGTGCAGAACGAACCGTTTGCCGTTATCCATGTGCGCGCGCGAGCCGAATAAAGAGCTAGAGCTGATCGATGAACCTCAACGAACCCCGCGAGCTGGCAACGCTGCTCGAAGCTTTTCTGCTGGCCTCCGGTAAACCGCAATCGCTTGAGCGACTGTACGAACTGTTCGAAGAAGGCGAGCGCCCGGAGCCGCCGGTGTTCAAGAAGGCCCTGGAGGTGCTGCGCAAGTCCTGCGACAGCCGCGCGTTCGAACTCAAGGAAGTTGCGTCCGGTTATCGCCTGCAGATTCGCGAGAAGTTTTCGCCGTGGGTCGGGCGCTTGTGGGAAGAGCGCCCACAGCGTTACTCCCGCGCCCTGCTCGAAACCATGGCGTTGATTGCCTATCGTCAGCCGATCACCCGTGGCGAGATCGAGGACGTGCGTGGCGTGGCGGTCAACACCAACATCGTCAAGACCCTGCTGGAGCGTGAGTGGGTGCGGGTTGTGGGCTATCGCGACGTGCCGGGCAAACCGGCAATGTTCGCCACCACCAAGGCATTCCTCGATCACTTCAACCTGAAAAACCTCGACGACCTGCCGCCGCTGGCTGACCTGCGCGAGCTGGAGCCCGACCCGGTGCTGGACTTTGACGACGCGCCGGTGCCTGCGCATCTGCAAGCGTTGGCCGATGCCAGTCTTGATCCTGACGCCGAACCTGAGCCGCCCCGTGACGAAACCAGCTTCCGCAGCCTGTTGGTTGAGCTGGATTCCATGGAGAAAGGGCTGAAAATTGATTTCGACGATTTATTAATCGATCCGCCCGATGCGGAGTCTGAATTGGAAGACGAGCCGCGGGACGATGAAGAATCGCGGTAGGTAACTCAGCATTGCCGTTGTAGGAGCGCGCTTGCCCGCGATGGCGTTGTGTCAGGCGAACACACTCGTCGCAGACAGATCGCAATCGCGGGCAAGCGCGCTCCTACAGTTGCCCTCCCATTTCAGGCCAGCCCATGAGCACCAAATCCCCCTGCATCAGCCTTTGCAAATTCACCGACGATATCTGCCTGGGCTGCGGTCGTAGCAAGCGTGAGATCAAGTCGTGGAAGAAGATGGAAAAAGACGAAAAACGCTCGGTGCTGGCTGAATCAGCCATGCGCCTGATAAAGCTCAAGGCCGCCGGTCGGCGGAAAAAGAAGTAAGCGAAAAGTTTTCGGCTAGTCTCTGATGCGCAGCGCCTGCCATGGGCGTATGATTCGCGACCTTTTGGCGATCCATACCCGCCATCAGGCTTTCAGTATTCCGCCAGCGCGCCTTCTCTTTATAGAAGCTGACGTCAGGCAACCGGGACATGCTTTGTCGAGCATGGCCTGATCGACACACCGGGAGGTGCCCAGATGAGTGACAAAGACAAGCAGGACAGCCAGGAAATCGGCCCAGCAGGCGAAAAACTGCAAAAAGTACTGGCGCGCATCGGCGTCGGTTCTCGCCGAGACGTAGAGGCCTGGATCACCCAGGGCCGCGTCAAAGTCAATGGCAAGGACGCAAACCTCGGTCTGCGCGTCGATTTGCACGACGCCATCACCGTTGACGGCCGCGTGATCAAGCGTGAAGAAGCCGCTGAGACCGTCCGCCGCGTCATCATGTACAACAAACCAGACGGCGAAATCTGCACCCGTGACGACCCCGAAGGTCGCCCGACGGTATTTGATCGTTTGCCGCGCCCGAAAGAAGGCCGCTGGATCAACGTTGGTCGTCTGGACATCAACACCACCGGTTTGCTGATGTTCACCACTGACGGTGAACTGGCCAACCGCCTGATGCACCCCTCGTTCGAAATGGACCGTGAATACGCAGTCCGCGTGCGTGGCGAAGTCGACGACGACATGTTGCTGCGTTTGAAGAACGGCGTGATCCTCGAAGACGGTCCGGCGCGTTTCACCGACATCCAGATCGCTCCGGGCGGTGAAGGCTTCAACCACTGGTACCACTGCGTTGTGATGGAAGGGCGTAACCGTGAGGTTCGCCGTCTGTGGGAATCCCAGGGTCTGGTGGTCAGCCGTCTCAAGCGCGTGCGCTATGGCCCGGTGTTTCTCAACTCCGACTTGCCGATGGGTCGCTGGCGCGAAATGAGCCAGTATGAAGTCGACACCCTCAGCGCCGAAGTCGGCCTGACGCCGGTCGCCATGCCGCAGATGAACGCCAAGACCAAAGACAAGATGGAGCGCTTGCAGCGCCAATCGTCGCGTCCGTTGGGCAAAGGCGAGCGCGTGCGTAACGTGCGTCCGGCCAAGGATGCAGACGGTGCCGAGCGCCCGGTGCGTGAGCCGCGTCCTGCTATTGGCGGCGATCGTCCGGTACGTGAGCCGCGTCCTGCCATTGGCAGCGATCGTCCTGCTCGCGAGCCCCGTGGCGAAGGTGCAGACCGTCCAGCCCGCGATCCGCGTTATGCAGTCGGCGAAAAACGCCCTGCGCGCGAACCGCGTGTGCCTGAAGGCGAGCGTGTACGCCCGTCCGGTAAGCCGCAGGAAGGTGGTCGCGGTCAACGCACGCCACGTCCACCGGTCGGCGGTCGTTCCGAAGGCCGTACCGACAGCAGCCGTGGTACGCCAGTGGCCGAGCGTCCAAGCGACATGAACAAGCGTCCGGCCAAGCCGAAGCCTTCGCGTCCGGGCATCAAGCTGGTCGACGACAAGACTCCGTCGGGCAAACGTCGCGGACCTCCAGCAGGTTCCGGCCAGCGTCCAGGGTTCGGTCGTCGCAAGCCTGAGTGATGGTTGTTTGAAGTGAAAAAAAAGCCAGTCGATCGACTGGTTTTTTTTTGCCTGAAATTTACGCCGGGCACCGGTGTACAATGCGCGTCGTTTTTTCTGTGATCACTGGGCGTATGGACGCCAAAAACTCGGGGTTACCCACTCCGTTTCACTCCGATGCGTCATGAGCGTGTCGGGTTCGATTCCGTCGCAGACAAGAACAACAAGGTGACATTCAATGAGTGAGCATATGCCCCCTTCAGGTGAGTTGAAGCGTGGTCTGAAAAACCGTCACATCCAGCTGATCGCCCTCGGCGGCGCTATTGGCACCGGCTTGTTCTTGGGTTCGGCGGGTGTGCTCAAGTCGGCGGGTCCGTCGATGATTCTGGGCTACGCCCTGTGTGGCTTCATCGCCTTCATGATCATGCGCCAGTTGGGCGAGATGATTGTCGAAGAGCCGGTGGCCGGGTCGTTCAGCCATTTCGCGCATAAATACTGGGGCGGTTTCGCAGGCTTTTTGTCGGGCTGGAACTGCTGGGTTTTGTACATTCTGGTGGGCATGTCCGAGCTTACGGCCGTCGGCAAGTACGTGCATTACTGGTGGCCTGAAATCCCGACGTGGGCTTCGGCCGCAGTGTTCTTCGTGATGATCAACGTCATCAACCTGGCTAACGTCAAGGTGTTCGGGGAAGCGGAGTTCTGGTTCGCGATCATCAAGGTCGTGGCTATTCTGGGCATGATCGCCTTGGGCAGTTACTTGCTGGTCAGCGGCAGCGGCGGACCACAAGCCTCGGTGAGTAATCTGTGGGACCACGGCGGATTCTTCCCGAACGGGGTGAGCGGATTGGTAATGGCGCTGGCGTTCATCATGTTCTCCTTCGGCGGCCTGGAAATGCTCGGGTTTACCGCCGCAGAAGCCGATCAGCCGAAAGTCATCATTCCCAAAGCCATCAATCAGGTGATCTACCGGATTCTGATTTTCTACATCGGCTCGCTGGTGGTGCTGTTGTCGCTGACCCCGTGGGATGCGCTGCTGAGTACGCTCAACGCGTCCGGCGATTCCTACAGCGGCAGCCCGTTCGTGCAAGTGTTCTCGATGCTCGGCAGCAACACGGCGGCGCACATTCTCAACTTCGTGGTACTGACCGCCGCGTTGTCGGTGTACAACAGCGGCACCTATTGCAACGCGCGCATGTTGTTCGGCATGGCAGAGCAGGGCGATGCGCCTGAATCGCTGGCCCGGGTCGACAATCGCGGTGTGCCGGTGCGAGCGATTCTGGTGTCGGCGGCGGTGACGGTGATCGCGGTGCTGCTCAATTACCTGATCCCGCAGAATGCGCTGGAGCTGCTGATGTCGCTGGTGGTTGCCACGCTGGTGATCAATTGGGCGATGATCAGCTACTCGCATCTGAAATTCCGCCAGCACATGAATCGCACGCAGCAGGTGCCGCTGTTCAAAGCGCTGTGGTATCCGGTCGGGAACTATGTGTGTCTGGCGTTTGTAGCGTTGATTCTGGTGATCATGTTGATGATTCCCGGCATTCGCGTGTCGGTGTACGCGATTCCGGTGTGGTTGCTGGTGATGTGGGGGTTCTTCGTGCTTAAGAACAAACGCCACGCGGCCAGTGAATCCATGGCCCAGCGCACGTCGATTATCAAGTGATTAGGGGCGAAGCCTGTAGGAGCGCGCTTGCCCGCGATGAGGTCGGTACATTCGGCAGATATCTGTCGGATGAAAGGATATTTCGCGGGCAAGCGCGCTCCTACAAGTGGACGCCGATCGCGCCCGAAATTGCACAGGTCTCCGAATGCTGATCATCTCCAACAACGTGCACTTGCCCGACGCCGAGGTCGAGCTGACGGCCATCCGTGCGCAAGGCGCGGGCGGTCAGAACGTCAACAAGGTGTCCAGCGCGATGCACCTGCGCTTCGACATCAACGCCTCGTCATTGCCGCCGTTTTACAAGGAGCGTCTGCTGGCCCTGCGTGACAGCCGGATTACCAGCGAGGGCGTGATCATCATCAAGGCCCAGCAATACCGCACGCAGGAACAGAATCGCGCGGATGCTCTTGAGCGTCTGAGCGAGCTGATCGTCAACGCGGGCAAAGTCGAGAAGAAGCGTCGCCCGACCAAGCCGACCCTGGGGTCCAAGACCCGGCGCCTGGAGTCGAAGACCAAGCGCGGGTCGATCAAGGCCGGGCGCGGCAAAGTGGATTTCTGACAGCGAATACGGTCGCCTTGTGGGAGTGGACCGGGTCGCGAAGAGGCCCGCGCAAGCGCCGATGATTCAGGCGTTGGCGACCGCCTTCTCCCGCAGTACCTGCGCCTGCTTGTACAGATAAACGCTCAACCCCAATCCGCACAGCGCTGCGATAGCGGCAAACAGAAAGATCGACGCAAAACCGAAGCCTGCCGCCACAGCGCCAGCCACCGGCCCGGTGATCCCGAGCGACAAATCGATGAACAGCGAATAAGCCCCGACGGCCGCGCCACGGCTGGACGCTGGAACCAGATTCACCGCCTCGACGCCCAGCGCGGGAAACACCAGCGAGAAGCCAAATCCTGTGAGCGCCGCACCGGCGAGTGCCAGGTTGGGGTTGGGCGCCAGCCACAGCAGCAACAAGCCCACAGCCTCCACCGATAAGCATGCAATCGCCACGCGAAAGCCGCCGAGGCGGTTGATCATGTTGCCGAACATCAGCCGCGCGCCGATGAAACAGGCGCCGAACAGGCTAAGGCACAGCACTGCGTTGGGCCACGCATGGCTGGCGTAATAGAGGGTAATGAACGTCGCGATGGTGCCAAAACCAATCGAACCCAACGCAAGGCCGGTGCCGTGTGGCAACACGAGCCCCAGCACGTGCATGAACGGCAGGCGCTCGCCGTGGACAATCGGCGCGGGAGTTTTCTTCCAGGCCAGCGCAATACCAAGGCTGGCCAGCAGAATGATGCTCACGCCCATGCTCCACAGCCCTAGGCCGTTCACCAGGAAAACCCCCAGCGGCGCGCCAATGGCCAGCGCGCCGTAGCTGGCAATGCCGTTCCAGGAAATGACTTTGGCTGTATTTTGCGAGCCGACCCGGCCGATGCCCCAGCCAATGGAGCCTGAACCTACCAGACTTTCAGCGCTGCCCAACACCAGTCGCCCGATGAACAGGCTGATCAGGCTCATCAGCGGCCAGCTTTCCAGCATGTCCGCCAACAGCATGAACACGCCACTGAGTCCGCAGCCAGCCAGGCCAATCAGCACGGCTTTCTTGCTGCCATGGATGTCGATGATGCGGCTGGAATAAGGACGACTGAGCAGCGTGGCGAGGTATTGCACGCTGATCACCAGGCCCGCGGCAATGGCGCCGAAGCCCAGGTCGGTGTGAACGTAGCCCGGCAGCACGGCGAGCGGAATGCCGATGTTCAGGTAGCCAATGAAAGTGAACAGGACAATCGAAACGACCTGCAGCGTGACCGCCATAGGGCGTTGTGTTTCGGCGCGCGAAGCGTCTGGCATGGCAACAATCCACGATTACGACAGGGAGGGTGAGGCGGGGGTGAAACAGGATTCAGCGTAGACGCATCAAGATGCGAGCGCCGCCACCATCATAACGAGGGTTGCCTGTAGATGGCAGGTCAAGGATGAACAGCGACAAAATGAATTGCAGATTGTGTCTGGATTGTAAGCCGCGGAGTTATCCACAGCGCTAGTTATCCACAACATTATTTTTCCAGCGGGGCGACCAGTTGGGTAGTCACAAGGGCAGCCAAAGCGTTTTCCTGCGTGCCGAACCGTGCGAGCAACGCGTCTTGCTTCTCGACGGGCAGGCGGGCCCAGATGTCGATCATTTTCTCGGCGGTGCCGATGAGGGCCTGGGCTTGTGTTTCGGTGAAGTCGGACATGAATTCTCTACTCGAGCATCTCAGCCCTTATGGAAATACACTTGAAGGAGTTCTTCCATAGGGGCTGAAAATCAGCCTTTTGCGTCGGCGTGAGCCGTTAGCGCGGGCGTTGTGCTTTCTTGCCTGGGTCATTCTTGGCACCTGCCTTCATCTCGATCGGCTGACCGAGTTCCTGGCGGGCTGCAGCGCTTTGCTGTGGTTTGCTTGGGAAGGGGAAGTTTGGGATTTCATGCATCGTCGTCGCTCCTCACAAGTGTTTACTACCGATTGAACAGCACGTCCTTAAAACGCTTCGGCAGGATACAGCACAACAAATGACAAACAGACTTTTAATGTTGGCCGTTTGTCATTTGAAGGGAAATGCACTTCTGCCTCTGTAGGAGCGAACTTGTTCGCGAGGCATCCCGCCTGATACACCGAAGCGGCCGGCTCGCCAACAAGTTGGCTCCTACAGAGTGGGCGTCGTTAGCAAACAGCCGCAATCGCCGCCGCCAGCGCATCCAGGCGGGTGGCATCGATCCCTGCCACGTTCGCACGGCCAGCGTTGACCATGTACACGCTGTGCTCACGTCGCAGACGCGCCACTTGCTCATCGCTCAGGCCGGTATAAGAAAACATCCCGCGCTGCACGCCGATGTGCGCAAAACGTTCGCCCAGGCCCAGCGGCGTCAAAGCCTCAACCAAACCCTGACGCAACTGCGCGATGCGGCTGCGCATTTCTTCCACCTCATCGGCCCACAAAGCTTTGAGTTCAGGATCACCCAGAATCTCGGCCACCACGGCAGCGCCATGATCCGGCGGGTTGGACCACAGATTACGCGCGGTAGCCGACAACTGACTGCGCACGTCGGCGAGCTTTTCGGTGTTCTCGGCACACACCAGCAGTGCGCCGGTGCGTTCACGGTACAGGCCGAAGTTCTTCGAGCAGGAACTGGTGATCAGCAGCTCAGGCAGTTCGGCGGCAAACAGGCGGACGGCCCAGGCATCTTGCTCGAGGCCGTCGCCGAAACCCTGATAGGCGAAGTCGATCAACGGCAGCAGGTTGCGCGCCTTGACGATCTTCAGCACGGCCTGCCAGTCGTCCTGAGACAAATCGAAGCCAGTGGGGTTGTGGCAACAGGCGTGGAGCAGCACCACATCGCCTTCGGGAATCTGATTCAGGGTTTCCAGCATCGCCGGGACATTCAGCGTGTTGTCGCTGCCCACGTAAGGGTAGTGACTGACTTTCAAGCCCGCCGCAGCGTAGATGGTTTCGTGAATCGGCCAGGTCGGGTCGCTGAGCCAGATGCCCTTGCCCGGCAGGCAGTTGCGGATGAAATCTGCACTCAGGCGCAGAGCCCCGGTACCCCCCGGCGTCTGGGTGGCGCCGACGCGTCGGTCGCGAATCAATGGCGATTCGGCGCCGAGTACCAAATCACAGATCAGCGTGCCGAAGCGCGGCTCCCCGTGGCCACCGATGTAGGTCTTGGTCGGCTGTGAATCCACCAGTCGCTGCTCGGCCAGCTTCACGGCGCGAGGAATGGTGGTCAGGCCTTGCGCGTCTTTATAAACGCCAACGCCAAGATCGAACTTGTTGGGGTTCGGATCTTTGGCATAAGCCTGAATCAGGCCCAGGATCGGATCATCGGGTACACGCTGAATCTGTGAGAAATGCATTACTTGCGGCCCTCGGCGCCAGTGGCCACCTCGTCGGTGCGGGCGGCCATGATGAAATCATTGCGGTGCAGCCCTTTGATCGAATGGCTCCACCAGGTGACGGTCACCTTGCCCCACTCGGTCAACAGACCGGGGTGATGACCTTCAGCTTCGGCAATTTCGCCGACCGCGTTGGTAAACGCCAGCGCAAATTTGAAATTCTTGAAAGCGAAGACTTTTTCCAGCTGCATCACGCCGTCGCGCACTTCGATGTTCCAGTCAGGGATCTGCTTGAGCAGCGCTGGCAGTTCGGCTTCGCTGACTTGCGGTGCGTCGGCTTTGCAGGCCTCGCAATGGGCTTGGTTTAAAGACGTCATAACGTAAGTTCCTGATCAGGCTGTTTGAGGTTTGGGCAACTGTTGCTTAGGGGCAAAGCGAGGTGCATGCAAGCCAAGCGCCGTGGCTTGGGTGACCATGCCCATGATGTCTTCCTGCGCGAGGTCGAACAGGCGCTTGAGGTCCGGCAGCACGAAATACACCGGCTGCAGAATATCGATGCGGTAGGGCGTGCGCATCGCTTCGATGGGATCGAACGCCTGATGCTCCGGTGTCTGCGACAGGCTGTACAGGGTTTCCTTGGGCGAGGACAGAATACCTCCGCCGTAAATCTTCATACCCTGAGCGGTATTCACCAGGCCGAACTCGATGGTCATCCAGTAAAGCCGCGCCAGATAGACGCGTTGTTCCTTGCTGGCTGCCAGGCCAAGTTTGCCGTAGGTGTGGGTGAATTCGGCAAACCAGGGGTTGGTCAGCAGCGGGCAATGACCGAAGACCTCATGGAAAATGTCCGGCTCTTGCAAGTAGTCCAGTTCTTCGCGAGTGCGAATGAAGGTCGCCACCGGAAATCGTTTATTTGCCAGCAGTTCAAAAAAGGTTTGGAAGGGGATCAGCGCCGGGACGCGGGCGACTTGCCAGCCTGTAGCGGCATCCAGTACGCGGTTGATCTCGTCTAGCTGCGGAATTCGGTCATGGGGCAAGCCGAGCTGATCGATACCGTCCAGGTATTCTTGACAGGCCCGGCCTTCTATCACCTTTAACTGCCGAGTGATCAGCGTGTTCCACACCTCATGCTCCGCATCCGGGTAATCGATAAACCCATCCGAATCGGGCTCGCGGGCCATGTATCCGCTCTGCTTCATGCTGCTCTCCTGAGTTTGTTTTTGTCGTTGGAGTGATCTGTCGAAGCGTTGAAAGTGCAGCTTTTTAGAACGCTGCATTAGCGTATTGATAACCCAACGGCTCTGGAGAGGGAGCGGTGTAAACGGGTATGAATACGTTATACAGCCTGCTTTTGTAACGAATTCTTTACGTCGCGTGCATGGGCATGGTTTGAAGCAGCATCTGTGTGATCTTCCGGCTCTGTGCTGTAACGCATTCTTGACGCTAAACTTCGTCCATAACAAAAATTGTCGTTCGCTTGCGAAGGTTGACCTCCTCTATGCGCATCAAAGTCCATTGTCAAAATCGCGTTGGCATCCTGCGAGACATCCTCGATCTGCTGGTCTCCTATGGCGTCAATGTCTCCGGGGGCGAAGTCGGGGGAGAGTTTGGGGACGCGATTTACCTGCGCTGCCCGAATCTGATCAATTTGCAGTTTCAGGCACTGGGGCCAAAGTTCGAAGTCATCCCCGGTGTGTTCGGCGTCAAACGAGTGGGGTTGATGCCCAGTGAACGCAGGCACATGGAGCTCAATGCTTTGCTTGGCGCACTGGAGTTTCCGGTGATGTCCATCGACATGGGCGGCTCAATTGTTGCCGCCAACCGTGCGGCGGCACAGTTGCTCGGGGTTCGCGTCGATGAGGTGCCCGGCATTGCGCTGTCTCGTTACGCTGAAGATTTCGACTTGCCGCAATTAGTCCGCGCGAATAAATCCCGAATCAACGGCCTGCGGGTGAAAGTGAAGGGCGACGTGTTTCTCGCCGACATCGCCCCGCTGCAATCAGAACACGATGACAGCGAGGCCATGGCCGGCGCGGTGCTGACGTTGCACCGGGCCGACCGCGTTGGAGAGCGTATCTACAACGTGCGCAAACAGGAGCTGCGCGGCTTCGACAGCATCTTTCAAAGCTCGAAAGTGATGGCCGCCGTGGTCCGGGAGGCTCGACGCATGGCGCCGCTGGACGCGCCGTTATTAATTGAAGGCGAAACCGGCACCGGCAAGGAATTACTCGCCCGAGCCTGCCATCTGGCAAGCCCGCGCGGGCAGTCGCCGATGATGTCGCTCAACTGTGCAGGTCTGTCTGAATCCATGGCTGAAACCGAGCTGTTCGGCTATGGCCCCGGAGCTTTCGATGGCGCGCGGGCAGAGGGCAAATTGGGCCTTCTGGAACTCACCGCTGGCGGCACGCTATTTGTCGATGGTGTGGTGGACATGAGCCCGCGCTTGCAGGCCAAGCTGTTGCGCTATCTGCAGGAGGGCTGCTTTCGCCGGGTTGGCAGCGATGAAGACGTCTATCTCGACGTGCGGGTGATCTGCGCCACTCAGGTGGATCTTTCCGAGCTGTGTGCCCGAGGGGCTTTTCGTCAGGACCTCTACCATCGGCTCAACGTGCTGTCGCTGCACATCCCGCCGTTGCGTGAATGCCTGGATGGACTGGCGCCGCTGGTGGAGCATTTTCTTGATCAGGCCAGTCGGCAAATTGGTTGTCCGCTGCCGAACATGGCGCCTGCGGCTCTGGAGCGTCTGCGCCAATACCATTGGCCAGGCAATGTGCGGCAGCTGGAGAACGTACTGTTTCAGGCAGTTTCGTTGTGCGAAGGCGGTTTAATAACCACCGCACATATTCGCTTTCCCGAACAGTCAGCTCGCCCGGCGCTGGAACACTTCTCACTGGGGAGCAATGTTCTGGAAGGAAACCTTGAAGATATTGTCGGACGTTTTGAAAAGACTGTATTGGCAACTCTTCATGAGCAATACCCCAGTAGCCGTTTATTAGCTAAACGCCTTGGGGTTTCTCATACAACGATCGCCAATAAGTTGCGGCATTATTTAGAAGGAGATAAATAAGTGCTGCGTACTTGTCGGTAGTTGCAAACACGCCTGCCAACAACGGTCATGCATCAGTCGGGTACGGTTGATGCCGGCGTTTCGTTGCGGGCAAGCGTTGCGTTGAGTAACCGCCCGCTATCAACCGTTGCTGCAGCCGTTGCCCATCACTTGATATTCCATGACGTGACGCTGGCCATGGGAGTCTTCGTAGGTCATGTGCTGTGGCACGACGCGGCAGACGTTGGGGACTTGATCGACTGAAATGACTTTGGCGATATCCAGATGCGTCGAGTAAGTGTATTGCTCGACCGCTTGGCGTTGGTTCTGTGCGGCGATTTTCGCGTTTGATTCTTCCGCCATCGCCAAAGTGCTGAAACCACAAAGAGCCATTACAACCAGTGCAGCTTTCATTACAAGTTACCTCTAGGTTCAGGATTTATTTCTGCGTGACAGAAACTCTGCCCGGCAGGGTGCACAGAATCTTTTTGAGACTCTGCGTGGAGCTTGATTAGTTGCGCTTTAAGTAACTGGATCAACTTGCCTGTGTGGGGGCGTTTAGTTGTCAATCATTTGCCTTGTTGGCGAGACGGATTCTAGGCCTGTTGCCGTTGTTCATATACAAACCGTTTTGATAAACACTATTGAGCGAATCGGTAACAATCGCCAGATACGTTGTCCAGGCGCTCGGGAATCTAGTGCTTTGGTCGTAGTCCCATTATCAGTAAGCCCCGTGGCCAGAGCGTTTCAGCCCGGCAGAAGCGTATGCTGGCAAACGGTAAGACCATCGTCGAATGGCCTTTGTAGTCCTTGCCGGATACAACAGGGCCATAAAACAACAACATATCCACCGAGGTAAGAAAGATGAGTGCGGCTTCCCTTTACCCCGTCCGCCCTGAAGTGGCAGCGAACACGCTCACTGATGAGGCGACCTACAAGGCCATGTACCAGCAGTCGGTGGTCAACCCCGATGGTTTCTGGCGTGAGCAGGCCAAGCGCCTGGATTGGATCAAGCCTTTCACTACTGTCAAACAGACTTCCTTCGATGATCACCGGGTCGACATCAAGTGGTTTGCCGATGGCACCTTGAACGTTTCCTATAACTGCCTCGACCGCCATCTGGCCGAGCGCGGCGATCAACTGGCAATTATCTGGGAGGGCGACGACCCTTCCGAAAGCCGCAACATTACTTATCGTGAACTTCACGAAGAAGTCTGCAAGTTTGCCAATGCCTTGCGTGGTCAGGACGTGCATCGCGGCGATGTCGTGACGATCTACATGCCGATGATCCCCGAAGCCGTAGTTGCCATGCTGGCCTGCGCACGCATCGGTGCGATTCACTCGGTGGTGTTCGGTGGTTTCTCGCCAGAAGCGTTGGCGGGCCGGATCATCGACTGCAAATCCAAGGTGGTGATCACCGCTGACGAAGGCCTGCGCGGCGGCAAGAAAACCGCCATGAAAGCCAACGTCGACCGCGCCCTGACCAACCCCGAAACCGCTAGCGTGCAAAAGGTCATCGTCTGCAAGCGCACCGGCGGCGACATCGAGTGGAACCGTCACCGCGACATCTGGTACCACTCGCTGCTGGAAGTGGCTTCAAGCACCTGCGCGCCTAAAGAAATGGGCGCCGAAGAGTCGCTGTTCATTCTTTACACCTCAGGCTCTACCGGCAAACCCAAGGGCGTGTTGCACACCACCGCCGGCTATTTGCTGTATGCCGCGCTGACCCACGAACGCGTGTTCGACTACAAGCCGGGCGAAGTCTACTGGTGCACCGCCGACGTCGGCTGGGTGACGGGCCACAGCTATATCGTCTACGGCCCGCTGGCCAATGGCGCGACCACGCTGCTGTTCGAAGGCGTGCCGAACTACCCGGACATCACCCGCCTGTCGAAGATCGTCGACAAGCACAAGGTCAACATCCTCTACACCGCACCGACTGCGATTCGCGCCATGATGGCCGAAGGCACCAAATCCGTTGAAGGTGCAGACGGTTCGAGCCTGCGCCTGTTGGGTTCGGTGGGCGAGCCGATCAACCCGGAAGCCTGGAACTGGTACTACAACACCATCGGCAAGAAGAACTGCCCGATCGTCGATACCTGGTGGCAGACCGAAACCGGCGGCATTCTGATCAGTCCGTTGCCTGGCGCCACAGCGCTGAAACCGGGTTCGGCAACGCGTCCGTTCTTCGGCGTGATTCCGGCGTTGGTGGACAACCTGGGCAACCTGATCGAAGGCGCCGCCGAAGGTAACCTGGTGATTCTCGACTCATGGCCGGGCCAGTCGCGCACGCTGTATGGCGACCATGACCGCTTCGTCGACACCTACTTCAAGACCTTCCGCGGCATGTACTTCACTGGTGACGGCGCGCGTCGTGACGAGGACGGTTATTTCTGGATTACCGGGCGTGTGGACGACGTGCTTAACGTTTCCGGCCACCGTATGGGCACGGCTGAAATCGAGAGCGCGATGGTCGCGCACCCGAAAGTTGCTGAAGCGGCCGTGGTTGGCGTGCCTCATGATCTGAAAGGGCAGGGCATTTATGTCTACGTCACCCTGAACGGCGGCGAAGTGCCAGACGAAGCGCTGCGCATTGAACTGCGTAACTGGGTGCGCAAGGAAATTGGCCCGATCGCCTCGCCGGACGTTATTCAATGGGCCCCGGGCCTGCCGAAAACCCGCTCCGGCAAGATCATGCGCCGCATCCTGCGCAAGATCGCCACCGGCGAATACGACTCGCTGGGCGACATCTCCACCCTGGCCGATCCTGGCGTGGTGGCGCATCTGGTCGAGACCCACAAGACCATGAACGTCGCCTGATACGCGATTGCAAAACCAAAGCCCCGTCCGGTGAAAGCCGGGCGGGTTTTTTTTTGCCGGTGCAACCCACCGCTTCTGCCCTGAAGGCGTAGGAGCGTGGCTTGTCCCGCGATGGGCTGCGAAGCGGCCCTAACCCCGCCGATACGCTATCGACTGACGAACTGCGTTGGTGGGCTCGCCAACAAGTTGGCTCCTACAGAAAGGCGGCGAGCATCTTCAGGTCAGCATGCGGGGAACACCTGTAGGAGCGAACTTGTTCGCGAAGCATTCTGGCTGACGACCCCGCAAATCCACTTCGGCGACAACTTGGCTCCTACAAATTTGCCTCTTCCAGACCTTTTGCCAATAATGCGCGCCGTGTTGGGCGCGCGCAGTCGACATTGTCGCCGCTGTCACGAAACCAAAAGCCTGTCAATCAAGCTGATCGGCTTTCTCGGTGCTTCTGTAACTTGTTGTCGCCTGGAAGAAATATCGACTTCAGGCCTGCCGCTAAAATGCCGATCTTTCGCCCAAGGCATGTCGAGCCAAGACTCGATGGTGTTAGCGCTGCAATTCATGATTTTCCTTCTGCACATTGAGCGTTTCGCTCACTCTGCCTAATTTTGTGCTGTACCGATGGAGTCTCACCCATGAAAAAGCTCATGCTTCTTGGCGCACTGGCGCTGTCCGTATTGGCTCAGCCAGTCTTCGCTGATGAAAAACCACTGAAAATCGGCATCGAAGCGGCTTACCCTCCGTTTGCTTCCAAAGCACCGGACGGCAACATCGTCGGTTTCGACTACGACATCGGTAATGCGCTGTGCGAAGAGATGAAAGTCAAATGCACATGGGTCGAGCAAGAATTCGACGGCCTGATCCCGGCCCTCAAAGTGCGCAAGATCGACGCCATCCTGTCCTCGATGTCGATCACTGAAGACCGCAAGAAGTCAGTCGACTTCAGCAACAAGTACTACAACACCCCGGCGCGTCTGGTCATGAAACAGGGCACTGTTGTCAGCGACGGCCTGACCGAACTCAAAGGCAAGAACATCGGCGTGCAGCGTGGCTCGATCCACGAGCGTTTCGCCAAGGAAGTCCTGGCTCCACTGGGCGCAGAAATCAAACCGTACAGCTCGCAGAACGAAATCTATCTGGATATCGGCGCTGGCCGTCTCGATGGCACCGTAGCGGACGCAACCCTGCTGCAGGACGGTTTCCTCAATACCGATTCCGGTAAAGGCTACGCTTTCGTGGGTCCGGCCTTCACTGACGTCAACTACTTCGGTGATGGCGTCGGCATTGCCGTGCGCAAGGGCGATAAAGCCAATCTGGACAAGATCAACGCTGCCATCGCCGCGATCCGCGCCAACGGTAAGTACAAGGCAATCCAGGACAAGTACTTCAACTTCGACATCTACGGTCAGTAAGTTGGCGTAATCGCCCATGGCGCAAACAGCAGGCCCGAACGCCGTCTGATTGCGCCATTTTCATTTCCCACGCCAGAGGGCCAAACAACATGTTGAAAGGCTACGGGGCCGTCATCCTCGACGGTGCATGGCTGACCTTGCAGCTCGCCTTGTCGTCCATGGCGCTGGCGATCGTGCTCGGCCTGATCGGTGTGGCGTTGCGGCTGTCGCCCGTACGCTGGCTGGCGTGGCTGGGCGATCTGTACTCCACGGTCATTCGCGGTATCCCCGATCTGGTGCTGATCCTGCTGATTTTTTACGGCGGCCAGGATTTGCTCAACCGCGTCGCGCCGTTGCTGGGCTATGACGACTACATCGACCTGAATCCATTGGCGGCCGGTATCGGCACCCTGGGTTTCATCTTTGGCGCGTACCTTTCCGAGACCTTTCGCGGTGCTTTCATGGCGATCCCCAAAGGTCAGGCTGAAGCCGGTATGGCCTATGGGATGAGCAGTTCGCGGGTGTTCTTCCGCATTCTGGTGCCACAGATGATTCGTCTGGCAATCCCCGGTTTCACCAACAACTGGCTGGTATTGACCAAGGCCACTGCGCTGATTTCCGTGGTCGGTCTGCAAGACATGATGTTCAAGGCCAAGCAGGCGGCAGACGCCACCCGCGAACCCTTCACTTTCTTCCTCGCAGTGGCAGCGATGTACTTGTTGATTACCAGCGTTTCGCTGCTGGCACTGCGCCTTCTTGAAAAACGCTACTCCGTGGGCGTACGGGCGGCGGACCTATGATTTTCGATTACAACGTCGTCTGGGAAAACCTGCCGCTGTACTTCGGTGGCCTGCTCATTACCCTCAAACTGCTGGCGATTTCGCTGTTCTTCGGATTGCTCGCCGCGTTGCCGCTGGGGTTGATGCGCGTCTCGAAAGTACGCTGGGTCAACTTCAGCGCCTGGCTGTATACCTACGTGATTCGCGGCACGCCGATGCTGGTTCAGCTGTTTTTGATCTACTACGGCCTGGCGCAATTCCCGGCTGTGCGCGAGAGCTTCCTGTGGCCATGGCTGTCCAGCGCGACTTTCTGCGCGTGCCTGGCCTTCGCGATCAACACCAGCGCCTACACCGCTGAAATCATCGCTGGCAGCCTCAAAGCCACGCCTGCGGGCGAGATCGAAGCGGCCAAGGCCATGGGCATGTCCCGGGCCAAGATGTACCGACGGATTCTCCTGCCCTCGGCCTTGCGCCGCGCGCTGCCGCAGTACAGCAACGAAGTGATCATGATGTTGCAGACCACCAGTCTGGCGTCCATCGTGACCCTGATTGACATCACTGGCGCGGCCCGCACGGTCAACGCCCAGTTCTATCTGCCTTTCGAGGCGTATATCACCGCAGGGGTTTTTTACCTGTGCCTGACCTTCATTCTGGTGCGACTGTTCAAGCTGGCCGAACGCCGCTGGCTGAGCTATCTCGCGCCGAGGAAGCACTGATATGCAACGCATCGACCATGTCCTGCCGTGGAGCACCCTCGGCACCGAACGCACGCTAAGCGTTTTTCGTTTCGGCCGAGGCGAGCGCAAGGCCTACATTCAGGCCAGTCTGCACGCCGATGAATTGCCCGGCATGCGCACCGCCTGGGAACTGAAAAAACGCCTGACCCAGCTTGAAGAGCAGGGCTTGCTCAATGGCATTGTCGAGTTGGTGCCCGTTGCCAACCCCATTGGCCTTGGCCAGTTGCTGCAAGGGGCGCATCAAGGGCGCTTCGAGTTCGGCAGTGGCAAGAACTTCAACCGTGATTTCGCTGAGTTGAGCGAGCCCGTGGCTGAACTGCTCGAAGGCCAATTGGGCGATGACCCGCGCGCCAACATTCAGCTGATTCGTCAGGCCATGAACTCGGTGCTTGAACAATTGCCGCCTGCGAGCAGCGAACTGCAGGGCCTGCAACGCCTGCTGTTGAGTCATGCCTGTACTGCCGACATTGTCCTGGATCTGCATTGCGACGCTGATGCCGCGCTGCACATGTACGCCTTGCCGCAGCACTGGCCGCAGTGGCGTTCGCTGGCGGCGCACCTGGATGTACGCGTCGGATTGCTCGCTGAAGATTCCGGTGGCAGTTCGTTCGATGAGGCGTGTTCGTTGCCGTGGCTGCGTTTGTCTCGCCGTTTTCCCGAGGCGCAGATTCCGCTGGCCTGTCTGGCGACCACCCTTGAACTGGGCGGTCAGACCGACACTGGCAGGCTCGAAGCCGAGGCTCATGCCGAGGGCATTCTGGCGTTCCTCGCCGAGCAGGGTCTTATCAGCGGCGAATGGCCGAAACCTGAAACCGAGGCCTGCGAAGGCGTGCCGTTTGAAGGCACTGAATTGCTCTACGCGCCGCACCCCGGCGTGGTGACGTTTCTGCGTCAGGCGGGCGACCGGGTCGAAGTCGGCGAGCCGCTGTTCGAAGTAATCGACCCCTTGTCCGACAAAGCCACCACCGTGTGTGCCGGCACCGAAGGCGTGTTGTTCGCCATCGAGAGACTGCGTTACGCCCAGCCAGGATTCTGGCTGGCCAAAGTGGCGGGGCGGACCGCGCTGCGTCAGGGTCGCTTGCTCAGCGACTGATGTTCCTTGAGAACTGAACGCTGCTAACCGAAAGTTTTGAGAACCGAAAGCATGAACAAACTGGAAATCCAGGACCTGCACAAACGCTACGGCAGCCACGAAGTGCTAAAGGGCGTTTCGCTGACAGCCAAGGCTGGCGATGTGATCAGCATCATCGGCTCCAGCGGTTCGGGCAAAAGTACCTTTCTGCGCTGCATCAACTTGCTGGAACAGCCCCATGCGGGCCGCATCCTGCTGAACAATGAAGAACTCAAACTGGTCGCCAATAAAGACGGCAGCCTGAAAGCCGCAGACCCCAAGCAACTGCAACGCATGCGTTCACGGTTGTCGATGGTGTTCCAGCATTTCAACCTGTGGTCGCACATGACCGCACTGGAAAACATCATCGAAGCACCGATTCACGTGCTCGGTCTGTCGAAAAAAGAAGCGCTGGAAAAAGCCGAACATTACCTGGCCAAGGTCGGCGTATCCCACCGTAAAGATGCATACCCGGGCCACATGTCCGGCGGCGAACAACAGCGTGTGGCGATTGCCCGCGCGCTGGCGATGGAGCCGGAGGTCATGCTGTTCGACGAACCAACGTCGGCGCTGGACCCGGAGCTGGTGGGCGATGTGCTCAAAGTCATGCAGGCGCTGGCCCAGGAAGGTCGGACCATGGTCGTCGTCACCCACGAAATGGGCTTTGCGCGTGAAGTGTCGAACCAGCTGATCTTCCTGCACAAAGGCGTGGTCGAAGAGCAGGGCGATCCGCGCGAAGTGCTGGTCAATCCGAAATCCGAGCGCTTGCAGGGATTTCTCTCGGGCAGTCTGAAGTAACGACTGACGGTGCCTTTTGCGTTGGAACAGGTCATGCTGCGCGGCAAATCTGCTGACGACATGACCTGGCTGGACCCGTTTTAGCTCAAGCGCGTCAGCGTTTGACCCACTCTTGTGACACGTTTCGGACTGCTCGCCATGACTGCCCATCGAATAGGTTTTCTCATCTGGCCCAGCACCAAAGCCCTGACTTTGGCGCTGGCCGAGGAAGCTTTGCGTGTCGCCCAGCGGGTTCACCCGGAGGTGGTCTACGAGCTGTCCTTTCTGCAGGCGGAACCTCCGGTCGAAGGCGGGGGATGGCAGTTGCCGGGCGAGCCATGGACAGGACGACTGGAAGGCTGTCAGAAAATCTTCCTGCTGGCCGATGAGCCGCCAGCCCCCATGACCTCGGCACTGAGCAGCGCGCTCAAACAATTGGTGCGCGCCGGTTGCGTGATTGGTGGCTTGTCTGCGGGGGTGTATCCACTGGCTCAGTTGGGATTGCTGGACGGCTATCGGGCTGCCGTGCATTGGCGCTGGCAGGATGATTTCGCCGAGCGGTTTCCGAAGGTCATCGCCACCAGTCACTTGTTCGATTGGGACAGGGATCGCTTGACCGCGTGCGGCGGGATGTCGGTGCTTGATCTGCTGTTGGCGGTGCTGGCGCGCGATCACGGTGCCGAGCTTGCGGGAGCGGTATCTGAAGAACTGGTGGTCGAGCGCATTCGAGAAGGCGGCGAGCGTCAGCGTATTCCGTTGCAGAACCGTTTGGGCTCAAGCCATCCGAAGCTGACCCAGGCAGTGCTGCTTATGGAAGCGAACATCGAGGAGCCGCTCACCACCGACGAAATCGCCCAGCATGTGTGCGTGTCCCGGCGTCAGCTGGAGCGGATTTTCAAGCAGTACCTCAACCGCGTACCGAGTCAGTATTACCTGGAGCTGCGTTTGAACAAGGCCCGGCAGATGCTGATGCAGACCAGTAAATCGATCATCCAGATTGGTTTGTCCTGCGGCTTTTCGTCCGGCCCCCATTTCTCCAGCGCCTACCGCAATTTCTTCGGCGCTACCCCCCGCGAAGACCGCAACCAGCGCCGCAGCAGCAGCCCGTTCGAATTGTCCCCTGTGCCTGCAGAGCGCGGGTGACGCAGGCGCAGCGGTCAATTGTAGGAGCGCGCTTGCCCGCGAAGGCGTCAGCTCACACGCAGCATCTTTATTGGCTGATCAATCTTTCGCGGGCTAGCGCGCTCCTACAGAACCGAGTTCGCGTCGAGCAGAGCTGATAGCAATCTGTAGGAGCGAATTTACTCGCGAGACGATGTAACTGGCACGTCACTGAACTGCCTCGCCAACAAGTTGGCTCCTACACCTCTTGCGCGTTTAAACTGCGCCATTGCGACGCTATTTGTCGCATTGCTGAAAGCCACGAAAAAAGCCGGGTTGGCGCTGTAAGAAGTTGTCGCTTGGCGGCAAGGCCCGGCCGAAAACTGTCCTTACAATCCTTTTCATCGCTCGCCAGTTCCAGGCAGGCGTTCCTCTTCAGGAGACTCCGATGTCCGTTGAGCAAGCCCCGGTGCAACGCGCCGATTTCGACCAGGTGATGGTTCCCAACTACGCCCCGGCCGCTTTCATTCCTGTGCGCGGGGCCGGTTCCCGGGTCTGGGACCAATCGGGTCGCGAACTGGTCGATTTCTCCGGTGGCATCGCCGTCAACGTGCTGGGTCACTGCCATCCTGCTTTGGTCAACGCCTTGACCGAGCAGGGCAACAAGCTGTGGCACGTGTCCAACGTCTTCACCAACGAGCCTGCGCTGCAACTGGCGCGCAAGCTGGTCGACTCGACCTTCGCCGAGCGCGTGTTCTTCTGTAACTCCGGCGCTGAAGCCAACGAGGCCGCTTTCAAGCTGGCCCGTCGTGTGTCCCACGACCTCTACGGCGCGGAAAAATACGAAATCGTCGCGGCGCTCAACAGCTTCCACGGCCGCACGCTGTTTACTGTCAGCGTCGGCGGCCAGCCAAAGTACTCCGATGGTTTCGGCCCGAAAATCACCGGCATCTCCCACGTTCCGTATAACGACCTTGAAGCCCTGAAAGCTGCCGTCACCGACAAGACCTGCGCTGTCGTACTGGAGCCGATTCAAGGCGAAGGCGGCGTGTTGCCCGCTGATTTGTCGTACCTGCAAGGCGCTCGCGAATTGTGTGACAAGCACAACGCGCTGCTGGTGTTCGACGAAGTGCAGAGCGGCATGGGCCGCAGCGGCCATCTGTTCGCCTACATGCATTACGGCGTGATCCCGGACATTCTTTCCAGTGCCAAGAGCATTGGCGGCGGCTTCCCGATGGCGGCGATGCTGACCACTGAAAAACTCGCCAAGCACCTGTCGGTCGGCGTACACGGCACCACCTACGGCGGCAACCCGCTGGCGTGCGCGGTCGGCAACGCAGTGATGGACGTCGTCAACACCCCTGAAGTGTTGGCAGGCGTGAATGCCAAGCATCAGCAGTTCAAGACCCGCTTGGAAAAGATCGGCCAGCAGTACGGCATCTTCACCCAGGTCCGTGGGCTGGGCCTGCTGATCGGTTGCGTGCTGACCGAGGCGTGGAAAGGTCGCGCCAAGGACATCTTCAACGCTGCCGAACACGAAGGCGTGATGATTCTGCAGGCCGGCCCGGACGTGATTCGCTTCGCGCCAAGCCTGGTGGTTGAAGACGCCGACATCGAAGAAGGCTTGAACCGATTCGAACGTGCGGTGGCGAAGCTGACCGCGGCGTAACTGCGACAAACCACCTGTAGGAGCGAACTTGTTCGCGAGGCGTCCTGCCTGACACATCGCGTTGTCTGGCTCGCCAACAAGTTGGCTCCTACAGAGTTGGTTTTTTTGTTTTCTCTCTCGCCGGACACCCGGCAGATTTTTTCTCTAGGAGTGACACCATGCTGGTGATGCGCCCCGCGCAAATGGCTGATCTGGCCGAGGTTCAACGCCTCGCCGCCGACAGCCCGATTGGTGTCACGTCCTTGCCGGATGACGCTGGCCGTTTGAGCGACAAGATTGCCGCTTCGGAAGCGTCGTTTTCGGCAGAAGTCAGTTTCAACGGCGAAGAAACCTACTTCTTCGTCCTCGAAGACCTGGAAACCAATCGCCTGGTTGGCTGCTCCGGGATCGTCGCCTCGGCAGGCTATTCCGAGCCGTTCTATAGTTTTCGTAACGAAACCTTCGTTCACGCCTCCCGTGAGCTGAAAATCCACAACAAGATTCACGTCCTTTCGCAGTGCCACGACCTCACCGGTAATAGCTTGCTGACCAGCTTCTATGTGGTGCGCGAACTGGTCGGCACCACTTGGTCGGAACTCAACTCCCGTGGCCGCCTGCTGTTTGTCGCCAATCACCCGGAGCGCTTCGCTGATTCGGTGGTAACTGAAATAGTGGGTTACAGCGATGAGAACGGCGACTCACCGTTCTGGGACGCCATCGGCCGCAACTTCTTCGACCTGAACTACGCCGAAGCCGAGCGCCTGTGCGGCTTGAAAAGCCGCACCTTTCTGGCCGAGCTTATGCCGCATTACCCGATCTACGTGCCGCTGCTGCCCGACACCGCGCAGGAAGCCATGGGTCAAGTGCATCCACGCGCTCAAATTACCTTCGACATCCTGATGCGCGAAGGCTTCGAGACCGATCATTACATCGACATCTTCGACGGCGGCCCGACGTTGCACGCGCGGGTTTCGGGTATTCGCTCGATCTCCCAGAGCCGCGTGGTGCCGGTCAAGATCGACACCGTCAACAGCGGCGACGCGGTCAAAGGCGGGCGTCCTTATCTGGTCGCCAACGGTCAGTTGCAGGACTACCGCGCCGTATTGCTGGAGCTCGATTGGGTGCCGGGCAAACCGGTCACACTCAGTGTCGGGGCGGCTGAAGCATTGGGCGTTGGCGAAGGTGCCAGCGTGCGCATCGTCGCGGTTTGACAGGTTGATTGCCGTTGTCCGCCTGCTGAATGATCAGCGCGGACGGCGGATCGCAGGTTAGCGAGTTTCGCCGGTTTCCCAAGGGAGCCGGGTTGAGGAGAAAGCATGATCGTTCGTCCCGTACGCAGCAGTGACTTGCCGGCGCTGATCGAGTTGGCGCGCAGCACTGGCCCCGGTTTGACCACTTTGCCAGCCAACGAAGAGCGTCTGGCGCACCGGGTTGGCTGGGCCGAGAAAACCTTCCGTGGCGAAGCCGGTCGTGGCGATGCGGATTACCTGTTCGTGCTCGAAGACGACGATGAACGCGTGGTGGGTATTTCGGCCATTGCCGGTGCCGTTGGCCTGCGCGAGCCCTGGTACAACTACCGCGTCGGCTTGACCGTCAGCGCGTCTCAAGAGCTGAACATTTATCGCGAAATTCCGACGCTGTTTCTGGCCAACGACCTGACCGGCAATTCGGAGTTGTGCTCGCTGTTTCTGCGCGACGACGCCCGCACTGGCTTGAACGGTCGCTTGCTGTCCAAGGCGCGGATGCTGTTCATCGCTGAGTTCCCTGAGCTGTTCGGCAACAAGATCATCGCCGAGATGCGCGGCATGTCCGACGAGCACGGCCATTCGCCGTTCTGGGAAAGCCTGGGCCGCCACTTCTTCAAAATGGAATTCAGCCAGGCCGATTACCTGACCGGCGTCGGCAACAAGGCGTTCATCGCTGAACTGATGCCGAAATTCCCGCTGTACACCTGCTTTTTGTCGGAAGAGGCACGCAACATCATTGGCCGCGTGCACCCCAGCACCGAGCCAGCGCTGACCATGCTCAAGGCCGAGGGCTTCAGCTATCAGGGCTACGTCGACATTTTCGACGCGGGCCCGGCGATTGAATGCGAAACCAGCAAGATTCGCGCTGTCCGCGACAGCCAACCGTTGGTGCTGGCCGTGGGCACGCCGGGCGATGACGCGACGCCGTTCCTTATTCATAACCGCAAGCGCGAGGATTGCCGCGTGACGGCTGCGCCTGCCAGATTTGCCGCTGGCACTCTGGTGGTCGATCCGCAAACTGCCAAACGTCTGCGCCTGAGCGCGGGTGACCATGTGCGCGCGGTTCCATTGTCTCCGGCTCGGGAGGGTATCTGATGAGCACGCTGTATATCGCAGGCGCCTGGCAGGCCGGGCAGGGTGAGGGTTTCGAGTCGCTGAATCCGGTCACGCAAGAAGTGATCTGGTCCGGTCAGGGCGCCAGCGCCGCACAGGTCGATGCCGCCGTTGCCGCCGCGCGTCAGGCGTTTCCCGCTTGGGCGTCGCTTTCTCTGGAAGAACGCATCGGTGTGCTCGAAACGTTCGCGGTCAGCCTGAAAGATCATGCCGACGAACTGGCGCGCTGCATCGGTGAGGAAACTGGCAAGCCGCTGTGGGAATCGGCCACGGAAGTGACCAGCATGGTCAACAAGGTCGCGATCTCGATTCAGAGCTATCGCGAGCGCACCGGCGAGAAGAGCGGCCCGCTGGGCGACGCCACCGCCGTGTTGCGCCACAAGCCCCACGGCGTGGTAGCGGTGTTTGGCCCGTACAATTTTCCTGGGCATCTGCCTAACGGGCACATCGTGCCGGCGCTGCTGGCGGGTAACGCCGTGGTCTTCAAGCCCAGCGAACTGACACCGAAAGTGGCCGAGCTGACCGTCAAATGCTGGATTGAAGCCGGGTTGCCTGCGGGCGTGCTCAACCTGCTGCAAGGCGCGCGGGAAACCGGGATTGCGCTTGCCGCCAACGCTGGCATCGACGGGCTGTTTTTCACCGGTTCAAGCCGCACGGGCAATTCGCTGCATCAGCAATTTGCCGGACGTCCGGACAAAATCCTCGCGCTGGAAATGGGCGGTAATAACCCGTTGATCGTTGACCAAGTGCAGGACGTCGAAGCGGCGGTGTACACGGTGATTCAGTCGGCGTTTATCTCCGCCGGCCAGCGCTGCACTTGCGCCCGCCGCTTGCTGGTGCCGGAAGGCCCGTGGGGTGATGCGTTCCTGACGCGGCTGATCGAAGTCACCAAGACGATTCAAGTCGGCGCGTTCGATCAGCAGCCTGCGCCGTTCATGGGCTCGGTGATTTCCTTGGGCGCTGCTCGGGGGTTGCTCGATGCGCAGGAACACTTGTTGGCGACTGGCGCCGTGGCTTTGCTGGAAATGACGCAACCGGCCTCGCAATCCGCGCTGCTGACGCCCGGCATTCTGGATGTCAGCGATGTCGCAGATCGTCCGGACGAAGAGCTGTTCGGGCCGCTGTTGCAGGTTATCCGCTACGCTGATTTCGATGCCGCGATTGCCGAAGCCAACGCCACGCAATACGGGCTGGCGGCGGGTTTGCTGTCCGATTCCCAAGCGCGCTATCAGCAATTCTGGCTGCAAAGCCGGGCCGGGATCGTCAACTGGAACAAGCAGCTGACAGGCGCTGCCAGCAGCGCGCCGTTTGGTGGGGTGGGGGCCTCAGGTAACCATCGTGCCAGCGCTTATTACGCGGCTGATTACTGCGCGTATCCGGTGGCGTCACTTGAGGCTGAGCAATTGACGCTGCCCGCGAGTTTGACGCCTGGGATCACGCTGACGCGTGACTGATGATTGTAGGAGCGCGCTTGCCCGCGAAGACTGAAGTACATCCGACGAATGTGCGTCGGCAGATATGAATGCTTCGCGGGCAAGCGCGCTCCTACAGGGCCTTTGCTGCACATGAAATTGATGTTTATAAAAACAGATCCACGGAGCCTCACCGATGAAATCCTGTGAAGTCAACTTTGACGGTCTAGTGGGGCCTACCCATAACTACGGCGGGCTGTCGTACGGCAATGTGGCGTCCCAGAGCAACTGCCAGCAATCGTCCAACCCGCGCGAGGCCGCCCTGCAAGGCCTGGCGAAAATGAAAGCGCTGATGGACATGGGTTTTACCCAGGGCGTGCTGGCGCCGCAAGAGCGCCCAGACGTTGCCGGCCTTCGCAAACTGGGCTTCAGTGGCACCGATGCGCAGGTTATCCAGAGCGCTGCCAAACACGACATGCCGTTGCTGGTCGCCAGCTGCTCGGCGTCGAGCATGTGGGTGGCCAATGCCGCCACGGTCAGCCCAAGCGCTGATACTGCCGATGGCCGTGTGCACTTCACCGCGGCCAACCTCAACTGCAAATACCACCGCAGCATCGAACACCCAACCACCAGCCGCGTGTTGGGCGCGATGTTCGCCGATCAGCAACACTTCGCTCATCATGCCGCCTTGCCTGCCGTCGCCCAGTTCGGTGACGAGGGCGCGGCCAACCACACGCGTTTCTGCCGTGATTACGGTGAAGCGGGCGTGGAGTTTTTTGTCTTTGGTCGCAGTGCGTTCGATACCCGCTACCCGGCGCCGCAAAAGTACCCGGCGCGCCAGACCCTCGAAGCCTCCCAGGCGGTGGCGCGTCTGCACGGCTTGAGCGAGGAGGGCGTGGTCTATGCCCAGCAGAACCCGGCGGTGATCGATCAAGGCGTGTTTCATAACGACGTGATCGCGGTGGGCAACGGTGAAGTGCTGTTCTATCACGAGGACGCGTTTCTCAACACCGAGCACATGCTGACCGAGTTGCACGACAAGCTCGGCCGTCGCGGCGGGCGTTTCCAGGCCATTTGTGTGCCGCGCAGCGAAGTCGCTGTGGAAGATGCCGTTCGTTCTTACCTGTTCAACAGCCAGTTGCTGTCGCGCAAGGACGGTTCGATGCTGCTGATCGTGCCGGAGGAATGCCGGAGCAACGAGCGGGTCTGGAATTACTTGCAGCGCTTGATTGCCGATGACAGCCCGATTGGCGAAGTGAAAGTCTTCGACCTCAAGCAAAGCATGCAGAACGGCGGCGGCCCGGCTTGCCTGCGACTGCGCGTCGCGCTGAATGAAACTGAACTGGCGGCGGTCAATCCAGGCGTTATCATGACCGCCCCGTTGTACGGCACCCTGACGCAGTGGGTGGACAAGCACTATCGAGACCGCATGAGCGAGAGCGATCTGGCCGATCCGCAGCTATTGCTCGAATGCCGAACAGCGCTGGATGAACTGACCCAGCACCTCAAGCTGGGCGCGGTCTATCCTTTCCAAATCAATTGAAGTACTCCGGACCTGTGCGCTGTTCGCTCAGGTCTTGAATCAAAGAGAGAGTAAAAAATGACCGACGCCCTGCGTTTGATCCTTGAAGACACCGATGGCACTCAGCTGGAAACCTCCTGCACCCGCGTTGCCGTTATCTGGCAGGGCAAGGAGCTGTGGATTCAGCAAGACGGCCGTGGTCAGTTGCTGATCGGCGTTGACGTCGAAGAAGGCGATGCTGAGTACGCCAACCTGCTGCTGCGTCCTCTGGCCACCAACCTGGTCAGCCTGCAGCTGGAAATGGAACCTGCCGACGCGGGCGACGAAGAAGACGAGCACGTCCACGGCCCTGATTGCACCCACGACTAAGCAGGAACTGCGCAGATGCTCGCCCTCGGCAAATTGCTTGAACTGACACTGGCGGGCCGTGAGCCCGCAGAGAAAACTCAGCTGACTGTCGACAGCGTGCGTCTGCGCTGGCTGGCCGAAGGCGCGCTGGAGGTCACGCCCCCAAAGGCGCGGGATAACGGCGCTGATTTGCTGTTATCGGCCGGCATTCATGGCAACGAAACAGCCCCCATCGAGTTACTGGATGAATTGATCCAGAGCATCGCCAGCGGCGAACTCAAACCCCGCGCGCGCATTCTTTTCCTGTTCGGTAACCCCGAAGCGATGCGTCGCGGCGAGCGTTATATCGAGCAGGATGTAAACCGCTTGTTCAACGGCCGTCACGAGCAGAGCAGTGGCACAGAAGCCCTGCGCGCGGGCGAGCTTGAACGCCTGGCATCCGGATTTTTCAGCCTGCCTGATCGCGACCGTCTGCATTACGACCTGCACACGGCGATTCGCGGCTCGAAGATCGAACAGTTTGCGCTTTATCCCTGGAAGCAAGGCCGCCAGCATTCACGCCGTGAACTGGTGCGTTTGCACGGCGCGGGCATGGAAGCGGTGTTGTTGCAGAACAAGCCGTCCATCGTGTTCAGCGCTTACACCTACGACAAACTGGGGGCTGAGTCCTTCACGCTGGAGCTGGGCAAGGCGCGGCCTTTCGGGCAGAACCAGTCGGTCAATCTTGCGCCGTTGAAAACGCTGTTGAGCAACCTGATTCGTGGCACAGAGCCGCTGGTGGGTGATGAAATCGACGGCTTGAAGTTGTTCAGCGTTGCCCGGGAAATCATCAAGCGCAGCGATGCGTTTACGCTCAATCTGCCGAACGATGTCGAAAACTTCACGGTGCTGGAAAAGGGCTTCGTGCTGGCTGAGGATGCCTCCAGCTCAAGCTGGATCGTCGAGGAGGAGGGCGCACGCATCATCTTCCCCAATCCAAACGTCAAGAACGGGCTACGGGCAGGGATATTGATAGTGCCGACGACGGATGAGCAGTTGGGGTAGGAGCAGTTGCTGGCGCACTGCGGATCTCTGTAGGAGCGAACTTGTTCGCGAGGCATTTCGCCTGATGTACCGCAGCGCTTGCCTCGCCAACAAGTTGGCTCCTACAGAAGTGACTTTGCTTTAGCTGGCCACTTTCTTCTGCGCTTCCGGACGCCGAATAGCGCGCAGCTTGTTTAGGGTGTCAGCGACGGTTTTCGCAGCTTCCTGACCTTTGTGTACGAAGTGATCGAAGAAGAACTTCTGATGCTCTTCGCCTGCATGGAAGTGATGCGGCGTCAGCACCACCGAGAACACCGGTACTTCGGTTTCCAGCTGAACCTGCATCAACGCGCTGATCACCGATTGCGCGACAAACTCGTGACGATAAATCCCGCCATCGACTACCAGGCCTGCCCCAACGATGCCTGCGTAATGACCCGTTTTGGCCAGCAGCTTGGCGTGCAGAGGGATTTCAAAAGCACCGCCGACTTCAAAGAAATCGATGTCGCTCTCGGTGTAACCGTGATTGGCCATTTCAGCGACAAACCCTTTACGGCTCTGATCGACAATATCCTTGTGCCAGCAGGCCTGGATAAACGCGACGCGGTCGTTGGGGTGGCTTTTGCTTTTGCTATCGATTGCTGTGGGTTGCATCTGTTCTGTCTCCTGTTTAATGAAAAAAACAGGGCGCTTTGGATCGAAGGGGATGCCAGTTCCGGTCGGCGGCTGAACGAGCGTAATGCGCCCGTGGCAGTGCTTTCGACGCGTTCCTGTGGTGCCAATCCCGTTCTCTCTTCATCCGGACTATGACCGTCGGCCTCGGAATCACACCGAGTCTGCTGACCTTGTTTGAGCTTTACGCCCAACCAAGCGCTCGCGGGCTAGACGCATTGCGCGCCATTACCGCCGGTGGGGAATCGCACCCCGCCCTGAGAACGTTGCCGACATCAATCGTTGTCGGCGGGCAGTTTTTATCACAGTTTTCGCGGATGTGCATGGACGCTTTCTTACAGTCATCCAGACTTTTTCTTATAACGAATCCTTGGAATTGCGCCTCGGTGCCTTGATTATCATCACTCGTGGCCTCAAAACTGAGGTTCGACCTCTTTCTACAGGGAGCTTCTTCGTGACGGTTATCGACCTGCGCAGCGACACAGTGACCCAACCCACCGCAGCCATGCGCGAAGCCATGGCGCGCGCGCCACTGGGCGATGACGTGTACGGCGAGGACCCGACGGTCAATCGTCTGGAGTCCTGGCTGGCAGAGCGACTGGGTTTCGCGTCAGCGCTGTATGTCCCGACCGGCACCATGAGCAACCTGTTGGGCTTGATGGCCCATTGCGAACGCGGCGACGAATACATCGTCGGCCAGCAAGCGCACACCTATAAATACGAAGGCGGCGGCGCGGCGGTGCTGGGTTCTATTCAGCCGCAGCCGCTGGACAATCAGGCCGATGGCTCGCTGGACCTGGATCAGGTAGCGGATGCGATCAAAGCCGATGATTTTCACTTCGCCCGCACCAAGCTGCTTGCTCTGGAAAACACCATGCAGGGCAAAGTGCTGTCATTGGAATACCTCGCCGCGGCGCGCAAGCTCACCACTGAAAAGGGTTTGCAGCTGCACCTGGACGGCGCTCGCTTGTACAACGCCGCCGTGAAGTTGGGCGTCGATGCCCGAGTGATTGCGCAGCATTTCGACTCGGTGTCGGTGTGCCTGTCCAAAGGCCTCGGTGCACCAGTGGGTTCGGTGTTGTGTGGCACCGAAGAGCTGATCGGCAAGGCGCGTCGTTTGCGCAAAATGGTGGGCGGCGGCATGCGTCAGGCGGGCTTTCTGGCAGCTGCCGGGTTGTATGCGCTGGAGCACCACGTCGAGCGTCTGGCCGAAGACCATGACAACGCTGCGTTGCTCGGCAAACGTCTGAGCGAGTTGGGGTACGAGATCGAGCCGGTGCAGACCAACATGGTGTACGTGCAGATTGGCGATAAGGCCGAGCAATTGAAGGCGTTCTGCGCCGAGCGCGGCATCACCCTGAGCGCTGCATCACGCTTGCGGATGATCACCCACTTGAATGTCAGCCGGGCGCAGGTGGAGCAGGTCGTCACGGCATTTGCCGAGTTCGGCGGTGCTTGAGCGACCGATAATCCAATTGCTTGTTTCTATCGAATAAACACGCTGTACCGAGCGTGCAACGCCTATATAATGCGGCCCTTTGCCGTCGCTACGTCGATGACGTTATGCATTTGCCTCTGGCCGCAGTTCCCGTGGAAGAACCTATGAAAAGCGCAGAAATCCGTGAAGCCTTCCTTCGCTTCTTCGAAGAGCAAGGCCACACCCGTGTAGCCTCCAGCTCCTTGATTCCGGGCAATGACCCAACCCTGCTGTTCACCAACGCAGGCATGAACCAGTTCAAGGACTGCTTCCTGGGTCAGGAAAAACGAGCCTACACCCGTGCCGTCAGCAGCCAGAAGTGCGTGCGCGCAGGTGGCAAGCACAACGACCTGGAAAACGTCGGCTACACCGCGCGTCACCACACCTTCTTTGAAATGCTGGGTAACTTCAGCTTCGGTGACTATTTCAAGCGCGACGCCATCACTTACGCCTGGACCTTCCTCACCGGCGTGCTGAACCTGCCCAAGGAAAAGCTCTGGGTCACGGTTTACGCGACGGATGACGAAGCGTACGACATCTGGACCAAGGAAATTGGCGTCCCGGCCGAGCGCATGGTTCGCATCGGCGACAACAAAGGCGCGCCGTACGCCTCCGACAACTTCTGGACCATGGGCGATACCGGCCCGTGCGGCCCTTGCACCGAGATTTTCTACGATCACGGCGCCGACATCTGGGGCGGCCCACCGGGTTCGCCTGAAGAGGACGGCGACCGCTACATCGAAATCTGGAACAACGTGTTCATGCAGTTCAACCGAACTGCTGACGGCGTGCTGCACCCGTTGCCAGCGCCTTCGGTCGACACCGGCATGGGCCTGGAACGCGTCAGTGCCGTGCTGCAGCACGTGAACTCCAACTACGAGATCGACCTGTTCCAGAGCCTGCTCGCCGCCGCCGCCAAGGCAATCGGTTGCAGCAACGACAATCAGGCTTCCCTGAAAGTCGTCGCCGACCACATTCGTTCGTGCGGTTTCCTGATTGCGGACGGCGTATTGCCGTCCAACGAAGGCCGTGGCTACGTGCTGCGCCGGATCATTCGTCGCGCCTGCCGTCACGGTAACAAGCTAGGCGCCACCGGCAGCTTCTTCTATCAGATCGTTGCAGCGCTGGTCGCCGAAATGGGCGAAGCGTTCCCGGAACTGAAAAACCAGCAGTCGCACATCGAGCGCGTGCTCAAAGGTGAAGAAGAGCAGTTCGCCAAGACCCTGGAGCAAGGCCTGAAAATTCTCGAGCAGGATCTGGCCGAACTCAAAGGCACCGTGGTGCCCGGCGACGTGGTGTTCAAACTTTACGACACCTACGGTTTCCCGATGGACCTGACCGGCGACATCGCCCGCGAACGCAACCTGACCCTCGACGAGGAAGGTTTCGAGCGCGAGATGGACGCGCAGCGGGTTCGCGCCCGTTCGGCCAGCTCGTTCGGCATGGACTACAACAGCTTGGTCAAAGTTGATGTCGCGACCGAGTTCACTGGCTACAAAGCCACCGCCGGTGAAGCGAAGATCGTTGCTCTCTATAAAGAGGGCATCGCTGTCGAGCAGCTGAACGAAGGCGAAGACGGCGTCGTCATTCTCGACCAGACCCCGTTCTACGCCGAGTCCGGTGGCCAGATTGGCGACAGCGGTTACCTGACTTCTGGCGATGTACGCTTCGACGTCAGCGACACTACCAAAACCGGCGGCGCGTTCCTGCACCACGGCGTTCAGGTGTCGGGCAGCCTGAAAGTCGGCGCAACGGTCAGCACGCAAGTCGCGGCCGAAGTGCGGCAGGCCACGTCGTTGAACCACTCTGCTACTCATTTGCTGCATGCCGCGTTGCGTCAGGTGCTGGGCGATCACGTTCAGCAGAAGGGCTCGCTGGTCGACAGTCAACGCCTGCGTTTCGACTTCAGCCATTTCGAGTCGATCAAACCTGAGCAGATCAAGGCCCTGGAAGACATCGTCAACGCCGAAGTGCGCAAGAACACCCCGGTCGAAACCGAAGAAACCGACATCGAGACCGCCAAGAAGAAAGGCGCCATGGCGCTGTTTGGCGAGAAGTACGGCGACAACGTTCGCGTGCTGAGTATGGGCGGTGATTTCTCCGTTGAGCTGTGCGGCGGGATTCACGCCAATCGCACCGGCGACATCGCGTTGTTCAAGATCATCAGCGAAGGCGGCGTGGCTGCTGGCGTACGCCGTATTGAAGCGGTGACCGGCGCTGCGGCTCTGGCCTATCTGAATGGCGCCGAAGAACAACTCAAGGAAGCCGCGACGCTGGTCAAAGGTAACCGCGACAACCTGCTAGACAAGCTTGCGGCTGTCATCGAGCGCAATCGTCTGCTGGAAAAACAACTGGAACAACTGCAGGCCAAGGCGGCCAGCGCTGCGGGCGACGATCTGTCGTCCTCTGCGGTGGATGTCAACGGCGTCAAGGTCCTCGCTGCCCGTCTCGATGGTCAGGATGGCAAGGCGCTGCTGGCGCTGGTCGATCAGTTGAAGAACAAGCTCGGCCGCGCAGTGATCCTGCTCGGCAGTGTGCATGAAGACAAGGTCGTCCTCGTTGCCGGGGTAACCAAGGACCTGACTGGCCAACTCAAAGCCGGTGATTTGATGAAGCAAGCGGCCGCCGCCGTGGGTGGTAAAGGTGGCGGTCGTCCTGACATGGCACAAGGCGGTGGCGTTGATGCCTCCGCACTGGACGCAGCGCTTGCGCTGGCTGTTCCGTTTGCCGGGCAGGGCATTTAAGTCGATCTCCCGGAACCCGCTGCCAGTCAGCGGGTTTTGACATTAGAGATCGAAGAAGTTTAATGGGCGCCCACACGGGCTGAGGCGGCTTTGAGATGGCTTTAATCGTACAGAAATTTGGCGGCACCTCGGTGGGCTCGGTCGAGCGCATCGAGCAGGTGGCCGACAAAGTCAAAAAATTCCGCGAAGCGGGCGATGACCTGGTGATCGTGCTTTCGGCCATGAGCGGCGAGACCAATCGTCTCATCGCGCTGGCCAAACAGATCAATGATCAACCAGTTCCGCGTGAACTGGATGTCATCGTATCCACAGGCGAGCAGGTGACCATCGCGCTGTTGGCGATGGCGCTGATCAAGCGTGGTGTACCCGCGGTTTCCTACACCGGTAATCAGGTTCGTATCCTGACCGACAGCGCGCACAACAAGGCGCGTATTCTGCAAATCGACGATCAGAAAATTCGCGCCGACCTTAAAGCCGGGCGGGTGGTTGTGGTCGCAGGTTTCCAGGGCGTGGACGAGAACGGCAACATCACGACCCTGGGTCGCGGTGGTTCGGACACCACGGGCGTTGCGCTGGCCGCAGCGCTGAAGGCGGACGAATGCCAGATCTACACCGACGTCGATGGTGTCTACACCACTGACCCGCGTGTGGTCTCTTCGGCTCAGCGTCTGGACAAGATCACCTTCGAAGAGATGTTGGAAATGGCCAGCCTCGGTTCCAAGGTGCTGCAGATCCGCGCGGTCGAGTTCGCCGGCAAGTACAACGTCCCGCTGCGCGTATTGCACAGCTTCAAAGAGGGTCCGGGCACCCTCATTACCATCGATGAAGAGGAATCCATGGAACAGCCGATCATTTCTGGCATCGCCTTCAACCGCGACGAAGCCAAGCTGACGATCCGTGGCGTGCCAGACACCCCGGGCGTTGCGTTCAAAATCCTCGGGCCTATCAGCGGCGCGAACATTGAAGTCGATATGATCGTGCAGAATGTTGCGCACGATAACACCACCGACTTCACGTTCACTGTGCACCGTAACGACTACCAGGCTGCCCTGCAGGTACTGGAAAACACCGCCAGTGAAATCGGCGCGCGTGAAGTCAAGGGTGACGCCAAGATTGCCAAGGTTTCCATTGTTGGTGTCGGTATGCGTTCCCACGCAGGCGTTGCCAGCCGTATGTTCGAATCACTGGCCAAGGAAAGCATCAACATCCAGATGATCTCGACGTCGGAGATCAAGGTGTCGGTAGTGATCGAAGAAAAGTACCTGGAGCTGGCTGTGCGTGCGTTGCACACCGCTTTTGAACTGGACGCTCCTCGCCAAGGCGAGTGATGCGTGCAAGGGAGGCGCGAGTTTCGTTCTCGCGCCTTTCGTTTTTTGATGCGCGCAAGAATCTGTTTGTCCCGGCGCCCGTCAATAATCAGGTGTGACCTCTGCTGATTCTGGCTCGGGCCGATGCCTGTTCGTTATGCAGACTGTTGTCCCTGAATGTAAGGCGTGAGGAGAAAGGTATGCTGATTCTGACTCGTCGGTGCGCTGAGAGCCTGATCATTGGTGATGGTGAAATCACAGTGACCGTGCTGGGCGTAAAAGGTAATCAAGTGCGAATCGGGGTCAATGCGCCCAAGGAAGTGGCTGTTCACCGCGAAGAGATTTACCTGCGGATCAAGAAAGAGAAGGATGAGGAACCAAGCCATTAATTTTTATTGAATTTTCGGTTTGCAAACGGGGAAAAGGGTGGTTATTATACGCCCCGTGTTGCGGAGAGCTGGCCGAGTGGCCGAAGGCGCTCCCCTGCTAAGGGAGTACACCTCAAAAGGGTGTCGGGGGTTCGAATCCCCCGTTCTCCGCCATTATTTGCGTAGTACGTTGTTTCTGGCTTGATCCGTAAGTGTTTGAATTTACTGGAAAAAGCGCTTGACCAAAAGATTCGACGGCCTATAATGCGCGGCAACAAATGCACTCGTAGCTCAGCTGGATAGAGTACTCGGCTACGAACCGAGCGGTCACAGGTTCGAATCCTGTCGAGTGCACCATTTAAGAGTTGTTTATAGCAATATAAGCAACTACTTTTGAAAGAGCCTGGCTTCAACAGGTATTAGCTTAACCGCTAATGTTTTACCCAGTGGCGATCTGGTTTAACAAGCACCATCTGCACTCGTAGCTCAGCTGGATAGAGTACTCGGCTACGAACCGAGCGGTCACAGGTTCGAATCCTGTCGAGTGCACCAACAAACGAAAAGCCCGCATGAAAATGCGGGCTTTTTGCTGTCTAGCTTTTTCCTTTTACGCAGCCATATTCGTCGAACGTCACTTGGCTGCTGCGGCCTTTCCTTTCTTTGTACACGTAACGTTCTTCGCCATTGCGGCTGACGATCTTGTCCGGTTTGCCAAGCATGCTTTCTACGTCCCGCTTCGTCATCCCGGCAGGGGTCTTCAGATTAATGATTGCTCGCCTTCTCTGATCGGCGTTCAAGCGATTGCCGCAACCGTCATCATGTTGCCCCACGACAACCACTTCCCGGGGCGCACTGACCTGCGCTTGAGTGCTGCGAGTCATTACCTCAGCAGGCGGCAGATAACTCGCTTGCGTGCCGGGTAGGGCGTTGAACGCTTCCTGGAATTGCAGCGCTTGACCCTCCGGGCAGCCGAGGGTGGTGAAGGTGAGGTTTCCGGCGCCGTCCTCACAGCGATGCACCGTGGTGGCAAGCGCGGCAATTGGCAGCATCAGCAGCGCGCCGAAAATCAACGGGCGATTGGGTAGCATCCTGAGTCCTCCGTGACGATGTCGGGGCAGATTAGTCAGGGGATATTCATGAGGCGAGCGTGTTTTCTTCTCTGGATGTGACGTTGTAGCAATAACGACTCGGACACTGATTAACTTTGTGCTGCAACCGGTTGTTCCAAGGTGAATTTTTAGCGTGCAGTTCAGGCAAGCGGTGTATGATTGCGCCCGTCAGCCCCGCCGGGGCTTATGGAATACCTCCATGGACTTACCCAGTAGTTACTCTGAATTAAGCTGCACCAATCAAGAATCGACTGATTGATCTCTCGGCGTGTTCCACTGCTGGGAGTGGAGTTCGCCTATGACCGAAGTAGAAGTAAAAAAAACGCAGGACAGCCTTCAGGATCGTCTCGCTCAAGTTATCGATTTGCTGCAGCGCCAGCGGGTCGTCGAAGACCTGACGCATCGCCAGGAAGGCCAGCACCAGGATCGTGTTGAAAAACTGGTTCACCGGCAGAATCTCGTAGAGCTGCAACGCAAGCTCGAAGATCTTCACTCTGCCGACGTCGCCTATATTCTCGAAGCGTTACCTCTCGAAGATCGTCTGACGGTTTGGCAGTTGGTCAAAGCTGATCGCGACGGCGACATCCTTCTCGAAGTATCCGATTCCGTTCGTGAAACCCTGATCGCCGACATGGACGATCATGAGTTGCTGGCCGCCGCCAAGGAAATGGACGCGGACGAACTCGCTGACCTTGCGCCTGAACTGCCTCGCGACGTAGTTCACGAATTGATGGAAGCCCTGGACAGCCAGCAGCGCGAACGTGTGCGCTCGGCTTTGTCCTATAACGAAGATCAGGTCGGCGCGCTGATGGACTTCGAGATGGTGACGATTCGCGAGGATGTCAGCCTTGAAGTCGTGCTCCGGTATCTGCGTCGTCTCAAAGAACTGCCGGGCCACACCGACAAGTTGTTCGTCGTCGATTACGATGGCGTGCTCAAGGGTGTGCTGCCGATCAAGCGTCTGTTGGTCAATGACCCGGACAAGCAGGTGGCCGAGGTCATGGCCAATGATCCGGTGAGTTTCCACCCGGATGGTGATGCCTATGAAGCCGCGCAGGCTTTCGAGCGGTATGACCTTATTTCCTCGCCGGTCGTGGACAAGAACGGCAAGCTGATCGGCCGTCTGACCATTGACGAAATGGTCGATCTGATTCGTGAGGAGAGTGAAACAGAAGTCCTCAACATGGCCGGTCTGCGTGAAGAAGAAGATATCTTCGCGTCGGTCTGGCGTTCTCTGCGCAACCGCTGGGCATGGCTGGCTGTGAATCTGGTGACAGCGTTCATCGCCTCGCGGGTAATTGGGCTTTTCGAAGGCTCAATTGAAAAACTGGTGGCACTGGCGGCATTGATGCCTATTGTGGCGGGGATCGGCGGCAACTCCGGGAACCAGACCATCACCATGATCGTGCGGGCGATGGCGCTCGATCAGGTCAGCACGGGCAACACCTCGCGCTTGATGCGCAAAGAGCTGGTCGTGGGTTTGATCAATGGTCTGGTGTGGGGTGGGGTGATTGGTATTGTCGCGTACCTGCTGTACGGCAGTTGGTCGCTGGGCGTGGTGATGACGGCTGCCATGACGCTCAACCTGTTGCTGGCTGCGCTGATGGGCGTGTTGATCCCCATGACCCTGGCACGGCTAGGCCGCGATCCAGCCATGGGCGCCAGTGTGATGATTACTGCTATGACCGACAGTGGAGGATTCTTTATATTCTTGGGTCTGGCTACTATCTTCCTGCTTTGATGCAAGCACAAAAAACCGCCCGTAAAGGCGGTTTTTTGTTATGCGCAGTTTAACTAACCAAATAAATAAGCTACTGCGCGTACAAAAAAGCCAGCTATATGCTGGCTTTTAAGTCTCTGGGTAGCGGCAGCTTATTCGCCGTCGTTAGCCAGGCTGGTGTCGTGAGCAATAAGTGAAACCAAGGCATTCTGTTGGCGATGTGCGAGCTGGCGGAAACGTTGTAGCAGTTCACGTTCGTGCAGCGAAAGCTCAGGGCTATCCAGGCGAAGGGTAGGCTCATCTCCCAGTGCGCCTTCTTGAATCAGGCTTTGTTCCAAACGAGCAATGATTTCCGAGTTCATGCTGCGGTGATGTTGTTTAGCGACGTCCGCGATACGTTCACGCATGCCTTCTGGAAGGCGGACAACAAACTTGTCAGCTGTGCGACTTGAATAATTGGCCTGTTTCATAGGGCTCATATATTTAACCGAATTAGTTCAAAGAGGGAGGCGGTTCTAGCATTGGCCGCAAGATGTCATCCTGTGACTGTCATTTTGGCGAAATGTTCAACCAGCCAACAAATGGGGCCGCCATAATGCATGACTCTGACGGATCCTTGGCGTCAAATCTGTGACAAATATTGAACCAGGTAAAGGCGTTTAGCCAGCACCAAATATCAGAAATGCGGCCCAGTATGCAAAGTTCCTACGCAATGCCAGGCGGGGTCGAACGCCATGATCCCACAGAAAGCGTGCTGTGATGGCTATCTGTCTTCAGCGTAGTGCGTACGTGGAAATTATCGAGTAAGCGGGCAAGAAAGAGACGAAGGGTCTTTTCATGCTAAAGGCGGGGGGGGCCAGGGGCTGATGTTGAACATTAGCGGGCCGGGAAGCTCAAGCTAGACGGTGCGCTCGTTTCCAGATTCGGATCAACGCAGCACAGGATCGAATTTGATCCTTCTTCCTAATACCAAAGCGACGATGAACAGAGCGGAAAAAATGCCCGCAGCCGACTTGACCGCAATGCTGAACACCTCCAAGGACGCCGGGAGCAGTTGATCTACGGCAAGGGCCATGATGGCCAGAATGAAGAACGATACTGCTGCTTTGGACATGGCGCATCCCTTGAGTTTAGTTAGCGTAGCGACCCTTTAGTCAGAACACCCAGCGTTGCGAGCGATCCACGCTGATCGGTGCGTCAGCGTCGTTTGCCAACATGGCATCGGGGCGCTGAACCTGCATCGAAGCAATGCGAGGAGCCTGCTTCATCAGGTAATGAGGTTGAGCCTGAACGGCGACATTCTCGGTTTTGCTGCCATCATCATGGAAGTGGAAAGCTACCAGTGCGACCAGCGCTACGGCGTTCAGCAAGGAGAGTGTCATGTTCATCTCAAGGTACCTTCGCTTAGCTTGGAGTTTGTTCTGAAGGGAATTTCCTACAAAGAGATATTGCACGGTGCATGCCATGTTCATATTTGAAAAAAATCATTAATAATCAGTATGTTATGTCGGTGTTCGAGATGCCGCCCATTGCACATTGCAATGATGTCATATTGGGGTGTTGCAAATTGCACGATGATTTTCTGAACTCTTGCCTCCGGGCGGTGTACTACAGCCATAACAGCCAATGACGACATGACAAAACCATGGCGTGCCGTTAACATGCACGCCGTTCTCTTGGCGCCCCCCCTCAGCGCTAACCTTGTGTCCCAGTAGCTCAATTGGATAGAGCATCCCCCTCCTAAGGGGAAGGCTGGCAGTTCGAACCTGCCCTGGGACACCATATCGCTGCCTGCTTCGACTCCTTGCTTGCCAGCCCCTATAAACACCCCGTGAGCTCAAAGCTCACTCAGAGTGACTCTCCGGTTTTCGCCGTCTCCACGAGCCCGCCCACCACTTCGCAACATTAAGAAAGTTTAATGAGACAGCTGCTGAATTGATTCAGCACCTTCAGCTGCGGTAGGTTGTCGCACCTATAACTATTAGATCGCCTCTTACCGTTCCGTATTGCCTGAAAGGTTAGCCCCCCACCCATGACCGATGATTCTTCCTCGACCCTCTCGCGCAGAGGGCTTTTACGTGGCGCACTGCTGGTCGGCGGCCTCTCGATGCTGCCTTTTTCGCGCAGCGCATTCGCCGCTACCCCCGCCAACGACTTCATGCGTTTATCGCTCCTGCTGACGACCCGTACCACGCTCAGCTCCGAGCAGGGGCAGCGTCTGTTCGATGCGTTGTCGGCCGGTGACGCCAATTTCGCCAGCGGTCTTCAGGCCCTGCAGCAGGCGATCACTGCCGACAATTTCAGCGACATGCATCAGTTCGCTGCATTCGTGAAACGGCATGACCCTCAGGTCAAGAGCACGGCCATGGCCATCATCTCCGGTTGGTACCTGGGTTATACCGGCGAACCCGTCAGCCACAGCAGCGATGACCCGACCCGCTTTGTAGCTTTTCGCGATGCGCTGATGTACCAGCCCACCCTTGATGCCACGGTCATTCCGACCTATTCGCGGGGCAAGACCAATTACTGGGTCAAGCCGCCTGCGACTCTCGCCACTGACTGAGCCTGCGCTCGTGCAGTTGTCTTCGAGGGCCCGGACCGGGTTCGCGTACCGCTATCGATTTGTTGGAAGGTAAAAAATGGCTGTTGAATACGACGCTGATGTCATCGTCATTGGCTCGGGAGCGTTGGGCAGCAACGCTGCTTATGAACTGGCGCGCAAGGGCAAGTCAGTGATCATCCTGGAAGCCGGTGAGCGGATCCCGCGCTGGAAAATCGTCGAGAATTTCCGCAACTCCTCTCGCAAGGGCAACTTCAACGACCCGTACCCCAATGAGCCCTGGGCGCCGACCTCGTTTGCAAAGGGCTATCTAGAAAACACCGGTTCCTTCGACTTGCTGCCCGGCATGCTCAAGCTGGTAGGCGGCACGACCTGGCACTGGGCAGCCGCTACCTGGCGATTCTTGCCCAACGACATGAAGCTCAAGACGCTTTATGGCGTAGGCCGCGACTGGCCGATTTCCTACGATGAGCTGGAGCCGTACTACGTACGCGCCGAACTGGCGATGGGTGTGGCGGGCAGCAACAGTGACGACCAGAGCGGGCATGGCAGTGGCGTGGCTTTTCCGCCGCGATCGGCGCCGTATCCGATCCCGCCCGAAGGCGAAACCTACTACTTCCAGCGCCTCAAGGATCGTATCTCGCCTGAAGGCTATAACTTCATCCACGAGCCCAATGCTCGTACCAACCAGCCTTATGACGGCCGCCCTGCGTGCAGCGGCAACAACAACTGCATGCCGGTGTGTCCGATTGGCGCGATGTACAGCGGCGATGTCCATGCCCGGCATGCGGAAAACTCGGGCGCCAAGCTGCTCACCGATGCGACCGCTTACAAGCTGGAGAAAGGTGAGGGCGGCAAGATCGTCGCCGTGCATTACCGCACTTCAAAAGGCGACGATGTTCGCCTTACCGCGCGCTACTTCATCGTTGCGTGCAACGGCATTGAAACGCCGAAATTGCTGTTGCTTTCAGACGTCGCCAACTCCTCCGATCAGGTCGGTCGCAACCTCATGGATCACACTGGCATGGGCCTTCAGTTCCTTGCCGATGAGCCACTATGGCCTGGCCGGGGACAGGTCCAGCAAGGCGGCATCTTCAACTGGCGCGACGGTGATTTCCGCAAGCGTCACGCGGCCATCAAGCATGCCCTGACCAACATGGTGCCTAACGAAGCAGTGACCCGTCGTCTGCTGTCCCAGGGCGTGGTCGGCGAAGAACTCGACAGCCGCATTCGTCACGATGCCGCGCGCTGGGTGGACATCTCGACGGTGTTTGAAATGCTTCCTCACGCCGGCAATCGGGTCACTCTCAACACCTCGCGCAAGGATGCGCTTGGCATTCCGATGCTTAAAATCAACTACGACGTGGATGACTACGTGAAGGCGGGAAAGGACGTCGCCAAGCGCGACTACGCCAACTTCGTGCGCCTGATGGGCGGCACGGTGGTGGAGGATGAAACCGGCTGGCAGAACCGCGACCACCTGATGGGCGCCGTGATCATGGGCGATGACGCCAAGGATTCGGTCGTCAATGGCGAATGCCGCACCTGGGATCACGACAACCTGTTCCTGGCCACTACCGGAGTCATTCCCGCATCCGGCGTCATCAATCCGACCTTGCCGGGCGTGGCCTTGAGCATTCGTATCGCCGACATCATCGGGCGGGAGCTATGAACATGAAGGTTCTCTCCCTCAGTCTGCTGCTGGCGACCCTGCTCAGCGCCACGATTTCCAGCGCCCAGGCAGCAGATGGCGAACAACAGGCTTTGATCGCGCGGGGCAAATATCTCGCCACGGCAGGTGACTGCCAAGCCTGTCACCGAACCCCGGAAGACGCCAACAAGTTGCCGCTGTCCGGCGGCTATGTGATCGACTCGCCGATGGGCGCGATCATCTCCAGCAACATCACGCCTTCCACGCAGAACGGCATCGGCAATTACAGCGAATCGCAGTTTGCCAGCGCGGTACGTGATGGGGTGAGGGCCGATGGCGCCAATCTGTACCCGGCCATGCCTTATACCGCTTATCGCGGTCTGTCTGACGCTGACATTCATGCGATGTATGCCTACTTCATGCATGGCGTGCAGCCGGTGGATCAGGCGGTGCCCGAGACGAAGCTGGCGTTCCCGTTCAACCAGCGTTGGCTGATGAAGGGCTGGAACCTGCTGTTCCTGCACGGCGAACCCGCAGCCAGCAGTCCCGTGGCTGAGGACAAGATTGCACGCGGCAAGTATCTGGTGGACACCCTTGGTCACTGCGGTTCCTGCCACACGCCGCGCAACGTGTTGATGGCCGAGTCCGGCAGCCAATACCTGGGCGGCGGTTCGGTGGGCGGCTGGTATGCGCCGAACATCACTTCCGACACAGTCAGTGGTATCGGCAACTGGACCCAGGATGAGCTTGCTCAGTACCTGCGCAGCGGCCACGTCGAAGGCAAAGGGCAGGCAGCGGGCGGGATGGCCGAGGCCGTCGAACACAGCCTGCGGCACCTTCAGGACGACGACGTGCAAGCCATGGCGGCGTACCTGAAAACCGTCCCCGCACTGCGCGAAGCCGGGCAGATCGTTCAGCGTTCCGCCGTGCAGGGCAATGCGCAATCCTTGCCCTCGACGCTGGAACCGTTGCCGCCACGCACACCAACCGCTATGACCGATGGCAGCAGCGTCGACGGTGCCCGGTTATACAGCGGCGCGTGCGCCAGCTGTCATCAGCCGGACGGTAAGGGCACTGCGGACCAGTTCTATCCGTCGCTGATGAACAACAGTGCGGTAGGGGATGTGCGTGCCGACAATCTGGTCATGGCAATTGTCGATGGCGTGCATCGCGACACCAACGATTACAAGGTGTCGATGCCAGCGTTCGGCGAGGAGATGAGCAACGAGCAGATTGCTGCAGTCAGCAATTATGTTCTCGAGCACTTCGGCAATCAGGGCGTAAGCGTCACAGCCCACAAAGTGCAGGAGCTGCGCAACGGCGGCCCGGCGCCGCTGTTGATCAAGGCCATGCCTTATCTCTTGGGTTTGGGTGCTGTGGTTGGCTTGCTGCTCGTTATCGCGATTGGCCTATGGTGGCGTCGCCGCTCACGCTGAAGTCTTGTCTTCGTCCATCAACGAAAAACGGCCGCCCACAGCGGCCGTTTTCAATTCTCGTTCGTGCGGCGATGATGTGATCCCTGTCGCTACTCTCGCCTGTGATCCCCTAAGTTTTGCCCCTCGGCTGCCGATAACCGGGATAAGTCGCTGCTGAAAAGATTCTGGTCTTGGGCAGCGGCAATTTCTCTCTTTCCCTGACAGGAATTTCGATGCTGGCGTGGAACAAAAGAAGTTTTCTGATCGTGGATGATTTTTCCGATTTTCGCAGTTCGGTCAGGTCAATGCTGCGCGAGTTGGGCGTTAAGGAAGTGGACACGGCCGACTCAGGCGAGCAAGCCCTGCGCATGTGCGCGCAGAAACGCTATGACTTCATTCTCAACGATTTCAATCTCGGACAGGGCAAGAAGAACGGCCAGCAAGTGCTCGAAGACTTGATGACCGACCGACTGATTAGCCATGAAAGTGTGTTCGTGATGGTGACGGCTGAAAACGGTCAAGCCATGGTCATGAGCGCGCTGGAGTGGGAGCCCGATGCGTACCTCACCAAGCCATTCAACCGCGCTGGTCTGGCGCAGCGGCTGGAAAAGATTGTCCAGCGCAAAGATTTGCTCAAGCCCATTCTGCAGGCGCTCGATCGCCGCAAGCCGGCTGAAGTGTTGGAGGCCTGCGAGCAACTCACGCAGAAAGACCCGCGCTTTACGCCGCTGTGCCTGCGTTATAAGGCCGACGCCTTGCGCGACCTCAATCAGCACGAGGCGCTGGAAGCGTTTCTCAAAACGCTGCTTGCCGACCGTCCACAGCCTTGGGCCTATGCGGCGTTGGGCAAGTTGCTGTTCAAGCTCGCGCGTCATTCAGAAGCGATGGTCGTCTACGAACAAGCGATCAAGGCGTTCCCCATGATGCCGGTGTTGTACGACGGGCTGGCTGATGTGCTGGTTGCCGACGGTGACGCCAAAGGCGCACAGAATGCGCTGGAAGAGGCTGTGCGCCTGTCGCCCTACGCCGTTCGCCGTCAGCGTCTGCTCGGCAAGCTGGCGTTGGCCAACGAGGATTTTGACAGTGCGTCCAAGGCTTACCGGCATGCGGTCGCGCAGGGTCAGTTCTCGCGTTTCAAGGACCCTGAAAGCAATCTCGGTCTGGCGCAATCGCTGATCAACAAAGGCGGGGATCGCGGGCTGGATGCACGTGCGCGCATAGAGATCAATCAGACACTCACCGAAGTCGCCAAAGATCACGCCCAAGACAACGGTCTGCAGGTGCGCACGCGGCTGATGAAGGCCACCAGCGTGAAAGCGTCGGACCCTGAACTGGCCGCCAAACTGATCGAAGAGGCCGTGGCGCGGCTCGACGGCACAGATCAATTCCTCAGCGCGGACGCCGCATTGGCGGTTGCATCGCAGCTTAAGCAATTGGGACAGGACGACATCGGCGCGGGCATTCTCAAGAGCTGCGCTGAGATCTATGGCGACGACCCGGCAGTGATGAAGAGTATTTCCCTGCAGACCAACGATCCACAGATCCTCGGCATCGGCCAAGCCGCCATCGACCTCAATGCCCAAGGCATTCGCAGTTACCGGGCTGGCAATCTGGGTGAGGCTCAGGATCTGTTCCGCCGAGCGCTGGCGTTGCAGCCGAGGAATATCAGCATCGCGTTGAACATGGCGCAATCGCTGCTGCACATCGGTGTGCAAAATCTCGACGCAGCGGCGCTTCAGGAATGCCAGGCCAGCCTCAAGCTGGTTGGCAAGATGCCGGACACCGACTCGCGTTTCGAGCGTTTCAAAAAACTGCGAATCAGGGCGTTCGGGATATGACCAAGCGTGATTCGGGGCTCGACTTTTCGATGGTGATCGCCTCCACCGTCCACGACATGAAGAACTCCCTGGCGAGCCTGATCCATGCCCATGGTCAGTTGCACGCGCAATTGCCGGCTGACCTGCGCAGAACGCCGGAGCAGGGCGTCATCGACTACGAGTTCGCGCACCTCAACGGTATGTTGGTGCAGTTGCTCGGGCTCTACAAACTCGGCATCAACCAGCTACCGTTGCGCCCCGATTACCACGAGCTCGATGACTTCCTGCAAGCGCAGTTGGCGTTGCACGAAGAGGTGCTGAACAGCCGTGGCATCGTCGCCCGGTATGAGGTCGATGCGCTGGCATTGCCGGGCTTTTTCGATCGCGAGTTGATCGCCTCGGTAGTCTCCAATGTGATGGTCAATGCGATTCGCTACGCCCGGAAGCACATCCTGATCAGCGCCGCGCAGGTTGGTGAACAACTGGTCATCAGCGTCAATGACGACGGGGAAGGGTTCGCGCCACACATGATCGAGCAGGACGATTGCGCTCTGGGCATCAACCAAAGCACCGGCAGCACCGGGCTTGGCCTTTACTTCGCTGCGCAAATAGCCGACCAGCATCAGCGCCAAGGTGTACGCGGGCACATCGAAATCGCTAACGGCGGCGTGTTGGGCGGCGGCCTGTTCAGCATCTTTTTGCCGTAAGACCTGGCAGATTGCCGAACGCGCCGCGCCCGCCGGTTCAGTTGTAGACGAAGAATCCCCGCCCGTTTTTACGGCCCAGATAGCCTGCTGCGACCATTTCCTTGAGCAGCGGCGCAGGGCGGTATTTGCTGTCATTGAAGCCGTCATGGAACGCTTCAACGATGGCAAGCAAGGTATCCAGCCCGATCAAGTCAGCCAGTGCCAGCGGGCCTATCGGCTGATTGCAGCCCAGGCGCATGCCGTCGTCGATGTCCTGCGCGGTTGCCAGGCCTTCCTGCAACACCAGAATCGCTTCGTTGATCATCGGTACCAGAATCCGATTGACCACAAAGCCTGGACGATTGCCGGCGGTGATCGCGGTCTTGTTCAAACGCTCTGCCAGTTTGAGCGCGGCCACGTGTGTCGTGTCGGTGGTTTGCAGACCCCGGATGACTTCGATCAGCCCCATCATCGGCACCGGGTTGAAGAAATGCAGGCCGATGAAGCGCTCCGGGTGCGCGACGCTGGCGGCCAATTGAGTGATCGACAGCGATGAGGTGTTGGACGCGATCACGCACTCGGAACTGACGTGCTCGGCAATCTGCTTCAACAGCCGCAGTTTGAGATCTAGGTTTTCGGTGGCGGCTTCGATCACCAGTTGCGCACCGTCCAGTTGTGCGTAATCGGTGGTGCAACGAATGCGCTGTAGCGCTGAAGCGGCGACGTCGGCGGTGATCGTCTGCTTGCTGGTCTGACGATCCAGGTTTTTGCGCACTGTACCGAGGCCACGTTCGAGTGCGGCGTCGGAGATGTCCAGCAGCGTGACGTCAAAACCAGCCAGCGCGCAGACCTGCGCGATGCCGTTGCCCATGGTGCCTGCGCCGATCACGGCAACCTGTTGCATGCTCATGACTGACCCCTCACACGCGTTCGAAGATAACGGCAATGCCCTGACCGCCGCCTATGCACATGGTCACCAATGCGTAGCGGCCCTGAATACGGTGCAGCTCATGGATGGCCTTGGTGGCGATGATCGCGCCCGTCGCACCGACCGGATGCCCCAGGGAAATACCCGAACCGTTGGGGTTGACCTTGGCCGGATCAAATCCCAGTTCGCGAGCCACTGCGCAGGCTTGCGCAGCGAAAGCTTCGTTGGACTCGATGACGTCCAGGTCGGCAACCGTCAGGCCTGCACGCTCCAGCACTTTGCGGCTGGCCGGAATCGGGCCCAGCCCCATCATGGCCGGGTCCACGCCTGCGTGGGCATAGGCCACCAATCGTGCCATCGGCTTGAGACCATGTTCGCGAACCATATCGCCATTGGCCATGACCAGTGCGGCGGCGCCATCGTTGAGCCCGGAAGCGTTGCCGGCGGTCACAGTGCCGTCTTTTTTGAACGCGGTTTTCATCTTCGCCAGTTGTTCGGCGCTGACATCGCCGCGTACGTGTTCGTCCTCCGAGAACGACACCGGGCCTTTACGCGTTGGTACTTCGATCGGCACGATCTGGCTCTCGAAACGCCCTTCGGCGATGGCATGCGCGGCGCGCTGCTGGCTGGTCAGCGCCAGGGCATCCTGATCGGCGCGGGTGATGCCGTAGTGTTCGGCGATGTTCTCGGCAGTGATGCCCATGTGAATGTTGGCGAAGGGGTCATGCAGGGCGCCGAGCATGTAGTCCAGCGCCTGAATGTTGCCCATGCGCGCGCCCCAGCGGGCCTGCGGCATGATGTACGCGCCACGGCTCATGGATTCGGCGCCGCCAGCGAGTACGGCCTTGGCGTCACCGAGCATCAATGATTGGGCGGCGGAAACGATGGCTTGCAGCCCGGAGCCGCACAGGCGGTTGACGTTGAACGCCGGGGTTTCCTTGGTCAGGCCGGCTTCGAGGGCGATGACCCGTGACAGGTAAGCATCGCGTACTTCGGTGGGGATGACATGGCCCATGACGACATGGCCGATGTGCTCGGCGGCGAGGCCGGATTGGGCGAGTGCGGCGCGACTGACCTGAGTGCCCAGTTCGATGGGCGAAACGTCCTTGAGCGATCCGCCAAAAGCGCCGATGGCGGTGCGCAATGCGCTGACGACGAAGACGTCGGTGGTCTGGGTGGCAGGGGTGCTCATGTCGACTCCAAGGTGCTTGAAATTATTGTGTCTGAAGAGGCCGGCGCCGGGCAGCGCGGTCGTGATAGTGAGCAAGTCTAGATCCCACCGCTGACCATGGCCTATGCCGAAACTGTCCAGATGTGCTGGCGTTCTTTACCATGGACGAATGCAAACCCCCGCCCAGTTGGCTCCTACAGGTTCAGATGCGTATTCACCTGTTACTGATCACCTGTAGGAGCGAACTTGTTCGCGAGGCTATGGAATTGAATACACCCGATGCATCCTCTCGCCAACAAGTTGGCTCCTACAGGGTCAGGTACGGATTCACCGGTTTACCTGACGATAAATCACCTGTGGGAACGGGTATTCGATGCGTAAGCATTCCTCGTCGGAATGGCGAATGTCTTCAAAAAGGAAAAGCAGTTCATGCGGGAAAAGGATTCGGTCTCGATCTACTTCGTCCAACTGATCGTGCATGCGTTGCGTGATGAGCCCTTGCGCCTGCAATCAGTATTAGACGCAGCAGGCATCGACATGGCGCTGCTGGACGATCCCGCCGCTCGGGTCTCGGCGTCCGCATTCGCGGCGTTGTGGCTGATTCAGATCAAAGAACTGAACGACGAATTTTTTGACCTGGATTCCCACGGCATGCCGCTGGGCAGTTTCGCCCTGATCTGCCGCGGCTTGATTCAGGAGCCCAATCTGGAGAAAGCCCTGCGCCAGTGCCTGGCGAACTTTGGCCTGTTCCTGCGGGATTTTCGCGGCAGTCTGGTGGTGCGCGGCCAGCGCGCAATCATCGCTGTGGACACTCACTGTGATGACCCGATCAAACAGCGCTTTGGCGAAGAAACCTTCCTGCTATTGATGATCAGTCTGCTCTGCTGGGTCGGCGGGCGACGTATCAGCATTGACCGCGCGCAGTTTCGCCATACCCGCGAGCGCCTTAGCGATGATTCGCTGCTGTGGGGTTTCAACCTGAGCTTCGGGGCCGACAAGACCGAGATCGAATTCTCCAGCCATTACCTGCGCATGCCCGTGGTGCAAACACTGCCCACGCTGAAAACCTTTCTGCGCACCGCGCCCCAGTGGCTCGTTATCCGCTTTCGTAACCAGCGAGGCCTGGCAGCCCAGGTGTATCAGCGACTGCGCGCCCGTCATTACGGACATTGGCCGACGCTGCTGGAAATGGCCGATGAACTCAAACTGAGCCCCACCACGTTCCGACGCCGTCTGGAGCGAGAGGGTTGCGCGTTTCAGGGGATCAAAGATGACGTGCGGCGCGGCATTGCCCAGCAGAAACTGCGCGAAACCGACTTGAGCGTGGTGGACATCGCCGCTCTTGTCGGCTTTCAGGAACCCAGCGCCTTTCACCGCGCGTTCAAAAAATGGACGGGGGAAAGCCCGGGGCATTACCGGGCGGGGCGCATTCCCCCTCCGTCGGCAATACAGGAAAGTTCGGCCAAGCGCTGAAGCGAGATCGGCCAACGGTGATGACTGCGCTTGATATTCCGAACGCCTGATGCTTATTTTGTACGCCTCGCCGCTGAGCGGCCTGTGTAACGACAAAGGACTTGAGTCATGAGCAGCGATGGCCACATCTCACTCGCGCAGCGATTGATGGGCATTGATGAAATTGAATGCGTCACGCCTGATCTCAACGGTGTGCCGCGAGGCAAGGTGATGACTGCCGAGGGTTTCCTCGAAGGTCGTCGACTGCAACTGGCACGTGGGGTGCTGTTGCAATGCATCATGGGCGGTTACCCACCGGCTAAATTCTACGGCAGTGATGACGGCGATCTGGCACTGGTGGCCGACCCTGCGCAGGTCCATCGGCTGCCCTGGAGCACCGAGCCCAGGGCGCTGGCGATTTGCGACGCCGACGAGCTGGAAGGGGGCAGCTCCAATCTGTCCACCCGGGGGCAGCTCAAGAAAGTCATTGCCGGCTACGCAGCCCTCGGATTGGCTCCGGTAGTTGCCACCGAGCTTGAGTTCTTTGTGTTCGCGCCCAATCCTGATCCGACCCAGCCCTTCAAACCGCCGGTGGGCCTGGATGGTCGTCGCGAGGAGGGCCACAGCGCTTTCAGCGTCAACTCCAACAACGGCTTGCGGCCGTTTTTCAGCGAAGTCTACAAATGCATGGCCGCGCTGGGTTTGCCTCGCGACACGTTCATGCACGAGATGGGTGTCAGTCAGTTCGAAATCAATCTGCTGCACGGCGATCCGCTGCTGCTGGCCGATCAGACTTTTCTGTTCAAGCACTTGCTCAAGGAAGTCGCCCTCAAGCACGGCCTGACCGTCGTCTGCATGGCCAAGCCCCTGGCGCACACGCCGGGCAGCTCCATGCATATTCATCAGAGCGTGGTGGATGCCGCGACCGGCGAGAACGTCTTCAGTGACGCCAACGGCGAACCGACGGCGATGTTTCGTCACTTCATCGGTGGTCAGCAAGCGGCGATGGCGGATTTCACGGCTTTATTTGCACCGAACGTCAATTCTTACCAGCGCCTGTGTCATCCTTTCGCGTCACCGAACAATGCCTGCTGGTCCCACGACAATCGTGCGGCCGGTTTACGCATTCCAGCCAGCGCGCCGGTGGCCAGGCGGGTGGAAAATCGCCTGCCCGGCGCCGATGCCAACCCGTATCTGGCGATCGCGGCGAGTCTGGCGGCCGGTTTGTATGGCATCGAGCACACGCTTGAGCCGTCCGAGCAGATTCAGGGGGAGTTTCTGGTGCCGGACCATTTGTCGCTGCCATGTACCTTGCACGCGGCGCTTGAACGTCTGAAACGCAGTCAACTGGCCAAGGAACTGTTCGGTTCCGAGTTCATCGAAGGCTACGTCGCATCGAAGACCCTGGAACTGACCAGTTTCTTCGATGAAATCACTCCCTGGGAGCGTCGCGTTCTGGCGGCTCAGGCTTAAGAACCGTTGTTCGTCCTCTCCTGATGAGAGGACGATTTTGGAACACTGATGCGCCAAATCTGGAAGTCCTTTCGAGCGCTGTATTTTGCCTCGCTGATGATGTTGATCGGCTCGGGCCTGTTGAGTACCTACCTGGCGTTGCGTCTGGCGGCTGATCAGGTTGACGGCCTGTGGGTCGGTGCGCTGATGGCGGCCAACTACGTGGGCCTGGCCTTGGGTGGAAAAATCGGTCACCGACTGATTGGCCGCGTCGGGCATATTCGTGCGTACGCGACGTGTGCCGGTATCGTCGGCGCGGCGGTCCTTGGGCACGGATTGATCAACTACCTGCCGGCCTGGATCTTCCTGCGGATGATTGTTGGTCTGGGCATGATGTGCCAGTACATGGTCATCGAAAGCTGGCTCAACGAGCAGGCTTCGCCCAAACAGCGTGGTCTGGTGTTTAGCGCCTACATGATTGCCTCTTATCTGGGGTTGGTGCTGGGTCAGTTGATTCTGGTGATCCATCCCCAACTGGGCCTGGAACTGCTGATGCTGGTGGCGCTGTGTTTTGCGCTGTGCCTGGTGCCGGTGGCCATGACCCGCAGCATTCACCCGGCGCCGATGCGTCCCGCGCCGCTTGAGCCGTTGTTCTTCATGCGACGGGTGCCGCAGTCGCTGACCACCGTTTTCAGTGCCGGTCTGATCATCGGTTCGTTCTACGGTCTGGCGCCGTTATATGCCGCGCAACAAGGCCTGACCACCGAGCACATCGGTGTGTTCATGGGCTGCTGCATTGGCGCGGGACTGTTGGTGCAATGGCCGCTGGGCTGGCTATCGGACCGCTACGACCGGGCCTGGTTGATTCGTGGAGTGGCCGGGCTGTTGGTGCTGGCATCGCTGCCGCTGGCTATTTTCCCGGACGTGCCGATCGAAGTGCTGTTTTCGGTGGGGTTTGCCGCCTCGCTGTTGCAGTTCTCGCTGTACCCGCTGGCGGTGGCGTTCTCCAACGACCACGTCGAAGGCGAGCGTCGCGTGTCGCTGACCGCGATGTTGCTGATGACCTACGGCGTAGGCGCGAGTATCGGGCCGCTGGCCTCGGGCGTGCTGATGAAGATGTTTGGCAGCAACATGCTTTACGCCTTCGTTTGCTTCACGGCGTTGATCCTCACCCTGAGAATTCGTCCGAAGGCCGTCACCAATCTGCACCAGGTCGAAGACGCGCCGCTGCACCACATCGCCATGCCGGACAGCATGTCCAGCTCGCCGTTGGTGGTTGCCCTCGATCCACGTGTGGATGAGCAGGTCGTGCAGGACCAGATGCAGACCACCGCGGAGCCAGAAGCCGAGACGACCGGAGAACCGGGAGCTGCGGAGCAGTCGGAAGCTGAAGCGCCGCTCAGTGACGACTACATGGCGCCCGCAACCTCGGAAGAAGCCAGCACCGAGCCCCAGCCCGCACGGCCAAACCCCGCCCATGAAGCGTCCCACGATCTGGGTATTGATCGACCAATGTAAAGAAGCGTTGGCTCGGTCAGAAGCAATCGCGACAACGACGCAAGCCCTGTAGGGGCGAACTTGTTCGCGAGGGCGCGCGCAGCGGGCCTGAAGTCAAGCGACCGGAACCGGATCATTTGCTGCCGCTTCGCGCCAGATCGCCTGCAAGCAAGGCTCCTACGCCTTCGGCAGAAACGGATCGCGAGCAAGCCACGCGCTTGGACAGAAGCGGATCGCGAGCAAGCCACGCGCTTGGACAGAAGCGGATCGCGAGCAAGCCTCGCGCTTGGGCAGAAGCGGATCGCGAGCAAGCTCAGGCAGAAGCCGATCGCGGGCAAGCCACGCGCTCAGGCAGAAGCGGATCGCGACAACGACACAAGCCCTGTAGGAGCGAACTTGTTCGCGAGGCTTTTGATTCTGGCCGCAGGCCGTAGGAGCGCAGCTTGCTCGCGATGGGCTGGGTACCAGCCCCCGTGAGGATGTGCGATCAGAAGTCGTCGTCTTTGTCGAAGCGGCGGGCTTCGCGCTGAAGCTGGTAGACGAAACGTTCGACCTGACGCTGCACCAGTCCACTCATGTTGTGGAAGCGCACGCCGGCGAATGTAGTGTTGATGCGCTCTTCGAAATGCAGATGACGCAGTTCCACAGGTGCAGTCATGTTGCCGAAGGGCAGGGCGGCGATGAACCGCTCGTACACCTGGCCCAACTGCATGCGCTCGGACACATCGCCCTCAAAACGCAACTTGCAACCGGTGGCGGAGATGTCCAGCAGCTTGCCCCGCAGCGGCGACTTGAGTTTATCGCCACCGATCTCGATGTTTACCAAAGACGCCAACTTCAAGGCGGCGCGAAAGGCATTGCGGCGCTGGTGGTACACCACCTCATCAGGCAGCGGGCCGCGATAGCAACGCGGATCGTCGATGGTGGTCAACTGGGCTTTGCATTCCCAGGCGATGCGTACGCCCTCGTGAAAGCCCTCGACTTTGAACGGCTCCCCAGCAGCCAGAAAGCGTTCGCCGTCCCGTGGGATCATTTCATCGAAAGTCACGGAGTTTGCATCCCGGTCAATGCCGGTGATGTAGCTCTGGAAACGCTGGCTGCGCTCATGAAAGGTGATGATCAAAGGATCATGGCTTTCCAGCAGCAGTCGCAGGGTGGCGGCAATTTCCAAAGGCGTTGCAAGTACCTTTGGGGGCTGCGGAACATCTTCCGCGCTTGAGGCATTCACGGGTAATCCATCTCCAGGCAAAATACGACAGCGTGAGGCGTGCAGCATTTTGCCAGCATGTTTCACGCCTTGATACAGGAACTTACACCTGGCTAAGCGGACGTGGCCGTGCTTTTCCGGAAGTCGATCCGCGGCTGTCATACAGCGTCGGCGTATCGCCGCCGTTCAGGATGGACAACTGGTGACGGGTCTTGATTTGTTGCAGCTGGATCAGCGTGCCGTTTTCTTCGTTGGCCGCCTTGCACTCAGTCATCAGGGCGTTCAACTCATCGCCTGCCTGGAGCAGCTCTGCGCCGACTGACGAATGTTTCGCCACTTCTTCCAATCCACTGCGATTAGTCGGCAACCCCAGGCTTGCCAAGAGCTGACTGCGGCGTCGTCCATGCTGGTCCAGAACGATCACCAGCGCCTGTTTCTGCGCCAGGATGTGTTCCATCTCGGCCATGTCGCGGCCATGCAGTGCAATCGACTCGGCCTTGAGCAATTGAAGAAGTTGCTGGGCCGGTGCGATATCGTCGGTGATCAGTTGCAGCAAAGTAGTGTCTTGCATCGCATGCTCTGGGATTTAAGCGTCCAGAAGCCCGGCGCGGGCTTAGCGCTGGGCTTCGAAATTAAGCAGCTTGCTGGCAACGCGGTTGCTGTCGACCTGGTAGCTGCCGTCTGCGATCGCCGCTTTCAACTCAGCCACACGGGCGGAATTGACGGTTGGCTGATCGCGCAGCGAATCAGTGATCTTCTGCAACTGTTGAGCTTCACTGCTCAGATGAACTGCCTCACCACTACTCACACTTTCAGAAGTGCTTACCGGTGCCGCAGCTTCGGTTTTGCCAGCTTCTTTGGTGGTGGCAGTCCGAGTTGTACTGCCGACGGTAGTGGAGCTATTTAAACGATTGAAGTCGATGACCATGATGGAAAACCTCTGGGTTCTTGGACGCTTGCCTTTGGTTTCGGCCAAACCCGGAATAACTTTAGGGCCCGTGCGAAAACAGTCTCAAATGGACGTCGCACAGCGCGCATCGGTTCCCAGTCTAGAAAAAGCGCAGGCACAGCGCCAGAGGTCATCGCATTACATAGGCACCTCCACTTGTCCCGGAGCGATCACGTTGGCCTTTATCACGCGTTGGGAATTGAGGTTTTTCACCCGTATTTGCTCGTTGAAACCGCCGTCTGACAGTGCTTCACCTGGCATCCGCACGCTCATGGAGCCGCTGCGTGCGCTGATCACGACCTGATCGCCCTTGCGGACCATTTCGGGCTGTTGCAGATGCACCGGCGTCAGAATCTGATCGATTACCGTTGGTCGGACGAGTTTTTGCCCTACCGCCTGGTCAAGAGAATCCAGAAATCCTTGCCCCAGCACGCCTACGTCTCGTTCGCGCAGGGCAACGTCGCCCTCGGACACGATGGCATCACGCTTCATGGGGCGCACGACCGTCACCACTTCGCGAAACAGATGTACCTGCGCAGGCACAAACACCGTCCACGGAGAGCTGCCTTCACAGCGCACTTTTACGGTCACGCGACCGACAGGACGGGGTGAGTTTTCCAGCGATGCCGTCAAATCCCTGTCGCAATGTGGCATACGCAGACGCGGGTCCAGCTGCTTGACTTCGATCTCATAGCGTCCGGCGGTCTGGCTGGTAGCGAGGTAGTCTTCAACGGTGAATTCAAGAAAGCCCTGGGTGACGCCGATAAGGGTTTCAGGCAACGTCACGTTGTCGGCGCGACTCAGGCCCGCAGTGCTCAACACGCACAACGCTCCCGTCGCGCAGAGTAAGCTGCGGGTTGCGGATGTCAGGCGTCGAAATACTGTCGTTTGTCTGTTCATGACAAGATAAATAGCAAGGCCCGTGCCGCTTGCCGACAGGGGATGGGTCATTGGTCGTTTTGGGAAGGAGTTGGGCATGGCTGGTGTTATGGATTCAGTGAACCAGCGCACTCAACTGGTAGGGCAGAACCGCCTTGAACTGTTGCTGTTCCGTCTGAACGGCAAGCAGTTATATGGGATCAACGTGTTCAAGGTAAAAGAGGTGCTTCAGTGCCCAAAACTTACCCACTTGCCTAGATCCAGTCCGATCGTGCGTGGCATTGCCAATATTCGTGGTGGGACCATTCCCATTCTCGACCTGGCTTTGGCAACCGGTTCAAAAGCTTTAGACAGCATTGAAAATGCCTTCGTGATCATCACGGAGTACAACACCAAGATTCAGGGTTTTCTGGTGCATTCAGTCGAACGCATCGTCAACATGAACTGGGAAGACATTCATCCACCACCCAAGGGAACGGGGCGCGATCACTACCTGACGGCAGTGACGCGCATTGATAACGAGTTAGTGGAAATCATCGACGTCGAGAAGATTCTGGCCGAAGTTGCGCCGGTTTCCGAAAACATCTCGGCGGGTGTCATTGATGCCGAAACCCAGCACAAGGCGCTTTCGCTGCGGGTGCTGACCGTGGACGACTCCTCGGTGGCGCGCAAACAGGTCACGCGTTGTCTGCAAACCGTCGGCGTGGAAGTCACAGCGTTGAATGACGGTCGTCAGGCACTTGAGTTCCTGCGCAAACTGGTGGATGAGGGCAAGAAGCCGGAAGAGGAATTCCTGATGATGATTTCCGACATTGAAATGCCGGAAATGGACGGCTATACCCTGACTGCAGAGATCCGCAACGATCCGCGCATGCAAAAGCTGCACATCGTCCTGCATACCTCGTTGTCGGGTGTCTTCAACCAGGCGATGGTCAAGAAAGTAGGCGCTGACGATTTCCTGGCCAAGTTCCGGCCGGATGATCTGGCGGCTCGCGTGGTAGATCGTATCAAGGCAGCAGACATCAGCTAAACAAACCAGGGGCGTCGTCCCTGGTCGTTCACGAAATTTGAGAGGCGGCATGTCTACAGGTAATTTGGATTTTGAACAGTTCCGGGTCTTCCTGGAAAAAGCCTGTGGCATTTTGCTGGGTGAAAATAAGCAATATCTGGTTTCCAGCCGCCTCAACAAGCTGATGGAGCAGCAGGGCTTCAAGTCGTTGGGTGAGTTGATTGCGCGTATCCAGTCCCAGCCGCGCAGCGGTTTGCGCGAGCAGGTGGTGGACGCCATGACCACCAACGAAACCTTGTGGTTTCGCGATACCTACCCCTTTGAAGTGCTCAAGAACAAGGTCTTGCCCGAACAACTAAAAGCCAGCCCGGGCCTGCGTCCGCGTATCTGGTCGGCGGCCTGTTCGTCGGGGCAGGAACCGTTTTCGCTGTCGATGTCGATCGATGAGTTCGAGCGCAGTAACCCTGGTCAGCTCAAGGGCGGCGCGCAGATCATCGCCACCGATCTGTCGGGCAGCATGCTCAATACCTGCAAGACCGGTGAGTACGACAGTCTGGCGATTGGCCGAGGTTTGTCGCCGGAGCGGTTGCAGCGGTACTTCGATCAGAAGACGCCGGGTCGCTGGACGATCAAGACGCCGATCAAAAGCCGGGTGGAGTTTCGCTCGTTTAATCTGCTGGACAGTTATGCGGTGATGGGCAAGTTCGATATCGTGTTTTGTCGCAACGTGTTGATCTATTTTTCGGCCGAGGTGAAGAAGGACATTCTGCTGCGGATTCACAGTACGTTGAAGCCGGGGGGGTATCTGTTTTTGGGTGCTTCGGAGGCGTTGAACGGTTTGCCGGATCACTATCAGATGGTGCAGTGCAGTCCGGGGATTATTTATCAGGCCAAGTGATGGTCTGGTATTGGGATTGAAAAGAAGACCTCGCTTTGGCGAGGTTTTTTTATGGATGGATTCACGCGGTGCCTGTAGGAGCCATCGGAGGTTACGACAGTTGCGATGCGGTGGGTCTGACATGCTTCGGATTGGGATCGTGTGAATATCCGTTATCGGAGGTGAGGCTTACACCGGTTCCGCCCTTACGGCGGGTCACTTTCGAAAAGCCGGAAGCCGGCCCAGGCGAAAGTAACCAAAGCGCTCTTGCTCCCGGTTTGGCCCGACTTCGTCGGGTTCCCTCACTCCGGCGACGCTCCGTGGGCACGCCGCCATCGGCCATCCATGGCCGGGGGCGGCTAGCGCGGCATCCATGCCGCGCTGCCCACTGCGCGTCGCCTGCGTTCGGCCTGCACCCAAGTCGCGTTTTGCGGTGTCTGGACTGGCGTGGATGAAGATCAAAAGCGAAGCGAAGCGCGCCTCGCGCTTGTCGCCCTTCGTTTTTCGTTTTTTTCTTCTGTCGTGCCGAGATTTTGTGAGCGCCACAAAGTGCGACTTTGGAAGGCCGAGCGCAGGCGTTGCGTAGGGGACAGCGCGGCATGGATGCCGCGCTAGCCGCCCCCGGCCATGGATGGCCGATGGCGGCGTGTCCCCGGAGCAATGCCGGAGCGAGGGAACCCGACGAAGGAGGGCCGGACACGGGAGCGAAAGCGCTTTGGTTACTTTCGCGCTTTTCGAAAGTGACGCGCCGTAAGGGCGCAACCGATATAAGCAGCAACCGAGATAACGGATATACACACAATCTGAACCGTGTCAGCTACACCGCATCGCAGCCTCGCGTTGCTCGTCAGCTCCTACACGGGACCTTGTCACCCGCCAGACGACTATCAAGCCCGTCAAGCGGCAAAAAAACGGCACCGCGCTTGCCGCTTTCATCCCTAACAGCGGAAATCCCTTGCCGCTTTTCTGGCATCAACGCATCCCACCCACTCTGGAGGCCCCGTAATACAGGCTTTTCCCTAGATGGCACGGCGCTTGCTATGACTCAATCAAGAAAATCTGGTCAACCGGTAAAGGTTTCCCGACATGAGCATCAGCTTCGAAAACGCACTGGGCATCCACGAGAAAGCGCTGAACTTCCGCGCTCAACGTGCAGAAGTGCTGGCCAACAACATCACCAACGCCGACACGCCGAACTACAAGGCGCGTGACCTGGACTTTTCCAAGGTCCTGGCGGCGGAAAACGACAAGGCCACCAAAGGCACGTTCGCGTTGAACATGACCAACAGCCATCACATCGAAGCTGAAGGCTTGAGCACCGACGAAGGTTCGCTGCTGTATCGCACGCCGTCCCAGCCTTCGCTGGACCAGAACACTGTCGATGCTCAGGTCGAGAACGCCAATTACGCCGAGAACGCCATTGGCTTTCAGGCCAGCTTCACATTGCTCAACAGCAAGTTCAAAGGGCTGGTAGCAGCCCTTCGCGGAGAGTAAGCCATGTCGCTCGCCAGTGTTTTCAACATCGCCGGTAGCGGCATGAGTGCCCAGAACACTCGCCTCAACACCGTCGCCAGTAACATCGCCAACGCCGAAACCGTTGCCTCAAGCATGGACGAGACGTATCGCGCCCGTCACCCGGTGTTTGCCACTGTGTTTCAGGGCCAGGAAGCGGGCGGCAGCGGATCGTTGTTCGAAGACCAGGGCCAGGCCGGTTCTGGCGTACAGGTCTCGGGCATCGTAGAAGACGCCTCCAACCTTGAAGCGCGCTACGAGCCCAACCATCCGGCTGCGGACAAAAACGGTTACGTGTACTACCCGAACGTCAACGTGGTGAACGAGATGGCGGACATGATCTCGGCCAGTCGTTCGTTCCAGACCAACGCGGAAATCATGAACACCGCCAAGACAATGATGCAGAAGGTCCTGACCCTGGGTCAGTGATAAGGGACGAATTCAATGACAACAGTTGATACCACTGCCACGAGCGCCTACCTCAAGTCGCTGCAGACGCCGGGTGCCACCACAGCAGGTGATTCGGCGACGGGCGCGAGCAGCCTGGGCAAGGACTCGTTCCTGAAATTGCTGGTCACCCAGATGCAGAACCAGAACCCGCTGGATCCACAGGACAACAGCGAGTTTGTGGCCCAGTTGGCACAGTTCAGCAGCCTGGAAACCATGCAGAACCTGAGCACCTCGGTCGATGCGATCGGCGGCATGTATCAGTCGTCGCAGGCCCTGCAGGCTTCGTCGCTGGTGGGCAGTTCGGTGATTGTCGATGTCGGCTCGACCACAGTCGACACCGCCAAGGGGCTGACCGGTACTGTTATCGTGCCGGGCGCTGCGACGATGAGTTCGGTCAAGATATCCGACGCGGACGGCAACATTGTTCGCACCATCGATATGGGCGAGCAAACCAAGGCCACCAATGCCAAGTTCACCTGGGACGGCGCAGATGAAAGCGGCAACGTATTGCCGTCCGGGACTTACAGCTTCAAGGCAGACGCCACCATCGATGGCACCAGCACATCGTTGGCGACGTACCTGCCAGCCACTGTTAACAGCGTCACCATGGGCACCGCCAGCACAGGCATGACCCTGAATCTGGCTGATGGCAGCAGTATCCTCATGGACAAAGTTAAACAAATCGGAATATAGAGCCGACTCGACGGCGCAGGAGTTTGAAACATGTCTTTCAATATCGGCCTTACAGGGCTCTATGCAGCGAATAAAAGTCTCGACGTTACCGGCAACAACATTGCCAACGTCGCGACAGTTGGTTTCAAATCTTCCCGTGCGGAGTTTGCAGACCAGTATTCGAATTCGATTCGCGGCACTTCCGGTTCAAGTAATGTCGGCAGTGGCGTAACGACGGCAGCGGTTACTCAACAGTTCACCCAAGGTGCCGTCACTACCGGAACAGGTCGCGACCTGGACCTGGCTATCAACGGCAACGGTTTCTTCATGATGAGCAATAACGGCGAGAAGCTATATACGCGCGCCGGTGCTTTTCATACCGATACTACGGGCAACATTGTCGACAACAGCGGTAATAACTTGCAGGGTTACAGCCTCGACGGTACTGGCAACCTTGCCACCGGCGTGCTGACCAATCTGCGTGTAGATACGGCCGACATGGCTGCCAAGGCCACCGGCACGGTGGGTATTGTCTCGAACCTGAACTCGACGTCGGCAGTCATTACCGCTGCATTCAACGCCGACGACGTGACGACCTACAACACACCGCTGCACACGCCGATCTATGACAGTCAAGGCAACCAGCACACCCTGGACCAGTACTTCACGAAGACGGGCACCAATACCTGGACCATGTATTCGATGATCGATGGCCGTGGCATTTCCGATCCGAGCGCTACGCCGGTTGTTCCAGATCAGACTCAGATCAGCTTCGACTCCTACGGCAAGCTGGTCACTACACCTGCACCCACCTCTACGGCTAACGTTGCAGTCAATGCTGATGGCACTTTCCAGATCAACAACTGGGTGCCGGCGACCAAGACTACGACGGGTACCACTACTACGTGGACGGCCAATGGCGCGGTCGGCAATACCGGCGGCATCAAGCTGGACATGCTGGCGACCACGCAAAACAACTCGGCGTCGGGCGCCATCAGCAAGACCCAGGACGGTAACTCGGTAGGGCAAATCAGCGCGATGAACGTTGATGCGTCCGGCCGCATGTTTGCGACCTACACCAATGGTCTGTCGCGCACCATTGGCCAGGTTGCACTGACCAGCTTCGCCAACACCCAGGGCCTTGCTCCTGCCGGCGGTACTGCATGGCGTGAAACCTATGCCTCGGGCATTCCTGTGACGGGTGCGCCGGAAACCGGCGTGCTGGGTAACATTACGGGCTCCGCGTTGGAAGAATCCAACGTCGACCTGACGGGCGAACTGGTCAACCTGATCAAAGCGCAAAGCAACTATCAGGCAAACGCTAAAACCATTTCGACTGAAAGCACGCTCTTGCAGACCACTATTCAGATGGTCAATTGACTCACGCTGCAGTCGAATGAAAGAAGCCCCTCTCGAAGGGGCTTTTTTTTGCCTGAAATTTGAATGATTTGAATACAGTGAGAACTTTGTTTCACTCAGAAATATATAGAGCCGTCCCACTCTATAACTAGAAAATTCCTACTTTCGATATTGCGAGAATAAAACTCGCGAATCACCGGTGCCGCCCATTGAGTAATGAGCAGCTGGTGAGTCCGCGGGAATAAATACGCCTATCAATGAAAGTGTCGTCATAGACGGCTCGGGAGTGTTCATGTCTTTCAATATTGCAGTGGCCGGTCTGAAGGCCGCTCATAAACGGCTTGAAGTGGCAGGCAACAATATATCCAACGTCGGGACAGCAGGGTTCAAATCCTCCCGAGCCGAATTCTCAGCCGTGTATGCCTCAACCCATCTGGGCGGAGGGACAGCAGCAGGCAGCGGGGTGCAGCTGGCCAATGTCTCCCAGGATTTCAGCGCCGGTGGAGTGCTCTCAAGCCAGGGTCGGCAGCTCGACATGCGCATCCAGGGCAAGGGGTTTTTCGTCATGAGCGACGACGGCGCCTTAAGTTACAGCCGCGCCGGAGCGTTTCAGAAAGATGCCGATGATTACGTCATCGACAATCACGGCAGCCGTTTGCAGGGTTATGGCGTTAATGCCAAGGGCGAAGTCATCAGCGGGGTGCGTACCGACCTCAGGATCGACACCGCCAACCTGTCGCCCAAAGCCACCAGTTCGGTCGGGCAGACCATTAATCTCGATTCATCGGCGCCATCGCTTGCGGCATTGCCGGTGTTCGATCCTGATGATGCGCGCACCTACACCCGCATGCGCACGCAGACCATTCAGGATGCCGGAGTGCCTGAAGTCAAGGAAGTCACCGGCACCGACAACCAGGGCAATGTCGTGGTTATCACGCCCGCCCAAGCGGCCATTGCGCCCCAAAACCATGAGCTGCGGCAATATTTTGTGCGCACGGAGGACAATCAGTGGACGTCTTACCTGCTGATCGATGGCGTCAATCCGCTGGACCCGTCTACACGATCGCCGTTGCAAATGGGCCTGACCAAATCCCCGTCCGGCAATGTGGTGTTGAGTACCGCCAACGCGGCCATCGACAAGGTGTCCGATACCGAACTTGCGCTGCACAACTGGAAGCCTGCACATAACGTCAACGGCAGTTGGAATGCCAGTGGCGCGGCCAATGCGGGGCCGATCAGTTTGCCGCTGGTGGACGGCGCCACGCCATTGCTCGATGAAGCCGATGCGCTGATGACGCGACCGGTTCCGACGTTCGACCGCACCGACACCACCACCTACAACAAGACCTTTCCCAGCAGTGTGTACGACAGTCTCGGTAACCGACACGATCTCGATCAGTACTTCGTCAAGGACGGCAACAACAGTTGGAAGCTGCATGTGCTGATCAATGGGCGCAATCCGGCGGACCCGTCGAGCACTGATCCGCTGACGGCAAGCATGGTGTTCGATTCCAACGGTGGCGTGCAGTCGCTGACAGGCGGGCAAGGGCTCGCTGCCGACAATGGGAAGCTCACGCTCGCGGGGTGGGTGCCTTCCAAGCTTGAAAGCGCACAAAAGGGAGGACGCTGGATCGCCAATGGCGCGGCGGGCAATGCTGACGGCATCACCATCGATCTCAGTAAGCTGACGCAGCACAAGGCCGAAACGGCGCGGGTCTCTCCACAGATCGACGGGCATGCGGCGGGTCATATCGTGGGTTTGATCATTGATGGCAAAGGCATCATGAGCGCCAGTTTCGACAACGGCCTGCATCGCAATATCGGCCAGGTCATGCTCGCGTCGTTCGCCAACGAGCAGGGTTTGCAACCTACCAGCAACACCCGCTGGCGCGAAACCCATGACTCCGGCGTCGCTGAATATGACGCAGCGGGTACGGGGTCGCTGGGGGCAGTGATTTCCGGCTCGCTGGAAGGCTCGAACGTGCAACTGACCGATGAGCTGGTAGAGCTCATCCAGGCGCAGACCGCTTACCAGGCCAACTCCAAAACCTTGTCTACCGAAGCGGAGTTGATGCAAACGCTCATCCGCGCAACGTGATTGTGCGTCATGAACTGTTTCGGCAGTAGGCAGGGCGATTTGCTTCTGCCGAAGGCATGAGAGTGCTTTCGGCGGAAGGTATGGCGATCTACTTCTGCCGAAGGCGTGGGAGCGGACCTGTCCGCGAATGCTTTTGCAGACGGTGAAGATGGGTCGCCTGTCCGGGCCTATTCGCGGACAGGTCCGCTCCCACGCTTTTGTGCATGACGCTGTAGGAGCGAATTCATTCGCGAGACGTTGGTGAGGGCGACGCATCTATGGCGTCAGGTAGATCTCTCGCGAACAAGTTCGCTCCTACAGGGCCTGTATCGTTTTCGCGATGTGTTTCTGCCCGGAGGGCGTAGGAGCCTTGCTTGCAGGCGATCTGGCGCGCAGCGGCAGCAAAC
>NZ_JBSKHW010000011.1:73481-186378 GCF_057128765.1 Pseudomonas corni
TTCTGCCCGGAGGGCGTAGGAGCCTTGCTTGCAGGCGATCTGGCGCGCAGCGGCAGCAAACCCTGTGAATGCGGTAAGCCTGACACAACGGGGCCGCCTGGTTTCGTGACTGCTCTGTAGGAGCGAATTCATTCGCGAGACGTTGATGCATGCGACGCATCTATGGCGTCAGGTGGATTTCTCGCGAACAAGTTCGCTCTTGCAGTTCGACCGCAGTGGGCGGGCTTCTTACATCGAACAATCAGATTTCACAAACGGCCCGGCTATTCGGGTCCAGCCTTTGCCGGGGCTGGTCTGGGCGCAGAAGGTTTTGTCCTTGCCTTGCCAGATCCAGTAATGCGCTGGCGCGGCCATGGCCGATGCCGCGCAGGCGCAAAGAAGGAGGGTGAGGGCTATGCGCGAAGACATGTCGTTTTTCCGTTCACTAAATGGTGTGTGTCGAGCTTGCTGCAAGGATCGCTCCGGTTGTGCAGTTTTTTTGGCGTCCGTCCTGGCGTTTCCCCAACAAAGCGGCGGTCTGCCGTCGCGGTGGATCCTGCCCGCCTGAATTCGCAGCCTCCCGCCCCCGGAACCATTGGAAAATCAGGGCTTTGTATCACTTCTGAAAAACTGGATCGATTATTGCTATGTCCTGTTTAGAACAGCTACAGGCGGCAAGCGTCTGTCGGAGGAGGAAGACTGTGGACAAGTTGCTTTACGTCGCCATGAGCGGTGCATCCGAAAACGCCATCGCGCAAAAGGCCCACGCCAACAACCTGGCGAACGTCTCGACTAACGGCTTTCAGCGTGACCTCGAACAGGCACGCTCCATGCCGGTATACGGCGAAGTCATGCCCTCGCGCGCCTATGCCATGAGCGAGCGCCCCGGCACCGATTTCAGCGCTGGCACCATGATCGATACCGGTCGTGATCTGGACGTCGCCGTCAAGGGCGATGGCTGGATGGCCGTGCAGACCCCAGACGGTGGCGAAGCGTACACCCGCACTTCCAGCATGAACATCGACGCGCTCGGCGTGTTGCGTGATGGCAATGGATTGCCGGTCATGGGCAACAGCGGGCCGATTGCCGTGCCGCCACAGCAACAGATCGAAATCGGCGCCGACGGCACAATCAGCGTTCGCTCCCTGGGTGAAAGTCCTCAGGTAATGGCTGAAATCGACCGCATCAAGCTGGTCCGCCCTGACATGGCAAACATGGAAAAGGGCCCCGATGGCCTGATGCACACCAAGGATGGCAAGGCTGCGACGGTGGACGCGAACGTGCAGGTCGAGTCCGGGTTCCTCCAATCGAGCAACGTCAATGCGGTCGCGGAAATGACTTCAGTGCTGGCGCTTTCTCGTCAATTTGAATTGCACATCAAGATGATGAAGACCGCTGAGCAAGATGACGAGTCGATGGCTCGCGTCTTGCAAATGGGCTAATGACTGACAGCTTGCGCCGATAAACAGGCGCTCGAGGAGATTTAGAATGCTTCCGGCACTTTATGTGGCTAAAACCGGCCTGGCCGCTCAGGACACCAACCTGACGACCATTTCGAACAACCTGGCTAACGTTTCGACCACGGGTTTCAAAAGTGATCGGGCGGAGTTCCAGGACCTGCTCTATCAGATCAAGCGTCAGCCAGGCGCCCAGTCCACTCAGGACAGCGAGCTGCCAACCGGCCTGCAATTGGGTACCGGTGTACGCATCGTCGGCACGCAGAAAAACTTCACCGCTGGCAGCCTGCAAGTGACCAACCAGCCGCTGGATATGGCGGTCAACGGTCGTGGCTTTTTCCAGATTCGTCAGCCCGACGGGACTCTGGCCTACACCCGTGACGGTACGTTTCACCTGGACAGCAACGGCCAGATCGTGACCTCCAATGGTTACGCGCTGGAGCCGGCCATTGTCGTGCCGCAGGATTCCCAGACTTTCACCGTCGGCGAAGACGGCACCGTGTCGATCACTACCTCGACTAATGCCGCCACGCCGCAAGTGATCGGCAACGTACAGACCGCTGACTTCATCAACCCGGCGGGCCTGCAATCCCAAGGCGGCAACCTGTATCTGGAAACCGCTTCCAGCGGCGCGCCGCAAGTGGGTACTCCTGGCCTGAACGGGCTCGGCGTGGTCAAGCAGAACACCCTGGAAAACTCCAACGTCAGCACTGTTGAAGAGCTGGTGAACATGATCACCACTCAGCGTGCCTACGAGATGAACTCCAAAGTGATCTCGACCGCCGACTCGATGCTGCAGTACGTGACGCAGAACCTGTAACCCCCGATGCACCCTGACCCAATTGTCGAAACTGATGGGGCGCCTGATTCGCGCCTGCTCCACCGCGAGGTTTTAAGTGTCATGAAACGGCTTCCTGTTCTGCGGCTTTGTGTGTTGGTAGCGTCAGTCTCCGGACTGTCGGTATTGGCTGGCTGCGTTGCGCCAACGGCCAAGCCCAATGACCCTTATTACGCGCCGGTGTTGCCGCGCACGCCGTTGCCTTCGGCGGCCAACAACGGCTCCATCTATCAAGCGGGCTTCGAGCAGAACCTGTACGGCGACCGCAAGGCTTATCGGGTCGGCGACATCATCACCATCACCCTTTCCGAGCGCATGGCAGCGAGCAAAGCCGCCAGCTCCGGGATCAGCAAGACCAGCAAAACCAGCGTCGGCCTGACCTCGCTGTTTGGCGCAGGCGTAAGCACCAATAACCCGGTGGGCGGGGGAAGTCTGAGCCTGGACGCCGGCTATGGCGGCGACCGCGCGACCAAGGGCTCCGGCACCGCAGCGCAGAGCAACACCCTGACCGGTTCGGTGACCGTGACCGTGGCCGATGTGCTGCCCAACGGCATTTTGTCGGTGCGCGGCGAGAAGTGGATGACGCTCAACACCGGTGACGAGCTGGTGCGCATTGCAGGCCTGATTCGCGCCGATGACATCGCCACCGACAACACCGTTTCGTCCACCCGTGTGGCCGACGCGCGCATTACTTATTCCGGTACAGGCGCGTTTGCCGATTCCAGCCAGCCAGGGTGGTTCGACCGATTCTTCCTCAGCCCGTTGTTCCCTTTCTGATCGCGGGATGGCCATGACCAATTTCAAGCAACTGATAGCGGCAGCCTTGCTGATGACCTCAGCCTTCGGCGCTCACGCTGAACGTCTGAAAGACATCGCCAGCATCTCGGGCGTGCGGACCAACCAATTGATCGGCTACGGCCTGGTGGTGGGGCTCAACGGTACGGGCGACCAGACCACCCAGACCCCGTTCACCCTGCAGACCTTCAACAACATGCTTTCGCAGTTCGGCATCAAGGTGCCTGCGGGCTCGGGCACCGTGCAGTTGAAGAACGTCGCGGCGGTGGCGGTGTACGCTGATTTGCCAGCGTTCTCCAAGCCCGGTCAGCAGATCGACATCACGGTTTCGTCCATCGGTAACTCCAAGAGCCTGCGCGGCGGGGCGTTGCTGATGACGCCGATGAAAGGTATCGACGGCAACGTCTACGCCGTGGCTCAGGGCAACCTGGTGGTTGGTGGTTTTGACGCGGAAGGGCGTGACGGTTCGAAGATCACGGTCAACGTGCCGTCATCGGGTCGTATCCCCGGCGGTGCTTCGGTGGAGCGTTCTGTACCGAGCGGTTTCAATCAGGGCAACTCGCTGACGCTGAACCTCAACCGTTCGGATTTCACCACCGCCAAACGCGTAGTCGACAAGATCAACGACATGCTCGGCCCTGGCGTTGCTCAGGCACTGGACGGCGGCTCTGTGCGCGTGACTGCGCCACTGGACCCAAGCCAGCGCGTCGACTACCTGTCGGTACTGGAAAACCTTGAAATCGACCCGGGCCAGACCTCGGCCAAAGTCATCATCAACTCACGTACCGGCACCATCGTCATCGGCCAGAACGTGAAAGTGTCGCCTGCCGCCGTGACTCACGGCAGCCTGACCGTGACCATCACTGAAGACCCGATTGTCAGCCAGCCGGGCGCGTTTTCCAACGGCCAGACCGCTGTGGTTCCGCGTTCGAAAATCAACGCTCAGCAAGAGTTGCACCCGATGTTCAAGTTCGGCCCAGGCACCACGCTGGACGAGATTGTGCGTGCAGTTAACCAGGTCGGCGCAGCACCGGGTGACTTGATGGCGATTCTTGAAGCCTTGAAGCAGGCCGGCGCGTTGCAAGCCGACCTGATTGTGATTTAAGGACGACTGATGAACATTCCGAGCGGCGTGTCTGGCGGTACCACGGCCTCCGGTGATTCGGGGGCGTATACCGACCTCAATCGCCTGACTGCTCTGAAGACCGGCGACCGCGACAGCGATGCCAACCTGAAAAAGGTCGCTCAGGAATTCGAGTCGCTGTTTGTCAGCCAAATGCTCAAGGCCATGCGCTCGGCCAACGAAGTCCTGGCCAAAGACAACCCGATGAACACCGCCGCCACGCGGCAGTATCAGGACATGTACGACCAGCAGTTGTCTGTCAGCATGTCCCGCGAAGGCGGCGGTATCGGCCTGCAGGACGTGCTGATGCGTCAGCTGTCGAAAAACAAGACCGGCGTCGTGCCCGCTGCTTCCGCTATCGACGAGGCAAAGAAGGCCGCCGCCGCCAAAACCGACGGCGCTGTCGCGCAGACCGGCCTGGCCACAAAAATTGCCCAGCGTCCGTTGTGGGCAACGCGCTCTGTGGCGACTGCTGCCACGACGTCTGCCGATGGCGTCTCGCCGCACAACGACGTGGCCGCACTCAACTCCCGTCGTCTGGCTCTGCCGAGCAAACTGGCCGACCGGATCATGGCCGGTATCGTGCCAAATACCGCAGCCGGCGCTCAGGATGCAGCCGCCAGCGCCACGACCCTGAAAAACCGCATCGCGATTTCCAATGCCGTCACCGCGTCAAAAAGCGCTGGCAGCCAAGGCAACGGCGACTGGACCCTGGGCCCGGAATATTCAGCTCCAGCCCATCCTTACATGCGCAACATGGCGCAACCGCCACTGGCGCCAGGCAAGAGTGCTTTCACCAGCCACGACCAGTTCGTCGCGACCATGCTGCCGCTGGCCAAGGAAGCCGCCGCGCGTATCGGCGTCGACCCGAGCGTGCTGGTGGCGCAGGCGGCGCTGGAAACCGGCTGGGGCAAATCGATCATGCGTCAACAAGATGGCAGCAGCAGCTACAACCTGTTCGGCATCAAGGCGCAGGGCGGTTGGAAGGGGCCTGAAGCGCGGGCGATCACCAGCGAGTTTCGCGACGGGCAGATGGTCAAGGAAACGGCGGACTTCCGTTCCTACGACTCGTACGCCAGCAGCTTCCATGACCTGGTGAGCTTCCTGCAGAACAACAACCGCTATCAAGCGACGCTCAAATCGGCCGATAACCCTGAACAGTTTGTGAAAGAGCTGCAGAAGGCCGGCTATGCGACTGATCCGGAATACGCCAGCAAGATTTCACAGATAGCGAAACAGATGAAGAGTGACCAGACCTACGCAGCCGTATCGGGCTCTTCCACGACTTTATAAGGCTTAACCATGTCACTGATCTCAATTGGACTTTCAGGTCTGTACGCCAGCAGCGCGGCGATGACCACGATTGGTAACAACACGGCCAACGTTGATACCCAGGGTTATTCGCGCCAGCAGGTGATGACTGTCGCCAGTGCACAGCAAAATACCGGAGTCGGCTTTGTCGGCACCGGCACCACGCTGTCCGACGTGCGCCGGGTCTACAACAGTTACCTTGATAGCCAATTGCAGACCAGTACAGCGCTCAGCTCAGATGCCACTGCCTACCTGGGGCAGGCCAGCAAACTGGACTCGATGCTGTCGGACAGCTCGACCGGTGTCAGCACCGTGCTCACCAACTTTTTCACCAGCCTGCAGGCCGTTGGCAAAGACGGGACTTCCGTGGCGGCACGCACGACGTTTCTGAAATCGGCGCAGTCGTTGTCTGCCCAGTTCAACTCGATCTCGGCGCAGATGCAGAGTCAGAACTCAAGCATCAACAGCCAGCTCACGTCGCTCACCGGTCAGGTCAATTCCCTGGCGTCGACCATTGCTAACCTCAACGGCCAGATCACCACGGCCCGTGGTGGTGGCAGTGAGCCGAACTCGTTACTTGATGCGCGTAACGAAGCGGTGCGTCAGCTCAACGATCTGGTCGGCGCAAAGGTGGTGGAAACCAATGGCGCCTACGATGTCTCGATCGGTTCCGGTCAGCCGCTGGTTGTCGGTAACACGGCCAACAGCATCTCGGCCGCGCCCAGCGACAGCGACCCTAGTCAATATGCGATCAAGATCAACTCGGCGCAGGGCAGTTCAGACATCACTACGGTGGTCACCGGCGGTTCCGTCGGTGGCCTGCTGCGTTATCGCAGTGAAGTATTGCAACCTGCGGTCAACGAACTGGGGCGCCTGGCGCTGGTGGTTTCTGATCAGGTCAACAGTCAGCTCAATCAGGGCATCGACAGCAACGGCGATTTTGGCGCCAACCTGTTCAACAGCATCAACGACCCGGCACTGACCAGCCAGCGCAGCATAGGCGCTGCGGGTAACAGCGCTGGCTCCGGCAATCTGGATGTGACCATTGCCAACACCGGCGCCCTGACCACTAACGACTACAAAGTGACGTTCACCAGCGACACCGGTTACAGCGTCAAACGCTTGCCGGATGGCAAGGACATGGGCGCCTTCGATCTGGGAACAACGCCTCCTCCGGTGATCGACGGGTTTTCCCTGAAGCTCGACGGCAACGCAGTGGCCGCTGGCGATAGTTTCAAGGTATCGCCGACCCGGACCGGTGCCTCGGGCATCACCACGGTCATGACTGACACCAAGACCATCGCCGCCGCCTCACCGTTGACCGGCAGCGTTGGCACCAAAGAAGGCACCGGCCAGTTCGGCCAGCCGACGCTGACCACGGTTTCGAATATCTACAACACCACGGCCACGGCTGATTTGCGCACGGCGCTTAATAGCTCGATGCCGGTCAGGTTGGTGATGGGCGACGTCACCAATGGCGCGCAGAGTTACAAGCTGGTCGATGCCTCGGGTAAGGCCGTCAATGATGCGTCGGGCAACGCGATCACCGGCAATATCGTGCCGGGTCAAAGCAACGATCTGAGTTTTGAAGTGGGCTACACCGACTCCACGGGTGCAGCGCAGTCCTACAAGTTCGGCATGACCCTGTCCGGTTCGCCAGCTTCGGCCGATACCTACAACATCGACCTGACCGGCGCAGGATCTTCGGACAACCGCAATGCCAACGCCGCGCTGGCTCTGCAGACCAAACAAACCGTAGACACCGCTGCCGCCAACGGCACGGGCATGAGCCTGAGCGACTCCAACAAGAACCTGATTCAAACCGTTGGTGCCCAGGCCGCCCAGGCCAAGAACGACACCACCGCCACCACCGCCGTGCTGACCCAGGCCAAGGCCGCTCGCGACAGTGTGTCCGGCGTATCGATGGACGAAGAAGCCGCCAACCTGGTCAAGTATCAGCAGTACTACACGGCCTCGTCGCAGATCATCAAAGCGGCTCAAGCCATTTTCAGCACGCTGATCAACAGTCTTTAAGGAGTCGTAATCCATGCGTATTTCAACTGCTCAGTTTTACGAAACCAGTGCGTCCAATTACCAGCGCACGTACGCCAACGTCGTCAAGACCGGCGATGAAGTGTCCAGTCAGGTCAAACTCAACACTGCCGGCGATGATCCAATCGGCGCAGCCCGTGTCCTTGAGCTTCAACAGCAAGGCTCGATGCTGCTGCAGTACAAATCCAATATCGAGAACATCAACACCAACGTCGTCCAGACCGAGACCGCACTGACCGCCATCACCTCGGCTATTCAGCGCGCTCAGGAGTTGGTGCTGGGTGCTGGCAATGCGACGTTCACTGACAAGGACCGCCAGGCTAACGCCCAAGAGCTGCAACAGTTGCAGGATCAGGTACTCGGCCTGATGAACAGCCAGGACGCCGACGGCAATTACATCTTCTCGGGCTCGAAATCCACGACGCCGCCTTACGCGATCAATCCCGATGGCAGCTACAGCTATCAGGGCGATCAGAGCCTGAATCAGCTCGATATCGGCAACGGTATTTCCATGGCCAGCAACACCACGGGTTGGGATGCATTCGAGAAAGCGATCAACACCACGCGCACGTCAACGACGCTGACCTCGCCTGCGGTCAATGACAACGTCATTTCCCTGTCCGGCGGTACGGTGAAGTCCGACGCGACCTACAACGCTAAGTTCTCCAGCGGCGAGCCTTACAGCATTACTTTCCAGAGCAGCACGCAGTACAAGATCCTTGATGCCAGCGGCAACGATGTCACGGCTGAAGCGAGCGGCGCTGGCAAATTTAACTCCACCAATGCTGCGACCCAGGCGATCAACTTCCGCGGGCTGGAGCTGAGCCTCAACGTCAACCTGACCGATGCCCAATACGGGGATGCGGGTCAGGCTGATACTGCGGTCGCAGGCCACACATTTACGCTTGGCGTAACCCCCAGCTCGATCAGTACCGCGCGCATGCCCGGGAACACGTCGACCAGTGTCATCACCAGCTCATCGGTGACCGACCAGACCAAATTCAACGAAAACTTTCCGGCAGGCGGCGCGATCCTCAAGTTCACCAGCGCCACTGATTTCGATCTGTACGCGGCGCCCTATGACGCGGCGACCAGTAAACCCGTGTCGAGCGGTACAGTGTCGGGCAGTACCGCAACGGCAGCGGGCGTGACCTTCAACCTCAGCGGCGCACCGGCTGCGGGTGACCAGTTCACGGCCAATTCGTCGACGCAGCAGAGCCAGAACATCCTCAACACCCTGTCTTCGGTCATCACTGCGTTGAACACGCCGGTGACCGATGACGTTGCCAAGCAGAAGCTTCAGGCGGTTTTGACTTCTGCCGTCGGCAACCTCGCCAGCGCGTCGGACGTGATTGGCACCGCGATCGGTGACGGGGGCGCTCGAACCACAACAGCTATCTCTCAAGGGACTACGAATCAGGTGCTGATCGACAACGGCACCACGGAAGCGGGCACCATCACCGCTTCTGATCCGGTCGATGCCATCGCTAGGCTGACGCTGCAAAAAACCATGCTCCAGGCCTCCCAGCTGGTGTTCACCCAGCTGTCTGCGTTGAACCTGTTCAGCAAGTTGTAAGTGCCTGATTGGCAGGCTGCATCAGGGGCGTCCTGACGCAGCCATTTAAACGTCAATCGTTTTTGGTGTTCTGGACTCCGGTGCGGGACGTACCGAACGCCAGTGAGTCTGCTCGTGAATTCAACGCCTCTGGTCAGCATCGTTATTCCTGTTTCCGGCCCGCGCTTTCTGCAGGCGGCTCTCGAAAGTGCATTACTGCAAACCTATCCCAATATTGAAGTCATCGTCTGTGACGACTCACCCACAGAAGAAGCCGGCGATATCGTCCGGGCCTGCGCGCAGCAATCCGCTATTTCCTTACGTTACCTGTTCAATCCCAAGCCCGCAGGGTTCACGGCAAGCCTGGTCAACTGTCTGGCCCAAACCCGTGGCGATTTCATCAAAGTGCTGTGCGACGACGATCTGATCTTTGCCGGTTGCGTCGCGTCTCAGGCTGCGGTTCTACGCGACTGTCCAGAAGTCACAGTGGTAATCGGGCAACGTCGTTTCTATGACGCCCACGATGTGCAGTTGCCCGATCGTCTCGAAAATACTGCGTTAGCACCGGTGAGTGCGCACCTGCGGGGAGATGATGTTCTATCCGCCTTGCGAACCTGTTCCGTGAATGTACTGGGCGGGCTGAGTGGCGCGCTGATGCGCAGAGTGCAGGTGGTTGACGCGCTGAAAGCTTTGGCCCACGACAGTGTTGGTTATCTGGCATTGCTTGATCTGGCGCTCTATGTCCAATTGCTCAAGCAAGGCGACTTGGCCGTGCTCAATCAAGTGCTGAGTGTTGAGCGATTGCACCCTCAACGCTTGAGTGCGCAGCCACGGGTAAAACAACTGGCTGCCCAGGAGCGCCAACGTTTATCCCAGGCTTTGAAGGGTGGGCGGGGAGAGCAGTCTCAGGCTCCAGGCTGGGTCCGTTATCGTCCACTGGATGAACAAATGCCCTTGCCGGTCTGGAAGGAATTCAACCTGGGTCGCATGTTGAGCAGCCAGCTTGCTGCACAACAATTCTCTGTCGGCGTCACAAGCGAGAGTTTTGCTCAGGTCTACGAGCAGTGGCTGGCCTGTCGGCACATAACAGATTTGGATCGCGTCTCACTGCCCCAAACGCTGGCTCAGTGGCCATCGCGGCCAACCATTCTAGTGGTCGTTGTTGATGAGCGTGCTCAGCCTGATCTGCTGAAAATCACCCTTGAGAGTCTAGCCAAGCAGCTTTATGCGCCTCGGTTGACGGTAGTCCTGGGGCAAGGCGCCCATCTTCCGGCGGCCGACGATACCCTCGTTCATCTGGCCATCGAGCCTGATTGGCTCAGTCAGCTGAATCAGGTGATTGCGCAGAGTAACGAGTTCGACTGGTTCTATCTGCTGCGCGCAGGTGATCGTCTGACCGAGTCGGCCCTGTTGCTCCTCGCTGATCGCATCAGTCATTGCGAAGACGTGCGGTGCATTTACAGCGACGAGGGCGCGTTGCATGGCGGGCAGTCCGCTGAGCCTATTTTCAAGCCGGACTTCAATCTGGACCTGATGCGCAGCTATCCCTACGTGGGCAGGGCGCTGGCGTTCGAGCGTGCAGGTTTTGTGCTTGCCGAGGGCCTGGATGCAGGGTTTGGCGAGCTGGCTCCGCACGATCTGCTCTGGCGTATCGTGGAGAGTGATGGCTTCTCGGCGATAGAACACGTGAGCGAAGTATTGCTGGAATCAACCTTGAGCTATGGGCAGTGGCTTACCCTGGACTCGGTCGTCGAGCAGAACGCCAGGGTGCTGGCGGCGCATCTGGACCGGATGGGCGTAGATCACCGGCTTGTTGCAGCGCCAGGGCAACTGATCAACGAAATCGAATACCGGCATGACGCTCAGCCACTGGTGTCCATACTGGTGACTCACAAGGACCAGATAGCGGCGTTGCAGCGCTGCATGGACAGCGTGCTGGAAAAAACTGTCTATCCCCATTATGAGTTGGTGATTGTCGATCAAGGCAGCGTCGATCCAACAGCCATTAGTTGGCTGCAGGGCATGCAGGCGCTGGGTTTTGACAAGATCCGGATTTGCCACTGCCCGGATGAGTACAGCGCCGCCGCATCCGCGCGCAATTATGCCGCCAGCCAGGCGCGTGGTGAGTATGTGCTGATGCTCAGTCCCTTTGCAGTGATCACCCAAAGCGATTGGCTCGACGTGCTTGTCAGCCAGGCCATGAGGCCTGAAGTCGGAGTGGTTGGCGCAAAGATCTTTGAACCGCAGGGGACAATCGTTCATGCGGGTTTGATTTTGGGCCTTAACGGGCCGGTCGGCAGCCTCTTTGCCGGTGCTCCGATGCATAGCAGCGGGTACATGGGGCGCCTGCACAGTGTTCAAAACCCAAGTGCGATGGGGCCCGACTGCCTGATGGTCCGGCGACGGATCTTTGAAGAAATCGACGGTCTGGATCAGAACTTCATCGACGCTGAATTAGCGGCCGCCGACCTCTGCCTGCGTGTACGTAATCACGGCTACATGATTGTCTGGACCCCTCGGGCCGTGCTGGCATTGGGCGAGGCATCCGGTCAGTCCGCAGAGTCCCAGCTCAAGGCGCCGGTCAGTGCTGATATACGCCTGTTCTATCAGCGCTGGCTGAGCGTGATTGCCAATGACCCGGCCTATAACGTCAATCTGCAGTTGAAAGGCGCCTCCTTTGCGCTGGACCCAGGTACAACCAGACCCTGGAGGCCAATCGTCGATCCGCGCTTGCCTCGGGTATTGGCAGTACCGGTGAACACGACAGGGGCCGGGCACTATCGCGTGGCCCAACCGTTCAAGGCGCTGGAGTCCGCAGCCCTGGCGGTCGGGCATCTTGAATACGGTTCGCTTTCGTTGACCGACATTGCGCGTGCAGCGCCAGATGTCATCGTCATTCAGGGGTGCTACACCCGCAACGCCGTCCTTGAACTGGAGTCAATGGTGTCGTGTATCAAGGCGCGGTTTGTTTATGAAATCGACGACTACGTGCCCTCGCTTCCTGCGCTCAACATGCATGGCAAGGAATTGCCGGCCGATGTGGAGGAGCTGGTGCGAAAGGGTGCGTCGCTGTGCGACACAATGGTGGTGTCCACATCGCCGCTCGCCGAGGCGCTGAGCTCCATGCACTCCGACATTCGTGTGGTGCCGAACATGCTGGCGCCGCACTTGTGGCGCGACGTGAAGAGCCGTCGTGGCACGTCGAAAAAACCGCGCGTGGGCTGGGGTGGTGGAACCAGTCACACAGGCGATTTGCTGGTGCTGGCTCAAGTGATTCCAGCGTTGGCCAGCGAGGTGGACTGGATATTCTTCGGCATGTGCCCGGAGGATCTTTTGCCATACGTCCACGAGTTTCACCCACCAGTGAGCATGCAAGCCTATCCTGCGAAACTGGCGAGCCTGAATCTGGACCTGGCGTTGGCTCCGCTGGAGTTTCATGTATTCAACGACTGCAAGAGTAATTTGCGTTTGCTGGAGTACGGCGCCTGCGCATACCCGGTGATCTGCACCGATACCAAGGCCTACGAGGGCGATCTACCCTGTACCCGGGTAATCGGTAATTCGCCCGAGGAGTGGTTGCAGGCCATCCGGATGCATCTGGATGATCCCCAAACGAGTTATCGAATGGGCGATGCGCTGCGCGATGCGGTCATGGGACGGTATCTCCTGGAAGGCGACCATCTCAAACAATGGGTTCATGGCTGGCTGGACGCGTAAACGTGAGACAGTCATTGCTGCGCACAATGTTGCTGCTCAAGTGGCAGTAAAGAAAAAAGGGGTAGCGGTATGTTCGACGGCAAATCAGTTTTCATCTCAGGCGCTACCGGCTCGTTCGGGCGGATGTTCATTCGCCACTTGCTTGAGCGTTATCAGCCCAAGCGCGTGGTGGTGTTCTCCCGCGACGAGCTTAAGCAGTACGAGATGCAGCAGGAATTCAATGCGCCGTGCATGCGCTATTTTCTGGGTGATGTGCGCGACGCCGAGCGCTTGCATCAGGGCATGCGCGGGATCGATTACGTCGTGCATGCTGCGGCCCTCAAACATGTGCCGGCTGCTGAGTACAACCCCACGGAATTCATTCGCACCAACGTCAACGGCGCAGAGAACATCATTGCTGCAGCGCTTGCCAACGGCGTGAAAAAAGTCATCGCCCTGTCCACCGACAAAGCCGCGAGCCCCATCAACCTGTACGGCGCCACCAAGCTGCTGTCGGACAAGTTGTTCGTGGCAGCCAACAACATTGCCGGCGAAGAGCAGACCCGTTTCGCTGTGGTGCGTTACGGCAATGTGGCGGGCTCGCGTGGCTCGATCGTGCCGTTCTTCAACAAGCTGATCGCCAGCGGGGCCAAGGAGTTGCCGATCACTGATGCGCGCATGACGCGCTTCTGGATCACCCTGGATCACGGCGTGGATTTCGTGATGCAGAGCTTTGCCCGTATGCACGGCGGTGAAGTGTTCGTGCCCAAGATTCCCTCGGTGCGCATTGTCGATCTGGCGCAGGCCATGGCCGCTGGACTGCCGCACAAGCTGGTGGGTATTCGCCCCGGCGAAAAACTGCATGAGCTGATGGTGCCGCAGGACGATGCACGCATGACCCTGGAATTCGACGATCACTACACCATCGTGCCTTCGATCCGCTTCAATAACGTCGACGCTGATTTCAGTCTCGACGCCACCGGCGCCAAAGGTCGTGCAGTGGCAGATGATTTTGAATACCGCTCCGACACCAACCCGGATTTCCTCTCCGTCCGCCAGATAGGCGAACTGCACGCTGATATCACGCCATGATTCCCTATGGCCGTCAGAGCCTGGATCAGGCTGACATTGATGCGGTGGTTCGGGTGCTGGAATCCGACTGGCTGACCCAGGGCCCGACCATCGAGCGTTTCGAAACGGCCATGGCTGCACGCTGCGAAGCGGGCTTTGGCGTGGCGGTGTGCAACGCCACGGCGGCGCTGCACATCGCCTGTCTGGCGCTGGACCTGGGCCTGGGTGACGCACTCTGGACCAGCCCCAACACCTTTTTGGCATCGGCCAATTGCGCACGTTATTGCGGCGCCAATGTGGACTTTGTCGACATCGATCCAAACACCTGGAATCTGGACGTGGTCGCGCTCAGGCACAAGCTCGAACGCGCCGAGCAGACCGGGACATTGCCCAAAGTGTTGGTGGCGGTGGCGTTCTCGGGGCAAAGCTGCGACATGCGCGCCATTGCCGGTTTGGCCGAACGCTATGGCTTTGCGGTCATTGAAGACGCATCCCATGCGGTGGGCGCCTCCTATGCCGGGCGACCGGTGGGCTGCGGCGCGTTCGCCGCGATGACAGTATTCAGTTTCCATCCGGTAAAAATCATCACCAGCGGCGAGGGTGGCCTGGTGCTGACCAATCGCCCTGAGCTGGCCGAGCGTTTGCGCTCGTTGCGCAGCCACGGCATGACCCGCGATCCGGCGCAGATGAGGCAGGCAAGCCATGGCCCTTGGTACTACGAGCAGGTTGAGCTGGGTTTCAATTACCGAATCACCGACATCCAGGCCGCGTTGGGCCTTTCGCAGCTGGACAAGCTTGATGGCTTTTTGGCCCGCCGTCGTGAACTGGCTGCGAGGTATCACGCGCTGCTGGCGGACCTGCCACTGACGTTGCCGACGGCACAGGCTGACGCCCACTCGGCGTGGCATTTGTATGTGGTGCGCGTGCAGACCGAGCGTGTGAGCTTGAGTCATCGTCAGGTGTTTGAAGCCTTGCGCGCGGCCGGAATCGGCGTAAACGTGCATTACATTCCGGTTCATCTTCAGCCCTATTACCGCGCTCTGGGCTTTAAGGCGGGGGATTTTCCCGAGGCTGAGGCGTATTACGGCCAGGCGATAAGCCTGCCGATGTACCCGGCAATGACCGATCAGCAGCAGGATGAAGTGATTGAACAGTTGAAGCGGCTGTTGTTGTCCGATGCAGCAGAGGAGGCGTGATGCGTGAACTGACTGAGCAAGAGCAATTCTGGCAGGGCGACTTCGGTGACGACTACGCCGAGCGCAATCAGGGCAACGCGCTGGTTGCGGCCAACGTCGCGATGTTCGCCAAGGCGCTGGCCCGCGTGCAACCACTCAAGAGCCTGTTGGAGCTGGGTACCAACACCGGTAACAACTTGCTGGCGCTCAGTGGTTTGCTGCCGGGCTGTGAATTGCACGGCGTGGAGATCAACGCCAAGGCCCATGCGCAGGCACTGGCCTTGGGAGTTGCCCAGATCTGGCAGGGCTCGTTGTTCGATTTTCCGCGCCAACGCACGTTCGACCTGACCCTGAGCAAAGGGGTTCTGATTCATCTGGCGCCCGAGCTGTTGGCGGAGGCCTACGCGCAGCTGTATCACCTGAGCAACCGCTATATCCTGATTGCCGAGTATTACAACCCGTCCCCGGTCGAGGTGCTGTATCGCGGCAACACCGGCAAGCTGTTCAAGCGTGATTTCGCCGGTGAAATGCTTGAGCGCTACAGCGATTTGCAGCTGCTCGATTACGGTTTTGTCTATCGCCGTGACCCGCAATTCCCGGTCGACGACATCACCTGGTTCCTGCTGGAAAAACGCCCGTGAACGCTGTAGCGATCATTCCCGCGCGCGGCGGCAGTCAGCGCATCGCCCGCAAGAATCTAAAGCTGTTCAACGGCCTGCCGATCGTCGTCTGGTCGATCCGCGCAGCGCTGGCCAGCGGGCTGTTCGACCGCGTGGTGGTCAGCACTGATGATGACGAGATTGCCCAGGTTGCCCGCGAGCATGGCGCGCAGGTGCCCTTCATGCGCCCGGTCGAACTGGCGGATGCGTTTACCGGGACTGCCGCGGTTATCGAGCACGCCATCGGTGCGCTGGATCAGTCGTTCGATTTGGTTTGCTGCATATATGCCACGGCGCCTCTTCTCCAAACGCGGTTTTTGCGTCAGGGATTCGAGGCGCTGAACGCTGCGCCGCAGGCCTCTTATGCGTTCTCGGTGTGCAGCTTTGGCTTCCCGGTGCAGCGCGCTTTGCTGATCAATGACGCAGGCACGCTGGCCCCTATGCACCCCGAATACCGCAACGTGCGTTCCCAGGATTTGCCAGCGGCGTATCAGGACGCCGGGCAGTTCTATTGGGGCCGTAGCGAGGCCTGGTTGCGCGGTGATGTGATTTTTTCTGCGCTGAGTCTGCCGGTGATCGTGCCTCGGCATCTGGTGCAAGACATCGACACCGAAGAGGACTGGCTGCGTGCTGAGTATATGTACGCCGCCCTCAAGGCGGGTGGGGAGCTGCAGCCGTGAGGGTCTTGATACGCGCCGACGCCTCGATCTCCATCGGCAGCGGGCACATCGCGCGCTGCATGACCCTGGCCGAGGTGTTGCGCAAGGACGGCGCCGAGGTGGTCTTCGCGTGTCGGCAATTGCCGGGGCATTTGCTGCAGCGGCTTGAAGATCAGGGCTTCGTCGCCCACTCGTTACCGGGGATTTATCAACAAGCCTCGGTTCAGGATCACGAACCTGCCGTCGACATTGAAGCGCCATTGGCGTGGCAAGCGGACATTGACGCGTTGGCGGCTGTGCTGGGCGCACAGGCCCGGTTCGACTGGCTGATCGTCGACCATTACGGCCTCGATGCGCGCTGGGAAAGCGCCGCACGACAATTTGCCGATCACCTCCTGGCGATTGACGATCTGGCAAATAGGCCGCACGCCGTGGACCTGCTTCTGGACCAAAACTTCTCCGCGCAGGCGGTCGATCAGGCCTATGCGCCGTGGATCGGTGCCGAGTGCAAGGCAATGCTCGGACCGCGCTTTGCCTTGTTGCGCGAACAGTTTCACTGCGCGCCGATCGAGATTCGCCCGCAGGTCAAACGAGTTGTGGTCAATTTCGGCGGATTCGACGCCGCGCGGCAGGTTCACAACGCCATGCTTGCGCTCGTCGGCTTCCCTGAGCTTGAAGTCGACTTCGTGGCTGGCCTGCACAATCCGGATTGGGACGCGATGAGCAGGCTTGTCGCCGACCGACCTCACTGGCGCCTGCATGCATTGGTGAGTGATTTTTTCGGATTGCTGCAACAGGCGGACCTGTTCATTGGCGCCGGTGGCGGCACCACATGGGAACGCGCGGCGCTGGGTGTGCCGACGATCTGTATCTCGGTGGCCAACAATCAGGCGCTCAACGCGCAATTGCTGGCCCAGGCCGGGGGGCATCTTTACCTGGGGCCCCATCCATCATTGGATCGTCAACAGCTGACCGACGCCATTGCGGTGATGTGCGCCAACCGCGCGCTGCGACACAGTTTCGCCGTGCGCTCGCGCGCGTTGGTCGATGGGCTGGGGGCAAAGCGGGTCGCTGCCGCGTTACTGGCCCCCGTGCTGGCATTGCGTTTGGCCACAGCGCAGGACGTGCGCCTGTTATTCGAAGGCCGTAATGCCGACTCGGTGCGACGTAGGGCTTTCAACAGTGAGCCGATCGATTGGGACAGCCATGTGCGTTGGTTCGAGCGAAGCCTGGCCGATGATCAGCGTCTGCTGTTGATTGCACACACCGCCCAAGGGCCGATTGGCGTGCTGCGTTACGACCTGCGGGGTGAGCACGCTGAGGTGTCTGTTTATCTGATGCAGGGCCAGGCAGGACTTGGTTGGGGCAGGGCGTTATTAGGCAGTGGCGATCGGTTCGTGCGAGGGCACTGGCCGAACGTGCGCATTATCGAAGCGCGAGTCATGGCCGATAACGAAGTGTCTCTCCGGCTCTTTCAAAAGGCCGGTTACGTACAGGCCGAATGTTATTTTCAGCGAGTGATCAGAGATGAGTAGTTTCAAGATTGGTTCACGCTCGGTAGGCGAGAACTCGCCGCCGTTCGTTATTGCCGAGATGAGTGGCAACCACAACCAGTCGCTGGATCAGGCGTTGCGCATCGTCGATGCTGCCGCCGAAGCCGGTGCTCATGCGCTTAAACTGCAAACCTATACCGCTGACACCATGACGCTGGATATCGCCGAGGGCGAGTTTTTCATCCAGGACGCGGACAGTCTTTGGGCGGGCTCATCTCTGTATTCGTTGTATGAGAAAGCCCACACGCCTTGGGAGTGGCATGCACCTATTTTTGAGCGTGCCAAGTCGCTGGGCATGCTGGCGTTCTCCACGCCGTTCGATGAAACCGCAGTGGATTTCCTCGAAAGTCTCGACGTACCGGCGTACAAGATCGCCAGCTTCGAGAACACCGATATTCCGTTGATCCGCCGGGTGGCTGCCACGGGCAAGCCCATGATCATATCCACCGGCATGGCCAGCATCGCCGAGCTGGACGACAGCGTGCGCGCTGCCCGTGAAGCCGGCTGCCAGGATCTGGTGCTGCTTAAGTGCACCAGCACCTATCCGGCTTCGCCCCTCAATAGCCACATCCGCACCATCGCCCACTTGCGCGATCTGTTTGGCTGCCAGGTCGGCCTGTCCGATCACACCATGGGCGTGGGTGTGTCTGTCGCAGCCGTGGCGATGGGCGCCACGATCATCGAAAAACACTTCACCCTCGACAGGGCTGACGGTGGAGTTGATTCAAGCTTTTCCCTTGAGCCGGCCGAACTCGCAAGCCTTGTGATCGAGACCGAGCGTGCCTGGCAAGCAATGGGTCGTGTGCAGTATGGCGCCACTCAAGCCGAACAAAAGTCACTGGTGTTTCGCCGCTCGCTGTACGTGGTCAGGGACATTGCAGAGGGCGAGATGCTCACTGTCCATAACGTGCGCGCTATCCGCCCAGGGTTGGGCCTGGCGCCCAAACACATTGATGCGGTGCTGGGTCGCACGGCGCGGCAGGCGATCAGGCGCGGGACGGCGTTGAGTTGGGATGCCGTGCTTTAAGTGCTAGTCCAGAAGGGCAGAGGCAAGCACTGCTGATCTGGACGTCAGCACAGGGATTGATTTGAGCTCAAAGAAACAGAGTCCGGTGCCGTCGGAGTAGTACACGGCGTCTTGCTTTTGCAGCGCCAGATCGGTGCCGGGCACGGAAAAACGGTCAGTTGCCGGTTCATAATTACGCGCAGTCGTCCTGCCGCCCGGCGGGATGATGACGAAGCCCACCGTAGGGTTCAGCGGGTTACTGACGTTTTTAATCGCGATTTGCTCGATGAGCCTGCCGCCGAGCGCTTCAACCGTCTGCGCCATGTGTTTTATGTACCCGAGCCGGTCCATGCGTTGCTTGCCTTCATCACTGTTGAGCTCATAACACGGCTCGAAGAGGATGAGGGTGTGCGCCGTCACCCTGAAGAGCTCCGACAGCAACGGGGTCAGTGCTCCACCGTTCGGTTCTAGGGCGTGGCTTGAGATCGTCACGCTGATGGATTTGTCTTGAAGGGGGATTTCCGAGATGTCCGCCACGAACGGTACGAGCGCGTCGTAGCCAGCGCCCATCATTTCCCGTGCGAAGCCCAGTCCTTTGTAAATCCTCGACCAGCTGATGTCGAAGGCAAAAATATGCGTGGGCTTGAGGGCCAATTGCGCGGTGAGCAGACTCAGCGTGGTGATTTCGCCGGTACCGACGTCGAGCAGCGAATAGCCTTCTTGTACGTGACGATCAATGACCTCGGCCATTTCCGCTACGTAGGCCAACAGTTGCGTCTGGTTGTTGCGGGCATGGTCGATGTAGGTGCCGGCTTGCAAGTCGTAGGCGATTTCGATGATTTGCGGGTTATTGGCGTCCAGGCCCTTTTGGTCGCGCAGCACCTGCGTGACATTCCGGCCTTCGGCGTATGCCTTGCGTGCTGCCAAGAGGTCGAAATATTTAACGTCGGTGTCGTTCATTGTGCGTCCCTGAAACCGGTTAATTACGTGCTGGTATCGTGTCACTTCGTCACACTGCCCAGCAAGCCGGATACCGTGGCGCCAGCGACTCAGCACTTCACACCAGCGTGACATCTTCATGTCAATTGCCTGTCGTGAGCGCAATCGAGCCTTGCGCAGCGTCTACCGCTCAGCTAAAAGCTTGTAAAACTTTTGGTGACCTATGAGTCATAACGCGCATCTTCACTGTATCGTGCAGTTGGGTGAAGCGGGCATAAGCTTGATTTCAGAGACATTCTGCAAGCCCCGCCCCATAGGTGTTGCCTTTTTTGCGACCACAAGCCCCAGATTTTCAATGCCGCACCCTTGAGTTTGCGGTGATGTCCAGCAAGTTTTTTATTGGGAAGCCATGATGATTGGCATCAAAAGCATAGCGAGTTATGTGCCTGCAGCCGGCGTTGACAATTACGCGCAGGGCGCCAAATTCGGGAAGGATGACGAGTTCATCCTCGGCAAGATCGGTTCTGCTTTTCTGCCACGCAAGGACGACGCTCAAGAAACTTCCGACCTGTGCGTCGAAGCCGTCAACGCGTTGTTCGCCAACAATCCTGATCTCAAGCGCGAGTCCATCGATGCGCTGATCGTCGTCACGCAGAACGGCGACGAAGAAGGCCTGCCACACACTGCGGCCATCGTGCAGGACAAGCTCGGACTGCCGACCCACGTGGCAGCATTCGACATTTCGCTGGGTTGCTCGGGCTACGTCTACGGCATCTATGCGCTCAAAGGCTTCATGGAAGCTGCAGGCCTGAAGAATGGCCTGTTGGTCACCGCCGATCCGTATTCCAAGATCGTCGACCCCGAAGACCGCAACACAACTATGCTCTTCGGCGATGCCGCCACCGCGACCTGGATGGGCGAAGACGCTCCATGGCAGCTGGGCAAGGCCAAGTTCGGCACCGACGGCTCAGGCGCGCCGTTCCTGAAAACCAGCAACGGCGTGTTCTTCATGAATGGCCGTCAGGTATTCAACTTCGCCCTGCTCAAAGTCCCGGCCCATTTGCATGAGCTGCTGGATGAATCGGGCTTGCAATCGTCCGACATCGACGCGTTCTGCATCCACCAGGGCAGCGCCGCCATCGTCGACGCCGTGGCGCGCCGCTTTGAAGGCGAGCCCGAGAAGTTTTTGAAGGACATGCTTGAGACCGGCAACACCGTGTCGTCGAGCATCCCGCTGCTGCTGGAAAAACACGTCATCGCTTCCAAGTGGAAGCGTATTGCGATCAGCGGGTTTGGTGTGGGGTTGTCCTGGGGCTCGGCGATCATCTATCGTCCTTGACCTGACGAGCCAACCTGAACGGCGACCTGATCATCAGGTCGCCGTTTTGCATTTGGTGCCGATCCCACTCCATGGATAGCGGTGATGAGTGAAATCTTTGAGCGCAACTGCGCTGTCCTTGAACAACGCTGGCCGCAGTTGCTGCAGCGCCTGCTCGGCGAGGACGTCGAGTCAGTTGCCGTTGAGCTGGTGGAGGGTCGCACGCCAACCCTGAGCGTGTCCGGCATCCAACTGACCAGTCGCCATGACCGGCTCAAGGAAGCACAGCTTCAGGCAGGCAGCCTGCCTGCCAACGCCGCGCAAGTGCATGTCTACGGTATCGGCTTGGGCGACCTGCCGCGTGTGCTGTTGGCTTCAACGTCCCTTCAACGGCTGCATGTTCATATTCTCAACAGCGCCTTGTTCGCAGTCGTGCTCAATTTGCTGGAGCAAGAAGACTGGCTGTCCGATCCAAGGGTTACGCTTGGGTATGCCGGCGACGAGCCTGAAATCAGACTGCCGTTTTTCGCATTGCCCGCCGAGCTGGTGTTGGCGGACGATTCCAGTGCGCGGATCAGGGATCGGTTGGTCAGCGAAGTGCATCTTGGTTTCAGCAATCTGGGGTTCGATCCACAGGCCGAGGATAACCAGCGGCATCTTCAGCAGGGTCTGGCGCTGCTGCAAAGCGATACGGACGTGCGCGAGCTGTTTGGCACTCAGGTCGGTCGGGAGGTGTTCATCATCGCCACCGGACCCAGCCTGCAGCAACACCTGCCGCGGTTGCTCGCGACCCGGGATGCACCCGAGCGACCGCTCTTGATCTGTGTCGACACGGCGCTCGTTCCCCTGCGCCAACACGGCATCGACCCTGATGTTGTGGTCAGCATCGATCATCACATCACCGCCCGGCATCTTGTGCCCGAGAACACCGCACACATCACGCTGGTGTACCTGCCCCGACTGGATGAAAAAGTCATCAGCGCCTGGCAGGGGCCTCGGTATGTAGGTTACTCGAGCAGCCCGATGTATGAGCAGATTCGCCAGCAAATCCCCCGGGCAATCCTCTTTGGAGGCGGCAGTGTGATTCACCCGGCGATTGATCTAGCGGTGCAGATGGGCGCTGCCCGCATCACCCTGTTTGGCGCCGACTTCGCCTTCCCTGGCGATAGAACTCACACGGGCTGGCACGAAGGCGACCTAGGGCCTTCAGCGAACATCTCTCGGCATTGGGTCGTGGACGGGCGTGGCGAAAAAGTGAAAACCCAACTCAACTTCCGCGGCTACCTGATCGAGCTTGAGCGCTACATCACCCGTCATCCCGAGGTGAGTTTCTTCAACACCAGCCGCGACGGCGCGCTGATTGTAGGCACCACCTTCGACCCGGACTGGACTGCACCATGACCAACCCTGCCAGCATCATCACCGAGGCATGCCGTTGCGCCGACCTTTTCCGCCTGGGTCGCGATATCGAAGCCGCTCTCGTTATGGTCGAACTCATCGATACAGCCATGCCGCTCTTCGCCACGCGCCCAACCGCCGAGCAACACGCCTGCAGCCAGGTGCTCGGCGCAATTCTTGACTGTCAGGAACGCCAGGACTGGATTGGTTTGGCGGATTGGCTGGAAGTTGAGTTTGTGGGGATGTTGGAGAACTGACTTTCAATTAATTCACCAATCAACGAAACTTCCTACAGTGCGCTGTTATTAATTTATATGTCTGGCTCAAGCTAATACGGCTTGAGCCTTTTTTTTGAATTTATTTAACTTTTATAGATATTCAATAAAAGCGTGAAGTTATCGTGGTTCTTATCCGGCATCTGTCGTGATGGCACAGTTTGCAAGTGCCGAACATGGTTAAAGCCTCTTTGTGATTCGTCGATAACGAAGTTGTAGGTTTTCTAGGCGACATGGATGTCACCTGTTTCGGAAAGCCAGCCGTTTCCAATACGAGGGATCTTAAAATGGCTTTAACCGTTAATACCAATATTGCGTCGTTGACCGTTCAGAAGAATTTGAACCGAGCCAGTGACGCGCTTGCCGTATCCATGACACGTCTTTCCTCGGGCCTGCGAATCAACAGCTCGAAGGATGACGCAGCGGGCCTCCAGATAGCCACCTTGATGAGCAGCCAGATTAGAGGGCAGACAGTTGCGATTCGAAATGCAAGTAATGGAATATCATTCGCTCAAGCCGCCGAAGGTGCGCTCAATGAGACAACAAGCATCTTGCAACGAATGCGTGAGCTATCGCTTCAGGCGCGGGATGACAATAATGGCACCGCCCAGCGAACTGCACTCAATGCAGAGTTTGCAAAGATGAGCGATGAGCTCACTCGAATTGCTGAGAGCACAAAACTCAACGGGAGAACCCTGATTGACGGAAACGCCGGCCAAATGGAGCTTCAGATTGGCAGTGATACTAGCGCGGCTGATCATATAACTTTGGACTTGAGCAACAAGTTTGACGCCGTCAGCCTGGGCGTTGCTTCTGCGACGGTATCTATAAGCGGTGTCGATAACGCAACCGCCCATACAAACGCCGACGCGGCGATTGCTGCAATCGATCTGGCCGTTGCAAAGGTGACTGCCACCCGAGCGGATCTAGGGGCCGCGCAGAACCGTCTAACAAGCACCATTTCCAATCTCCAAAACCTGAACGAGAATGCGGGCGCCGCGCTGGGTCGAATTCAAGACGTCGACTTCGCCGCTGAGACCGCCGAGCTCACCAAGCAGCAAACCCTGCAACAGGCCTCCACCGCCGTCCTGGCGCAGGCCAATCAGTTGCCAGCGGCGGTGCTCAAGCTGTTGCAATAACGCTTCATCGCTCTTTAACAACTTCATCCGTTTCTTCGCTGCATGATGAATCCAGACATCCTCCCGAGGGTGTCTGGTTTAAAACTCTTTGTTCGACAGGGGTTTATCGTTGTGATTAAAGCTTGGCGGCATTGCGCCGAAACCATAGGTATCCCCCGTCAAAAGCAGGGGTGGCGCTCTGGTGGCAAATAAATTTGAAATTGTCCTCAAGCTCCTTGCAGATACGACGATAACTATTACGAAGGTTCTCTAGGCCAACCCGGCAGTTGCCAGGGCCGGAAAGCCGCAGTACCCAAATCATTGAGGAATTCATCATGTCTTTAGGCGTAAACACCAACGTTGCATCTCTCTCCGTTCAAAAGAACCTGGGTCGTGCGTCTGACGCCCTCGCAACTTCGATGCAGCGCCTGTCTTCCGGCCTGAAAATCAACAGCGCTAAAGACGACGCCGCTGGCCTGCAGATCGCCACTCGCGAAACTTCGCAAATCCGTGGTCAGACCGTAGCAATCAAGAACGCCAACGACGGCATCTCGATGGCTCAGACCGCTGAAGGCGCGCTGCAAGAATCCACCAACATTCTGCAACGTATGCGTGAACTGGCTGTTCAGTCGCGAAACGATACTAACGGCACGGCTGACCGTGACGCGCTGAACGCTGAATTCAGCCAAATGTCCGACGAATTGAGCCGTATCTCGGGCTCTACCAACCTCAACGGCAAGAAATTGCTCGACGGCACTGCAGGTTCGATGGTTCTGCAAGTTGGTTCGGGCACCACTGCTGACGACAAAATCACCCTCGACCTGAGCAAAGGCTTCGCGGCTTCGGATCTGGGCGTTGCCAGCGGTACAGTCAACATCAACACCGATGGCACCGGCACTGACGCTTCGATCACTGCGATCGACACCGCCCTGCAAACCATCAACACCACTCGTGCAGCACTGGGTGCTTCGCAAAACCGTCTGACCAGCACCATCTCCAACCTGCAAAACGTTAACGAAAACGCCACCGCTGCACTGGGTCGTATTCAAGACACCGACTTCGCAGCTGAGACCGCTAACCTGACCAAACAGCAAACTCTGCAACAAGCTTCCACCGCTGTTCTGGCACAGGCCAACCAACTGCCATCCGCTGTACTGAAACTGCTTCAGTAATATCGGATACAGGTTTGAGCGGGGGCGCGTGCTTTGCATGCTCCTCCGCTTTTTTACTTTGTAGAGGTCAACAGACATGGATATGAGCGTAAAGCTGAGCTTGTCTTACCCCGCGGTTCAACCTGCTTCTGCTGGCGTTGATACCCTGGCTGCGGTGCCTCCCGTCGTTCGAGCACCCACCGAGGCTAAATCGGCGGACTCGAATGCCAACGCAGGTAAAAACCCGGATTCCGAAAACTCGGACGCCTTGAAAACCGCCGTCCAGGAAATCCAGAAGTTCGTACAGTCAGCGCGGCGCAACCTGGAATTCTCGATCGATGAGGCTTCCGGCAAAGTGGTAGTCAAGGTCATCGCCAGTGAAACGGGTGAGGTAGTTCGGCAGTTACCTTCAGCCGAAGCCCTGAAAATTGCAGACAGTCTGCATAACGCGCACAGTTTGTTATTCGACGCAAAAGTTTGAATGGCATGAATCATGTACGCCGTTCTTTTGAGCTTTGACGCAGTCAAAAGACCGACTTAACTGAAAGGAGATTCAGATGGCTAGTCCAATTACCCCTTCAACCGGTCTGGGTTCCGGTCTCGCGATCGGCGAAATCGTGAGTGCTCTCGTCACCGCTGACACTCTGGCCAAAACGACCCAGATCAGCACGCAGACCAAACTCGTCACTACCAGGCTATCGGGTATCGGCACGCTGCAAAGCGCGATGGATGCGTTTCAGGCTTCGATGAAAAAGCTTGGAGACACTACTTCTCCCGCGTTTGCAGGGTATGCGGCGACTTCGTCCAAGCCAGAAGCTCTGACGGTCACCTCTGATAACTCAGCGGTCCCGGGTACCTACAACATTGCAGTGACCAACATCGCAACCAGTTCGAAGGTTGCTTCCGCGGCGTTCAAGGACGGTGCAACTAGTGCCATTCTGAGTGGGGAGTTCTCCATCACTCAAAATGATATTACGACCAAGTTCACTGTGCCTGAGGGCTCCACCCTCCAGTCACTCGCAAAGCAAATCAACGCGCAAAGCACCACCACCAATATCAGTGCCAACATCATTACCGACAGCAACGGCTCACGTCTGGTGCTGGGCTCTACGGCTACGGGCGCAGGCACCGAGATCACTGCCGGCGGTATTACCGGGCTGACCATCGGTGGCGGCAAGCTCGATACCACTGATTCTGCAAGCTCCGGTTATCTGGGCGCGATTCCGAAGGACGCCGTGTTCAGCATCGACGGCATGGAGATCACGAGCCCGACCAACTCGGTCAAGGGTGCGCTGGGTGGCGTCTCCATGACGCTGCTGGCAGATAACTCCACTTCGACGATTACCGTTGCGACGAACAAGGATGGCTTGAAGACATCATTGCAAGCGTTCGTCGATTCTTACAACGCGGTGGTAAAGGCCATTGCAACCGTCACCAAAGCCACCGTGAGTGATACACCCGACCCTACGACCGGTGCCACTGTTACACCGGCGGCATTGACCGGCGACTCGATGCCGCGTTCGATTCTGTCAGCGATGCGCAAAGAACTGGTGACAGCAGGGCCTGGTACCGAGCTGTCGGTGCTGTCGCAACTGGGCATCAATACGGGGCAGTCGGACGGCACGTTGACGCTGGATGCGACCAAGTTTGACAAGGCCATGAGCACCGGCAATCTGGGCGGCGAAGTGCAGCAATTGTTCAGCGGCACTGACAGCATCAACGGCCTGCTGTCGCGCATGACCGCCGCGCTCACTCCGTACACCGAGACTGGTGGCATTCTTGATACGCGGACCTCGAGTCTGAACAAGCAGAGCAGTGATCTAATCAATCAAAAGACGGCCCTGGATATACGCACGACTAGCCTGACCGCCACGCTGACCGCTAAATACAACGCGATGGACTTGCTGGTAGGGCAATTAAAGGCTTCAGCCAGCAGCATCACTTCGTTCTTCGACTCGCTCAACGCGCAGCAGTCCAGCTGATATTTGGCTGTGAAATCAAAGACCCGGCCGATGCCGGGTTTTTGGCATCTGGACTAAAGTTTGTCGGCGCAGCGTCGATAACAAAGTTATACGAATTTCAAGTTGTGTGAGGAAAGAACATGAACCGGATGGCAGCCCTTCGGCAGTATCAGAAGGTCAATTCCCACGCCCAGACATCCGAGGCCACGCCTCATCGGCTGGTGCAGATGTTGATGGAAACCGGCCTTGCCCGGATCGCTCAGGCCAAAGGTGCAATCGATCGCAAGGACATTCCTGCCAAGGGCATGTTGATCGGCAAGGCGATTGAGATCATCGGCGGTCTGCGTGAAGGCCTGGATATGGAAAAGCAAGCCAAGGCCCTGGCCTCGGTCGACAATCTTTATCTGTACATGACCCAACGTCTGGCGCAAGCCAATATCAAATCCGACCCAATCATTCTCGATGAGGTCAGCGGTCTGCTGCTCACCGTCAAAGAAGGCTGGGATGCAATCGCGCCTTAACGTCAACCTGCATCACCGGGAGAACAAAATGAATGCCGCACTCCAGCGAATCGAACAAACCCGTGAAGCGTTGAGCCATGCTTTGGCCGAGCGAGACTGGGAGGCAATCGGCAAGCTCGATCTGGCCTGCCGCGCTTGTGTCGACGAGGTGATCGGCGAACCCGTAGAGCACCGCCCCGCGCTGCGCAGCAATCTGGAAGAACTTCTTGGCGTGTACAAGCAATTGATAGATATTGCGACGGGAGAGCGTCAAGCAATTGCCGATGAAATGTCTCAGATGCAGCGAGCGAAAAACGCTGCAAAGGTTTACCATCTGTTCGGTTGACGCTGTGTTGAAATATTGTGCGCCATAAATTTGACTGTGAACGGTTTTTTGACTTAACTAGTGATGTTCACTAATTTCTGGGTTTCTGTAGAGCCATCTGGCCATAGAATGCCAAGCTTGCCCGCTTGATGGGCATCGAGTTGACTAGGGAAGTTGCTATTGCATGTGGCGTGAAATCAAGATTCTGCTAATCGATGACGATAGCCAGCGCCGCCGTGACATGGCGGTCATTCTGAACTTTCTCGGTGATGAGAACCTGTCCTGCTCCAGCACTGACTGGCAACAGGTGGTCGGCTCTCTGACATCGACTCGAGAAGTACTCTGCGTCATGGTCGGCTCGGTTGCCGGGCCGGGCAGTCTGCAGGGCTTGCTCAAGACGATCGCCGCCTGGGACGAGTTCCTTCCCGTACTGCTCATGGGTGAACACTCATCGGCCGAACTGCCCGACGACTTGCGTCGCCGTGTGCTCTCTACCGTCGAGATGCCGCCCAGCTACAGCAAACTCCTTGATTCGCTGCACCGCGCTCAGGTCTATCGTGAAATGTACGATCAGGCCCGCGAGCGGGGACGCCAGCGCGAACCCAATCTATTTCGCAGCCTCGTCGGCACCAGCCGCGCCATCCAGCATGTTCGCCAGATGATGCAGCAAGTGGCCGACACCGACGCCAGTGTATTGATCCTCGGCGAGTCGGGCACGGGCAAGGAAGTGGTCGCGCGTAACCTGCATTACCATTCCAAACGACGTGACGGGCCATTTGTGCCGGTCAACTGCGGCGCTATCCCGGCCGAACTGCTCGAAAGCGAGTTGTTCGGGCACGAGAAGGGCGCGTTCACTGGCGCAATCACCAGCCGTGCCGGGCGTTTCGAATTGGCTAACGGCGGTACGTTGTTCCTCGATGAAATCGGTGACATGCCGCTGCCGATGCAGGTCAAGCTGCTGCGCGTGTTGCAGGAGCGCACGTTCGAGCGCGTGGGCAGTAACAAGACCCAAAGCGTCGACGTGCGCATCATTGCTGCCACTCACAAGAATCTCGAAGAAATGATCATCGCGGGCACGTTCCGTGAAGACCTCTATTACCGTCTCAACGTCTTCCCCATCGAAATGGCGCCGTTGCGTGAGCGCGTTGAAGACATTCCGTTGCTGATGAACGAACTCATCTCACGGATGGAGCACGAAAAGCGCGGTTCGATCCGTTTCAACTCGGCCTCGATCATGTCCCTGTGCCGTCATGCCTGGCCGGGCAACGTGCGCGAGCTGGCCAATCTGGTCGAACGCATGGCGATCATGCACCCGTATGGCGTGATCGGCGTTATCGAGCTGCCGAAGAAATTTCGTTACGTGGATGACGAAGACGAGCAACTGGTCGACAGCCTGCGCACTGATCTCGAAGAGCGCGTGGCGATCAACGGCCATACACCGAACTTCGCCTCAACCGCCATGCTGCCGCCCGAGGGCCTGGACCTGAAAGACTACCTGGGTGGTCTTGAACAGGGTCTGATTCAGCAGGCGCTGGACGACGCCAACGGCATTGTTGCTCGCGCCGCTGAACGTCTGCGTATCCGCCGCACCACCTTGGTTGAGAAGATGCGCAAGTACGGCATGAGCCGTCGAGATGGCGAAGATCAGCTCGACGACTGACATCAGATTGACGCGTCAAAAATAAGCCTCTGAATTTTCAGGGGTTTTTTTTCGGCACGGGGATTGCTATGTCTCTTGTAACCCACCGTTTCACTGACGGTCCGTCACGCGAGAGATGATTTATGCCTCAGGCCGCCCAGAAGTCTTCCCAGCCCGCTTCAACCCCAGGCTCGGAATTTGGTTTAGCAGTGCAGCCGTCCCTTGAGCTGGAAAGTCGCCAGGGTCTTGAGCAGGCGTTTTCGCTGTTCAACCAGATGTCGACCCAGCTCAACGATTCCTACAGCTTGCTGGAAGCGCGAGTCACTGAGCTTAAAGGCGAACTGGCGGTGGTCAGTGCCCAGCGTATGCAGGAGCTGGCGGAAAAGGAGCGCTTGGCCAATCGTCTGCAGCACTTGCTTGAGGTACTGCCCGGCGGCGTGATCGTGATCGACGGCACCGGCATGGTCCGCGAAGCCAATCCGGCAGCCTGCGACCTGCTGGGCCAGCCGCTGATCGGTATGCTTTGGCGCCAGGTGATTACTCGCTGTTTCGCCCCGCGTGAAGACGACGGCCATGAAGTGTCGCTCAAGGATGGCCGTCGCCTGTCCATTTCGACGCGCTCGCTGGATGCCGAGCCCGGCCAGTTGCTGCTGCTTAATGACTTGACCGAAACCCGTCAGTTGCAGGGACAGTTGGCGCGTCACGAACGACTGTCTTCGCTGGGGCGCATGGTGGCGTCGCTGGCTCATCAGATCCGCACGCCGTTGTCTGCCGCGATGATTTACGCCAGTCACCTGGCCGAACAAGTCCTCCCCGCAGAAACCCAACAGCGCTTTGCCGGACGCTTGAAAGAGCGCCTGCACGAGCTGGAGCATCAGGTGCGCGACATGCTGGTGTTCGCCCGTGGCGAATTGCCGCTGAACGACCGCGTTACGCCTGCTGCTTTGTTTCAAGCGCTGCAAGCGGCCGCGCAAACCCATGTGCAGGACGTGACCGTGCGCTGGCAATGTGACCACGCCGACGGCGACCTGCTGTGCAACCGCGACACGCTGGTGGGCGCGATGCTCAATTTGATCGAAAACGCCATCCAGGCCAGCCCGGCAAATCCGCGGATCAAGGTGCATGCCTACAGCCGTGGCGATACCTTGCGCCTGTGCATCAGCGACAACGGTAGCGGCATTGATGCCCAGGCGTTGGCGCGCATTGGCGAGCCGTTCTTCACCACTAAAACCACCGGCACCGGTCTGGGGCTGGCGGTGGTCACTGCGGTGACGCGCGCCCATCAAGGTCAGGTGAAATTCTTGTCGCGACCGGGTCGTGGCACGTGCGCTGTGGTGTCGCTGCCGTTGATTCCGGCGGCCCGGGCTGCGAGTGATCGGTCATGACGCTCAATGTTTTGCTGGTCGAAGACGACCGATCGCTGCGTGAAGCGCTTGGCGAGACGCTGCTGTTGGCCGGGTACGAATATCAAGCCGTCGGCTCGGCCGAAGACGCCCTGATCGCGGCGAGCAAGCACGCTTTCAGTCTGGTGGTCAGCGACGTCAATATGCCGGGCATGGACGGGCACCAATTACTCAGTCAACTGCGCAGCCGATACCCTCAATTGCCGGTGCTGCTGATGACCGCCCACGGCGCTGTCGAGCGCGCGGTCGACGCGATGCGCCAGGGCGCGGCGGATTATCTGGTCAAACCGTTTGAGCCCAAGGCGTTGTTGGCATTGGTGGCGCGTCACGCGCTGGGCCGACTAGGTCCGGCGGATGGCGAAGGCCCGATTGCGGTCGAGCCGGCCAGTGTTCAACTGCTTAGCCTGGCAAGCCGCGTGGCGAAGAGTGATTCCACGGTATTGATATCTGGCGAGTCCGGCACGGGCAAGGAAGTGCTGGCGCGGTTCATTCATCAGCAGTCGCCCCGTGCCGACAAGCCGTTCATTGCCATTAACTGCGCGGCGATTCCGGACAACATGCTGGAAGCCACCTTGTTCGGCCATGAAAAGGGCTCGTTCACTGGCGCGATTGCAGCGCAACCGGGCAAGTTCGAGCAGGCCGATGGCGGCACTATTTTGCTGGATGAGATTTCCGAAATGCCCATGGGCTTGCAGGCCAAGTTGCTGCGGGTCCTGCAGGAGCGTGAAGTGGAACGGGTCGGGGCGCGCAAGCCTATCGTTCTGGATATCCGAGTGCTGGCGACTACCAACCGCGATCTGGCAGGGGAAGTGGCGGCGGGGCGCTTTCGTGAGGATTTGTTTTATCGGCTGTCGGTCTTCCCGCTGGCGTGGCAGTCATTGCGTCAGCGCCCGGCCGACATCCTGCCCTTGGCCGAGCGCCTGATGGCTAAGCACGTCAATAAAATGAAGCACGCGCCGGTTCGCTTTTCCGCTCAGGCGCAGGCGTGTCTGGTGGCGTATGCCTGGCCCGGCAATGTGCGTGAACTGGACAATGCCATTCAGCGCGCGTTGATCCTGCAACAGGGCGGCGTGATTCAGGCTGAGGATTTCTGTCTGGCGGGTCCGATTGCTTTGGCGCCGGTGGTCAATGCAGTGGCGCCCCAAATTTTGACGTCTCCAGTCTCCAGCGCCAGCGAAACGGCGCCAATGGATATGGGAGCCGGGGAAGCGGGCGCGTTGGGCGAAGATCTGCGCCGTCGCGAATTCCAGATGATCATCGACACCCTGCGTGCCGAGCGCGGCCGACGCAAGGATGCCGCCGAACGCCTGGGTATCAGTCCGCGTACATTGCGCTACAAGCTGGCGCAGATGCGTGATGCGGGGATGGATGTCGAGGGCTACCTCTTCGCTAGTTGACGCCGCAAACGCCGTGAACGCCCTGTAGGAGCGAACTTGTTCGCGAGAATACTGCGGCGGCAGACCCTAAATCGCCTCGCCAACAAGTTGGCTCCTACAGAATTCAGGCGCCACCCATGCTGTGCCTTGCGCCCTTTTTGTAGGAGCGCGCTTGCCCGCGAAAGCGTTTTCGCAGTCGGCAAGATGAACCTGACCCACTCTATCGCGGGCAAGCGCGCTCCTACAGTCGTCAGGCGCCACCCATGCTGCGCCTTGCGCCCTTTTTGTAGGAACGCGCTTGCCCGCGAAGGCGTTTTCGCAGTCGGCAAGATGAACCTGACCCACCTCTATCGCGGGCAAGCGCGCTCCTACAGGTGGTCTTGTTTGTAACCCTTCTAATACTTTCCTGTAGATGTGGCTATGTGCCGCTACTGGGCTGGCACCCTTGTTGCTATGACATGGATAACCGCTGAATCAGTGTCAAAAATTTGCGGGTCCTTTGAGAGAGATGTCCATGAGCCAAGGTGTCGAATTTAATCGCTTGATGTTGGACATGCGTTCCATGCAGATGGACGCTATGGCCATGCCCAAGGTTGCGCAAGCACCGGAAGTCGGCGCGAGCACCAGCAGTTTTGCCGACATGCTTGGCATGGCCGTTAATAAGGTCAACGACACCCAACAAGCCTCAAACCAATTGTCGAGCGCATTCGAGATAGGCAAAAGCGGCGTAGATCTCACCGACGTGATGATCTCTTCGCAAAAGGCCAGCGTTTCTTTCCAGGCGCTGACACAGGTACGCAACAAGCTGGTTCAGGCGTACCAAGACATCATGCAAATGCCGGTTTGAGGACTAATTAAGTCATGGCTGAAGCCGCTGTCGATAACGTGCCTGCAAAAGCGGGCGCGACAGGAAGCAAGCCACCCGTGTTCGGGCTGGCCTTCCTGCAAAATCTTTCCGAGATGACCATGCTGCGTCAGGTCGGCCTCATGGTCGGGCTGGCTGCGAGCGTGGCGATTGGTTTTGCCGTGGTGCTTTGGTCGCAACAACCTGATTACCGGCCCCTCTACGGCAGCCTGTCGGGGATGGACACCAAGCAGATCATGGACACCCTGGCGCAGGCCGATATCCCGTACACCGTTGAGCCGAACTCCGGTGCACTGCTGGTCAAGGCCGATGATCTGTCCCGTGCCCGCATCAAACTGGCCGGTGCCGGTATCGCGCAGAACGACGGCAACGTCGGTTTTGAAATTCTCGACAAGGACCAGGGCTTGGGCACCAGCCAGTTCATGGAAGCCACGCGTTATCGCCGTGGTCTGGAAGGCGAACTGGCGCGCACGATCTCAAGCCTGAACAACGTCAAGGGCGCTCGCGTTCACCTGGCGATTCCGAAAAGCTCGGTGTTCGTGCGTGACGAGCGCAAGCCAAGTGCATCGATTCTGGTCGAGCTGTACGCCGGTCGTACCCTTGAGCCGAGCCAGGTGCTGGCCATCGTCAATCTGGTGGCGACCAGCGTTCCTGAATTGAGCAAATCGCAGATCACCGTCGTCGATCAGAAAGGCACCCTGCTGTCGGACATGGGCGAGAACTCCGAGCTGAGCATGGCCGGCAAGCAGTTCGATTACACCCGCCGCATGGAAGGCATGCTGACTCAGCGCGTGCAGAACATCCTGCAGCCGGTGCTGGGCAATGATCGCTACAAAGCAGAAGTCTCGGCAGACGTGGATTTCAGCGCCGTCGAATCCACCGCGGAAAGCTTCAACCCTGACCAGCCTGCACTGCGCAGCGAGCAGTCGGTCAATGAACAACGCACCAGCAGCAGCGGCCCTCAGGGCGTGCCGGGTGCATTGAGCAACCAGCCGCCAGGTCCGGCCACCGCGCCGCAAACCGCAGGTGCCGCAGCCGGTGCCGCCGGCGCGATCGCCCCAGGCCAACCGCTGCTGGATGCCAACGGTCAGCAAATCATGGACCCGGCGACCGGTCAGCCAATGCTTGCGCCGTACCCGGCCGACAAGCGCGTGCAGTCCACCAAGAACTTCGAGCTGGACCGCTCCATCAGTCACACCAAGCAGCAACAGGGCCGGATCAATCGCCTGTCGGTGGCTGTGGTTGTGGACGATCAGGTCAAGCTCAACCCGGCCAAGGGCGAAACCACGACCGTGCCGTGGACTACCGATCAACTGGCGCGCTTCACCCGCCTGGTGCAAGACGCCGTGGGCTTCGATGCCAGCCGTGGCGACAGCGTCAGCGTGATCAACGTGCCGTTCTCCACCGAGCGTGGCGAAGTGATCCCGGACATCGCCTTCTACTCGCAGCCGTGGTTCTGGGACATCGTCAAGCAAGCCATGGGCGTGATCTTCATCCTGGTGCTGGTGTTCGGTGTGCTGCGTCCGGTGCTCAACAACATCACCAATCCGAAAAGCAAATTGGCCGATGGCAGCGATGTGGAATTGGGCGGCATGGTGGGCCTAGATGGCGAACTGGCCAACGACCGCGTGAGTCTGGGTGGCCCGCAGAGCATTCTGTTGCCTAGCCCAAGCGAGGGTTATGACGCGCAACTCAATGCAATCAAAAGTCTGGTGGCAGAAGACCCGGGCCGTGTGGCTCAGGTCGTAAAAGAGTGGATCAACGCTGATGAGTGAGAATCGTATGGCTGCGGTCAAGCTGTCCCGGGTCGACAAGGCTGCGATTTTGCTGCTCACCCTCGGTGAAACGGACGCCGCCCAGGTGCTGCGGCACATGGGCCCCAAAGAGGTTCAACGTGTTGGCGTGGCGATGGCGCAGATGCGCAACGTGCACCGCGAACAGGTCGAGCAGGTGATGAGCGAGTTCGTCGAGGTCGTGGGCGACCAGACCAACGTCGGCGTGGGCTCTGACACCTACATCCGCAAAATGCTGACCCAGGCCCTGGGCGAAGACAAAGCCAACGGCCTGATCGACCGCATTCTGCTGGGCGGCAACACCAGCGGCCTGGACAGCCTGAAATGGATGGAGCCACGCGCCGTGGCAGACGTCATCCGTTTTGAGCACCCACAGATTCAAGCGATCGTGGTGGCCTATCTGGATGCCGATCAGGCCGGTGAAGTGCTCGGTCATTTCGACCACAAAGTGCGTCTGGACATCATTCTGCGCGTGTCTTCGTTGAACACCGTTCAACCGGCCGCGTTGAAAGAACTCAATCAGATTCTGGAAAAACAGTTCTCGGGCAACGCCAATACTTCCCGTACCAACCTGGGTGGTATCAAGCGCGCGGCGGACATCATGAACTTCCTCGACAGTTCGATGGAAGGCCAGCTCATGGACTCCATCCGCGAAGTGGACGAAGATCTGTCGACGCAGATCGAAGACCTCATGTTCGTCTTCAACAATCTGTCGGATGTCGACGATCGAGGCATTCAGGCCTTGCTGCGCGAAGTGTCTTCGGACGTGCTGGTACTGGCGCTCAAAGGATCGGACGAAGCGATCAAGGAAAAGATTTTCAAGAACATGTCCAAGCGTGCCGCCGAATTGCTGCGCGACGACCTGGAGGCCAAAGGCCCGGTTCGCGTCAGCGATGTGGAAACCGCCCAGAAAGAAATCCTCACCATCGCGCGCCGTATGGCCGAAGCCGGGGAAATCGTTCTCGGCGGCAAGGGTGGCGAGGAAATGATCTAAAGATTGAAGGTGCCGTAGATGTTCAGCTCCGATAAAGAAGCACCCAGTGAGCTCATCCGCGCCAAGGATGTGAGCCGTCTCGATGTCTGGTCGTTGCCCAGTTTCGATCCCCATGTGGAAACCCCCGAGCCTGAGCCGGTCGTTGAGCCCGAGCCGCTCGAAAGCGAAGAAGTGCCGCTCGAAGAAGTCCAGCCCATGACGCTCGAAGAGTTGGAAAGCATCCGCCAGGATGCTTACAACGAAGGCTTTGTGATTGGTGAGAAAGACGGGTTCCACAGCGCCCAGCTCAAGGTTCGTCAGGAAGCCGACGCGGCACTCGCGGCCCAATTGAGCAGCATGGAACAGCTCATGAGTCATTTGCTTGAGCCCATTGCCGACCAAGACGCGATGATCGAGAAAGCGATGATCGAACTCGTGGAGCACGTTGCCCGCCAAGTGATTCAGCGCGAGCTGGCGACCGACTCCAGTCAGATCGGCAGCGTGTTGCGTGAGGCCCTGAAGCTGTTGCCGATGGGCGCCAATAACGTACGCATTCTGCTCAACCCCAAGGATTTCGCGCAGATCAAAACCCTGCGTGAGCGCCACGAAGAAACCTGGCGCATTCTCGAAGACGAGACGCTGTTGCCCGGCGGCTGTCGCGTTGAAAGCGAGCACAGCCGGATCGATGCAACGGTGGAAAGCCGCATCAGCCTGGCCATCGGCAAAATGTTCGATCAGTTGCACGAGCAGGCGCTGCACCCCGCACCGCCCGACGTCACGGTGGAACTGGAAGCAGCCATTCAAAGCGCGGAAAAAACCATCTACCCGCTGGGCGCCTCAGATGCGTCTTGAGCGCACCAGCTTTGGCAAGCGCCTGAGCACTTACACCGAAGCCATTTCCCTGCCGTTGCAAGCCACCGTTGAAGGTCGGCTGTTGCGTATGGTCGGCCTGACCCTCGAAGCCGAGGGGCTGCGCGCCGCCATGGGCAGCCGCTGCGTAGTGATCAACGACGACAGCCATCAGCCGGTGGAAGTCGAAGCTGAAGTCATGGGCTTTTCCGGCAGCAAAGTATTTCTGATGCCGGTGGGCAGTGTGGCCGGGATTGCACCGGGCGCGCGCGTGGTGCCGTTGCCTGACACCGGTCGATTGCCCATGGGCATGACCATGCTCGGGCGAGTGCTCGATGGCGCCGGTCGTCCACTGGACGGCAAAGGCGGCATGAAAGCCGAGGACTGGGTGCCGCTGGACGGTCCCACGATCAACCCGCTCAAACGCAACCCGATCAGCCAGCCACTGGACGTCGGTATTCGCTCCATCAACGGCCTGTTGACGGTCGGACGCGGTCAGCGTCTGGGTCTGTTCGCCGGTACGGGGGTGGGCAAGAGTGTGCTGTTAGGCATGATGACGCGCTTCACCGAGGCCGACATTATCGTCGTCGGGCTGATTGGCGAGCGGGGTCGTGAGGTCAAGGAGTTCATCGAGCACAGCTTGGGCGAAGAAGGCCTCAAGCGCTCGGTGGTGGTGGCTTCGCCTGCAGACGACGCGCCGCTGATGCGGCTGCGTGCGGCCATGTACTGCACGCGGATCGCCGAATATTTCCGCGACAAAGGCAAGAATGTCCTGTTGCTGATGGATTCACTCACGCGTTTCGCCCAGGCCCAGCGGGAGATTGCCCTGGCCATTGGCGAACCGCCAGCGACCAAGGGTTATCCGCCGTCGGTGTTCGCCAAGCTGCCCAAACTGGTGGAGCGCGCCGGTAATGCCGAGGCGGGGGGTGGATCGATCACGGCGTTCTATACCGTATTGTCCGAAGGCGACGATCAGCAGGACCCGATTGCCGACTCGGCCCGAGGCGTGCTCGATGGCCACATCGTGTTGTCCCGGCGTCTGGCCGAAGAGGGGCATTACCCGGCGATCGACATTGAAGCCTCCATCAGCCGGGTCATGCCGTCGGTGGTGGACCCGGCACATATGAGCCAGGCGCAGCATTTCAAACAGCTGTGGTCGCGCTATCAGCAGGCGCGGGATTTGATCAGCGTCGGGGCCTATGTGGCGGGCGGTGATCGTGAGACCGACATGGCCATTGCCCTGCAACCACAACTGGTGAAATACCTGCGCCAGGGGCTCAACGAGAACCAGAGCATGCAGGCCAGCGGCGAGCAGTTGGCCGGTATTTTCAATCCAGCGGCGAGCGGCTGATAAGCCATGGCACAGAGTCGTGCAGGGCGTCTGGCACCCGTGGTCGATATGGCCGAAAGCGCCGAGCGTGCGGCGGCCCAACGTCTGGGACATTTTCAGGGTCAGGTGCGGCTGGCGGAAGCCAAGCTCGGCGAGCTGGAGAAATTTCGTCTGGATTATCAGCAACAGTGGATTGATAAGGGCGCCCACGGCGTGTCGGGTCAATGGCTGATGAACTATCAGCGCTTTTTGAATCAGCTGGAAACGGCGGTCAGTCAGCAACGCCAGAGTCTGACCTGGCACCAGCAGAATCTGGAAAAAGCCCGCGGCGTCTGGCAGAAGGCCTACGCTCGGGTCGAGGGCTTGCGCAAACTGGTCCAGCGCTATATCGACGAAGCCCGTGCGCTGGAAGACAAGCGCGAACAGAAATTGCTGGATGAACTGTCACAGCGTTTGCCACGCAATGAGCAGTATTAACCTCGGGCCTGTGAGAGCGGACCTGTCCGCGAAAGCGATGTACCTGCCGATGAAAATGGGTGGAATCTACTGGCCTCTTCGCGGACAGGTCCGCTCCCACGGATGTTGTGCGAGCCTTATCGCTTACAACATCAAAGCTTCTATTGCCGCACATTCAAACCCCTGCTACACCTGTAAGCGTCTGATGCTGACTCATTAAAAAGGATTCGCTTTATGTCCGTAACCGCCGAACGCTCCGAAGACGGGCAGCAGTTGACCATCAAGATTCGGGGGCGTTTCGATTTTGCTGCCCATCAGGGATTTCGCAGCGCCTATGAAGAATCCACAGGCATCAGCCGCTTCATCGTCGATCTTCAGGGCGCCAGTTACCTGGACAGCTCGGCACTGGGCATGCTGCTGCTGTTGCGCGACCACGCCGGGGGCGAGCGCGCCGATGTACGCCTGATTAATTGCAACGATGACGTCCTCAAAATCCTCGCCATTTCCAACTTCAACAAACTATTCAAAATAGGCTGATCGGTGAATCCTGCTCCCGAGCGGCTGTGCATTCTCATTGCCGATGACAACGCCACCGACCGCTTGCTGCTCTCGGCGATCGTCAGTCGTCAGGGTCACACCGTACTCAGCGCCAGCAATGGCGCCGAAGCGGTCGAGCTGTTTGAAGCGCAGCGTCCGCAACTGGTGCTGATGGACGCCATGATGCCGGTCATGGATGGCTTCGAAGCGGCGCGCCAGATCAAGCAAATGGCCGGCGAGTCACTGGTCCCGATCATCTTTCTGACCTCGCTCACCGAGGGTGAGGCGTTAGCCCGGTGCCTGGATGCTGGCGGTGACGATTTCATCGCCAAGCCCTACAACCAGGTGGTGCTCGCCGCCAAGATCAATGCCATGAATCGCCTGCGGCTGCTGCAGGAAACCGTACTGCGTCAGCGCGACCTGATCGCCCGGCATCATGAATACCTGCTAAACGAGCAGCGTGTCGCCAAGGCCGTGTTTGACCAAGTGGCGCATTCCGGCTGCCTGGGCGCACCCAATATTCGCTATCTGCAATCACCGTACGCGTTGTTCAACGGCGACTTGTTGCTTGCGGCCTGGACGCCCACCGGCAACATGCATGTGCTGCTGGGCGATTTCACCGGCCACGGCCTACCGGCTGCGGTGGGCGCCATGCCGCTGGCAGAAGTCTTTTACGGCATGACCGCCAAGGGCTACGGCTTGCCGGAAACCCTTCGCGAGATGAACGCCAAGCTCAAGCGCATCCTGCCAGTGGACATGTTTTGCTGCGCCGTGCTGCTCAGCGTCAATTTCAATCAGCAGCTGGTCGAAGTGTGGAACGGCGGCCTGCCCGATGGCTATCTGTTGCACGGCGATGGCCGACCGCACACGCCGCTGGTGTCCGACCATTTGCCGTTGGGCGTGTTGAGTGCCGCGAGTTTTGACGACAACACCCACGTTCATCCTTTTGCCCATGGCGATCGGATCTTCCTGTTGTCCGACGGCGTGGTCGACAGCAGCGATAACGAGGGTCAATTGTTTGGTTCGGAGCGCCTGCAGCAGGTGTTCGTTGCCAATCGTCAGCCCGAGCGGCTGATTGAAGAAGTGCAGTGGGCCGTGACACGTTTTCGTGGCAAGGCCCGCGACGATGTCAGCATGGTGGAAGTGGCGTTCATCGAGCCCGAATTGATCGGGCCGCAGTCGGTGATTTATTCGGACAGCGGCGCGTCTAGCCCGCTGGACTGGTCGGCCAGCTTCGAGTTTCGCGCCTCCACGCTCAAACGCTTCTACCCGCTGCCTTATGTGTTGCAGTTGCTACAGGAAGTCCACGGCCTGCGCATGCAAAGCAGTGCGCTGTATATCGTCTTGTCCGAGCTGTACAGCAACGCGCTGGAGCATGGCGTGCTGGGGCTGGATTCGTCACTCAAGCGCGACGCCGAAGGTTTTGCTCTGTACTACCGGCAACGGGGTGAACGGCTCGACGAGTTGGAGTGCGGTTTCATTCGTGTGCATTTGCAGGTGGTGCCGGAAGGCAGTGGAGGGCGCCTGACCGTTCGGGTGGAGGACAGCGGCGTTGGATTTGACCCCGAACACGTGTTATCCCGCCCACCTGCGGTGGATGAATTGTCCGGTCGTGGCTTGTCGCTGGTGCAGCGCTTGAGCAACCAATGCAGGTGGTCGTCGGACGGACGTACTGCGTGTGTGGAGTTTGCCTGGGAGGGTCTGGCATAATCCTGCGATTCTTGATCAAGGAGTGAACAAGTGGCGGATATTCATCTGGACGACAGCGTCCTCAGCACACTGCGCGACGTCATGGAAGATGAATACCCGACGTTGCTGGAAGTCTTCCTCAAGGACTCCGATGAGCGCATTCACGCGCTGCATCAATGGGTCACCCCCCGCGATGGGGGCCCCGATTCGCTTCAACCCATTCTGTCCGACCCGCTGGATCTCAAAACTCTGGGCATGACGGCCCATAGCTTCAAAGGCAGCAGCAGTAACATGGGCGCCGTGCAGTTGGCCGACTTGTGTCGCCAGCTCGAAGAACTTGCCCGCAGCGCTGAACCCATCCGCCCACTGTCCCTTCTCCAATTGACTCAGCAGATCGACCACGAATACCAGTTGGTGCGTCGCCTTTTTGATGCCGAGCTGCAGCTGTTTCCTGTTCGCCATTAATCCGCTGAGCAGGTCGCCACAGACGTTGATAAAGATGGCCCGGCAATTGCTATGTCTCATGGCAATCGTGCTTTTGCGGAGATCATCATGGCTCTTGCCACCAACCCATTACTTCAGGCCCTGACGGCGGCTAAAGCCCAGAAAGCCAGTGCCAGTCAGTCGGCAAAGGCTCCGGACCCCGTCAAGAGCAACGCTTCCAGCTTTTCAGACGTCTACGCCAAGCAGGCTAGCGTCAAGGCTGCAAACGTCGATAACAGCCCGGCCAAACCTTCCGCCGCCAAATCTTCGGCAGCCGAGCACAAGTCTGCCGCCAGCGAAACGTCTGCCGCCCACGACAAAACAGTGGCCGATAGCGGCAATGCCTTGCCTGACAAAGCCGTCGACGGTGACGCCGAAAAGAACAACAGCCACGCTGATAAAGACGACGATACCGACAGCCCTACAGAGCAGACCGTGGCCGATGGCTCGGTGAGCGATCCAACGCAGGTTGACACGGTCGTGCCGCCGCCCGCAGAGCCAGTCGCGGCGGCTACCGAAGCGCCCCTTGCGCCGGTTGACCCTGCCTTGCTCGCAGGTACGTTTGCGCAGGCTGTCCCGACGGCGGTGGTCGACGCGCCCGCTGAGGATCCGACGTTTGACCCTCATGCCGACCCGCTGGCAGGTCTGACCGCGGTGCAGGTTGCGCTGGACAACAAGGCCCAGCAGAGCGCTCAAAACAGTAAGACCGCTGGCGACGCTGGCAAGACTGGCAAGGGTGACGCGGCCAATGCCGATCCTGCCCAGGCGCTTGCCGGGAATCTGGCGGCACTCGGTGATCCGCAGGTAGATAAGGACGGTACGCCAAGTGGTGACAACAAAGCTTTCAGCGGGTTGATTGCTGATGGTCTGAAGGACGTGAAGGGCGCGGCGGGCGACACGCGGATTGATAACTTTGCCGAACGTCTGGCAGCGCTGTCTCAAGCAGCCCAGGTCAAGTCCACCGCAACGCCGACCGCGCCGTTGCTCAACCAGCCGTTGGCGATGAATCAAAGCGGCTGGACCGAGGGCGTAGTCAACCGCGTGATGTATCTCTCAAGCATGAACCTCAAGCAGGCAGATATTCAGTTGGAGCCCGCTGAGTTGGGTCGTCTGGACATCCGCGTCAATATGGCGGCGGACCAGCAGACCCAAGTCACTTTCATGAGCGCCCACGTCGGCGTGCGGGATGCGCTGGAAAGCCAGATGGCCCGGCTGCGTGATTCGTTCACTCAGCAGGGCATGGGCCAAGTGGATGTCAACGTTTCAGACCAGTCCCGCGGCTGGCAGCAACAGGCGCAACAGCAGCAGTCCGGTGACAACGCCCGAGGCAGCAACGGCCGCGGTCGCACGGGCGGCGTGGACGGGATTGCCGATGGCTCGCCTGCTGAGTCAGCGGCCATTGCAGCCAGCCAGCCGTTGACCGTGATTGGCTCCAGCGCGGTCGACTATTACGCCTGACTTAGTCAGGCGCTGAAAGCTATAACCTGCAAGTGTAGGAGCGCGCTTGCCCGCGAATAATCTTTCAGGCGATCAAGAAATATCGGTCGCCTTGACCTCATCGCGGGCAAGCGCGCTCCTACAGGTCGTGCAAACCGTTAGATTGCAGCTTTTACCGTAAATGTAGGAGCGCGCTTGCCCGCGAAAAATCTGTCGGGCGATCGAAAGTTATTGGTCACCCTGGCCTCATCGCGGGCAAGCGCGCTCCTACAAGTCGTGCAAACCGTTAGATTGCAGCTTTTACCGTAAATGTAGGAGCGCGCTTGCCCGCGAATAATCTTTCCGGCGATCACGAAATATCGGTCGCCTTGGCCTCATCGCGGGCAAGCGCGCTCCTACAGGCGGCAGTCGCTAAATCCCTCACGGCCCACGCCGCTTTTTCACTTGCAGCTTGTAGCTCACAGCTTGCAGCTGCCTTTCTGGCACAACCCTTGCTGTCCCTCTGTCACGCAACATCGAACCCCTCGAATAGTGACGGATTATTGGCATGGCAAAGAGTGACGACGCAGCAGGTGTAAACCCCGCGAAAAAAGGCAAGCTCAAGCTTATTCTTATCGTGGTTGCGGGCTTGCTGCTGGCGATCGGTCTTTCCGTGGGGGCGACCTGGTTCATCATGCACAAAGCCCAAAGCAAGCCTGATGAGGCTGCTGTGGCCGCCGCCGCTGCGAACACCAAGAAAGAAGCGATCTTTGAACCGCTCACCCCGGCCTTCGTGGTGAACTACAACGTCAACGGCCGTCAGCGCTACATGCAAGTGAGCATTACCATGCTCGCGCGCGACCATGCCGACCTTGAAGCACTCAAGGTTCATATGCCGGTCATCCGCAATAATCTGGTGATGATGTTCTCGGGCCAACCCTTCGATACCATTGCGACGCCGGTGGGCATGGAAATGCTGCGCCAGAAGGCCACCGCCAGCGTCCAGGAAGTGGCGCAGAAAGAACTCGGCAAGACTGTGATCGATCAGCTGCTTTTCACTAACTTCGTACTGCAGTAGGACCACGACATGGCCGTGCAAGACCTGCTGTCCCAGGATGAGATCGACGCGCTGTTGCACGGCGTGGACGATGGTCTGGTGCAGACCGAAAGTATCTCCGAGCCTGGCAGCGTCAAAAGTTACGACCTGACCAGCCAGGACCGGATCGTCCGTGGGCGCATGCCGACCCTGGAAATGATCAACGAACGTTTCGCCCGCTACACCCGCATCAGCATGTTCAACCTGCTGCGCCGCTCGGCGGATGTGGCGGTGGGCGGCGTGCAGGTGATGAAATTTGGCGAGTACGTGCATTCTTTGTACGTGCCGACCAGTCTCAATCTGGTGAAGATCAAACCGCTGCGCGGCACCGCGCTGTTCATCCTCGACGCCAAACTGGTGTTCAAGCTGGTGGACAACTTCTTCGGTGGAGACGGCCGTCACGCCAAGATCGAGGGCCGCGAGTTCACCCCCACCGAGTTGCGCGTGGTGCGCATCGTGCTGGATCAGGCGTTTATCGATCTGAAGGAAGCCTGGCAGGCGATCATGGAAGTCAACTTCGAGTACATCAACTCGGAAGTGAACCCGGCCATGGCCAACATCGTCGGCCCGAGCGAAGCCATTGTGGTGTCCACGTTCCACATCGAACTCGATGGCGGTGGCGGCGACCTGCACGTGACCATGCCGTATTCGATGATCGAGCCGGTGCGTGAAATGCTCGACGCCGGTTTCCAGTCCGACATCGACGATCAAGACGAACGCTGGGTCAACGCCCTCAAGCAAGACGTGCTTGATGTGTCAGTCCCGCTCAATGCCACTGTCGCTCGTCGTCAGCTCAAATTGCGCGACATCCTGCACATGCAGCCGGGCGATGTGATCCCGGTGGATTTGCCGGAAGACATGGTCATGCGCGCCAATGGCGTGCCAACCTTCAAGGTCAAGCTGGGTTCGCACAAGGGCAATCTGGCCCTGCAAGTGATCGAACCGATAGAACGACGCTGAGCTGCCAGGCTATATGGGGCAGCGGCAGCGACAGAATGTAGCGTGTAAATGAATCAATGTTCACCGAGGGTTCCATGGCTGATGATAAAGATATGACTTCCGCAGAAGACCAGGCCCTGGCCGATGAGTGGGCCGCAGCGTTGGGCGAATCCAGTGATGCCAGTCAGGATGACATCGACGCACTGTTGGCAGCCGATGCCGGGCGCCCGTCCTCCAACCGTCTGCCGATGGAAGAGTTCGGCGGTATGCCGAAAAACAACGGCCCGGTGACGCTGGACGGCCCGAACCTGGACGTGATCCTGGACATTCCAGTGTCCATTTCCATGGAAGTGGGCAGCACCGACATCAACATCCGCAACCTGCTGCAGCTCAACCAGGGCTCGGTGATCGAGCTGGATCGACTGGCTGGCGAACCGCTGGACGTGCTGGTCAACGGCACGCTGATCGCTCACGGTGAAGTGGTTGTGGTCAACGAAAAGTTCGGCATCCGCCTGACCGACGTGATCAGCCCAAGCGAACGCATCAAGAAGCTGCGCTGAATGAGCCGTTTCAAGAAGGCTTTATGGGCGTTGCCGATGCTGGCGTTGTCGTTCGGTGTGATAGCCGCTGAGCCAGTTGCGCCCGCAGCACCGGCCGCTGCGCCTGCCACCCCGGCACTCACAGCGGCAAACAGCGCCATGAGCAGCGGCATTGGTGGACAGTTGTTGCAGCTGCTGCTGGGATTGGGTTTGGTGGTCGGTCTGATTTTCGTGCTGGCCTGGCTGATGCGCCGGGTGCAACGCGCAGGGCCAGCGGGCAATCAGGTCATCGAATTGCTCGGCTCGCGGGCACTCGGTCCACGGGACCGTCTGGTGCTGGTGCAAGTCGGCAATGAACAGATTCTGCTCGGCGTCACGCCTGGGCGCATCACCCCACTGCATGTAATGAACGAGCCGGTTCACGTGCCCGAAACCCAATCCACAACGCCGGAGTTTGCCCGGCGCCTGATGGAGGCGCTTGGCAACAAGGGCGTGAGCGGTAAGGACGTGAGCAACAAGGGAACAGGCAACAAGCCGTGAATAATCGGGTTCAGAAGGATAAGCACTGATGCGCATTGTTTTGACGCTGCTACTGGTGTTGGCAGCGCCGCTGGCGTTCGGCGCCGACCCATTGTCGATTCCGGCAATAACACTGGGCACCGGCGCCAACGGCCAGCAGGAATATTCAGTCAGCCTGCAAATTCTGCTGATCATGACCGCGCTGAGTTTCATCCCGGCGTTCGTCATGCTGATGACCAGCTTCACGCGGATCATCATTGTCTTCTCGATCCTGCGTCAGGCCCTTGGCCTGCAACAGACGCCGTCCAACCAGATCCTCACGGGGATGGCGTTGTTTCTGACGATGTTTATCATGGCGCCCGTGTTTGATCGGGTGAATCAGGACGCGTTGCAGCCCTATCTTGCCGAGAAAATGACTGCGCAAGATGCCGTGGCCAAGGCCGAAGTGCCGATCAAGGACTTCATGCTGGCGCAAACGCGTTCCAGCGACTTGGATCTGTTCATGCGCCTGTCCAAGCGCACCGACATTGCCACGCCGGATCAGGCACCGTTGACAATTCTGGTGCCCGCGTTTGTCACCTCCGAACTCAAGACCGCTTTCCAGATCGGCTTCATGATCTTCATCCCGTTCCTGATCATCGATCTGGTGGTTGCCAGCGTATTGATGGCGATGGGGATGATGATGCTGTCGCCACTGATCATTTCGTTGCCGTTCAAGATCATGCTGTTCGTTCTGGTGGACGGCTGGGCACTGATTATCGGTACGCTGGCCGGCAGTTTCGGCGGCGTATGAACCCGTTTAACGAGGAGGGCGCGGCATGACCCCGGAAGTAGCAGTCGATCTGTTTCGTGATGCGTTGTGGCTGACCACTACCATGGTGGCGATTCTGGTGGTGCCAAGCCTTATTGTCGGCCTGTTGGTTTCGATGTTTCAGGCGGCGACGCAGATCAACGAACAAACCCTGAGCTTTCTACCGCGTCTGCTGGTGATGCTGATCACGTTGATCGTGGTGATGCCGTGGTTGATCCGGACCTTCATGGAGTACATCACCAATTTGTACACCAGCATTCCCCAAGTGATCGGCTGACCTGCAATGGAGCCCGTGCTGGCGCTGACCGACACGCAGATCAGCACGTGGGTCGCGACGTTCATGCTGCCGATGTTCCGCATCGCCGCCTTGCTGATGACAATGCCAGCCATCGGGACCACCCTGGTGCCGACGCGGGTGCGGCTGTATCTGGCGCTGGCGATTACCGTGGTGGTGGCCCCGGCATTGCCGCCCATGCCGGCAGTGAATGCGCTTGATCTGAGCGCGCTGCTGTTGATTGCGCAGCAAATCATCATCGGCGCCGCCCTGGGCCTGTCGTTGCAGTTGTTTTTCCAGGCATTCGTGATTGCCGGACAAATCGTCGGTATTCAGATGGGCATGGGCTTCGCGTCGATGATCGACCCGGTCAACGGCGTGTCGGTGGCGGTCATCGGACAATTCTTCACCATGTTGGTGACGCTGCTGTTCTTCGCCATGAATGGCCATCTGGTGGTGATCGAAACCCTGATCGAAAGCTTTACGACGCTGCCGGTGGGTGAGGGGATGTTGCCCGCCAATCTCTGGCAGTTGGTGTTGCGTTTAGGCTGGGTGATAGGGGCCGCGCTGGTGCTTGTGTTGCCAGCGATCACCGCACTGCTGGTGGTCAACATCGCGATGGGCGTAATGACGCGCGCGGCGCCGCAGCTGAACATTTTCTCGATTGGTTTCCCGCTGACACTGGTGCTGGGGATGGGGATTTTGTGGATAACCCTCGGCGATATTCTCAACCAGTACCAACCGCTGGCGGTCGACGCCTTGCAGTTGCTACGCGAAATGGTCAGGGCGCGCTGATATGGCCGAAAACGAGAATGGTCAGGACAAAACAGAAGACCCCACGGACAAACGCAAGAAGGACTCCAGGGAAAAGGGCGAGATCGCCCGATCCAAGGAGCTCAATACCGTTGCGATCATGATCGTCGGTGCTGGCGGTCTGTTGGCGTTCGGCGGCTCCATGGCCGAAATGATGATGCAGTTGATGCGCGACAACTTCACCATTTCCCGCGAAGCCATTATGGACGAGCGCTCCATGAGCCTGATGCTGATGGCGTCGGGCAAGGCGGCTGTATTGTCGCTTCAACCGCTGTTGATCGCGCTGATGCTGGCCTCGATTATCGGCCCGATTTCATTGGGGGGCTGGCTGTTTGCAGCAGGCTCAATGGCACCCAAGTTCAGCCGCATGAACCCGGCGGCAGGCCTCAAGCGCATGTTCTCGGCCAAGGCGCTGATCGAACTGCTCAAGTCCCTGGCCAAGTTTCTGATCGTCCTCGCCGTGGCGATCGTGGTGTTGATGAAGGATAAGGACGATCTGGTGTCGATCGCCCACGAACCCATCGAGATGGCGGTGATTCACAGCTTGCAGATTGTGGGGTGGAGCACGCTGTGGATGGCGTTCGGGCTCATCATCATCGCGGCGGTGGATGCGCCGGTGCAATTGTGGGAGGCGCACAAAAAACTGTTGATGACCAAGCAGGAAGTGCGCGACGAGCACAAGGACAACGAGGGGCGGCCTGAAGTCAAACAGCGGATTCGCCAGTTGCAGCGCGACATGTCGCAGCGACGAATGATGTCGGCCATCCCCGACGCGGACGTGATCATCACCAACCCGACCCACTATGCCGTTGCGCTCAAATACGACGCGGAAAAGGGCGGGGCGCCAGTATTGCTGGCCAAGGGCAGCGACTTCCTGGCGTTGAAAATCCGTGAGATCGGCGGTCAGCACGGCATCCTGCTGCTGGAGTCTCCGGCGCTGGCGCGTTCGATCTATTACAGCACCGAACTGGACCAGGAAATCCCTGCCGGGCTGTACCTGGCCGTGGCGCAAGTACTGGCCTACGTGTACCAGATCCGCCAGTACCATGCAGGCCGTGGCAAGCGTCCGGGTCCGCTTGGGGACAATTTGCCGATTCCGCCGGATTTAAGGCGTGATGATTGACGTGTGTGGGGCCAGGTTCGGCGAGTTCTCTCCTCCGTAAGAGCGCGCTTGCCCGCGATAGATCTTTCAGGCGTTAGAGATATATCGCGCAGGCTGGCCTCATCGCGGGCAAGCGCGCTCCTACAGATGGGGCAAATAAGCAGGTTGTTGACCGGATGTCGCCGTAGTAGTCCCGATGTTTTTTGAGTAGCGCGATGTCGCTAAGAAAACCCTCGATAACCTCCAGATATATTCGATAAAAAATATAGGAGGCGACCACATGGATGATCGATGCTGCGAATACAAACACAGACAGCCATCTGGTTTCGATATATGGCATCAGGGTCTCCACTCATAAAAAATCTCGCCTACATGCGGCGTTATGACTGACTTGCGTCTGGCTTGCGTCGGCGAGCGCTAGCATTTCTGTTGGGGCGAGGCTTGTTCGAGAAGCTACGAGGGGGGTGTATCAGGCGGGCGGCATCCCATCTTCGCTACCCGGCGTCCCAATCGTGGCCTCGCATACGATCTGCACCCAAGTCGCGATCGAAGGTGTCTGGGCTATCGCGCGTGAAGATCAAAGGTGCTCTGCTGTACAGGTTCAGAACCGGAGAGCGGCCAGCGGAAATCAAAATTCCCCGGTAGAAAAATACAGGCCGAGTAGAACCAAGAGACTCGAAATTCCTGTAATTAGCACCCAACAAGCCAAGGATTTCGGCAGCTCGTTAATCTCCTTTAAATCAACCAGTCCGCGTCTGCTCCAGTGCTTGGAAAAAGCCAAGGCCATGAGAACCACGCTCAAGCGGTACATTCGTGCGGGCATGCTATCGCTTCCCCATTGTCGTTTTGCGTCCACAACGATTTTCGTTCGTGGTAGGCGTGCCTCTATTTCGTCGAGCTTGAATTTTGCGACGTAAAAAAGCGCTATTCCATTCAGCACCGTCGTAGCGCCGAGTATCAGGGAAGTCAAACCTTGGGTATCTATCCTCATTTCAGGCTCTCGTATAATTTCATCCCATCCTTTTCACCATGTGTACTTCCGGCTGTGCCTCCAAACCATGCTCCTCCGGCGCCTCCTACAATTGCGCATACCAGAGCGCCCCAGCCAGCTGTCGGAATACCCATTGCGAAGCACAACGATCCAACACCAGCACTTCCAATCACTCCGCCCGCTGCAGCTGCCGTCATTCCTTCAGCTAACTTCACACTTTCCACAAACTTAGCCCTCGTACACTGCTCCTCCCGCCCCAAAGAACACGCTTCCTGAATTTCCAATGCGCCCGAACCCACATCCAGCGCGACGCCAACATAAGTGCCTTTACTTAATACGTTGGCCATCTTCGATACACTCCTGACCGTATTTGCATAGCCCGCAACTTCTCCGGAATGCAGATAACTTTTACTGGAAATACCAAGCATGTTTTTTATCCCGCGATCATTCTTCAGGCCTGAACCAAAGCGACCCACCCCTTGCAGTTGGGTGTCCAGTTTTGAAAACAGTGGCCGACGCTGGGCAATGAACTGATCTTTCGGCAGCGCGCCGGATCGCCAGCGCTGATGCAGCGACTCGATGTCTTTGAGCGTGTTTTTGATTCCATCCAGATGCTTGCTCCAGGCTCCCGTGCCACTCCCTATGCCAATTGAGCCGTAGGTCATTAGGTTTTGCAGCAGATCAAAGTTTTGCGCCATGACTTCGTTGGCTGTTCGCCCGTTGGAGAGGATGCAGTGGCGCACATCGCCAGCGTAGGACATCAGGTGCCGCTCTTCCCAGGTCTGCGATCGCGTGGTGGCGTCGCCGACGATGACCAATTCGCCGGGCAGCACCAGTTGTCTGCGCAAATGCTGGTTGATCTGATCAAATTTCTGTCGAGCAGTGGCATCGGTCACGAGGCTGTCCCGGAGGGTTTCATAGCCTTGTAGTTTCGGATTGATGACAGTGTAGGGTTTGGACATGGACGCGACTTCCCTGATCGTTTCGATGAAGCCGAACCATAGGTTTACGTGAGAAGGGGTGTCATTAAACAAAGGGTTTAAAAGGATGAGTGCGTGAGATTTTCGGAAGCGGATTACAGGCCGGGAGCTGCTAGTCCTACAAACCCTGATCGTTCCTACGCTCCGCTTGGTAACGCTTGACCGACGCTTCGCGTCGAGCGACGTGGAGCGTCCGGGGCTACATTCCCACGGAAGCGTGAGGAACGAGCAGTGTTGCGTCGCAATCCCTGCCTTTGCCTTTGCCTTTGCCTTTGCCTTTGCCTTTGCCTTTGCCTTTGATCTCCATCCACGCCAGTCCAGACACCACCAATCGCGACTTGGGTGCAGGCCGAACGCAGGCGACGCGCAGTGGGCTGGCGGGCAGGGACGCCCGCCAAGCGCCGTCAGGGCATGGATGCCCGTTCGGCGCGGGCCCACGGAGCGTCGCCGGAGTGAGGGAACCCGACGGAGTCGGGCCAAACCGGGAGCAAATGGTTTTGGTTACTTTTCCCGAAAGAAAAGTGACCCGCCGTAAGGGCGGAACCATAACAACATCACACGCAAATAATGGATATACACACAATCCCGGTACACCCGACCCATCGTAATCGCAGCCTCCCGCTGGTCGTCAGCTCCTACAGAGGACCGCGTACCCCCAACCCCGCATTCGCAACTGTCGCAACCTCCGATTGCTCCCACAGGGGATCGCGTTCATCCAGCCCACTCGGCTATTTCCGGCTCGCCCCAAGACTTGGACCCCTTCTTGCAATATCTGCGTTAAGCCGCCCCAAGGCGTCAAAAGTTTGATTTAGCGCGCAGGTACAGAATCGGTGGATCGTTCTCAATTACTCAGCAGTGCCCGCAGCAACCTCTCCGGTCTAGGCCGGGGTCAGTTGGGCGTGCCGTTGTTGCTGTTGGTCATGCTGGCAATGATGATGTTGCCGATGCCGCCGTTCCTGCTGGACGTGTTCTTCACGTTCAACATCGCCTTGTCCATCGTCGTGCTGCTGGTCTGCGTGTACGCGCTGCGGCCGTTGGATTTCTCGGTGTTCCCGACCATCCTGCTGGTGGCGACGCTGTTGCGCCTGGCGCTGAACGTCGCGTCCACCCGCGTGGTCATGCTCCACGGTCAGGACGGCCATGCCGCCGCCGGTAAGGTGATTCAGGCCTTCGGTGAGGTAGTGATCGGCGGCAACTATGTGGTCGGTATCGTGGTGTTCGCGATCCTGATGATCATCAACTTCGTGGTAGTGACCAAGGGTGCCGGTCGTATCTCCGAAGTGAGCGCGCGTTTCACCCTCGATGCCATGCCCGGTAAACAGATGGCGATCGACGCCGACCTCAACGCCGGTCTGATCGATCAACCACAAGCCAAGGCCCGCCGTCTGGAAGTCGCTCAGGAAGCCGAGTTCTACGGTTCCATGGACGGTGCCAGCAAGTTCGTGCGCGGTGACGCCATTGCCGGTCTGTTGATCCTGTTCATCAACCTCATCGGCGGCATGCTCGTCGGTATCTTCCAGCACAACATGACCTTCGCCGACGCCGGCAAGGTCTACGCGCTGTTGACCATCGGTGACGGTTTGGTGGCGCAATTGCCATCACTGCTGCTGTCCACTGCCGCCGCGATCATGGTGACCCGAGCTTCCGGTTCGGAAGAAATGGGCAAGCTGATCAACCGCCAGATGTTCAGCACGCCCAAGGCGCTGGGTGTGTCGGCGGGCATCATGATTGTCATGGGCCTGGTGCCGGGCATGCCGCACTTCTCGTTCATCAGCCTTGGGCTGGTGGCGGCGGGTGGCGCATACCTGCTGTGGAAGAAGCAGGATCAGGTCAAGGTCATGGCTCTGCAGGAGGTCAAGCGCCAACAGGACCTGCTGCCGTCGCCAACCCGTTCGCAGGAATCCAAAGAGCTGGGCTGGGACGATGTCACGCCCATCGACATGATCGGCCTGGAAGTCGGTTATCGCCTGATTCCGCTAGTGGATCGTAATCAGGGTGGTCAACTGCTGGCGCGGATCAAGGGCGTGCGCAAGAAGCTCTCCCAGGAACTGGGCTTTCTGATGCCGACCGTACACATTCGCGACAACCTGGATCTGGCGCCCAGCGCCTATCGCCTGACGCTGATGGGCGTGACCCTGGCCGAAGCGGAGATCTATCCGGATCGCGAACTGGCGATCAATCCCGGTCAGGTGTTTGGCAGTCTCAACGGCATCAACGCCAAAGACCCGGCGTTTGGTCTGGAAGCGGTGTGGATCGAAGTCAGCCAGCGCGCCCAGGCGCAGTCGCTGGGATACACCGTGGTAGACGCCAGCACGGTAGTTGCCACGCACTTGAACCAGATTCTCTACAAGCACTCTCATGAGCTGATCGGGCACGAGGAAGTCCAGCAATTGATGCAATTGCTGGCCAAAGGCTCTCCCAAGCTGGCCGAAGAGTTGGTGCCCGGCATTCTGTCGCTCTCGGCGCTGCTCAAAGTATTGCAGGCGCTATTGGCCGAACAGGTGCCGGTGCGCGATATCCGCAGCATTGCCGAAGCCATCGCCAACAACGCTGCGCGGAGTCAAGATACCGCCGCATTGGTGGCGGCCGTACGGGTCGGTTTGTCCCGCGCAATCGTGCAAAGCATTGTAGGCATTGAGCCGGAGCTGCCTGTTATCACGCTCGAGCCAAGGTTGGAACAGATATTGCTAAATAGTCTGCAGAAGGCAGGGCAAGGTCAGGAAGAAGGCGTTCTGCTCGAACCGAGCATGGCTGAGAAGCTGCAACGCTCGTTGATCGAAGCAGCACAGCGTCAGGAGATGCAGGGCCAGCCGGTTATTTTGTTGGTTGCAGGTCCAGTTCGCGCCATGTTGTCGCGGTTTGGACGTCTGGCTGTACCGAACCTGCATGTGTTGGCGTATCAGGAAATTCCTGACAACAAGCAAGTCACCATCGTAGCGACTGTCGGGCCTAACGGCTGAGGTAGTGAGTCATGCAAGTTAAGCGTTTTTTCGCCGCCGACATGAGACAAGCCATGAAACTGGTTCGAGATGAATTGGGCGCCGAAGCGGCCATCATCGGTAACCGGCGGATCGCTGGCGGCGTGGAACTGACTGCCGCGCTCGACTACAAGCTGTCGGCGCTGGCGCCGCGTGTCCCCAACATTGAGCTCGAAGACGAACTGCGCAAGACGCAATCGCGCATCGTCTCCGCCCAGGCTGAACTTAGCACCCGAACCGAATCGGACACCTCGTCCAACCGCCAGCTGTTCACCGGCCTGCCGTCGAGCGATGACCAGAAGCACATCGAGCCGACGCTGGACGAACCGTTCCGCCCGTCGGTCCATGCAGCCGTCGCGGCGGACCGTGCCGAACGCGCAGCGCTGGCCGAACCTGCGATGGGCCAGCGGGCCTACGATTCGATGCGCTCGGAATTGAATGGCCTGCGCGAGCTGCTGGAAGTTCAGCTTGGCTCCCTGGCGTGGAACCAGCTGCAAGGCAGTCGTCCGTCCCAGGCCAATTTGTGGCGCCGCCTGCAACGCGTCGGCCTGTCGGGTCCGTTGTCTCGCGACTTGCTGGCGATGGTGCCGAATACCGATGATCAACAACACGCCTGGCGCATGCTGCTGGCCCATCTGGCGCGTATGATCGCAACGCCGGATGTCGAGCCGCTCGAAGAGGGCGGTGTGATTGCCATGGTCGGCCCTGCCGGCATGGGCAAAACCACTACGCTGGCCAAGCTTGCAGCGCGCTACGTACTCAAATACGGCGCGCAGAATATTGCGCTGGTGAGCATGGACAGTTTCCGGATCGGTGCTCAGGAACAACTGAAAACCCTGGGACGCATTTTGAATGTACCGGTGACCCACGTCGATCCGGGGCAATCCCTGGCTCAGGCGCTGGAACCGTTACTGCGCAAGCGCGTGGTGCTGATCGATACCGCAGGCCTTCAAGCCAGCGATCCGGCCCTGCGTATGCAGCTTGAAAGTCTGGCAGGGCGCGGCATCAAGTCGCGCAACTATCTGGTACTGGCGACAACCAGCCAGAAGCAGGTCCTGTCAGCGGCTTATCACAGTTACAAACGTTGCGGTCTGGCCGGGTGCATCCTGACCAAGCTGGACGAAACAGCCAGCCTCGGTGAGGTGTTGAGTCTGGCGATCAGTCACGAGCTGCCTGTGGCCTATCTTACCGATGGTCCACGGATACCGGATGATCTGCATTTGCCGCGTCGGCACCAGTTGGTGAGTCGAGCGGTCAGCGTGCAGATGCAGGAAGAGCCTAGCGAGGAAGCGATGGCTGATATGTTTGCGGATCTTTACCACAACCCAGGCAAGCGTGTGGGTTAGGTGAAGAATATGACACGGGAATATACCCACTTCGATGGTCTGCCAGGCATTGTTCAAACAACAAACGTGCAGCCCGACATGTGGCTTAGGTCTAAGCAAGACAAGGTAAACAATTAACATGGGCAGCATGCATCCCGTACAGGTTATCGCAGTGACCGGTGGCAAAGGTGGCGTAGGCAAGACGAACGTGTCAGTGAACCTTTCACTGGCGCTGGCCGAGCTTGGACGCCGCGTCATGTTGCTGGACGCCGATCTGGGTCTGGCCAACGTCGACGTGCTGCTGGGACTTACCCCGAAACGCACCCTGGCCGACGTCATCGAAGGTCGATGCGAGCTGCGTGACGTCCTGCTGCAAGGCCCGGGCGGCATTCGCATCGTGCCGGCAGCGTCCGGCACTCAGAGCATGGTTCATCTGACGCCCGCGCAGCATGCCGGTCTGATTCAGGCCTTCAGCGACATCGGCGACAACCTCGACGTGCTGGTGATCGACACCGCCGCCGGGATCGGTGAGTCAGTGGTGAGCTTCGTGCGCGCCGCTCAGGAAGTGTTGCTGGTGGTCTGCGACGAGCCGACTTCCATCACCGACGCCTACGCGCTGATCAAGCTGCTCAATCGCGATTACGGCATGAACCGTTTTCGGGTCCTGGCCAACATGGCCCAGAGCCCGCAGGAAGGGCGCAATCTTTTCGCCAAACTGACCAAGGTCACCGATCGTTTCCTGGACGTTGCCCTGCAGTACGTCGGCGCCGTGCCGTATGACGAATGCGTGCGCAAGGCCGTGCAGAAACAACGTGCGGTGTACGAGGCGTTTCCGCGTTCCAAATGCTCGCTGGCCTTCAAGGCCATCGCGCAGAAAGTGGACACCTGGCCGCTCCCGGCAAACCCGCGCGGACATCTGGAATTTTTCGTCGAACGTCTGGTGCATCACACCAGCGCAGGGCCCGTGTCATGACAGCAAGTGGGTATCGCATGTACAGCAAATCATCCCGTGATTCCCAATACGAGCTGATCGAGCGCTATGCGCCTCTGGTCAAGCGAATTGCCTACCACTTGCTGGCGCGTCTGCCAGCGAGCGTGCAGGTCGAGGATTTGATCCAGGCCGGCATGATTGGCTTGCTCGAAGTGTCGACCAAGTACGACTCCACCAAAGGCGCAAGTTTCGAGACCTACGCCGGGATTCGCATCCGTGGCGCGATGCTCGACGAGGTGCGCAAGGGTGATTGGGCGCCGCGTTCGGTGCATCGCAACACGCGCATGGTCAGTGACGCGATTCGCTCAATTGAAGCAAAAACCGGCCGTGACGCTAAAGATCACGAGGTTGCGGCCGAACTCCAATTGAGTCTCGATGATTACTACGGGATTTTGAACGATACCTTGGGCAGCCGACTGTTCAGTTTCGACGACCTGCTACAGGACGGCGAACATGAAGGGCTGCATGAGGACGGCGCAAGCCAGTCGCTCGAGCCGTCGCGTGACCTGGAAGATGAACGTTTCCAGAGCGCGTTGGCAGAGGCCATTGCCAATCTGCCAGAGCGTGAACGCCTGGTGTTGGCGCTGTACTACGACGAAGAGCTGAACCTCAAGGAAATCGGTGAGGTCCTGGGTGTCAGCGAATCGCGGGTCAGTCAGTTACACAGCCAGTGCGCAGCTCGTTTGCGAGGGCGTTTGGGAGAATGGCGAGCGCGTTGACAGGCAGCGCTGCGGACCCTGTTGGGGCTCGTGTTACCTGTAAAGCCGGCTGTGCAGAGCGTTCGTGGGAAACAAGAGAGACAAGGCTTGCGCCGGTCAGCGCAGACGCACCTCGCGTGCGTCGCGCCGTGGTTCATGCCTGTTGATTTGCCAAGCCCGTCGTCGTTTCGTGCAGCCCGGTCAGCGAGCTGTACCGGTTTTGATTGAACGCGCGTCCAGGTGCTGGACGCGTTAAAGACTGCTTGGAGGTCGAATTGGACAAGAACATGAAAATCCTCATCGTTGATGACTTCTCAACGATGCGGCGGATCATAAAAAACCTGTTGCGTGACCTTGGGTTCACCAACACGGCCGAAGCAGATGACGGCACAACCGCATTGCCGATGCTGCAAAGTGGCTCTTTTGACTTTCTGGTAACGGACTGGAACATGCCTGGCATGTCCGGCATCGACCTGTTGCGTCAAGTGCGTGCCGACGAGCGCCTGCGCAGCTTGCCGGTGTTGATGGTCACCGCTGAAGCCAAGCGTGAGCAGATCATCGAAGCCGCCCAGGCCGGGGTAAACGGCTACGTGGTCAAGCCTTTCACAGCGCAAGTGCTGAAAGAAAAAATCGAGAAGATATTCGAGCGCGTCAATAGCTGATGTTCGCTGCGAGGGCGCTATGGATTCCAAAGATTCGACAATGGGTGACTTTGAGTCGACCCTGAAGAAACACGCACAAGAGCTGGTCGCAAGCCTTGAAAAAGGTAAGTTCGGCGAAGCCGTGCAACTGATCCATGAGCTGAACCAGACCCGCGATCGCGGCCTGTATCAGGAAGTCGGCAAGCTGACGCGTGAGCTGCACAGCGCCATCGTCAACTTCCAGATCGACCCGACCATGCCCCAAGCCGAAGAAGTGTCGCAGATCACCGACGCCACTGAACGCTTGTCGTACGTGGTCCGGCTGACCGAAAACGCGGCCAACCGCACCATGGATCTGGTGGAGCAAAGCACCCCCTTGATGAACGGACTCACGGCCGACGCCAAAGCGTTAAGCGCCGATTGGGGCCGCTTCATGCGTCGCGAAATCGGTGCCGAGGAGTTTCGCGATCTGGCTAAACGTGTCGACGGTTTCCTGACACGCAGCGAGCAGGAAACCCACGAGGTTGCCGGCCACCTGAACAACATCTTGTTGGCTCAGGATTACCAGGACCTCACCGGTCAGGTGATCAAGCGCGTGACCCAGTTGGTGACCGAAGTCGAAAGCAATCTGCTCAAGCTGGTGCTCATGGCCAGCCAGGTCGACCGCTTTGCCGGCATCGAACACGACCAGGAATTGTTCCGTCAGCAAAAAGAACAAGAAAAACTTCATTCCAAGGGTGAAGGTCCGCAGATTCATGCCGATAAACGTGAAGACGTCGTATCCGGTCAGGATGATGTAGACGATCTGCTATCCAGCCTGGGTTTCTAGGTTCTGAGTCAGAAAGCGTTGTGAGCCTGTTGCCTGTTGATTGACCGCACGGCTCACCCGCTGACGACTTCGCGCATGACCTGGATCGGTTGACGGTTAATTTTAGGAGCACCCCCCCAATGAGCTTCGGCGCCGATGAAGAAATCCTTCAGGATTTTCTGGTTGAGGCCGGCGAGATTCTGGAGCAACTGTCCGAGCAACTGGTCGAGCTGGAAAGCCGACCGGATGACGCTGACTTGCTCAATGCAATTTTTCGCGGTTTTCACACTGTAAAAGGGGGCGCCGGCTTCCTCCAGCTCAACGAGCTGGTTGAATGCTGCCACATCGCGGAAAACGTCTTCGACATCCTGCGCAAAGGTGAGCGCCGGGTCGATTCCGAGCTCATGGACGTGGTGCTTGAAGCGCTGGATGCGGTCAATGCGATGTTTGGCGAAGTGCGCGAGCGCACCGACGTCACCCCAGCAACGCCTGAGCTGCTCGCCGCACTGGCGCGTCTGGCCGAACCTGCGTCTGCTGATCAAGTCGCGGCTGCACCGGTGGTGGCCGAGCCTGTGGCTGAAGCGTCCGATGACATCACTGACGACGAATTCGAACAACTGCTGGACTCGCTCAATGCGGTCAAGGCACAGGCTGCCGGCGGCAATGTGTCTGCGCCGATTGCTGCACCTGTCGCCCCTGCTGCGCCCGCCGCAACTGCCGCAGCTGCGAGCGACGACATCACCGACGCTGAATTTGAATCGCTGCTCGACCAGCTGCACGGCAAAGGTCAGTTCGCCGTAGACGCCGTTGCGGCCCCAGCGCCCGCTGCTGCGGTGGCCCCGGTCGCCAATACTTCGTCGGATGAAATCACCGACGACGAATTTGAAGCGTTGCTGGATCAGTTGCACGGCAAGGGTAGTTTTTCCGCCGAGCCCGTCGCGAGTGCCCCGGCGGCTGCGTCTGCACCCGCCACGCCTGTTGCCCCCGCTGCGCCTGTCGCTGCCAGTGGCAAGCCGTCGGACGAAATCACCGACAACGAATTCGAAGACTTGCTCGACCAACTGCACGGCAAAGGCAAGTTCGAGCCGGATGCCATCGTCAGTGCCCCAGCTCCCGTCAAGAAAGCTGAGCCTGCCAAGGTCGAACCGGCAAAAGCTGCTGCTCCCGTTGCCAGACCTGCTGTGGCACCGGCGAAAGCCGCCGCGCCGGTTGCCGAGAAGTCAGAGGCCGAAACCACCGTGCGCGTCGACACCGCGCGGCTGGACGAAATCATGAACATGGTCGGCGAACTGGTGCTGGTGCGTAACCGCCTGGTGCGCCTGGGTGCCAACAGCTCCGACGAAGCCATGTCCAAGGCCGTGTCCAATCTGGACGTGGTCACCGCTGATTTGCAGACCGCCGTGATGAAGACGCGGATGCAGCCGATCAAGAAAGTCTTCGGCCGCTTCCCGCGACTGGTTCGCGATCTGGCACGTCAGTTGAAGAAAGAAATCGCCCTGGAATTGGTGGGTGAAGAAACCGACCTGGACAAGAACCTGGTTGAAGCGCTGGCCGACCCGCTGGTCCACTTGGTGCGCAACGCCGTCGACCACGGTATCGAGTCGCCGGAGGAGCGCGAGGCGTCGGGCAAGCCCCGAGGCGGCCGCGTCATTCTTTCGGCCGAACAGGAAGGCGATCACATCCTGCTGTCGATTTCCGATGACGGCAAAGGCATGGACCCGGCTGTGCTGCGGGCCATTGCCGTCAAGCGCGGCGTGATGGACAAAGACGCTGCCGACCGCCTGAGCGACAGCGACTGCTACAACCTGATTTTCGCGCCGGGCTTCTCGACAAAGACCGAGATCTCCGACGTGTCGGGCCGTGGCGTGGGCATGGACGTGGTGAAAACCAAGATTGCCCAGCTCAACGGCTCGATCAACATCTACTCGACCAAGGGCCAGGGCTCGAAGATCGTGATCAAGGTGCCGTTGACCCTGGCGATCATGCCGACGCTGATGGTGATGCTGGGCAATCAGGCGTTCGCGTTCCCACTGGTCAACGTCAACGAAATCTTCCACCTGAACCTCTCGACCACCAACGTCGTCGACGGTCAGGAGGTGGTCATCGTCCGCGACAAGGCGCTGCCATTGTTCTACCTCAAGCGCTGGCTGGTCAGCTCTGCCGCTCACGAAGAGCAGCGCGAAGGGCATGTGGTGATCCTCTCGGTGGGTACGCAACGCATCGGCTTTGTCGTCGATCAGTTGGTGGGCCAGGAAGAGGTGGTCATCAAACCGCTGGGCAAGATGTTGCAGGGCACGCCGGGCATGTCGGGCGCCACCATTACCGGTGACGGACGCATCGCGTTGATCCTCGATGTACCGAGCATGCTCAAGCGTTACGCCACGCGGCGTATTTGATTCTGGGCGAACGGGCCTCTCAAAGGTCCGTGGGCTCTATGGAGTGTTTATGGCAGTCAAGGTTCTCGTCGTCGACGATTCAGGGTTTTTCCGTCGCCGTGTCTCGGAAATTCTCTCGTCGGATCCGACCATCCAAGTGGTCGGTACAGCGACTAACGGCAAGGAAGCCATCGAACAAGCCTTGGCGCTCAAGCCTGACGTGATCACCATGGATTACGAGATGCCAATGATGGACGGCATCACGGCGGTGCGTCACATCATGCAGCGCTGCCCGACACCGGTTCTGATGTTTTCCTCGCTGACTCACGAAGGGGCGCGCGTCACTCTTGATGCGCTGGACGCCGGTGCGGTGGATTTCCTGCCGAAAAACTTCGAAGACATCTCGCGCAACCCTGACAAGGTCAAGCAGATGCTCTGCGAAAAGGTCCATTCCATTTCGCGCAGCAATCGCCGCTTCGGCGGTTATTCCAGCACGCCAACACCGGCTGCCATGTCTGCGCCCGCGACGGCCTCGCCGTCAACGACCAGCTCGCTGCACAGCGCTCCCGCTACAACACGCCATGTGCCAACGCCTGCGCCACGTTCAACTGGCCACTCCGCCCATGGCGCATCGGCGCCTCACGCGCCGTCTTCGCCCGCACCTAAACGCAAGGCCTACAAGCTGGTTGCAATTGGCACCTCCACTGGCGGTCCGGTGGCGCTGCAGCGGGTGCTGACGCAACTGCCAGCGAACTTCCCGGCGCCCATTGTGCTGATCCAGCACATGCCGGCGGCATTTACCAAAGCGTTTGCCGAGCGTCTGGACAAGCTGTGCCGCATCAGCGTCAAGGAAGCCGAGGATGGCGACATCCTGCGTCCGGGCCTGGCTCTGCTGGCGCCGGGTGGCAAACAGATGATGGTGGACGGACGCGGCGCGGTGAAAATCCTGCCGGGTGACGAGCGCTTGAACTACAAGCCGTGCGTGGACATCACTTTCGGCTCTGCTGCCAAATCCTATGGCGATAAAGTGCTTGCGGTGGTGTTGACCGGCATGGGCGCAGACGGCCGCGAAGGCGCTCGTCTGCTCAAGCAGGGCGGCGCTCACATCTGGGCTCAAGACGAGGCCAGCTGCGTGATCTACGGCATGCCGATGGCCATCGTCAAAGCCGATCTGGCGGACGCGGTTTACAGCCTGGATGACATCGGTCGCCACCTGGTTGAGGCCTGCATCTGATGGACGTTTTAAGCCTGATCGGGATCATCCTCGCGTTCGTCGCCATCATCGGCGGCAACTTCCTGGAAGGCGGGCATCTGGGCGCGTTGCTCAATGGCCCGGCGGCCTTGATCGTGCTCGGTGGCACCTTGGCGGCTTGCCTGTTGCAGACGCCCATGAGCGCGTTCAAACGGGCGGTCCAGATTTTGATCTGGGTGCTTTTTCCGCCGCGCGTGGACATGGCCGGCGGCATTGATCGTGTCATCAACTGGAGCCTGACGGCGCGCAAGGAAGGCTTGCTGGGTCTGGAATCCATCGCCGATTCCGAACCCGACCCTTACTCGCGCAAAGGCCTGCAACTGTTGGTAGACGGCGCCGAGCCAGAAGCCATTCGCGGCATTCTGGAAGTGGACTTCATCACCCAGGAAACCCGCGATATCCAGGCCGCCAAAGTCTACGAAAGCATGGGCGGCTACGCGCCGACCGTGGGCATCATCGGCGCCGTCATGGGTCTGATCCATGTCATGGGCAACCTGGCCGATCCCAATCAACTGGGCAGCGGTATTGCCGTGGCATTCGTCGCCACTATTTACGGCGTGGCATCGGCCAACCTGATCCTGCTGCCGGTGGCCAACAAGCTCAAGGCCGTTGCGATTCGTCAGTCGCGCTATCGCGAAATGCTGCTCGAAGGCCTGCTGTCGATTGCCGAGGGTGAGAACCCGCGCTCCATCGAACTGAAGCTGCAAGGCTTCATGGAGTGATGGACTGACCATGGCCCGACGTCGGCGGCACGAAGAACACGAAAATCACGAACGCTGGCTGGTGTCCTACGCGGACTTCATCACCTTGCTGTTCGCGTTCTTTGTGGTGATGTACTCGATTTCGTCGCTCAACGAAGGCAAGTACAAAGTGCTGTCCGAAGCGCTGGTCGGGGTGTTCAACGAGCCTGAGCGCAGCGTCAAGCCTATCCCCATTGGCGAACAGAAACCCCAGACCGTCAGGCCCGCCGATCCTTTGGTGGTCGACAGCGAGCAGACCGACGCGGCACTGGGGCAGGCCGCGGACGATCCGTTGAAAAAAATGGCCGACGACGTCAACGCCGCGTTCGGCGATCTGATCGCCTCCAAACAGATGACCGTGCGTGGCAACGAGCTGTGGATCGAAATCGAGCTCAACTCCAACATGCTGTTCGGCAGTGGCGACGCGATGCCCAGCGACAAGGCCTTCGACCTGATCGACAGAGTGGCGAAAATCGTCAAGCCGTTCGACAACCCGATCCACGTCGAAGGCTTCACCGACGACCAGCCGATCAATACTTCGCAGTTCCCGAGCAACTGGGAGCTGTCGTCGGCCCGCTCATCAAGCATCGTGCGCATGCTCGCCATGGACGGGATCAACCCGGCGCGTCTGGCGTCAGTCGGTTACGGCGAGTTTCAGCCCTTGACCTCCAACGCGACCGCCGATGGAAGAGGGCGTAATCGTCGCGTGGTGCTGGTGATCTCACGCAATCTGGAGGTGCGCCGCAGCCTGACCGGTTCCGGCACCGCCGCCAACGCAAAACCCGATGCCGCATTGCGCCGGGCTGGCACACAAACTGCACCGGCACCAGCCAAGCCGCCGCAAGGCGTCAAATCTTCGTCATCCGCCCCATAATCAGTCTCGGTCGTGGTTTGACCGGCGGGAAAAACGAAACATGAGAGTGTGGGCAATCGCCAATCAGAAAGGGGGAGTCGGTAAGACCACCACCTCAATCGCCTTAGCCGGTCTGCTGGCTGATGCGGGCAAGCGCGTGGTCGTTGTCGATCTCGATCCCCATGGCTCGATGACCAGCTATTTCGGGCACAACCCCGACGAGCTAGAGCACAGTTGCTTCGATCTGTTTTTGCACAAGGGCGTGGTCCCGGACGGCCTGCCGGGTCAGTTGCTTCTGCCTACCAGCGACAGCCGTATTTCGCTGCTGCCGTCGAGTACCGCGCTGGCGACCCTTGAGCGTCAGTCGCCGGGGCAGAGTGGTCTGGGCCTGGTGGTTGCCAAAAGCCTGGCGCAGCTGTGGCAGGATTTCGATTACGCGATCATCGACAGTCCGCCGTTGCTGGGCGTACTGATGGTCAACGCCCTGGCCGCCAGCCAACAGTTGGCGGTGCCGGTGCAGACCGAGTTTCTGGCGGTGAAGGGCCTGGAGCGCATGGTCAATACACTGGCAATGATCAACCGCTCGCGCAAAGTGCCGCTGCCCTACACCATCGTTCCGACCTTGTTCGACCGCCGAACGCAGGCGTCCATGAGCACCTTGAAACTGCTGCGCGACAGCTTCCCCGAGAACGTCTGGAATGCCTATGTGCCCGTCGATACGCGCTTGCGTGACGCCAGCCGTGCCGGTGTGACCCCTTCGCAGTTCGACAACAAGAGCCGTGGCGTGATGGCCTATCGGGCGTTGCTCAAACATATGCTCACCGAGCAACTCGTCGGGCAGGTGGCTTGAAGTGGCCGCTGATCATTTATCGCTGCGCAACGTCATGCGCCATTCAAGTCAGCCGACCCTCCAGCCGATACAGCATTCAGGCGGCAATCGCGTTACTTATTTTCGGGCTCCACTATGAACCGCCCCCTGGACATTGCATCACGACCACAACTGGCGCTGCAGAACTACCTTGATGCGTTGCTTCAGGACGCGACCGAGGAACTGCTGGCAGAGCCTGTTGCCGTCGACGATTTTGAAGCGGCCGTGCGCGAAGAGCAGGCCCATGACGCCCGTTTGCGCGCGGTTGTAAAACCGGTGGCGGTGGCTATCTCGGCGGCAACGCCTGCTCCCGTGATGGCGGCGGCCTTGATGACTGACGCCGTTCGTCCTGCTCCGGTCGCTGTTCCGGCTTCGGTGGTCACTCGGACTGTTGAAGAAGCGCCGGTGATCATTAGCCCGGTCCTGCCGGTGATGGAAATACCCGCGCTGATCGAGCCGGTAGCGGATGTTCATCTGCCGTCCCAGCGCAACCCGACGCCTCCGCCTACTCCGGATGCACGCCCGGCGTGGGCCGCCGAGCCGTTTGAATGCCTGTTGTTCGACGTCGCTGGGCTGACATTGGCGGTGCCGCTGGTGTGCCTGGGGTCGATTTATCCGTTGGCCGGTCACGAGCTGACGCCATTGTTCGGGCAGCCGAACTGGTTCCTGGGGATTTTGCCCAGTCAGGCCGGCAACCTGAAGGTGCTGGACACGGCGCGCTGGATCATGCCGGATCGCTACCGCGACGATTTCCGTCAGGGACTGCAATACGTGATTTCGGTGCAGGGCTACGAATGGGGGCTGGCGGTGCATCAGGTCAGCCGTTCGTTGCGCCTGGACCCGAACGAGATCAAATGGCGCTCCCATCGCGGGCAGCGGCCATGGCTGGCGGGCACGGTGATTGAACACATGTGCGCGCTGCTGGATGTTTCCGAATTGGCCGAGCTGATCGCCAGTGGTGCGGTCAAGCAGATGCACACCATTAAGTAAACACAATCAAATACACACAGGCCGGCATGTTGAATGCCGTCCGCACCGCACAATACGCAAGGGGTTGGGGTTATGAATAAGTCGTCAGCACAGGGTTCCGAAGATCCGATTCTGCAGTGGGTCACCTTCCGCCTGGACAACGAGTCGTACGGCATCAACGTGATGCAGGTCCAGGAAGTGCTGCGTTACACCGAGATCGCACCGGTCCCGGGAGCGCCGAGTTACGTGCTGGGCATTATCAACCTGCGCGGTAACGTCGTGACGGTGATCGATACCCGTCAGCGCTTTGGTCTGCCGCCGGTTGAAGTCAGCGATAACACGCGTATCGTGATTATCGAGGCCGACAAGCAAGTGGTCGGGATCATGGTCGATAGCGTCGCTGAAGTGGTTTATCTGCGTCAGTCGGAAGTCGAAACCGCGCCAAACGTGGGCAACGACGAGTCGGCCAAATTCATCCAGGGCGTGTGCAACAAGAACGGCGAACTGCTGATCCTCGTCGAACTGGACAAAATGATGTCCGAAGAAGAGTGGTCCGAGCTGGAGAGCATCTGATTGATTCTTGAGGTTGCGGTAATTTTTCTGGCGGTGTTGTGGGTCGCGAGCGTCGTGATGTTCATGGCCCACACCAAACGCCAGCGCATATTGGCTACGCAGCAGCTCGAAGCCGATTCGCTGCGTGACCAACGCATCCGCGAATTGGCGCGACGCCTGGAAAACTACCAGGGTGGCACGGTCAGAATGGGTGAAGAACTCCACGAGCTGCGTGCCATCGTTGCGCCGTTGCCGGACAAAATCACTGTCCTCGAACAGCGCGATCCCTCTACTTTGTCCTTCGCCCAGGCCGCCCGCCTGGTCACCATGGGCGCCAGCATCGACGAACTCACCCAATCCTGCGGCCTGACCCAGGCCGAGGCGCAGTTGATGACTAAGGTGCATGGGAAGGGGTAATCGGTGGGAATGCATCCCTGGACGCTCCGCGTCCGATCCGAGCACTGGGATTGGGTGAATATCCGTTATCGCGGGTGTTGCTGATATCGGTTCCGCCCTCACGGCGGGTCACTTTTTTTTCGGAAAAAGTAACCAAAACCATTTGCTCCCGGTTTGGCCCGACTTCGTCGGGTTCCCTCACTCCGGCGACGCTCCGTGGGCACGCGCCGAACGGGCATCCATGCCCTGACGGCGCTTGGCGGGCGTCCTGCCGGCCAGCCCACTGCGCATCGCCTGCGTTCGGCCTGCACCCAGGTCGCGATTGGCAGTGTCTGGACTGGTGTGGACTAAGATCAAAAGCAAATAAGAAAGCTCGATCGTTCCTCACGCTCCGCGTGGGAATGATCAAAAGTGCTTAACGGCCGATTAGCCAGACGCTGATCTCAATGCCTACCTGTAGGAGCTGACGAGCAACGCGAGGCTGCGATGCGGAACATCTGACCCACCGCAATCCGTCGAGCGCGACCCCGGAGCCTTCGGCAGCTCCTGCAACTATGTTGTGTTGACCACCAGGCCCACACAAACCCGTGGGAGCGGACCTGTCCGTGAAGGGGTCGGTACAGCCGACGTATCTGTGGCGTCTGTTCCCCAGTCTCGCGGACAGGTCCGCTCCCACGGTTATTTGGTGAGTTGTGGCCGTCTCGCGAACAAGTTCACTCCTACAGAGAGCTGCATCGCTCACCCCGGCGTGATATCCCGCTCCACCGGCCCGGCGTTAGGGTCGAATCCCACCGGGAATTTGCCTTTGAGCTGCCAGGCGAACGCGATGATTTCGGCGATGGTCAGGTACAGGGCTTCGGGGATGCTGTCCCCCAGCTCCATGCGAGCCAGCAGTTTTACCAGTTCGGCGTTCTCGTAGATCGGGACTTTGTATTCCCGGGCGATGGCCAGGATCGCTTCGGCCAGGGCGTCGTCACCTTTGGCGGTCAGCGTTGGCGCTTGTTGGCCGTCGTAGTTGAGGGCGACGACCTGGCGGGGTGGGGCGTTAGGTGTACTCATCAGGCGTTCTCATCGACCCAGCGTTGTTCAAGCACGGTGCGCGTGCCTTGGGGCGGTACGCCGGGATTGCATGCCAAATCGCCGACGTTCAAACCGCAAGCCACCAGACGCGCTCTCAAATTCCCCAGTTCGCTGTCGATCAGCGCTGCACTGGTTTCGCGCTCGGCCCACATCTGGCTCGACAGACTGCCGCCCACCAGTTGCGCCTGAACCTGCAACGGCCCAAGCGGCTCAAGATCGAAGGCCAGCTCAACGCGCCAGAGTTTTTCTTTCTCTTTCGCCTCGCGCTCGTCCTTGGGGGACTCGCGTTCCGGGGTGTCTTCGCGCTGCACTTTTACCTGCAACGGCACGATGTCATGGGCGTTGCGCATCGGGATCTCCAACTGCCAAGTCGTGACCTGCGTGCCATCGGCGGTGGTGCGGGTCTGTTCCAACCCGCCCAGTTGATGACTTTGCAGGCGCGACACCGCCGCCGCTGCCAGTTTGAGCAGGGTTTCCAGATCGTCTTCGTTTTCCGGACTGCCCAGCGAACGGGCCGGCAATGGAAAGCTGGTGGGCGGTGTGCGTGCAGCGACCTGGCCCAGCATGCCCAGCGCGCTTCTGACCATGTTGGGCATCGCACGCGCCAGTGTGTTGGCGGCTGCGGCGGCGTTGTAATTCACGTTGTCTGGCAGCCCCGGCAGAATTTGCGAAATCAGCCGCAGCAGGTTGGCCTTGGTGTCAGGCACCAGCGTGGGGTTGAGCCCGGCCAGCAAGCGCGATTCCATGAACAAGCCACTGCCGTTGAGCGCCTGAGCCACCCCCTTGGGCGTGGTCATCTGCTGGACATCCGGCAAGTCGGCCAGCAGTTGGTCGATGCTCGCCCGCAGCGCCACGGGCATGTCGCTGGTCTGCGACAGATTCTGCAACGCCCCCAGCAAACCCTGCAGCGAGCCCTGACGGCTTTGCTGAGTGGACAACTGCTGCGCCAGCGCCAATTCATCGAAACGGTTGGGCAGGGCGACGAAATTCAGCGCCTGGCTGTTCTGCACCTGAGCGCTGAGCAGACTCCCCGCTCTGAGCGGCTGCGGGCTTTCGATGATCAGGTTGCTGCCCGCCAGCGCGCTGTTGAGCAAGGTAACGATCGAACGGTACGCCCCCGGCTGACCGGAATTGGCTGGCAGTGGCTGCCCGTTCAACGGATTAATGAGTTGCGTGGTCAGCACCTTGGCCTGCAGCAACGTGCCCACCGGCAGTTGTTGGGTATTGATCGTGGTCAGGCTGTTGGCAACGGATTTTTGCAGGTCAAGGGGGCTGATGGTCAGCGTGCCCGCCGAGCCCTGGGCGACGTTGACGCTGGTGCCCGGGGATAGCGGCAGCGTGCTGGTGACGGGAAACGTGGTCTGCCGGCCATTGTTCAACGTCAGTTTGAGCAACAGTTGAAAGTCCTGATCGAGCTGTTTGAGGCTCACAACCTCGGCGTCGGCCGTCTGTCCGGCAGGCAGCAGCCCATCGCGCGGCTGCAGCAATTGCAGCACTTGCGCCGGCGGCACACCGGCGCGCAACAAGGCCGTAGCAGCAGTCACCGGGGAGAGATTGGGAATATCGCCTGTCATCGAATACCGACCTGTGAAAAATTTGCCATCTTGGTGGCCGCAGATGGCATGTATAATCGCGCCGGCCGTCGCCAGCGCAGGCAATGTCAGCCTGCACCAGTATAACGGCCGCCCCGATGGCTACTTGAACCGCTGTTGAATACCCGCGATCAGAAAAGAAGGTCCGCATGCCGATCCCTGTCCTGGAAGCCTCGGCGCTTGCTTGCGAGCGCGACTGGCGAATGCTGTTCGAGAACCTCGAACTGCGGGTGACGGCGGGCGACATGCTCCAGATCAGTGGCCCCAACGGTAGCGGCAAAACCAGCCTTCTGCGCCTGTTGTCCGGCCTGATGCAGCCCACTTCGGGCGATGTGCTGTTCGACGGTCAACCGCTGACCCGGCAAAAAGCGCAATTGGCGCACAACCTGTTATGGATTGGCCACGCCGCTGGCATTAAGGATTTGCTCACCCCCGTTGAAAACCTCACCTGGCTGTGCGCGCTGCACACTGGCGCGGCCACCGAGGCCATCTGGCAAGCGCTCGATGCCGTGGGGTTGCGCGGCTTTGAAGACGTGCCGTGCCACACCCTGTCGGCAGGGCAGAAGCGTCGAGTCGCGTTGGCCCGCCTTTATTTGCCGGGACCGGCGCTGTGGATTCTCGACGAGCCCTTCACGGCCCTGGATAAACAAGGCGTCTCGCAACTGGAGCAGCATCTGGCTGAACACTGCGAACGAGGCGGAGCGGTGGTGCTCACCACCCATCACACATTGAGCCGCGTGCCCGCCCGTTACAAAGATATCGATCTGGGGCAATGGGCCGTATGAGTCATGTGTTTACCCTGCTGATCGCCCGCGAAGCGCGCTTGCTGTTTCGCCGTCCTGCCGAGCTGCTCAACCCCCTGGTGTTCTTCGCCATCGTGATCGCGCTGTTCCCGCTGGCGGTCGGCCCCGAGACCCAATTACTGAAAACCATCTCGCCGGGACTGGTCTGGGTCGCGGCCCTGCTGTCCGTGCTGTTGTCGCTCGATGGGCTGTTTCGCAGTGATTTCGAAGACGGTTCACTTGAACAGTGGGTGCTTTCGTCGCACCCTCTGGCGCTGCTGGTGCTGGCAAAAGTGCTGGCACACTGGGCGTTTTCCGGTCTGGCGCTGGTGTTGCTGGCCCCGGTGCTGGCGCTGATGCTCGGCTTGCCGACTGAGTGCCTGCCGGTGCTGTTGCTCTCGTTGCTGCTGGGCACGCCAGTGCTGAGCTTGCTCGGCGCGGTCGGCGCAGCGCTGACGGTCGGGCTCAAGCGTGGCGGCCTGTTGCTGGCGCTGGTGATTTTGCCGCTGTACATCCCCGTCCTGATTCTGGGCAGCGGCGCCTTGCAGGCCGCCCTTCAAGGCATGCCCGCGACCGGTTATCTGCTTTGGCTTGGCAGCCTGACGGCACTGGCGGTAACCCTGACACCTTTTGCAATTGCTGCTGGCCTGAAGATCAGCGTCGGCGAATAATCGGGCTTTGACTGAGCGGACAACTTTTCCCGCTCGTCGCCTTAATAAAGCTTCAGCCAAAAGAAGCGCTTTCAACGAACACCGTGATCAAAGGCAGCGTGATGAACACAAGCGCCAAAGCTAAAAACGGCATCAGTTGGGCCTGGTTTAACAAGCTGGGCTCACCGAAATGGTTCTACGGCATCAGCGGCCGTCTGTTGCCGTGGCTGAGCATTGCCGCCGCGTTGCTGATCGGCATCGGCGTGGTCTGGGGCCTGGCCTTCGCGCCACCGGATTACCAACAAGGCAACAGCTTTCGCATCATTTATATCCACGTGCCATCAGCCATGCTGGCGCAGTCCTGCTACGTGATGCTGGCGGTCTGCGGCGTGGTCGGTCTGGTCTGGAAGATGAAGATGGCTGATGTCGCGCTGCAATGCGCCGCCCCCATCGGCGCCTGGATGACCGCCGTAGCTTTGGTGACCGGCGCGATCTGGGGCAAACCGACCTGGGGTTCGTGGTGGGTCTGGGATGCGCGCCTCACATCGATGCTGATCCTGCTGTTTCTGTACTTCGGTCTGATCGCCCTGGGCAACGCAATCACCAATCGCGACAGCGCCGCCAAGGCCTGTGCGGTGCTGGCAATCGTCGGCGTGATCAACATCCCGATCATCAAATACTCGGTGGAGTGGTGGAGCACGCTGCATCAGGGTGCAACGTTCAGCCTGACCGAAAAGCCAGCGATGCCTGCTGAAATGTGGCTGCCGCTGCTGTTTACGGTGCTGGGGTTCTACTGCTTCTTCGGCGCCGTGCTGTTGCTGCGCATGCGCCTGGAAGTGCTCAAACGTGAAGCCCGCGCCAGTTGGGTCAAGGATGAAGTCGTCAAAAGCCTGAAAGGACGCGCCTCATGAGTTTCGATTCATTGGGCGATTTCCTCGCCATGGGCAAACACGGTCTGTTCGTCTGGAGCGCTTACGGCATCTGTCTGGCCGTGCTCATCATCAATGTGGCGCTGCCGATAACGGCGCGTCGGCGTTACCTGCAACAAGAGGCGCGTCGTTTGCGCCGGGAGAGCTCCAAGTGAATCCGCTGCGCAAAAAGCGACTGTTGATCATCGTAGCGATTCTCGCCGGTGTCGGCATCGCCGTGACCCTGGCCCTCAGCGCCCTGCAAGAAAACATCAACCTGTTTTATACCCCGACGCAGATCGCCAGCGGCGAAGCGCCCCATGACACGCGGATTCGCGCCGGTGGCATGGTGGAGAAGGGCTCGCTGGAACGTTCCGGCGACTCGCTGGACGTCAAATTCGTGGTCACCGATTTCAATAAATCAGTGACCATCACTTACCGTGGCATCCTTCCGGACCTGTTCCGTGAAGGGCAGGGCATCGTCGCCCTCGGCAAGCTCAACGCAGATGGCGTGGTGGTTGCCGATGAAGTGCTGGCCAAGCACGACGAGAAATACATGCCGCCCGAAGTCACCAAAGCCTTGAAAGACAGCGGCCAACCAGCGCCGGGTTCGTCTTCCATGCCAGCCAAACAGGGTTAAAAACGATGATTCCTGAACTCGGCCATCTGGCCATGATTCTGGCGCTGTGCTTCGCCATCGTGCAGGCCGTCGTGCCCTTGATCGGCGCCTGGCGCGGCGATCGTTTATGGATGAGCCTGGCGCAACCAGCGGCGTGGGGGCAGTTTGCGTTCCTGTTGTTCTCGTTTGGCTGCCTGACCTACTCGTTCATGGTCGATGACTTTTCCGTCGCCTACATCGCCGAAAACTCCAACAGCGCTTTGCCTTGGTACTACAAGTTCAGCGCGGTGTGGGGCGCTCACGAAGGTTCGTTGCTGCTCTGGGCCTTGATTCTCGGTGGCTGGACTTTTGCCGTGTCGATATTTTCCCGGCAGTTGCCGCAAGTGATGCTGGCCCGGGTATTGGCCGTAATGGGCATGATCAGCATCGGTTTTCTGCTGTTCCTGATCCTCACCTCCAACCCGTTCAACCGCATCCTGCCGCAGATTCCACAGAACGGTCGTGACCTCAATCCATTGCTGCAGGATATCGGCCTGATCGTCCACCCGCCGATGCTGTACATGGGCTACGTCGGGTTTTCCGTGGCCTTTGCCTTCGCCATTGCCGCGCTGCTCGGTGGTCGGCTTGACGCGGCGTGGGCACGCTGGTCACGGCCGTGGACCATTGTCGCGTGGGCGTTCCTGGGTATCGGCATCACCTTGGGTTCGTGGTGGGCGTATTACGAACTTGGTTGGGGCGGCTGGTGGTTCTGGGACCCGGTGGAAAACGCCTCGTTCATGCCTTGGCTGGTGGGCACCGCGCTGATTCATTCGCTGGCGGTGACCGAGAAGCGCGGCGTGTTCAAAAGCTGGACCGTGCTGCTGGCAATCGCAGCGTTTTCCCTGAGCCTGCTGGGCACCTTCCTTGTGCGCTCGGGGGTGCTGACGTCGGTGCATGCGTTCGCTTCGGACCCGGCGCGCGGCGTGTTCATTCTGATCTTCCTGCTGATGGTGGTCGGCGGATCGCTGACGCTGTTCGCTATCCGCGCCCCGGTGGTCAAAAGCCACGTCGGCTTCGGCCTGTGGTCGCGAGAAACGCTGCTACTGGGCAACAATCTGGTGTTGGTGGTGGCCGCGTCGATGATTCTGCTCGGCACGCTGTATCCGTTGGCGGTCGATGCCCTGAGCGGGGCGAAGATGTCGGTGGGTCCTCCTTATTTCAATGCGTTGTTCGTGCCGCTGATGGGGCTGTTGATGGCCGTCATGGCCGTGGGCGTGCTGGTGCGCTGGAAAGACACACCGGTCAAATGGCTGCTGGGCATGCTGGCGCCGGTGCTGGTTGGCAGTGCTGTGCTGGGCACAATCGCCGCTTTTGCCATGAGCGATTTTCACTGGGCGGTGCTGGCGGTGTTTATGCTCGCCGCATGGGTGTTGCTGGCCGGTGTGCGTGACTTGCTGGACAAGACCCGACACAAGGGCCTGATCAAAGGCGCGCGCTCGCTGACCCGCAGCTATTGGGGCATGCAATTGGCGCACATCGGCATCGCAGTGCTGGCGCTGGGCGTGGTGCTGTCGAGCCAGAACAGCTCGGAGCGCGACCTGCGTCTGGCCCCTGGCGAGTCCATGGAACTGGGCGGTTACATGTTCGTGTTCGAGGGCGCCCAGCATTATCAGGGCCCGAACTTCACGTCTGATCGCGGGACAATCCGGGTGCTGGAAGACGGCAAGGAAGTCACCGTACTGCACCCGGAAAAACGTTTGTACACAGTGCAGCAATCGATGATGACCGAAGCCGGTATCGACGGCGGTTTCACTCGCGATTTGTACGTCGCACTGGGTGAGCCGCTGGACAACGGCGCCTGGGCGGTGCGGGTGCACGTCAAACCGTTCGTGCGCTGGATCTGGTTCGGCGGACTGATTACCGCGCTGGGCGGTTTGCTGGCAGCGCTGGATAAACGTTATCGGGTCAAGGTGCGCAGCAAGGTGCGTGACGCGCTGGGCATGTCGGGAGCAGCGGTATGAAGCGTTGGGTGTTGTTGATTCCGCTGGCGTTGTTTCTGGGGATGGCGGCGTTTCTGTATCGTGGGATGTATCTGGACCCGACGGAGCTGCCGTCGGCGCTGATCGACAAGCCGTTCCCAGAGTTTTCGCTGCCAGCGGTGCAGAGCGACAAGCTCATTACCCGCGCCGATCTGCTGGGCAAACCGGCGCTGGTCAACGTCTGGGGCACTTGGTGTATTGCCTGTCGCGTGGAGCATCCGGTGCTCAACAAGCTAGCGCAACAGGGCGTGGTGATTGTCGGGATCAACTACAAAGACGTGAATGCCGATGCCTTGAAGTGGCTGAGTGAATTTCACGATCCGTACCAGATGAACATCCGCGATGAAGCCGGCAGCCTGGGGCTGAACCTTGGGGTCTACGGCGCGCCGGAAACCTTCCTGATCGACAGCAAGGGCATCATTCGCTACAAGCACGTCGGCGTGATCGACGAAACCGTCTGGCGCGACAAGCTGGCCGGTCAGTATCAGGGTCTGGTTGATGAGGCCAAGCCATGAAGCGGGTGCTGCCATTTAAGAATCGTGGGAGCGGACCTGTCCGCGAAGAGGCCCGTGAGCCCAAAACATCTATGGGGGGCGGTAGATGGCATTCGCGGACAGGTCCGCTCCCACGGATTTATCGCGTCGTACTTGCGGGCATGTTTGCATTGGTATTTGCGGGCGCAGCCCACGCCGCCATCGATGCCTACACTTTCAAAGATGAGGCTGAGCGCGCGCGATACAGCGAGCTCACCAAAGAGCTTCGCTGCCCCAAATGCCAGAATCAGGACATCGCTGACTCCAACGCGCCTATCGCTGCCGATCTGCGCAAAGAGATCTACCGCATGCTCGGTGAAGGCCAGAGCAATCAGCAGATCATCGATTTCATGGTCAACCGCTATGGCGAGTTCGTGCGTTACAAGCCCGAATTGACCGCGCGCACCTGGCTGTTGTGGTTCGGGCCTGCCGGGTTGCTGCTGGGCGGTATGGTGGTGATCGGCGTGATGGTCAGACGTCGTCGCGCCAAACGCACTACCGAAACCGATGAGCTTTCCGACGAGGAGCGTCAGCGCCTCGCCCACCTGTTGGATAAAAACCACGAATGATTGATTTCTGGCTAGCCGCTGGCCTGCTGTTGCTGGTCGCCTTGGGCTTTCTGCTGATTCCCGTTCTGCGTGGTCGTCGCCTGCAAAGCGAAGAAGACCGCACCGCCCTCAACGTCGCGCTTTATCAAGAACGCGTGGCTGAACTGCAAGGTCAGCAGGAGGAGGGCGTGTTATCCGGCGCGCAAATGGACACCGGTCGTGCTGAAGCTGCCCGTGAATTGCTTTCGGACACCGAAGGCGTGGGCGCCGAGCGTGTTTCGCGCTTGGGCAAACCGTTGCCGCTGCTCGCCGCGTTGCTGGTACCGATATTGGGGTTTGCGCTGTATATGCATTTCGGCGCCAGCGACAAGGTTGAGCTGACGCGGGAGTTTTCCCAGCCACCGGGGTCGCTGGTGGAAATGACCAGTCGTCTTGAGCGTGCTGTGAAGGCGCAGCCCGATTCCGCGGAAGGGATTTATTTCCTCGCGCGGACCTACATGGCCCAGGACCGACCGGCCGATGCCGCTGCAATGTTCGAGCGCGCGGTAAACCTTGCCGGACGTCAACCCGAGCTGCTGGGACAGTGGGCGCAGTCGCTGTATTTTGCCGGGAACAAGCATTGGTCGCCGCAGATTCAGGCGTTGTCCGATGAGGCGTTGAAGCTTGATCCGAAGGAAGTGACCAGCCTTGGACTCAAGGGGATTGCTGCGTTCGAGGGGCAGCGTTATCAGGAGGCGGTGGATTACTGGAAGCGATTGCTGGCGGTGCTACCGGCGGATGATCCTTCGCGTTCGGCCCTTGAAAGCGGTATCGCCAGGGCTGCAGACAAGGTCACGCAGAACGGCGGCAAGCTCACTGAAACGCCAGTGGTCGCAGCCAAAAGCGCCACTCTAAAAGTGCACGTGGCGCTGTCGGACGCACTCAAGGCCAAGGTGCTGCCGACCGACACGGTGTTCGTCTTCGCCCGCGCCGTTTCAGGGCCGCCTGCGCCGTTGGCGGTCAAGCGCGTGACTGTGGCTGATCTGCCGGTGGACGTGGAATTGAGTGACGCCGACGCAATGATGCCGCAGCTGAAACTGTCCAACTTCCCCGAAGTCCAACTGATGGCCCGGGTCTCCCGCGCAGGCCAGCCCACCGCCGGTGAGTGGATCGGTCGCAGTCAACCGCTGCCCAGCAATGTGACTGCCCGTCAGGCTTTGACCATCGATAGCCCCGATAAGTAGCCCTTACAGTTGAGAGTTTCGCTTATGTATCGCGTCGCACGTTTTGCCTTGTTAAGTTTGGTTGTGGCGTTGAGCGCCGCTTGTGCCGTTCAGCGCCCCGGCCCGCAGAGTTCCGAGCCGATTCAGACCATCCCCGGCGGCCCTTCGCCGACCCCGCAACCGGGCACGCCGCGCACCACGCCGAAGCCATCTGCGCCCAAGCCTGCGCCGAAGACCTCTTCACACTTCGCCCCACCACCCGGCGGCAATAGCCATTGGGACGCCAGCCTGGGCGTGCACGTGCTGGATAACGTGCCAAACACCTTCTACCGCCAGCGCACTTATTACCGCTGGAACAACGGCTGGACCTGGGCCACCTCGCCCAGCGGCCCGTGGCAGGAAACAGACTCCAGCGGCGTGCCTCCGGGGTTGACCAAGCAATTCGGTAATTAACGGCGTCCTGTAGGAGCGCGCTTGCCCGCGAACGCATTATGTCAGTCGATGATTTGTCGCTGACACACCGTAATCGCGGGCAAGCGCGCTCCTACAGATTTAGCTGCGCACGCAAAAACCTGTGGGAGCGGACTTGTCCGCGAAGGCACCTGTCCAGGCGATAAAGATGTAGGGTATGCGCCGGCCCCTTCGCGGACAGGTCCGCTCCCACAAGTCAGTGCTACGCAGCACAAACAAAAACGGCGACCTCTTCAGGTCGCCGTTTTTTGGTCATCGGAACTGGTTACTTGCCCGGATAAATCTGGTCGAACACGCCGCCGTCGATGAAGTGGGTCTTCTGCACGGTGCGCCAGTCGCCGAAGGTTTTTTCGACCGAGAGGAAGTCGACTTTCGGGAAACGGTCGGTGTATTTCGCCAGCACGGCCGGGTCACGCGGGCGCAGGTAGTTGGCGGCGGCGATTTCCTGGCCTTCGGGTGACCACAGGTATTTCAGGTAATCCTCGGCCAAGGCGCGGGAGCCTTTCTTGTCGACCACTTTATCCACAACGGTCACCGGTGGCTCGGCTTCGGCGGAGACGCTTGGGTAGACGACTTCGAACTGATCGCGGCCAAACTCGCGAGCAATCATTTCGGCTTCGTTTTCAAACGTGATGAGTACGTCGCCGATCTGGTTGGTCATGAACGTGGTGGTTGCGCCCCGACCGCCGGTGTCCAGCACTGGAACGTGGGCGAACAATTGACCGACAAACTTCTTGGCCGCTGCCTCGTCGCCGCCGTTCTTCAGCGTGTAACCCCACGCCGACAGATAGGTGTAGCGACCGTTGCCCGAGGTTTTCGGGTTAGGCACGATCACTTCCACGCCGTCCTTTACCAGGTCATTCCAGTCTTTCAGCGCTTTCGGATTGCCCTTGCGCACGATGAACACCGTGGCCGAGGTAAAAGGCGCGCTGTTATTCGGCAGGCGCGTCACCCAGTCGTTCGGCACCAGTTGGCCGTTGTCGGCGAGAGCATTGATGTCGGTGGCCATGTTCATGGTGATCACATCAGCCGGGAGACCGTCGATAACCGAACGCGCCTGTTTGCTCGACCCGCCAAAGGACATTTGCACCGCGACCTTTTCCCGATGCTCGGACTCCCAGTGCTTCTGGAACGCGGCGTTGTAGTCTTTGTAGAAATCACGCATCACGTCGTAGGAGACGTTGAGCAAAGTAGGTGCGGCTTGAGCGGCGCTGCCAAAAGCCAGTCCTGCGGCGAGCAGAGAGGCGGCGAAAAGTTTGTTCACTGCAAATTCCTTGTGGTGGTCAGCGTGTTGTTGTTATCGGTACGGGATGGCGAATTGCCCGCGACTATAACCAAAGTCCATCAGGCGTTTAAAGACTAAAAACTCATGTGCTTATGTCCGGTTTGCCATGTTCGCCAGCCGCGATGGCATCGACCTTTGGGAACAGCGCATTGCCGCATCGCGAGCAAAACGCAGCAGCCGGTTCGTGACTGTCTTTGGCGCACACCGGGCAGTCGTGCTGCTGCTGTTTGCCGCGCATGGCGTTGGACAATTCGGCCGTGAAGATCCCGGTCGGCACGGCGATGATCGAATAACCCATGATCATCACCAGCGAGGACAGGATTTGCCCCAGCGGCGTCTTCGGCACGATGTCGCCAAAGCCGACGGTGGTCAGCGTGACAATCGCCCAGTAAATGCCTTTGGGAATGCTCGAAAAACCATGCTCCGGGCCTTCGATGACGTACATCAACGTGCCGAACACCGTGACCAGCGTCGAAACGGTCAGCAGGAACACCGTGATCTTCTGCCGACTGCCGCGCAGGGCCGAGAGTAGGTAATTGGCTTGCTTGAGATACGGGCTGAGCTTGAGCACGCGGAAGATCCGCAGCATCCTCACCACCCGCACGATCAACAGGTACTGCGCATCGGCGTAATAGATCGCCAGCACGCCGGGCAGAATCGCCAGTAGATCGATCAGCCCGTAAAAGCTGAACGCGTACTTCAGGGGCTTTTCCGAGGCATACAAGCGCGCCATGTATTCGAGCGCGAAGATGGCGGTGAAGAACAACTCCAGGTAACTGAAGAACACGCCGAAGTCACGATGGACCGATTCGATGCTGTCGATGACCACCGTGAACAGGCTGCAGAAAATCGTCACCAGCAGAATTTTGTCGAAGCGCCTGCCTGCGGTGGTGTCGCTTTGAAAGACGATGATGCGTAAGCGTTCGCGCCAGCTTGTGTTGCTGTCCATGGGGATTTCCGATTGATAGATCGGGTGAGCCTAGGAGCATTCGGTTCAGGAGCGCAACCGATGATCGATTGCCGATTGGCGCAATAGCCGGCTGCTCGCCTGCACCAGCCAGCAGGCGAGGATGAAAGGCGCGGTGAGTGTCGCCAGTCCGAGCCCTGAAAACCCCGGTTGCAAGAGGATCGCGAGCGTTACGGCAATCGCTGGCAGCCACGGTTTATGGCGCTTGTCACTGAATGCCAGCGCGGCCAGTGCCGGGTTGTAACCGGCAAGCCCGAGCAACGCAGCGCTGGTTTCATGCTGCCAGACGGCGAACGCGATACCGGTGATGCAGCCCAGCGTCGCCCACAGTGCAGCGGCGCGATTGGCGAAAAGCAAGCCTGCGCCAATCAATACGCCCGCCAGCGGATGATCCAGCAGAAACACCTGCCCCAGTCCTTGGGGTAGCGCGTGCAGCAGATCAACGCGCGCGGGCACTGCTGTGGTCGAAAGCGGATCGGCGAACATCAGCAAGAGCCAGCTCAGCAGCACGAACGGCGCGGTGTAAGCCTTGAGGCACGTGGCGCGCGGGGTTCGTTTCAGCCAGGCGTGCATCAGCATTGCGCTCAAACCGCCGCAGGCCATGACCAGCAACGGCAACAGCGGCGACCACGGCAAGCGGTAGCTGATGAGCAGCCCCAGCAGTACACCGTTGTAACTGTAGAGCCCGGCCTGCCGTTCGGCTTTGGGGTATCCCCGTCGTTGGGCGGTGAGCAGCCCGGCGACAGCGCCCAGTAACGCACTGCCCAGCAGCGAAGGTGCGGTGATCAGGATCGCAATTACGCAGAACACGCCACACAACGGACTGCGTTGCAGCAGCACCTGGCTGAAGCCGTTGAGCAGCGACTCTGCCCAGTCAGGGCAGTGGGATGAGGGAACTGGTTTCATGGATATGTATTCAATAATTATAATTATTGTATACATAGTGGCGAAAGCTAAAGCTGGATTCAAGCCTTGCCTGTAGGAGCGAACTTGTTCGCGAAGTGATGTCCTTGCCACACCGCATCAATCCTCGCCAACAAGTTGGCTCCTACAGATGCCGGTTCACACCCGAAACTGCCTCAGCAACCCGTTCAACTGCTCACTCAGCCCTTTCAGATGAACACTCGCCGCAGTGGATTGCTCGGCCGCCAGCGCGGTGCTTTGCGACAGTTGCGCTGCCTGGGTGACGTTTTGATTGATGTCCTCGACCACATGGGACTGCTGCAACGTGGCGCTGGCAATCGACGCATTCAGGCCGTTGAGGTTGCGCAGGGCCTGGCTGATGGATGTCAGGCTCTTGCCTGCCAGATGTGCCTGCTCGATGGTCAGTTGCGAGGCGCGGCTGCTGTCGGCGATCACCTTCACGGCGGCGTCGGAATGGGTCTGCAAGCGTTCGATCATCGTCTGGATTTCGGCGGTGGATTTCTGCGTGCGCTGGGCCAGTAACCGCACCTCGTCCGCCACCACTGCGAACCCTCGTCCCTGATCACCGGCGCGGGCTGCCTCAATGGCCGCGTTCAACGCCAGAAGGTTGGTTTGCTCGGCAATCGAACTGATCACTTCCAGCACCCCGCCGATCTGCGTGCTCTCGCTGGACAAGGTGCGAATCACATCTACGGCCTGATTGATGGTGCCCGACAGGTGATCGATCTGCTTGAGGCTGCTGTCGATGTTGGCCTGGCCTTGCTGGGCCTGGGACTCGGCGTCGCGCATCTCGCTGGCCGCGTGCTCGGCGTTTTTGGCCACGTCCTGCACGCCGTAAGTCACCTCATTGACTGCCGTCGCCACCAGTTCCATCTGTTGCGATTGCTGCTGACTGCGTGCCTGGGCCTGATCAGCATTGCTGCCCAGATCAGCCGACGCCTGACCAAGCCCGACCGCCGACAGCTGCAACTCGGTAATCACCTGGCGCAGCTTGGCCGTGAAGGCATTGAAGTGCCGGGCCAATTGCGTGACCTCGTCATTGCCTTCGGTTTGCAGGCTGCGCGTCAGGTCGCTTTCGCCGCTGGCGATGTTGGCCATGGCCTCGACCGTGGCATTGAGCGGGCGGACGATGCTGCGGGCAATCAGGATCACCAGCAATGCCATGATCACGACAATGCCCAGGCTGATGGACGACGCCTTGATCACCTGTTGCTGGAATTCGGCCTGAACGTCATCTACGTAAACGCCTGAACCGATGATCCAGCCCCACGGCGCAAACAGCGAGATGTATGAGGTTTTCGCGACTGCCTCGCTGGCACCCGGTTTGGGCCAGCGATAATTGACGATCCCGGCACCCTTGGCTTTGGCTAGGGTGACCATTTCGTTAAACACCTGAAAACCGTCCGGGTCCTTGATGGCGGACAAATCCTGGCCCACCAGCTTGGGGTTGGCCGGGTGCATGATCATCACCGGGCGCAGGTCGTTGATCCAGAAATAATCGGTCTGGTTGTAACGCAGGCCACGCAGGGCATCCATCGCCTGCTTCTGCGCCTGTTCAGTGTTCAGCGTGCCGGCAGTTTCCAGACCATGGTAGTAATCGAGCAAGCCGCTGGCGGTCTGTACCACGTGCATGGTCTTCAGCGCTTTGGCGTCGTACAGGTCGTCGTGGACCTGTTTGAGCATGGCCGCTGCCAGGGTAAAGAGCATCAGCACAGCGACGATAAGGATCAGCCATAGCCGCCGACTGATCGAAAGGTTGCGCATATTCATAACCGTCACTCCGTCTGTTTTCTTGTTGTTGTGCCTTGGGCGCGCCCGATGGTGCGTCAGCCGCCTCAAGCCCCTGCGCCATTCGCTCAGTCCTCTACAGGCTCTCGGCGTTGGGTGAATAAACGTGAGGTCGGCGCGAGGCTTTTCTTGCGAAATTCCTGGCAATGGCGGATTTGTCCTACGTGCTTATGAAATTTCAGGGTGAAAACGCTGAGGTATGGCGAAAGGCTTACACGAAGACGAGAGGTTCGCTCTATGGCGCACGCCAGCAAATCGGTAGATTTGGATCCATCAACTGCAGCGACGGAATGACTGCAGGATCAAGGATGATCGACCATGGCCCGGAGGGCTGCCGACAGGATGTTGGGATGGTCTTGGAAAAACCCGCTTCGGCGGGTTTTTTGTTGCCTGCGCAAAACTCCCGCTCGACGCATCTACAGCCGAAAAAACGGACCATCCACCGCTCTGTTGCACGCCTTCCGACCAATTGTTGACGGGAAATGGAATTTCCTGACTTTCTGCTGCTCACAGTACGGACACAACCCGAGTCCAGGACAGGGCCGGCCGGGCAGGCAATGGGAAGAATTTATTGTGGATGCGACGTCAATGGCAGCATTAGAGCAGAACAAAGGACTCATTCTGGTGGTCGAGGACGAGTCGATCATTCGCGATTTCGTGTGTGAAATCCTCGGTGACGAGGGCTTTACCACCTACGCGTTGGAGAGTGCCGACGCTGCTGCGCAGTACCTCGACGAGCACGCAGCCGAGGTGTCGTTGTTGCTGACCGATATCCTCATGCCGGGCAGCATCAATGGCGCCGATCTGGCAAATCTTTCCGGCAACAAGTGGCCGCAGATTCCGATCTTGATCATGTCCGGCCACGAGACGCCCGAGAGTTCGGGCGTCGTCCACGAAGTCACGTTCATCCGCAAACCCTGGAGTTTTGGCCAGTTGCTTGATGGCGTCGACAAAGCCTTGCAGATGCAGAAGATCGTTTAAGCCGCTGGATGGCAGTCAGCGCACTTGCGGTTATTGGTCGGGCTCGCATCCTTTGAGCACCAGACGAATGATCGTTTCCGCCGCCGCTTCATAATCGCTGTCTTCGAGTCTGGCTTTGCCGGTAACGGTGGAAATCTGCCAATCGAAGTCGGCGTAGGTCTGGGTAGCGGCCCAAATGGTGAACATCAGGTGATGAGGGTCAAGCGGCGCAATGAGACCGCTGTCGATCCAGCCCTGAATGCACTCGATGTTATGCCTTGCCTGAGCGTTTAGCTGCTGAACCTGATCGGTCGTCAAATGCGGCGCGCCGTGCATGATTTCACTGGCAAAGACTTTCGAGGCAAAGGGCAGATCCCGTGAAATACGAATCTTCGATCGGATATAGCCGCTTAATACCTGCGCAGGAACGCCGTCGGCGTTGAAGGGCGTCGAGGCCTGCAAAATGGGCTCGATGATGCTCTCCAATACCTCGCGGTACAGGTTTTCCTTGGATTTGAAGTAGTAATAGACGTTGGGCTTGGGCACACCGGCCTTGGCGGCGATGTCGCTGGTCTTGCTGGCGGCGAAACCCTTATCAGCGAACTCTTCACTGGCCGCGCGCAGGATCAGTTCTTTGTTGCGCTCGCGAATGCTGCTCATAGACCGGATTGTTCCTTGCCTGTACGGCGGTCGCGCATGGTAGCACCGGCCTCGCGGCGGGCTCAAGATTGGTGCATGAGCAGACCTGCAGCACTCCACGCGTTATTCTCGCGTCTACTCAATTCAGGAAAACCCCCATGGCAGGAAGCAGTTTGCTAGTCTTGATCGACGATATCGCCACCGTGCTGGACGACGTGGCGCTCATGACCAAAATGGCAGCGAAGAAGACCGCCGGCGTATTGGGCGATGACCTGGCGCTTAATGCCCAGCAAGTCTCCGGGGTGCGGGCCGAGCGGGAACTGCCGGTGGTGTGGGCGGTTGCCAAAGGCTCGTTTCTTAATAAATTGATTCTGGTGCCTGCAGCGCTCGCGATCAGTGCCTTCATCCCTTGGGCGGTCACGCCGCTATTGATGATCGGCGGCGCCTATCTGTGTTTCGAGGGCTTTGAAAAGCTCGCGCACAAATACCTGCATAGCCGGGCTGAAGATGAGGCCGGTCATGCCAGGTTGACCGAGGCCGTTGCCGATCCTGCGACTGACCTGGTGGCTTTCGAGAAGGACAAGATTAAGGGCGCGGTGCGCACTGACTTCATTCTCTCGGCGGAAATCATCGCCATCACCCTCGGTACGGTGGCCGACGCGCCGTTGATGCAACAAGTGATCGTGCTGTCGGGCATCGCCATTGTCATGACCGTCGGCGTTTACGGCCTGGTGGGCGTTATCGTCAAGCTCGACGATGGTGGTTTGTATCTCAGCGAGCTCAAGGGTGAAAGCGCGGTACGTCGCGGACAGCGGGCTTTCGGACGTGGCGTGCTTATTGCTGCGCCGTACATGATGAAAAGCCTGTCGGTGATCGGTACTGCGGCGATGTTTCTGGTGGGCGGCGGGATTCTTACCCATGGCGTGCCAGCACTGCATCACTGGATCGAGCAGGTGACGCTGGCGACAGCGGGAGCGATTGGTGGATTTTCGGTGATCATCCCGCCGTTGCTCAACGCGGTAGCGGGCATTATTGCTGGTGCTGTGGTATTGCTGGGCGTCTCGGTCATCGGCAAAATCTGGCGCGGTATCAAAGCGTAACCCTGTAACGGCGAGGATTGGACATCAATGACGAGTAACAGCCCTTTGTTTTCCAGCGTGGTTGCCTATGCTCAACATTGCGAGCGCCAGTTGGTGGAAATCCTGCATCGCCGACCCACCCTGGACCGGCAGCAGGTAATGACGTGGGTTGACGAGCAAAGCCATGCCATGAAAGACCGTGATCCCCTGGATCTGCTGCGCTCGATCAATGCGAAGGTCAGGGCTGGCAAGCTGTTGCCGTGGGAAGGGGATTAGCCTGCCCGCTTAAGGGAAACTCAGTACCTGTGGGAGCGGACCTGTCCGCGAAGACGTCAGCTCATGCAATGAAAATGTATGCGGTGTACTGGCCTCTTCGCGGACAGGTCCGCTCCCACGAAATCTGCGCAATCCTGACTGCGGTGCATCGATCCGGAGATCTGACGCGCAGCGCGAGGCTAAGGAGTCGCGCCCGACCGATGGAATCGGCCCGACACACCGTACTATTCAAGGAGCGAAAACCCAATGCACGGATATGGAATGTTCGGCGATCTGCTGCATCTGGCGCTGTATCTGTTGATCATCGCGCTGTGGATCTATTTTTGGCTGGTCTGCATGTTCAGTGTGGGCGGTTCGCTCAAGCGCTATCTCGGCTCACACGCTCAACTCATTTGCGCGTTGGGTATTCCTGCTATGGCGGGAGGTCTGGTAGGCGCCGCGATTCTTTACTATGGCGTCAACTCAATCGTTTGGGCACTGTCGGTCACCGGGATTGCCTTGCCACTGCTCGGGCTGACAGTGCTGCGGCGGACCCGACGTCAACGCTATTACTTCGACAAGCGCCGATGAACACCAGAGTCGGTGGGCAGCGCAGCCACCGGTAAAGGTGCTGCGCCGTGAAGTGATCAGAAGAACACTTTCACCAGCAAACTTGCGGTGTTCTGGTCGGTGTCGAAATAGCGCGTGTCGTTGATCCCGTACTTGTTGCTCCAGTAATCATATTCAATACCCACATACAGTTGGCGCTCTGGCAGATTGATTGCCTTGCCCAGGTCGTATTTGATCTGCGGGTTGAAGTGCAGGTTGGAGTGGTAATCGCCATGTTTGGCCGACGACTTGTTGTCCACCACCCAGTCCATGAACCCATCGATCAAGATGTCCGATTTGCCCACAGGGATGGTGTAAGACCAGACCGGGGTAATCTGCCAGGCGTTATTGCCAGCGCGGTGCCCATCGTTATAACGCTTGTAGAAGTTGAGCTGGAAGTAGTCGAAACCGGGGACGCTCAAATCGAAGCCAGGCCCGATCAAGTAGGACTCGACGTCACCTTCTCCGAACTCGTAAGTGGTCGCCAGCAATACGTCCTTGATCGGACCCAATTCAAACTTTCGGTCGAAAATCTTGCCCATCGACAAGCGCGGGGATATCTCGCCGTAGGTAGTGGCGTTGCCGACGCCTGCATCTTTTTTGCCGTTGTAACTGATGTAATCGAGGAACACGAAGTTGTCGCCGTACTTCCAGCCGTCGGCATGTTCGAAAGTAAAGGTCTGCTGTGTCTCCGGGTTGACTTCAAAGTTCTTGCCGTAGAGATACGTCAGGCTGTTGCTTTGCCATTGCAGTAAGTCGGCAGCCATAGTCGGGCCGGCTGCCAGCACACTGCCGGCGACCATCAGGCTGGAAAACGTACGGTTCATGCGGTGCTCCCTTGGGTGATATGAGTTGTTTTTTCTTTGATTGGCGTTCTGTTCCGACGCCTTGTTTGTTGCGGTTATTTCTGTCTAATCGGTCAGCTTTATATGCATAGCAAGAGCTACGCCAATACCTTGAAAAAAGACGAAAAAGCTCTGCCGTCCACTGTAAGAAGGGACGATTCAACGGATTTTTCGAACTATTGCGGCGAGCGTTATGCGAATCGGTTAGTTGTCTGGTCAGTCAACATATTCCAGTCGGTCAAACTGCCCCGGTTTCGAGCGGCGGCGGAGGATACCGGCGCGCAGCGAAGTGCTCAAGTGCTCTGCGACAGAGCACTCATGACAAAAACGGGGCAGGGTGACCGAGTAGTCGCCTAGTGATTGTGTGCAGGCCCGGCTATCGCTGCGCGTTCAGCGCCGCCGAGCACGTTGAACAACAGGTTCAGCAGGACCGCGCTTAAAGTCGCCATGGCAATGCCGCTGTGGGTAATCGGGCCCATCCACAGCGGCAAGTGGCTGAAGAATTCCGGTCGAACCACCGGGATCAAGCCCATGCCGATGCTCACCGCCACCAGCAACTGGTTGCGACGGTCGCCGATGTCGGCTTCTTGCAGGATCTTGATCCCTGTCGCGGCGACCATGCCGAACATTGCGATGGCCGCGCCGCCCAATACCGCTGGCGGTATCGAGGCCACCAGGTACGCCGCTTTGGGCAGCAGGCTCAGCACGATCAGAAAGCCGCCCGCCACAATCGTCACCGAGCGGCAACGCACGCCGGTCATCTGCACCAGGCCGATGTTCTGCGCGAACGAGGAGTGGGTGAAGGTATTGAGGAAACCTGCGAGAAACGAGGCCGCCGCATCGCACAGCAAACCGCGCCGTAGCATGCCGGGTGTGACCTCGCGATCAGTGATCTTGCCCAGCGCGAGAAACATCCCGGTGGACTCGACGAAGATGATCACCACCACCAGACACATCGACAGGATCGGCGCCAGGTGAAACTGCGGCATGCCGAAGTGCAGCGGCGTGACTACCTTGATCCACTCCGCTTGAGCCAGACCGCTGAGGTCAACCATGCCGATCAGCCCGGAAAGGATGTAGCCCAGACCCATGCCGATCAGCACCGAAATGTTGACCCAGAAACCGCGCATGAAGCGATTGATCAGCAGGATGGTCAGCAGCACCAGTGCTGCAACGCCCAGGTACAGCGGGTCACCGAAACTGGTTGCCTTGCTGCCGCCTCCGGCCCAGTTCACGGCGACCGGAAACAGCGACAGTCCGATGGAGGTAATGACCGTGCCAGTCACCAGTGGCGGAAAGAAGCGCACGATTTTCGACATGAACGGCGCGACCAGCATGCCGAAGAACCCGGCGGCGATGGTCGCGCCGAAGATACCCGGCAGACCGACCCCGTCCATGCCGGCCATCGCCACCATGCTGCCCACGGCGGCGAAACTGGCGCCCATCATGATCGGCATGCGAATGCCCAACGGGCCGATGCCCAACGATTGCACCACCGTGGCAATGCCCGCGACGAGCAGGTCGGCGTTGATCAGAAAAGCGATTTCTTCACGGGAAAGACCAGCGGCCTGACCGATGATCAGTGGCACAGCGACCGCGCCGCCGTACATCAACAGGACGTGTTGCAGGCCCACCAGAATCAATTGCGCAAGGGGCAGGGGCTGTCGTGGTGGCGCAGCAGGGATGCGCGCGTGAGTTGACTCGGACATGCAACACCTCGGATTTTGTTTTTGTTTTTTGAGTACGCCCGTTGCGATAGGGCGGTGGAACGGGTGACTCATTTTAACCGCGGACCCTTGTAGGAGCGCGCTTGCCCGCGATTGCGGTGGATCATTAACAGATTCATCAACTGATACAACGCAATCGCGGGCAAGCGCGCTCCTACAGGTCTTTCATTCGGCCTTTCAATCAGTTCGTCTGCGCTCCCTTATCAATCCACTGCCCGATCAGGTCACGCTCTTGCTGGGTCATCTGGGTGATGTTGCCCAGTGGCATGATCTGCGACACCACGGCTTGGGCCTGGATGCGCGGTGCCTGTTGCTGGATCTGTTGCGGGGTGTCGAACATCACTCCCGCCGGTGCAGCGCTAAACAGCGGGCTGGTAGGTTTGGCCGAATGACACACCGCGCAGCGTTCCTGAATCACGCTATGGACCTTGTCGAAATCCGCGCCGCCGCCAGCTTGGGCAACCGCAGGCTGAGCAGGCGGTTGTGCGGGCGCTGCCACTTCAGGTTTCGGCTCATCAGCGCGATGGCCGCCAATCGCAGTACCCGGCAACGGCTGATATTCGATCTTCGCAGGACCTGCGGTTTCCGGGCCGCGCGGCATTTGCGCAGGGCCTGTGACGTAGGCCAGACAAATCATCCCCAATGCGCCGACTGGCAATGCCCAGGCATATTTATGGCTGTTGTGACGGGTGTTGAAATAATGACGCACCACTACCGCGACCACTGCAATCCCGGCCAGGATCAGCCAGTTGTAGCGGCTGCCGTAGGTGCTCGGAAAGTGGTTGCTGATCATGATGAACAGCACCGGCAGGGTGAAGTAGTTGTTGTGACGCGAACGCAGCAAGCCTTTGGCAGGGAGTGATGGGTCCGGCGTGCGGTTCTCGGCAATCGCCGCTACCAGTGCGCGCTGGGCGGGCATGATGATGCGGAACACGTTGCCGACCATGATGGTGCCGATGATCGCGCCGGTGTGCAGGTAAGCGCCTCGTCCGCTGAACACCTGGCTGAAGCCGAAGCAGGCCGCGATGATCAGCACGAACAACACCAAGCCCAACAGGCCAGGGCGCTTGCCCAGTGGCGAATCACACAGCACGTCGTAGATGAACCAGCTGGCGATCAGCGAGCCGATGCCGATGGCCACGCCTTCCGGACCGGTCAACGTGCTGCCGGGTGCCAGCAAATACAAAACAGGGTTGGCATAAAAGACCACGCACAGCAGCGCGACCCCTGACATCCAGGTCCAGTAGGCTTCCCATTTGAACCAGTGCAGGTTGTCCGGCATGGTCGGTGGGGCGAGTTTGTATTTTTCCAGGTGGTAGATGCCGCCGCCGTGAATCGCCCACAAATCACCGGACAAACCATCGCGCGGGTTGACCCGATTGAGGTTGTTCTCCAGCCAGACGAAGTAAAAGGATGCGCCAATCCAGGCGATCCCGACGATCATGTGAACCCAGCGCACGGCCAGGTTCAGCCATTCCATCAGATGTGCTTCCACAGTACTTACCTCAGCCTGTCGCTACTTGCGAGCGCTCAAGCCCTTTCTTATAAATGGGGATCGAGCATCATCAACTGATGCTCTTCGAAGAAATGCTCATCGCAGTTATTGCCTGATCCACTGCGATCAACCACCAGGAAGTCATCCCGCTTTTCGATCGTCAGCACCGGGTGGTGCCAGACGCCGCGATGGTAATTAACACCCTGCCTGCCATTGGTGATGAAGGCGCGGGTCAACTCTGGTTCAGGTGCATCGCCAAGTGGCGCGACCACGACCAGAAAAGGGTTGCCGAGCAGCGGAATGAAGGCCTGGCTGCCCAGCGGATGGCGTTCCAGCATGCGAACGGTCAACGGCATATCCAGCGCATCGGCGCGAAAGATGCTGATGATCGCCTTGTCGTCCGGCGTAGCCGTTTCAACCTCGGCCAGACGATGAAAGCGCATGGTCGAGCCGTTGTTGATCATGAAGTGATCGCTGCCATCGGTTTCGATGACATCACCGAAAGGGGCGAAAGCTTCTTTGGTCAACGGCTCGATGGTCAGTGTGCGCATGTCGGAGTCTTCTGTTTTCATGATTAGTTGATAAACACCTGTAGGAGCGTGGCTTGTCCCGCGATCTGCCGCGCAGCGGCAGCAAACCGGTGAACGCGTTGTGTCAGCGACAACGCAATTGCATGTTTTACGACCGGTCCCCGGCCGATCGCGGGACAAGCCACGCTCCTACAGGCCAAGCATTACTTGGCGACCTTCCCCAACACCCTCAACCGGCTCACGCCGCCATCCGGGAACACGTTCAGGCGAATGTGGGTAATCGGCCCCAGCGCTTTGATCTGCTCGGCGAAGCTGTGTTCGGCGTGCATTTCAAGCTTCTGGCTTGGCAGCAGTTCACGCCAGAACAGGCTCTGGGTTTCGATCTGGCTGTCGGTGCCGCCCTTCACGAACGCGCCCTGAATCGAGCAGCTGTCCGGATAGTTGCCCTTGAAGTGCAAGGTATCAACGATGATTTTTTCCACTTCACCGGCATGGCCCAGGGCGACGATCACCCAGTCATTGCCTGGCGTGCGGCGACGTGCAGTTTCCCAGCCGTCGCCCATGTTCACGCCACGGCCCGGATTGAGGATGTTGCTCATGCGCCCGAAATGCTCGTCGGAACAGGCCAGCGCACGGCCGCCATTCAAGGCCGCAACGAGATCGATCTGCTCGTTGTCGCCCACAGTGGACCAGTCGCGATGCGGCACGCCGTACACGCGCAAACGCGCCACGCCGCCGTCCGGGTAAATGTTGAAGCGCAAGTGGCTGTACGCCTGTTTGTCGCTGATCTCGTGGTAGTGATGGCTGTCGCCTTTCAACTCCACGGCAGACAAAACTTCAGTCCACTGGGTGTTGTCATCCGGTTCGCCCGAGGCCAGGAAGCACGCTTCCAGCGACGCCGATGGCGGGTAGTTACCGGTGAAAAACGAAGTGTCGATATCCACGCCCTTGATCGAACCGGCCACGCCCAGGCGGATCACCGCACTGTCATAACCTTCGAAGCGCTTGCGGCGGGATTCCCAGCCGTCCATCCACTTGCCGTTGTCGTCGAACACACCCTCCTTGAACACGGCCGGGGTCGGCTGGAACAGGCGGTTGGCATCGGCGAACCAGTCGTCGGTGACGGAAATGATCTTGGTGCCCAGGCGCGCGTCGGCCAGGTTCACGAACTTCTCGAAAGGTACGGCGTAAGCTTTCATTCTTTTTGTCTGCCTTTTTCAGGTGGCGTGGGAGAGGGCGGTCAGAGGGTTTGCAGGCGAAACAGGGCAATCTTGTTGATCTCGGCCAGCGCGCAGGCGAACTCGGTGTCGACCGAATTGTGAATGCGCGTCTCGAAGGCCGCGAGGATCTGATGCCGGTTGCTGCCTTTCACCGCCATGATGAAGGGGAACGCGAACTTCGCTTTGTAGGCGTCGTTCAGCTCGGTGAAGCGTTGGAACTCTTCAGTCGTGCATTGGTGGATACCGGCGCCAGCCTGTTCATTGGTGCTGGCTTCGGTCAGTTGGCCCTGCACGGCGGCTTTGCCGGCAAGGTCCGGGTGAGCGTTGATCAATGCCAGTTGCGAGGCGTGATCAGCGCTCAACAGGATGTCGCTCATTCGGGCGTGAAGCACTTCGATATCGTCGAGGTCGCTGGCATGACCCAAGTCGAAGGCTTTCTCAGCGACCCACGGCGAGTGCTCGTAGATGTCGGCGAAGGTTTCGACGAACGCTTCGCGGCTCAGGCTTGATGGAGTAATGCTCTGGAAGCGGCTCATTGCGCGGCTCCTTTTGTGTCAGTGAAAGGATGCACGGTGTGCCAGTGACGGGCGATATCCACGCGGCGGGCGATCCACACCTGTTCATGGCCTTTGACGTATTCGAGGAAACGTTGCAGCGCAGCTAGCCGGGCAGGGCGACCAATCAGGCGGCAGTGCAGACCGATGGAAAGCATCTTCGGCGCTTCGGCACCTTCGGCGTACAGCACATCAAACGCGTCTTTCAAATACTCGAAAAAGTCGTCGCCCTTGTTGAAGCCCTGCACCTGAGTGAAGCGCATGTCGTTGGTGTCCAGCGTGTACGGGATCACCAGGTGGGCCTTGCCGGTAGGGTTGTTCGGCTCCCAGTACGGCAAGTCGTCGTCGTAGGTGTCGCAGTCGTAGAGAAAACCGCCTTCTTCCATCACCAGACGCCGGGTGTTAGGTCCGGTGCGGCCGGTGTACCAACCCAGCGGGCGCTCGCCGGTCAGTTCAGTGAGGATGCGAATGGCTTCGAGCATGTGTTCGCGTTCCTGCGCTTCGTCCATGTACTGGTAGTCGATCCAGCGATAGCCGTGGCTGCAAATTTCGTGGCCGGCAGCGACCATGGCGCGGATCACGTCCGGGTGACGTTCGGCTGCCATGGCCACTGCGAAGACAGTGAGTGGGATATCAAATTGCTTGAACAGCTTGAGAATGCGCCACACGCCAGCGCGGCTGCCGTATTCATAGAGCGATTCCATGCTCATGTTGCGCGCGCCTTGCAGCGGTTGGGCGGACACCATTTCAGAGAGGAACGCTTCGGATTCTTTGTCGCCGTGCAGAATGTTGCGCTCGCCGCCTTCTTCGTAATTGAGGACGAAGGACAACGCGATCCGGGCATTGCCTGGCCAGTGGGGATGGGGCGGGTTATTACCATAACCGATCAGGTCGCGAGGGTAGTCGGCGCTCACTGCGAGATTCCTTCTGTACGTGTTGTCTGTTGCAGTGGCGGTCTGACATTGCAGGAACGGATGCAGTGGACTGCCGTTGCGGTGAAAAGATTGTATACAACTTTATCCGCGTTTTGTAAGCCTGTTTTTTTCTTTTCTTACGAAGTTTTGTACTGCAAGAAACCTGCCTGAGTGGTCAGGATATGCAGAAAAATCCTAATGCTTTCCTGCCTGCGCCGCAAATCGCTGTTTATCCGGACGCGACAAGTTAGGTGGACTAATTAGCGATATTTATTGTGTACAATCTACAGAGAAAGTGTCTTAATCGTTCATCGCTCGCAACCGATGAGCCCTATATCGGTGCGAGCAACTGACTTCCATTTCTCAAGCGAGGCACCGACAAGCATGGGACGACTGACCACACACGTACTGGACGCCGCTCATGGCTGCCCCGGCAGCTCCATTCACATCGTGCTGTATCGGGTTGAAGGCGAGCGGCTGGAGAAAGTCGCCGACGCCGTTACCAACTCCGACGGCCGCTGCGACGCGCCATTGTTGCAGGGCGATGATTACCGTTCTGGCGTCTACCAGCTGCAATTCCAGGCAGGGGATTACTACCGCGCCAAAGGCGTTCAGCTGCCCGCCACCGCCTTTCTCGATGTTGTCGTTCTGCGCTTTGGCATCGACGCTGCGCAGGATCACTACCACGTCCCGCTGCTGATCTCGCCCTACAGCTACTCGACCTATCGCGGCAGCTAACTCACGTATTCAGCCATACCAATTTCCTCTTGCCCGCCCCACACTGCGGGCTTTTTTTCGTCTGCAGTTTCTAAGTGCTAAATGACGATCACTTTAAGGTCTGCAACGCACATCCCTGTAAACGCAAATCCATGTAGGAGCTGACGAGCAACGCGAGGCTGCGAAGCGGTCTGTCTGACCCCACACAGCCTCGAATCCATCAGCGACTAAGCAACGAAACCGTCCCCGCCGTTCCGAACAACGCCGCGCTCACGCGGTTGAACCAGCTCTGACCCTTGCCACTGCGCAAGTAACGCGAAGCACCCTGAGCACTCAATCCATAAAACAATTTGCACGCCAGATCCAGTACGGTCCAGGTGATGATCATGGTGACCAACTGACCAAGAAACGGCTGATCGGCCTTGAGAAATTGCGGCAGAAACGCTGCGAAAAACAGGATGTCTTTCGGGTTGCTGCCCCCCAGTACGAACGCGCGCCAGAACAGTGAGCCGAAGCGTGGTTGGCTTACCGCAACCGGCACGTCGGCAGCGCTGACCGGCTCCCGCGATTGCTTCCAGCTTTGCCATGCCAGATAAAACAAGTACATCGCGCCGACGATTTTCAGCGCGCTGAACAGTTTTTCCGACGCCATCAATAACGCGCCCAAACCCAGTGCCGAAGCGCTGAGCAGGCAGACCGAGGCCACGACCCCGCCAAGGAAGGCCGGGTATGAACGCAGCAGGCCGTAATTGAGGCTGTTGCCGATCATCAACAGGGACAACGGCCCCGGTATCAAAATCACCACCAGCGCCGCGCCGCTGAACAGCAGCCAGGTTTCCAGGGTCATGCGGGTTCTCCTTGAATGAAAACGCCCCGAATGTCGGGGCTTTTTTGCGGGTAGAGCATGCGTTGATTCTGTAGGAGCCAACTTGTTGGCGAGAGGGCCGACGCGGTGAGTCAGTCACAACGCCTCGCGAACAAGTTCGCTCCTACAGGTGTCGCGTCTGGTGCTCTACAAAAACACAAACTTGGCAATGAATATCACGCACAGCGCCCACAGGCTCACGGAAATTTCCTTGTGCTTGCCAGTCCCGGCTTTCAACACGACGTAGGTGATGAAACCCAGGGCAATCCCGTCCGCCACCGAAAACGTCAGCGGCATCATGATCGCCGTGACAATCGCCGGAATGCTGTCGGTTGCCTCGTCCCAATTGATGTGGGCCATGCCGCCCATCATCAGCATCGCCACGTAAATCAACGCCCCTGCGGTGGCATAAGCGGGAATCATGCCAGCCAGTGGCGCGAAGAACATCGCCGCCACGAACAACACGCCCACGGTGACAGCGGTCAGACCAGTCCGACCGCCAGCCGCCACGCCGGACGCGCTCTCCACGTAGCTCGTCACCGGTGGCACACCGACCATCGCGCCGAACACGCTGGACGCACTGTCGGCCTTGAGTGCCCTGGAAAGGTTCTCGATTCGACCGTCTTCGCGCACCAAACCGGCGCGCTGCGCCACTCCCATCAGCGTGCCTGCGGTGTCGAACATGTGCACGAACAGGAAGGCCAGCACCACGCTGATCATGCTGACGTTGAACACCCCGGCAACGTCCATCGCCATCCAGGTTGGCGCAAGGCTGGGCGGCATCGAGTAAATGCCGTTGTACTGCACCAGCCCCAAACCCCAGCCGGCGAGGGTCACAGTGATAATGCTGATCAGGATGGCGCCGAACACCCGGTGATAACTGAGCACGGCAATCATCAGAAAACACACCGCCGCCAGCAGCGGGCCAGGTTCACGCAGCGAGCCGAGCTTGATCAGCGTGGCGGGGCTGTCGACCACGATGCCCGCTGTCTTCAGGCCGATCAGCCCGAGGAACAGCCCGACCCCCGCACCCATGGCGTAACGCAGGCTCACCGGAATGCTGTTGAGCAGCCATTCACGAATGCGCGACAGGGTCAGGAACATGAAGATCACGCCCGAAACGAACACCGCACCCAGCGCTGTTTCCCAGCTGTAGCCCATGGTGCCGACCACGGTGTAGGTGAAAAACGCGTTCAGCCCCATGCCCGGCGCAAGGCCCACCGGCCAGTTGGCGTACAGCCCCATCAACAGACAGCCCAGTGCCGCCGCGATGCAGGTGGCGACGAAGGCCGCTCCGTGATCGATGCCAGCGTCGGCCATGATGTTGGGGTTGACGAAGATGATGTAAGCCATGGTGATGAAGGTGGTCAGGCCCGCCAGCAGCTCGGTTCTGACGGTGGTGCCATGCAGGCTCAGCTTGAAGATGCGCTCAAGCAGACCGCTGCGCGGCGGCGTGAGATCCAGCGGCGAAGCTTCGGATTTGCGGCTTTCCACAGTGAATTCCTCGGAACGTTTTTGTTGTTTTTTTCAGAGCCGGTAACTGCTCCGTGAGGCGAGACTTCCTTTCAGTTTCGATTTTTTGACTGAAAGGTCAGAAACGTGCACGAGTCGGATTATGCTTTTGTATACAAAAAATGCAAATAATGTTTTCGTTTTTGTCGTGATGATTTTTGAGATTGTGTGCATAACGAGGGGATCACTGGGGACGTGTTCAGACTTTGATCACTGTGTACAATGCGCCAGTACCTTCACTGTGACTTTGCCGCGATATCTGCTATTGATTCGCACCACAGATCACAGTCACGGCCCAGCGCCGGATTCAGTTCCCACGAGTGCCCATGAACGAACAGTTGCAGCCCCTCAAGAAACAGCCGCGCACCGTCAAAGCAGGTCGCAGCGGAACCCAGGACGATATCGTCTACGCCCACATTTTCGAGGCCATTCTCGAGCAGCGACTGGCGCCCGGTACCAAGCTGAGCGAAGAAGCGCTGGGCGAGATTTTCGGGGTCAGCCGCACCATCATTCGTCGCGCATTGTCGCGACTGGCTCACGAAGGTGTTGTGTTGTTGCGGCCCAATCGCGGTGCCGTGGTGGCGAGCCCCAGCGTTGAGGAAGCGCGTCAGGTGTTCTTCGCCCGTCGTATGGTCGAGAAGGCCATCACTGAACTCGCTGTCGAGCACGCAACGCCTGAGCAATTGGCGGAGCTGCGCAAGATGGTTAGCGATGAGCGCGACAGTTTTTCCAAGGGGGATCGCGGGGCGGGGATTCGTCTGTCCGGGGAGTTCCACCTGAAACTGGCGGAAGCGGCGAAGAATGCACCACTGATCAGCTTCCAGCGCAGTCTGGTGTCCCAGACCTCATTGATCATCGCGCAGTACGAAAGCGGCAACCGTTCGCACTGCTCCTACGATGAACACACCCAGTTGATCGACGCCATCGAAGCGCGGGACGCGACCTTGGCCGTGAACCTGATGATGCATCACATGGATCACATCGACAGCAAGCTCAACCTCGATGAAGACAGCGCTTCGGACGATCTGCACGCCGTGTTCTCGCATCTGATGCTGCCCAAGAAAAAGCCGGGGCGCAGCCCGGCGGTTTGATCCAGCGCGAGTCTGGCTTCTGCCCGAAGGGCGTAGGAGCCTTGCTTGCAGGCGATGGGCAGCGAAGCGGCCCCAAAACCTGCCACCTCGATTCGATCAGATACACCGCGAGCTCAGGTTTTACGACCGGTACCCGGCCGATCGCTGGCAAGCCAAGCTCCTACGCCTGCGGCAGAAACGACCGCGTTCCACTTAGCGCTTGTGTACGAGCGCCCCCGCCGAGTAGGTCTCACTCACCGTTCGGTCATCCCCCAGCGTCATCAGCACAAACAATCGCTCCTCGATGCTTTGCGCCTGCTTCATGCGGTACGACAGCAGCGGCGTTGCGTTGTAATCCAGCACCACGAAATCCGCCTCGTTACCCGCCTGCAAACTGCCGATCTTGTCCTCCAGCCGCAGTGCCCGCGCGCCGCCCAGTGTTGCGAGGTACAGCGACTTGAACGGACTCAGCTTCGCACCCTGCAACTGCATCACTTTGTACGCCTCGTTCAGCGTTTGCAGGATCGAGAAGCTGGTGCCGCCGCCTACATCCGTGCCCAATCCCACATTGACCTTGTGCCGCTCGGCCATTGGCAGGTTAAACAGCCCACTGCCGAGGAAGAAGTTCGACGTCGGACAGAAGGCAATCGCTGACGCGGTTTCAGCCAGTCGCGCACATTCGTCGTCGCACAAATGCACGCCGTGAGCGAACACCGAGCGCTCGCCCAGCAGCTTGAAGTGGTCGTACACGTCCAGATAGTTCTTGCGCTCCGGAAACAGCGCTTTCACCCACTCGACTTCTTTCAGGTTTTCGCTGATGTGGGTCTGCATGTACAGGTCCGGGTATTCGGTCAGCAGTTGACCGGCCAGCGCCAATTGTTCCGGGGTGCTGGTAGGTGCGAAGCGCGGGGTGACGGCGTAGTGCAGGCGGCCCTTGCCGTGCCAGCGCTCAATCAGTGCCTTGCTGTCGACATAGCTCGATTCAGCGGTGTCCACCAGATAGTCCGGCGCGTTGCGGTCCATCATCACCTTGCCAGCGATCATCCGCAGATTGAGCTTTTCGGCGGCACTGAAAAACGCTTCCACCGACTCCTTGTGCCGACTGCCGAATACCAGCGCGGTGGTAGTGCCGTTGCGCAGCAGTTCTTCAAGAAACAGGTCAGCCACTTCGGCCGAATGCGCAGGGTCTTCGAACTGCTTCTCGCAGGGAAAGACGTAGGTGTTGAGCCAGTCCAGGAGCTGTTCGCCGTAGGACCCGACCATGCCGGTTTGTGGCAAATGGATATGGGTGTCGATGAAACCGGCGCTGATCAGGGCGTCTTTGTAGGTGAGCACCTGTACATCATCGCCGAGCGTACCCAACAAGTCGGCAGCATGGCCCACAGCGGAAATCTTGCCGTCGTCGACGATCATCAAGCCGTCTTCGAAATACGCGTAAGAGTCCTCAACAGCCACTTCGGCTGGGTCACCGAGGCTGTGGACGATTGAGGCGCGGTAGGCTTTTTTGCTGGCAGAATCGGAAGTCATGGGGTTCTCGTTGGATATTTAATAGCGTGCTGATTGTGATCAACCCGTGGGAGCGGACCTGTCCGCGAAGACAAGCTGTCAGGTGATAGACCTATATCAGGCACACCGGCCTCTTCGCGGACAGGTCCGCTCCCACGGGGTTTGCGTTGATTCTTACAACGCGTTCTGACGCCGCGACACGGGCATCAACTTGGCAATCGGCTCGGCCCCCGAGCTTTGCTCGCCGAAATTGGCGTTGTAGGTGGCGATGACTTCAGCGGCGATGGACACGGCGATCTCAATTGGCAGTTTGCCTTTCACTTCGGTCAGGCCCATTGGGCAGCGCATGCGTTGCACCAGCGCGGCATCGAAGCCTCGATCGCGCAGGCGGTGTTCGAATTTTACCCGTTTGGTTTTAGAACCGATCAAGCCGAAGTAGGTGAAGTCGCCGCGCTTGAGAATGGCGGCGGTCAATTCCAGGTCCAGCTGATGGTTGTGGGTCATGACGATGCAATAACTGCCAGCGGGCAGGTTGTCGACTTCATCGATCACTTCGTCGTTGATGATGCGTGTCACGCCTTGAGGCAGGTGTTCGGGGAACTCCTGCTCACGGGAATCGATCCAGCGCACGCGGCAGGGCAGGCTGGCGAGGAGGGGCACCAACGCTCGACCGACGTGACCGGCGCCAAACACCGCAATCTGCGCCTGGGGTTGGCCCATGGGTTCGAACAGCAGCACGTTCACCCCGCCGCAGCACTGACCCAGGCTGGCGCCGAGGCTGAAGCGTTCGAGTCGGGTTTGCTGGCTGCCGCTGGCGAGCATCTCGCGGGCGATTTCCATGGCCTTGTATTCCAGATGGCCGCCGCCAATGGTGTCGAAAATCCGCTCGGCGCTGACCACCATCTTCGAGCCGGCATTGCGCGGCGTCGAGCCACGCTCCTCGATGATCGTCACCAAAACGCAGGCCTGGCCCTGGGTTTGCAGATCGGCGAGGGCACTGATCCAGTTGTTCATGTGTGTCTCCTGATCGTTGTTGTCACGATCAAAATCTGTGTTGTCTGTGCTGGCCTCATCGCGGGCAAGCGCGCTCCTACAGTCGGAATGCGGTCTTCTGTAGGAGCGCGCTTGCCCGCGAAGGCGTCATCTGCGCTGGCGAAAATCAAACCGGCGAAACCGTCAATTCATGGGCGACGCCAACCGCCGCAGCCTCAGCCAGTTTCAACTGGCGCATCTGCTCACACCCCCACAACACCCGTTCCGGAGTGGCGGGCGCGTCGATCTTCGGCTGGTGTTTGTAATCGCCCAGACTCGCCACCGCATCCTTGATCGCGCACCACGCCGCGATCCCCAGCATGAACGGCGGCTCGCCCACGGCTTTGGAATGGAACACCGTGTCTTCCGGGTTCTTGCGGTTTTCTACCAGCTTGACCCGCAGATCCAGCGGCATGTCCGCCACGGCCGGGATCTTGTAGCCCGCCGGCCCGTTGGTGACCAGTTTGCCCTTGGCGTTCCACACCAGTTCTTCGGTGGTCAGCCAGCCCATCCCCTGAATGTAGCCGCCCTCGACCTGGCCGATATCGATGGCCGGATTCAACGATGCGCCGACGTCGTGCAGGATGTCCGTGCGCAGCATTTTGTATTCGCCGGTCAGGGTGTCGATGATCACTTCGGTGCAGGCCGCGCCGAACGCGAAGTAGTAGAACGGATGGCCGCGCGCCTGGCTGCGGTCGTAGTAAATCTTCGGCGTTTTGTAATAGCCGGTGCTCGACAGCGACACCTGGCCCATCCACGCCTGCTGCGCCAAGGTCTCGAACGAGATCACCTGATCACCGACCCGTACATGGCCGTTGCGGAACTCGACCTCTGAGGCCTCGACCTTGTAATGCCGCGCCGCGAACTCGACCAGCCGCGCTTTGATGATCTCTGCTGCGTTCTGCGCCGCCTTGCCGTTCAAATCCGCGCCGCTGGAGGCAGCGGTGGGCGAAGTGTTCGGCACCTTATCGGTATTGGTGGCGGTGATCTGCACGCGGTCGATGTCCACCTGGAACACCTCGGCCACCACCTGCGCGACCTTGATGTTCAACCCCTGGCCCATCTCGGTACCGCCGTGGTTCAGGTGAATGCTGCCGTCGGTGTAAATGTGGATCAGCGCACCGGCTTGGTTGAGGAAGCTGGCGGTGAAGGAAATGCCGAATTTGACCGGGGTCAGCGCAAGCCCTTTCTTGAGAATCGGGCTGTGAGCGTTGTAGGCCGTGATCGCCTTGCGTCGCTCGGCGTACTGGCAGCTTTCTTCCAGCTCGGCGGTCATTTCTTCGAGCATGTTGTGCTCGACGGTCTGGTAGTAGTGCGTGACGTTGCGCTCGGTCTTGCCGTAGTAATTAACCTTGCGCACCTCCAGCGGGTCTTTGCCCAGATGCCGGGCGATGGCGTCCATCACTTCCTCGATGGCGACCATGCCCTGTGGGCCGCCGAAACCGCGATAGGCCGTGTTCGACGCGGTGTTGGTCTTGCAGCGGTGCCCGTTGATCGTGGCGTCGCCCAGGTAATACGAGTTGTCGGCGTGGAACATCGCGCGGTCGACGATGGACGCCGACAGGTCCGGCGAATAACCGCAGTTGCCTGCCAGCTCCAGATTGATGCCGTGCAGGCGACCGGTGTCATCGAAACCCACGTCGTACTCGACATAGAAGGGGTGGCGCTTGCCCGTCATCAACATGTCTTCGACGCGAGGCAGGCGCATTTTGGTCGGTTGACCGGTCAGCCGCGCAACCACCGCGCACAGGCAGGCGGGGCTAGCCGCTTGAGTTTCCTTGCCGCCGAAACCACCGCCCATACGGCGCATGTCGACCACGATCTTGTTCATCGACACGTCCAGCACTTCGGCCACCAGCTTCTGCACTTCGGTGGGGTTTTGCGTAGAGCAGTAAACGATCATCCCGCCATCTTCGGTCGGCATGACTGACGAGATTTGCGTCTCCAGATAGAAGTGTTCCTGGCCGCCGATGTGCAGCGTGCCCTGAATCCGCTTCGGCGCGCTGTTCAACGCCGACACCGAATCACCACGCTGGTGGGTATGGCTGTCGAGCACGAAATGCTTTTTGCGCAGGGCCTCCACCACGTCCAGCACCGGCTCCAGATCTTCGTATTCGATGATCGCTGCCATCGCTGCTTTGCGCGCGGTTTCAAGATCGCGCGCCGCCACGGCAATCACCGGCTGACCGACGAACTCGACCACATCGATGGCCAGCAGCGGGTCGCCTGGCAGTAACGGGCCGATGTCTTTCAGGCCGGGAATGTCTTCGTGGGTGATGACGATGCGCACGCCTTCGAAGGCGTAACACGGCGCGGTGTCGACGTTGAGAATGCGCGCGTGGGCGCGGTCCGACAGGCGCGCGTAAACGTGCAGTTGATTGGGGAATTCCAGGCGGTCGTCGATGTAGATCGCTTCGCCGGACACATGCTTGTCGGCGCTGTCATGCTTGATGCTGCGGCCGACGCCGGTGGTCAGCTGCTGAAACAGCGCGACCATTTCTTCCTGCGATTTCTGAGGGGCGTGATTAGACATAAGAGGTCACCCGCGTCTCGATGTGTGGCGTTTGCAACTCGATGAAGTATTTGCGCAACAGATTCTGCGCACTGAGCAGGCGGTATTCCTTGCTGGCGCGAAAATCCGACAGCGGTGTGAAGTCGTCGGAAAGCGCTGCGCAGGCGCGCTCAACCGTGGCGGATGTCCACGGCGCTCCGATCAGCGCTTTCTCACAGGCCGTCGCGCGTTTTGGAATCGCTGCCATGCCGCCGAAAGCTGCGCGGGCATCGACGATGGCGCCGTTTTCCACCTGAATACGGAAGGCCGCGCACACCGCCGAAATGTCGTCGTCCAGCCGTTTCGACACTTTGTAGGCGCGGAACACCTGTTTGCCGTTGGCCTTGGGCACGATGATCTTCTCGATGAACTCGCTTTCCTGGCGGGCCGTCACCCGGTAATCGATGAAGTAGTCCTCAAGCGCCAGGGTGCGGGTTTGCTCGCTCTTGCGCAGGACGATCTTCGCGCCGAGGGCGATCAGCAGGGGAGGCGAGTCGCCAATCGGCGAGGCGTTGCCGATGTTGCCGCCCAACGTGCCTTGATTGCGGATCTGCAACGATGCAAAACGGTGCAGCAATTCGCCGAAATCCGGGTATTGCTCGCTCAGGGCGCCATAGCAGTCGGTCAGCGCAGTGGCGGCGCCGATCTCGATGCGGTCATCGAAGTGCTCGATTTTCTTCATCTCGGCGACGTTGCCGACGTAAATCATCACCGGCAGCGGGCGATGAAATTGTGTGACCTCCAGCGCCAGATCCGTGCCGCCTGCCAGCAGCCGCGCCTGGGGATAGGAATCGTACAAATCGGCCAGATCTGCCACGGTCAATGGCACCAGGCAGCGCTTGTCGCCGCTGTTCAGCTCGCCGGTTTCGGACGGGGCGATGGCTTTCAGGCGAGTGATGGTCTGCGCCTGACGTTGATCGAACTGATCGGGCTGGCGCTCACTGCATGCCTGTTCAGCAGCCGCCAGGATTGGACGATAGCCGGTGCAGCGGCAGAGGTTGCCGGCGAGGGCTTCGTGGGCCTGGGCTTTTTGGTCGGTAGCGGTTTGAGAGCTGTTCTTTTGCAGGGCAAACAGCGACATGACAAAACCTGGCGTGCAGAACCCGCACTGCGACCCGTGACAGTCGACCATGGCTTTCTGCACGCTGTGCAGTTGGCCCTGGTGCTTGAGGTCTTCGACGCTGATCAGCTGTTTGCCGTGCAACGAGGCCACGAACGTCAGGCATGAATTAAGGCTGCGATAGCTCAGCGCGTCCTTGCCGTCGGCATCCACCGTGAGCTCGCCGACCACGACCGTGCAGGCGCCGCAATCACCGCTGGCGCAGCCTTCTTTGGTGCCGGACTTGTGCACGTGCTCACGCAGGTAATTGAGCACCGTCACATTCGGGTCCAGAGCGTGCTCGGTTTTGAGCTCTTGGTTCAGTAAGAACTGGATCACGGGTTATGCCTCGTTTCTTGTAATAAGAGTAGTCGTGCCGAGTGGTCATCGAACGTGTCGATGAATCTATCAGCTCTGACTATTGGGTCAATAATTTTCTGACCTTTAAGTCAGGAAATTTCGAGTTTTTTCTTTTTGCCGATTAACGGCGTACAAGCGATGAAATAAAACCGCGCTCTGACGCTCCAACTTTTGCTTATTTCGTGCCAGTTTCCACACACGTGGCCCTGCGCCATGGGGATGCAGTGCGATACACTTCGCCGCTTGTGTGCAGTTAGGGTTTAAAGGAAAGAAATGACGTTCAAGGCACCGGACAGCCTCGCCGAGCAAATCGCTCACCACCTTGCCGAGCGCATTATTCGCGGCGAGCTAAAACCTGCCGAGCGGATCCAGGAACAAAAGGTCACGGCCGCACTGAATGTCAGCCGTGGATCAGTGCGCGAAGCGCTGTTGATTCTTGAGCGCCGCCACCTGATCGTGATCCTGCCGCGCCGTGGCGCCCAAGTCTCGGTGCTGACGCCGCATAACGTCGAAAGCCTCTGCGCGCTGATGAGCGAGCTGTACATCCTGCTGGCAATTGCCGTGGGTGAGCGCTGGAAAGAAGAGATCGAACTGGCGCCATTCCTGCAAATTCAACAGCGTCTGATCGCCAGTTGCGAGCGCCAGGACGTGAAAGCCTTCGTCGAAGACAGCTTCAATGTGATGCGCGCCGCTTATCCGTTCGCCAACAACCCCTATCTGGAAGAAACCATCGAGAACCTGCAGCCGTCCATGAGCCGCTTCTATTTCCTGGCGCTGGAGCAACGCAAGGCCGAGATGAGCGAGTACCTGACCCTGTTCGGCCAATTGCTTGAAGCAGTGATCGCCCGTGACGTCCTGCAAATCCGTGCGGTGCTCACCAGTTACGGCCAGCGCAGTTGCCAGTCGGTCCTCGCTGCCTTGGCGGCCGGCTAACCGATGCGCCTTAAATGCATCAAGCTGGCGGGGTTCAAATCCTTCGTCGACCCCACGACGGTGAACTTCCCCAGCAACATGGCGGCCGTGGTCGGCCCCAACGGATGCGGCAAATCCAACATCATCGATGCGGTGCGATGGGTCATGGGCGAAAGCTCGGCCAAGAACCTGCGCGGCGAGTCGATGACCGACGTCATCTTCAACGGCTCCACCAGCCGCAAACCGGTGAGCCAGGCCAGCATCGAGCTGGTGTTCGATAACTCCGACGGCACCCTGATCGGCGAATACGCCAGTTACGCGGAAATCTCCATCCGCCGCAAAGTGACCCGCGACAGTCAGAACAGTTATTACCTGAACGGCACCAAATGCCGTCGCCGGGACATCACCGACATCTTTCTCGGCACCGGCCTGGGCCCGCGCAGCTACTCGATCATCGAGCAGGGCATGATCTCCAAGCTGATCGAAGCCAAGCCCGAGGACCTGCGCAATTTCATCGAAGAAGCCGCTGGCATCTCCAAGTACAAGGAGCGCCGTCGCGATACCGAAAACCGCATCCGCCGCACCCATGAAAACCTCGCGCGCCTGACCGACCTGCGCGAAGAGCTCGGCCGTCAACTGGAGCGTTTGCAGCGCCAGGCCCAAGCCGCCGAGAAGTACCAGGAATACAAAGCCGAAGAGCGCCAGCTCAAGGCGCAACTGTCGGCGTTGCGCTGGCAGGCGTTGAATGAACAGGTCAGCCAGCGCGAAGGGGTGATCGGCAATCAGGAGGTCGGCTTCGAAGCGCTGGTGGCCGATCAGCGCAGCGCCGATGCCGCCATCGAGCGTCTGCGCGACGGTCATCACGATCTGTCAGAGCGATTCAATCTGGTGCAGGGCCGCTTTTATTCAGTGGGCGGCGACATCGCCCGGGTCGAGCAAAGTATTCAGCACGGCCAGCAACGCTTGCGCCAGTTGCAGGACGATTTGCGCGAAGCCGAGCGCGCCCGCCAGGAAACCGAATCCCATCTGGGCCACGACCGCACGTTGCTGGCGACCTTGGGTGAAGAGCTGGAAATGCTTGAGCCCGAACAGGAAATGACCCTGGCCGCCGCGGAAGAATCCGCAGCGTCCCTGGAAGATGCCGAAACCCTGATGCACGGCTGGCAGGAGCAGTGGGACAGTTTCAACCTGCGCTCCGCCGAACCTCGGCGCCAGGCCGAAGTGCAGCAGTCGCGCATCCAGCAGCTGGAAACCAGCATGGAACGCCTGGGCGAGCGTCAGCGCCGTTTGGGCGAAGAACGTCAGTTGCTGGCGGCCGACCCGGAAGACGCGGCGATTCTGGAACTCAGCGAAGACCTTGCCGCCCGCGAGATGACCTTCGAAGAGCTGACCGCCGAAGAAGAACAACTGATCGAGCGTCTGGAGCAACTGCGCCTTGAGCTGCAACAGGCTAATCAGTCCCAGCAGCAGGCTCAGGGCGACTTGCAGCGGCTGAATGGTCGACTGGCTTCGCTGGAAGCGTTGCAGCAGGCCGCCCTTGATCCCGGCACCGGCACCGCCGAATGGCTGCGCGATCAGCAATTGAACGAGCGCCCGCGTCTGGCTGAAGGTTTGCGCGTCGAGTCCGGTTGGGAGTTGGCGGTGGAGACTGTGCTCGGTGCTGACCTGCACGCTGTTCTGGTCGATGACTTCACGGGGCTTGATCTGGCTGGCTTCGAGCAGGGCGATCTGCGCCTGGTCAGGCCGTCCGCCGACATCGCGCGCATTCCTGGCAGCCTGCTGGACAAGGTCGAGACCGGTGTCGATCTCACCAGTTGGCTGGGGCCGGTCCAACCGGTTGAAACCCTTGATGACGCGCTGTCGCTGCGCAGCCAGCTGGCCGCCGGGCACAGCCTGATCAGCCGCGACGGTTACTGGGTCGGGCGTGACTTCTTGCGGGTCCGCCGTGCCAGCGAGGCGGAAAGCGGCGTGCTTGCCCGAGGTCAGGAGCTGCAGCGCCTTGAGCTTGAGCGCCAAGAGCGCGAAGCCACCCTGATGGCGCTTGAAGAACAGTTGCTGACCCTGCGCGAGCAACAACGCGTGCAGGAAGACACCCGCGAGCAGTTGCGTCGTCGCCTGCAGGACGAAGCCCGCCAGCAGAGCGAGTTGAACGCCAAACTGTCTGCCGCCAAGGCCAAGGTCGAGCAACTGACCCTGCGTCGCACACGTCTGGATGAAGAACTCACTGAGCTGGGTGAGCAGCGGGCCATCGAGCACGAAAGCGTCGGCGAAGCGCGGCTGCAATTGCAGGACGCGCTGGACGCCATGGCGCTGGACACTGAACAACGCGAATTGCTGCTGGCCCAGCGTGACAGCCTGCGCGAACGGCTGGATCGTGTGCGTCAGGAAGCTCGTCAGCACAAAGACCACGCCAACCAATTGGCCGTGCGCCTGGGTTCGCTCAAGGCCCAGCACGATTCGACGCGTCAGGCGCTGGAACGTCTGGAAATGCAGTCCGAGCGCCTGACCGAAAAGCGCGAGCAACTGGATCTGAATCTGGAGGAGGGCGCGGCACCGCTGGAAGAGCTGCGCCTGAAACTCGAAGAACTGCTGGAAAAACGCATGGTCGTCGACGACGAAATGCGTACCGCGAAAATCGCTCTGGAAGACGCGGACCGCGAACTGCGCGATGCCGAGAAACGCCGTACTCAGGCCGAACAGCAGTCGCAATTACTGCGTGGCCAACTCGAACAGCAACGTCTTGAATGGCAATCGCTGACCGTGCGCCGCAAAACCCTGGAAGATCAGTTACTCGAAGACGGCTACGATCTACAGGGCGTGCTGGCGACGCTGACCGATGAGGCCAACGAGAAAGCCGCTGAAGAAGAACTCGAACGCATCGCCGCGAGGATTCAGCGCCTGGGCGCAATCAACCTGGCGGCGATTGATGAATATCAGCAGCAGTCCGAACGCAAAAACTACCTGGATGCGCAAAACGCGGATCTGGTGGAAGCGCTGGACACGCTTGAAAACGTCATCCGCAAGATCGACAAGGAAACGCGCAATCGCTTCAAAGAGACCTTTGATCAGATAAACAGCGGAATTCAGGCACTTTTTCCAAAAGTTTTCGGTGGCGGCAGCGCTTATTTGGAACTGACGGGCGAAGATTTACTCGATACAGGGGTGACAATCATGGCGCGTCCCCCCGGCAAGAAGAACAGCACGATCCATTTGCTGTCCGGCGGGGAAAAAGCCCTGACGGCACTGGCTCTGGTTTTCGCGATTTTCAAGCTCAATCCCGCACCGTTCTGCATGCTCGACGAAGTCGATGCGCCGCTGGACGATGCGAACGTAGGACGCTATGCCCGACTGGTGAAGGAGATGTCGCAGACCGTGCAGTTCATCTACATCACCCACAACAAGATCGCCATGGAAATGGCCGATCAACTGATGGGCGTCACCATGCATGAACCGGGGTGTTCGAGGTTGGTTGCGGTGGACGTAGAGGAGGCGATGGCGCTGGTGGACGCGTAGTCGAGCGAAGAATTAACAGGGAAAAGTGGCGTTTTGGCAGCTCGGTACAGGCAAGCGTGCAGGGCCAGTACAGAACCCTTGGCATGGCAGATGTAAGAGACGGTGTAAAGTTGCCTTTGGTCGTGCTAGCTTAATGACCACTTTTCTTTTTTTCACGTGGGAAAACGCCATTCAGAACAGAGAGTTGGCGCCACGTTTTAAAGGGGTTTAACGCCCTTAATTTTCAGATTTTTTCACTAGAGGCACGGGATTACATGGAAATCGGTCTGCGCGAGTGGCTGATCGTCATCGGCATTATTGTCATTGCCGGTATTCTTTTTGATGGCTGGCGCCGGATGCGCGGCGGCAAAGGTAAGCTGAAATTCAGGCTGGACCGCAGTTTTTCGAACCTGCCGGACGACGAAGAGCCTTCCTCCGCCGAGGTGCTGGGTCCGGCGCGTGTGCTGGACAACCAGAAAGAACCCAAGCTAGACGAGCATGATTTGCCGACGATGAGTGCCGCCCGCGAGCGCCCCGAACGCGAATCCAAGCGCGGCAAGCGCAAGGATGAACCTCAGCAGGGCGACCTGAATCTGGACATGGATGGCCCAAGCCTGTTCTCCGGCCGCGATGATGATTTTCCGGACGATAAGCCTGCCCAACGCATCACCGAAGACAAAGATCTGCCACCGGTGGAAGAAGTGCTGGTAATCAGCGTGATTTCCCGTGACGAAAGCGGCTTTAAAGGGCCTGCCTTGTTGCAGAACATTCTGGAAAGCGGCCTGCGTTTCGGCGAGATGGATATCTTCCATCGCCACGAAAGCATGGCGGGTAACGGCGAAGTCCTGTTCTCGATGGCCAACGCGGTCAAGCCAGGCGTGTTCGACCTGGACGATATCGATCACTTCAGTACTCGGGCTGTGAGCTTCTTCCTCGGCCTGCCAGGGCCGCGTCACCCGAAACAGGCTTTCGACGTGATGGTCGCAGCGGCGCGCAAGTTGGCCCATGAGCTTAATGGCGAACTGAAGGATGATCAGCGCAGCGTCATGACCGCGCAGACCATCGAGCATTACCGCCAGCGTATCGTCGAATTCGAACGCCGCGCCCTGACTCAGCGTCGCTGATCTGCACGCTGAACGATCTGTAGGAGCCAACTTGTTGGCGAGGCGATATGTCAGGCAAACCTCATATTGCCATCGCCAACAAGTTGGCTCCTACAGAGGGTCTTCCGGCCCTCACATCGCATTAACACATTGAGCAGCCACGGCTGCTCTTTTGCTTTCCGAGAACACACCGTATGAACGCCGCCGAAACCCGAATCCTGGAACTGCGTACCGAGCTGGATCAGCACAATTACCGCTATCACGTCCTTGATGACGCCAGCATCCCCGACGTCGAATACGACCGCCTGTTCCATGAACTCAAGGCGCTCGAAGCCGAAAACCCTCACCTTGTTACCCCTGATTCGCCCACACAGCGCGTCGGCAGCGCTGCGCTGTCGGCGTTCACCCAGGTGCGTCACGAAGTTCCGATGCTCAGCCTGGGCAACGCGTTCGAAGAAACAGACATGCGCGAATTCGACCGTCGCGTGACCGAAGGCCTCGATCTGCCAGTGGGCGACTTGATCGATATTGGCGCCAAGGTTGAATACAGCTGCGAACCCAAACTCGATGGCCTGGCGGTCAGCCTGCTGTATCAAAATGGCGCTCTTGTCCGCGGCGCTACTCGCGGCGACGGGACGACGGGTGAAGACATCAGCGTCAACGTACGCACGGTGCGCAATATCCCGCTGAAGCTGCATGGCAAAGGCTGGCCCGAAACCCTGGAAGTACGCGGCGAAGTGTTCATGTCCAAAGCCGGTTTCGAGCGCCTGAACGCCAGTCAGCTGGAAATCGGCGGCAAGACCTTCGCCAATCCGCGTAACGCGGCGGCCGGCAGTCTGCGTCAGCTGGATTCGAAGATCACCGCCAATCGGCCCCTTGAATTCTGTTGCTACGGTTTGGGCCAGGTCTCCGCAGACTTTTCCGACACCCATATCGGCAATCTCACGCAGCTAAAAGAGTGGGGCATGCCAGTCAGCCGCGAGCTGAAAGTGGCAAACGGCATCGACGATTGCCTGGCGTACTACCGCGACATCGGCGAGCGACGCTTGTCGTTGCCATATGAAATCGACGGCGTCGTGTTTAAGGTCAACAGCATTTCCGCCCAGCGTGAACTGGGTTTCCGCGCCCGCGAACCGCGTTGGGCCATTGCCCATAAATTCCCGGCCCTTGAAGAACTCACTGAACTGCTGGACGTGGAATTCCAGGTGGGCCGCACCGGCGCTGTCACACCAGTCGCACGGCTCAAGCCCGTCAAGGTCGCTGGCGTGACGGTTGCTAACGCGACGCTGCACAACATGGACGAGGTCGCCCGGCTGGGCTTGATGATCGGCGATACTGTGATCATCCGCCGCGCCGGAGACGTGATTCCGCAGGTGGTGCAAGTGGTGCTTGAACGCCGCCCTGATGACGCGCGCAAAGTCGAAATCCCGCAGACCTGCCCGGTGTGCGGCTCCCATGTCGAGCGCACGCAACTGATCAAGCGCAGCAAGGGCAAGGAAACGATCAGCGAAGGCGCGGTCTATCGCTGCATCGGTCGTCTGGCCTGTGGCGCGCAGCTCAAGCAGGCGATCATTCATTACGTGTCGCGTCGGGCGATGGACATCGAAGGGCTGGGCGACAAAACCATCGAACAGTTGGTGGACGAGAAACTCATCGGCTCGCCCGCTGACCTCTACAAACTGAAGTTCGAACAGATCATCGACCTGGAAGGCTTCGCCGAGATATCCAGCAACAAGCTGCTCAAGGCCATCGCCGACAGCAAGAAGCCGACCCTGGCGCGCTTCATCTATGCGCTGGGCATTCCAGATGTGGGTGAAGAAACCGCCAAGGTGCTGGCACGTTCGTTGGCCTCGCTGGACAGGGTCAAGCAGGCGCTGCCGGAAGTACTGACCTATCTGCCGGATGTAGGGCTGGAAGTGGCGCACGAGATTCATAGCTTCTTCGAGGACTCCCATAACCAGCAAGTCATCGGCGCGCTGTTGGGCGAGTGCGGGATGGAACTGCAAGACACCGGCGACCTCAGCGCCGAATTTGCCGCTAGCGCCACCTTGGGCGGGATGCTCGACAAGTTGAACATCCCGTCGGTAGGGCCAGGCGCTGCGCAGAAACTGGCGGACAAGTTCGGCACGCTGGAAGGCGTGGTCAAGGCCGACTGGCTGGACATGCGTCAGGCGTTGCCGGAGAAACAGGCCAAAGCCGTGCGTGATTTCTTCGATGTGAAGGACAACGCCGAGCGCGCTGTCGCTATCGAGCAGCAGCTGCGTGACTTCGGCATGCACTGGCAGAGCGAGAAGAAAGTCGTCGAAGGTCTGCCGCTCGCTGGGCAGACCTGGGTGCTGACCGGCTCGCTGGAGTTGATGAGCCGCGATATCGCCAAAGAGAAGCTGGAAAGCCTCGGGGCGAAGGTCTCAGGCTCCGTTTCCGCCAAGACCCATACCGTGGTGGCCGGGCCTGGCGCAGGATCGAAGTTGACCAAGGCCAATGAGTTGGGTTTGAAGGTGATGGATGAGGAAGGGTTCGTGGCATTCCTGAAAAAACACGGCATTACAGCCGACTGACCTTGTAGGAGCGCGCTTGCCCGCGATTGCGTTTCGTCAGCCGATCCATTTATCGCAGGCTTTCACGGGCAAGCGCGCTCATACAGAGACCGTGTAAACACTTACTCATCTACCCGCCATCAAATCCACGGAACCGCCACAAACGCCGATGATCTAGTGCTTGCAACCTCACAAGGAGATCGTCATGTTCCAGTTCTTCGAACAACTCAGCACAAGAATTGCCGCGCCTTTTGTCGGTGAGAGCAAGCGTAACAACAAGGTCTGGCAATGCCGTTGCGGACAGTCGATCTTCTTTCAAAACACTCAATGCCTGGCCTGCTCGGCTGCGCTGGGCTACCTGCCTGAGCAAGGCAAAGTCGCGTCGCTTGAGCCGGGTCCTGACCTGGGCACCTGGCGGCTCAGCGATGAACCGGGTGCGGGCTTGTATCGACGTTGCGCCAACCTGAACACCCCGGCGGCCTGCAATTGGTTGTTCCCGGCGCACAACTTGGGTGAGTTTTGTACGGCCTGTGCGCTGAACAAGACCATCCCGGATTTGAGCATTCCGGAAAACGGCGGCCACTGGCTAAAGATTGAAACCGCCAAGCGTCGTTTGGTCGCGCAGCTGATTTCACTGGGTTTGCAGGTCATCCCCAAGAGCGTCGATGAAGAGCGCGGGCTGGCATTCGAGTTTCTCGGGGTCAATCTTGAAGGCGAGGCGCCGACGACAGGTCATGCCAATGGGCTGATCACTTTGAACATCAACGAAGCAGACGACGCGATCCGTGAGAAAACCCGGGTACAGATGCACGAACCGTATCGCACGCTGCTCGGGCATTTCCGTCATGAAGTAGGGCATTACTACTGGGATCGTCTGGTAGCCAATACTTACTGGCAGGATGGCTTCCGTAACCTGTTTGGCGACGACCGCGCCAGTTACGCCGACGCGCTCGATCATCACTACAAGAACGGTGCCCCGGCGGACTGGCCGCAGCACTACGTGAGTGCCTACGCCACCATGCATCCATGGGAAGACTGGGCCGAAACCTGGGCGCACTACCTGCACATGATGGATGCGGTCGATACGGCGCTGAGTCTGGGCATGAGCGCGCGGGATATGGATCTGGACTACACGCCATTCCCGCTGGAAACCTTGTACGACCCGCAACATCCGGGTGGCCCGGCGTTCCTGGCGTTCGTGAATGCCTGGATCGAGCTGGCCGGTATGCTTAACGAACTCTCTCGCGCCATGGGGCAACCGGATTTCTATCCGTTCGTGGTGCCGCCTGCGGTGGTGACCAAGCTGCACTTCATCCACCTGGTGATACAGGATGCGGGTGGTAAAGCGGATGATGTGTTGCAGGTGTCGTAACGTGCTCCACCTGTAGGAGCTGCCGAAGGCTGCGATTGCGATGTGTCAGGTAAACCGCTTCGCAGCCTCGCGCTGCTCGTCAGCTCCTACAGGGGTTGGTGTTTAGCCGATCCAAAGCACGCAAACACCGCTGAATCTGTAGGAGCGAACTTGTTCGCGAGACGGCAGGCCTGACACACCGGGTAACCCGCCTCGCCAACAAGTTGGCTCCTACAGGGGTTGGTGTTTAGCCGATCCAAAGCACGCAAACCCCGCCAAGCCTGTAGGAGCGAACTTGTTCGCGAGACGGCAGGCCTGACACACCGGGTAACCCGCCTCGCCAACAAGTTGGCTCCTACAGGG
>NZ_JBSKHW010000011.1:186388-230994 GCF_057128765.1 Pseudomonas corni
GGAGCGAACTTGTTCGCGAGACGGCAGGCCTGACACACCGGGTAACCCGCCTCGCCAACAAGTTGGCTCCTACAGGGATTGGTCTTCAGCCGATCCAAAGCACGCAAACCCCGCCAAGCCTGCAGGAGCGAACTTGTTCGCGAGTCGTTAGGCCTGACACGCCGGGCAATCTGCCTCGCCAACAAGTTGGCTCCTACAGGGGTTGGTCTTCAGCCGATCCAAAGCACGCAAACACCGCCAAACCTGTAGGAGCGAACTTGTTCGCGAGACGGCAGGCCTGACACGCCGGGCAATCCGCCTCGCCAACAAGTTGGCTCCTACAGGGGTTGGTGTTTAGCCGATCCAAAGCACGCAAACACCGCTGAATCTGTAGGAGCGAACTTGTTCGCGAGACGTTAGGCCTGACACGCCGGGAGCACGCCTCGCCAACAAGTTGGCTCCTACAGGGATTGGTCTTCAGCCGATCCAAAGCACGCAAACCCTGCCAAACCAGTAGGAGTGAACTTGTTCGCGAGACGTTAGGCCTGACACGCCGGGCAATCCGCCTCGCCAACAAGTTGGCTCCTACAGGGGTTGGTGTTTAGCCGATCCAAAGCACGCAAACACCGCTGAATCTGTAGGAGCGAACTTGTTCGCGAGACGTCAGGCCTGACACGCCGGGAGCACGCCTCGCCAACAAGTTGGCTCCTACGAGGGCTTCAGAGCGCCAATACCATTCTCCGCTCATACGCCAAGCGCCCGCGATACGCGGTGCCGTTGTCAATCCAGCCCAGTTTGAGATAGAGCTGCATGGCCGCCTGATTCTCCGGGTCTACCGACAACATCAATTGTCGGGCATCCGGCCAGAAGGAATGTACCAGGCCCGGCAAACTGCGCAGACAATATTTGCCCAAGCCACGACCTTGCCATTCCACGTCGATCATCAACGCATGCAGCGTGACCGCATCGGCGTCTGCCCACGGTGGCAACAACCGTCCGCGCTTGAGCAGGAAAAAACCACGGGGCATATCGTCCACCAACAAGGCGAATCCACGAACGTGATCTTCGCACGCCGACACCAGCGTATTCAGCGCACCGAAAATATCCCCGGCGAACATCTTCTGCGCTTGGGGCAGTTCCAGCAATTCCAGCTCCTGGCGCTGAACTGCCCTTAGCGTCTTGTGATCCACTACTTCCAACTTCATCGCTTTGCGGCCTTCACTCTGTGCGCAGGCCGCATTATGACGTTCTGAGGCACTCATGTCGTAGCCGCCGCACTTATGGACTGCTGTGGCGGGCCGCCAATCCACCCATGGCGGGTGCGGCACCGCCGTCCGGGGACGCCAAAGTCCGGCAAACCCCCGGCACACAAGTGCTTGAGCCCTATCAAATTTTATTCCGAACGCAACGGTTGTAACTTCGTGTGAGACCGGTACAATGGCGCGGCTCGCCGACTGGCGAGTGTCGTTATGGTGACCCCATCGGTCCCCCCGCAACGATTACCCGTGAACCTGGTCAGATCCGGAAGGAAGCAGCCACAGCGGGAACATTGTGTGCCGGGGTGTGGCTGGTGGGGTTGCCTCCTATCTCTAAGTCCTTGATTTTTCAAGGATTTATCAGTAAAAAATCTCGAAGTGTGACAGCGTTTAAGTACACCTAAGTGGTGCACGTCACCGAGGATCATAGCTTGCCACGCCCTCGTGCTCCAAGTCCTTCCATCCATGCTTTGCGCTCATAATCACCCTTACACCCTCCGTGCTTTCCCTGAAGTAAGCTAGAAGCATGTGTCGTCTACACTTTGGTGGTGGTATCGTTGAGCCATCATTGATCTGGAAAGGGAGGCTGCATGAAAAGGGGACTGATTTTGGCTGCTGTGGCGGCATTGGCACTTTCAGGGAATGCTTTTGCTCGCGGAAGCAGTTTCGGCGGGCATACTTCGTACAAATCTAGTTATTCTTACGGGGGTCGTTCTGATCATACTATCAGTGGATATACGCGAAGCAATGGAACCTACGTCCGACCTTCCCATGCTACAAATCCGGATAACACTAGGAATAATAACTATAGTACGAAGGGGAATCTGAATCCGTACACCGGAAAATATGGCACCAAGCCTCGTGATTGATGATGTGATCAAGTTTTCATGTATCTGTCTGGAGGGGATTCAAATCCCTATCTCTCCGCCATACAAATGAAAGCCCCGTAGATCAAGGTCTACGGGGTTTTTTTGTTTTCTGATTGTACTACTCTGTTGTACTCCTGCCTGCTCGTTACTCAGTGTAGAAAATCGGCGAGGCAGTCGAGCCCTGCATGATCTGGATTGAGTGAGTGCAATCGCTGCGAGCCACGTAACTCTCGCTGCTTCGGGCGATCGCCTTCGCGTTACTGGCGTAGTAAATCCAGTACCACTGCCCCGAATTGTCTTTCTTCTCCCAATAGCATGGATATGTAACGTCTGCCATGTTGGTGTTTCCCTTCGCCCATTATTTGAGTCCGTAAGGTTAGCTGGGGTCGGGGGAATGGCAAGGTGCTACCACCATTCCTACATGGAAGCGTTCAGCTTTCAATGTGGATGCACGTCGCAGCGGGGCACTCGCCAGCAGCATCCCTATCACCCTGCCGTGGCACCCGAATCTCGGCCAGCGTAAGCTCCTACTAACGGTAAGGGTGATATGACGCGATGATCAAAGACTACTTGAGGGAAGAATTCGACAGGTTTGCTTCGAAGGTGGCGCAGCTGCATCAGCACAAGGCTCAAGTCAACAAGATATACACCGAGCAACACCAGTCGATCCAGAAGTTTCACGGCCAGCTTCCAGACTGGGCGCTTGAATCTCAATACGGGATCAAGCACTACTTTCATTTCAGGTCGCCATCAACCGGCGAAGACCTCTCGCATGATTCCCCGCCATTATCTCTGGAGGATCGGCTTGAGTTAAACGCGCTTCAGAAATTGAAAACTTATCAGTGGCTGCTTGTGGAAGCATACGAAGCCTTTGAAGACTTCCTTGAAAGGGCATACGCATACTGTGGCCTTGCTGGGATTAGCATATGGGTGCGTCCAGTCAAATGGAGTCACGAGGGTTCCAATGACATCAAGCACTACCACCAACTTCCTACACCCAAGGACCGGAAACCGTATGCACAGCTTCAGGCATTCCGGCGGGCGTCGAAGCATTTCGAGCGTTATGAATCCGAGAACCCAACAGGGGCGAATTACCGGGTGATACTTGTGCTGATCGAGAAGTTGAGGCACTTCATCGTGCACGATGGAGGTTACTACAACGACGCCGGTACTCTCGCAGGCAAGGTACAGCGAGAATTGCCGGGCATGGACATAAAAAGCGTGATGGGGTTCGTGAACTCATTCTTCATACCACACGCCCACAGCCAGATTGTGGACTTGCTGGAATACCCAGCAGACCCTAAAGCGGATAAGCCGTTAGGCACGTTCCATGACCCGATGCTTGGGTTCTTCAGGAACCTCATTGAGTATGGCCTTCTGATTTTCGAAACGATCCAAATGCAGCGTGAAGCCGAAAAGCGATAAGAAGGTGACTTTATGGCGAAAACCACCGCCGCCCGGAGAGACCTTGCATTCTTCGAACTACTTCGAATTTGGCTAGCAGAAATAATGGCCGGGGCGGTAGTCGGTCTGAACACGCCTCAAGGATGCGCAGCTTGAAAACACTATTAGTGGTGGCATTGGTTGGGATGTTCTGTAGCGGATCGGTCGTCGCTGGCTTCACTGGCGGGAATGCTCTGCTCGCACAGTGCCAAGGCGTGCTTCCTTATGTGGCTGGCGACGAAATCAAGGGTGGCCCAACTATGGCTGAAGGAATGTGCGTAGGACTCGTTGAAGGGGTTCTGAAAACAATGCAGAGCTTGAATAGCCACCTTCCGAACGAGTTTAAAACATGCTTTCCTGAAAGGTCTGTAACACTAGGCGAGGCAGTACAGGCAGTAGTCGATTACTTGCGGACTACCGAACTCAGGGACACTGATGACGCCACTTTAGCGATGTTTGCCATCCAAGATGCTTATCCCTGCAAGTGACATGGCATTCTCCAGACGAAAACGCAAATCCCGAGCCGCGAGAGTCATGCACTTGAGGGTGTTCTACGATTCAGCTCTAGGAAAAATAATGGCAGGGGCAAGACATTCCGAAGCCGGGGGTATCACGACAGGCTCTTAACGCGAACGCGGCCACCTTGTTTTAAAAGCTGGGAAAAATGGAAATAAGAGACGGACATCTTACGCACGGACTGCCTTCTGTGGCTGTCTGGGAGGCTCTTGGAGAGGCGATCTGGAGCGAGTGTATCAGCGTGGCTTGTAAGTGGAGTCAGGCGGTCTGTGACGGGGCGCTGTGATGACACGAAGCTGATAGCATGAGAAAGTCCGCTCAATGGCGGGCTACAAACGTTGGGGTACTGAGCCTATCGAACGACCGTGGCTTCTCGACCACCGAAAGGAAGGAAGCACCCGCCTGCGGTCTTCATAAGAAATCGCACCTTAAGCTGACTACCCTTCGAGAGGTCATATCCTGCCCGCTTGTCTGCAAAGTCGACCTGAAGATCTTGGGTGCCTACGCCGTCCACATTCAAGGAAACCTCATCTGACTCCAACAAAGCGATTTGGCCCTTCCAGGTCATCCAGTGATTCTTGTATTTCGCGTTAAATATGTCGTCTTTCTTCTGGTCGCTGTAGGTGCTCTTGCACCCGATTTCTTGGTTAACTTCAGCATACGTCGCTGCGCTTTCGGGATACTGTGCGGTAGACGGGGCGGTTGCTGTCGAGGTGGCTGGGGTTGACTATGCCTTTGATAACGACATAGGCAAGACCTATTGCGAGAATAATTCCGATAGTCCTTTTCGCTGACACAGCTCTTTCCTTGAAAGTGATGGAGAGGGCGTATGGTGGGAGGATGGCATGGCGAGCGTCCAGTACGTGGCGTAAGCTCTGGTGAATACAGCCACTGCATCAAGGACGTGGTATGACAAAACTTCAGGTGCAAAAGACCGCCAAGAAGAACATTCACATTCACAACGACATCTCCAACACGGCTCACTACCTCAAGACTCGAATCGAGGAAAAGGAGGCGGCAGAGGACCGACAAGGTATCGCTCTCGACATCACTGCCTGTCTCGTCATGTTGGCGTTCACTTTTGAATCGCGCCTTAACTTCATTGGCGAACAGAAGATGGCGGATTTTAAGGAACGGCGGTGGTTCGACAAAAAGGTTGAGAATGTGTTGAAGGCGCTGGGATTGGAACCTGACTTTTCAGCACGTCCGTACTCTTCCATCAAAGAGTTGAAAAACTTCCGTGACACCATTGCACATGGCAAGCCGGACACCATCGAGGTAGATGAAACGGTGGACTTTGAACCGGGGAAGAACTATGACGATTTCGATCTTCGAGGCGAGTGGGAGGCATTTTTAACCGTCGACTTCGTGAGGCAATGTTCCGACGACATCGACCAAATCTGGAGCGAATGGATTGCGACTGCTGAAATTGAATTGCATCAAACTCTGACCTACGGCGAATACAGCATTTCACTGATAGAAAAACCTACGGTCTTTGGTGGCTGATCGAGTTGTGTTGGGGAAGGCGACATAATGACCGGAGGTGTGTATGAATAGTGAAATTACTTGCAGTAAATGTGGCTCCATCTACAAGCTCACAGGAGAAAAATTCCCTGTACGAGATCCGGGCTCTATAGATTGCAGCGTCTGCGGTGAAGAGTTGAAACGCTGGAGCGGGTCTACAGACTGGACTACGGAACTCATTGAAAAGCACGAGAAGCACTTGCAGAAGTAGCCAAGACAGCAGGGAGAGCAACGCGTGAAGGAAACAATTTACAGCTTCTACTTGATTGCAGACGCACAAGAAAGGGTAGGCTTTCTCGGACATATACGCTACGAAGTTGATGGCACGGATGAAGACAAACTTGCGTACCTGAAAGCTTCGGTAGAGCGGGATTATCAAAAGGCAACACTAACGAAAGCTCCAGTAGGTTTGACAATCGGTGCATATACTGCACGCTGTCGCTTGGGTGCAGCGCTTGAACTATTCGAGCATGTATTTGAGCCGCACGAAACACGTACACCACTCTATGGAATCACAATAATTCTCGACGGACAGCCCTCGATAAATTATGTCTCGGATCACGCTCCGCTAGATATGGATGACGTGAATAAGGAGATGGGAGAAAAAAGCGTCATGGATGATTGGCTGGCAAAATATACAAGAGACAATACATTTCACTATGCCGATCTTATTAACGACGATTTTTTGTTGGCCTACAAACTCCTTTTCAATAACAAGCACTATGCATCTGCTGCCAAGCTATTCATGTCCTGTATCGACAGCATTGCACATGTTGAATATGGTTACGACAAGAAACCCTCAGAGCGTGCCGTGTTTAGCAGATGGCTTGACGCTTATGTTGACTTGAAGCCTATAGGCGTCACCGCCGACGAACTTTGGGAGATGAGAAATGGAATGTTGCATATGTCGAATCTCGATTCAAACAAGGTATTAAAGAAAAAGGCTCGACGAATTTCAATATCGATAGGAAACGTACCAGAGGAAGCACAAGGTGTAGGCGACACCTATTATTTCAATCTCCATCCATTCTATCTTGCTGTATGCGAAGGGATAGGCAAGTGGCTTCAAACATATGCGGATGACTACGATAAATTTCTGATATTCATTGAGCGATGGGATAGAACGATATCTGATTCAAGGATGGCGCTCTACGATCCTGGCAGATAGCACGAAGGCATCTGGAAATTATCCCACCCCCCGAATTTTTTTTGATGCGCTTCGATAGTCGTTTGGTTTTTTGGCTGGAAATATAATCTGGCGACCTACCACACCCGCTTAGCCTGACACGGGTGGCCCATTTAAAAGCTGACCATTTATAGAAATAACCTTGACGTTATCAAAACACAGAGACGACAAAACCCCGCATAGGCGAGGCTCTAGGGCGTTGTGTAAACTTTGTGGGGAGTCGTGGAAGTTATGCAGCGTTCGATTCTTTCTTGATCCTGTACACCGTAGCGACACCACAGTCAGCTTGCTTGGCGATCATCTCGGCGGACATGGTTGGATACTTTCGCATCAGCGCCTGCACCTCTGCCCACTTGGCAGCATTCCGCCCCCTACCCGATGGAGTCCAACTAGGATCAGCTGCCTTCTTGTTTTCCAGACCCTGCTTGATGCGTTCCACACGCTTCTCTTGATCGAGTCGTGCCATAGTTGCCATGAGGTCAATCAGCATGTTGTTGATCACATCCATGATTTGCCCAGTGATTCCTTTTGCTTCAACCAGCATGTGACTGGTTGGCAAATCAGCTACAACCAGACGCAACCCCTTGGCCTTGATCGTCGCTTTGAGAGTGTCCCAGTCAGCCTGTGAGAGGCGACTCAGGCGGTCTACAGACTCGACCAATAGCACGTCTCCACTCTCGGCAGTATCGAGCAAGGTAAGCAGCTCAGGACGGTTGAGCTTGGTCCCACTGATGTTCTCGGCATACACGCCAACGATGTTCAATCCCTTTTCACCAGCGAACAACTCCAAGGCAACTTTTGCACGGTTGGCGTCTTGGTCTTTGGTCGATGCACGGAGGTAAAGGTGGGTATTCATGGTTTGCTATCCTTTGTCATTCAATCTGATAGTAAAATGATAAACTACTCATATGGCTTTCTACAATAGTCTATTGATAGCGATTTCCTGACGGCTATCGCACTACCGGATAGGTCTACTTCATTGATAGCGACTGGAGGCTATTCACCAAGATGAGAGCGGCAGGATATTCACGGATGTAACGCTGTTCTTGTGTTTATGGGCACGGGTGTTCGTGCTCTGGCTGAATGATGGCTCAACCTCTGGAGCAATCAGAGAGATTTCCGCACCCACCGGGTTGTAACCATAACGGCCAAGAAACCCAGTACCCTTGGACGGCATAGCATGACATTCTCGACGGTGAGCGAGGAGATGCCAGCAAGCGAATTGGAGATACAAAATGCGCATGGTAGTGGATAGCAACCAACTTCAGAGTCCTCAGCTGAGAACCTTCCTTGAAGCCTCGACCTCAAATCGAGCGGTGCTAACAGACTATTCAGCAATGGAAGCTCTCCAAGGCGATGCGGTCAAGAGTATATGCAATGCCATGAGGATACTGGGGGACTACTCTAAGCAAGTGATTGTCCTTCGAAACACACAGCTGATCTGTCAACTCAGCGGTAGAGCTGCTGGGCTGCAAAGGCGCTTGATCCACGGTTGCCAGACATCTGGTTTTCCTGACTACATCCGCAAGCTCAACGAGGCAGAACGCGGCCACGCTCCTTTAATAGAGGAGATCAGGAAGATGGCTGTGGACGCCAGTGGGCAACTACACAGGATGCTTGCTGATGCAGCGGACTTAGCACAGATCTTTGATAGCCTCGCAATCGACTTCGACAAAGAAGAGCGTCGGAAGATACGAGACGGCGAGCGATTCACTGCAAAGATGGTAGACACATTGATCAAGGCAGTTATGCAGGTCTCCATGACACTATTCAGAAGCGATCCTCGGTCGCCACGAGTGCCGGTATTCAGGGAACTGCACAACACGTTCATTTTCCGAAACTCCCTGTGCTGCTACCTTCTCGCCCTCGAGTGGGCTGCTACTGGTGGTGCCAAGACTGCAAAGGATCATAAAATACGAAATGATATGGTGGACTCTCATTTTGTTACTTACGCAACCTACTTTGATGGGCTGCTGACAGATGACGCGAAAGCATTGCGGCTCTACAAAAGGGCAAAGGAAATTTTAGCGGCAGCGTTTGGTTAGCTTGATCAAACCGCATTGGCGAAAGGTTGACCCAGCAGGGCTACGAACGGTCGGAAACTACAGACTGGAAAACTACAGCGTGTAACACGGCACGTACCTGCGGTAGCTACTGCATACGTAAAGCGAAGCTTTGAGCATGATACCCTCCCAGCTCCGCTGAAGTGTTCGCACCGAAAACGTGAGCTTTCAACTGTACTAAGCTGCGGCGTGACCGCCGATGTTCCTTGGGATGTACTCCAGTAATTAAATGAATTTTACACAAAACCAGCTCTTCGCTTGTGATCTTGATTGTTGGTGCGTAAATGAATGCGGATGCATTCAGGGAAATCTCGTCAGCGGATGCTGACAGTTATGCACGTCACCTTCGGTGGAGCAGATCAAGAGCAAGAGCTTGGGTGTGTGTTGATTTCATTTAATTTACTGGTGTGCTGATCCGAAATCGGGACGATGCAGAAACGCTCGTACTGGTGCAAATTCACTCGCGTGTAACTGTGAGCTTCCCGTCCGGTGTCCGACCCTATACATATGGTGGGCGTGAGCCGGACAGGTCAGATTACTACGTGTTAGGTCGCTTATCCCAGCCAACCCTGAGACTCGACATATTCCAGAAACGGGTCATTGTACGAAGGTTCTGGGAAGTATTCGTCTCGTGCGTCTGGAATTTTTGGACAGATCATGTCAGGAACGCCATCCAATGAGTTCGTCAAGGCAGTCGTTCGCCCAAGTAGTTTGGCGACTGGTTCCGCACCAAGCCCGCTAACGATCTTCAGAATATGCTTTCGAGCAGCAAATGCCTGTTTACGTTGTGCCAATTCGGCATCTTCACTGTCCTCTGCCGCACGAGTACTATGGAGTTCCATGAACTGATTGATGCACTCATCTATCCTGCACATAAAGCTGAGTGCAGATTCTTCGAGGAAGAGACGACTTCCGGTTGGCGCCGTTTCATCTACCCAATCCATTACGAAGATGACGTTTGAGTCCTCCTTGGTCGCACGCTGTCGAACCCTTTCTTTGACTCGTTTGATTACGTCTGCGTCGAAACTACTGTAATAACGCCCTTCAGAAGTATCCCATTTACAACCGTATTCTTGATGCAGGATGCCGCGGAGCTCGTAGTCTTTAATTCCTTGGGGGCGACACCCGAGGTCATAAGTTCGACTCACGGACTTATCAAAGGGTGTAGAAATCCCCATTGGCACACCTTTAATCAGGGCTTTGACTCTGCGTTCAGGGTGTCCTGTGGCTTGCACAATTTTTGCAATGGATAGACCGTCTCGTCGTAGCTGTACAACTTGCTCTTCGATCGTCGGTGCATCAAGGGTGCGGCCAGAATCCAATTTTGTTGGGATCGGTGCGACTCCAGCTACAGTAGCCAAATCATCATTGGCCGAGGTGGGGATCAAATTCAAAACGAATGGATGTGGCATGGATAATTCTCCTGTTCAAGTTCATTTCATAGGCATGAGCCTCGTTGAGTGGTGATTGCCGCAAGTGAATGCTTGCGGCAGTACATCGTTACAATTTATTAGTCATGAATATGGCGCGTATAGCTGCGTAGTCGTTCAACCACGCGAGCATCAATCGACCCTTCGTACCTGTCTGCCAATTCATTGCAGTACTTCCGATGAGCAGCCTTATAGACCTCGAAAGCTTCGACGATGCTGTGGCATTTTCCCAAGTACACTGATTTTCCATACATCGAAAGACGAGATATGAAACCTTCCTCTCGCGACGCAACAGTTACGCCTATAGGGAGCTTCCCTCGCTGACTTCGAGTGTCTCGAAAAATCTGATTGATCACCCTCGGAACAAGCGAACAGAACTCCGGCGAGTACACTTTATTCAAAGGATCAAGAACATCCTTGTCCAGTTCCATGTCTGCCTCAAGTGCGTAAGGCTGATTCACAAACCAATCTGCAAACTCTTGGAAATCGTGCCATTTTGGGCAAACGGTGCAGCCAATGTATGCGCTAGCTCCAGACCTATAGCAGCGATTAAGCATGTCGACCCATCGGCGATGTGAACGACATGTCTTCTCGTGATAGGGCATACCACAAGCTTTGCGTCTCTCCGCCGAATCGTAGCCAACTCCGTAGAGCAGTTTGCCGTCCCGTGGTGGAGTAAAGAGTGGTGCTTCCTCCCCGAGGGAGTAGTCGAGGCGGATGCCTGCCAGTTGTGGCAATACGTAGATGGTCTTAACACGGTCATGCATGAAATCTTGGTTCATTGATACCTCCATAGGTTGAATTTTAGGCGAAAAAAAACCGACACGTTGGTCGGCATCATCGGCAGCATTTCTCTCTACAGAGGAGTAAATGAACTCAGCTTTCGGATGTCGTCGACCTCGAGGTTGGCTTTGCTTTCATTGCAATGGTCATGGCTATTTCTCATGGTTTGCATTGACCGTCGGTGGTGGTCAGCCAGTTTGCAGACAAAGCAACACCGATCATCTGGCACTGTATGGGTGCGGGACGTATTCAGTATGTTTTGTCGATACGAGGATCATCAGTCAAAGTGCTATCATTTGTCAAGCGTTATTTGTTGCGTGTACCAGCTACATGGTGTAGGCGTACCGCAAAAAACGATGGTTAAGCCGCGTCTAATATTCCGTTCGTAGAAAACCAATTTCCATCGGAAAGAAAGCGTCCTGCTTAGTCCAGACAGCCATGTAAGCCTGTAAACACTGGGCTGAACGACAGCTGTCCCTCAGAACATGACGAATCCAGTGCAGGTTATGCTCGGGTTTATCGATGGTTATTCGGGGTTATTGAATGTGCGTCAACGCCTCGGCCATCGCTTTGATCGGGATTCTGCTGCCATAGATGCCGAAGGTGACGGAGCTGTCTTCATGTCCCACCATTCGTTTGATCAGTGAGTCTTGCACGCCAGCATCACGCAGATCATCGATGAAGGTGTGGCGGAAACTGTGGAAGGTTTTGCGTGGATCGGTGATACCCAATTTCGCTTTATAGCGGCCAAACCATTTCGAGGCTGCGTGCCCGAGCTTTCCTCGCACTGCTTCCAGTTTGGGGAATAGGCGATCATCCCCATTTGCCCTGACTGAGTCAGCGTATTGCAACAAGCCCTGCTCGATCAGAGAAGGGTGCAGGGGAAGAACACGACGGCTGCTGGCGTTCTTGAGGTTCTGGCCATCACGACTGTCATCGATGCGGATGCACTGCATGCCCTGTTGCTCGATGAAGTCATCCACCCGCAATTGGCAGAGTTCTTCCAATCGTGCCCCAGTGGCTCGCCCTAGGAGCGGCAACCAGTAGCGCCATGGATGCTTTCGGGCTTCTGTTTTGAGTGCATCCAGATTGAGCAGGGTGGTCAGATCGTGTCGATCAAAGGACAACCGTGCCTCCTTGGCCGATCCAGTCATCACCTTCATGCCCGCCAAAGGATTATCCGCTACATATCCACCTGTCTTGCACCAGTTCAGGAAGGCAGAGAGCTTGCGTAAGCGATTGTTCACGGTAACGGCGGTGATGGTCTTGTAAGTGGCGCCTGACTCAACCACCTGCTTTAGGGTCTTGCCCTCGTACTCGGGGCGTAGGCCGAAGTATTGCGGGCAGCGACTCAAACGATCTTTCAACAGGCGGGCTTGCTGGACGTCGAATGCTTCCACGGGCATGTCACCCATCAGTTCGAACAAGTCTCGTAGTGAGCGTTCGACTTCGTGCGTGCTGACCTCGCGCCATGTGCCACCACGTTTTCCTTCTTCTATATAGAGTTTGGATAAGCTGGCGAGTGTAGGGCCGTCGCTGTTCCGCTTCATGGTGGCCGCTGGCGCCTTCCTTGGAGCAGTCTGGATTGGCTGCGTTGGGGTAGCATCTCGCCACTCCGAACACAGCCTACGCAGCGTCTGAAGGTCGGCCATGGGGTGGGCGTTCAAGTGGCTGTGGACTTGCTGGGCGAGTGAAGCAGCGAGGAACAGGGCGCTCTGCCGCTGCCGGATGTTCAGGCTCAAACGTAAAGTGTGACACCTCGGGAAGAGGTGCTTGGGTAGCTTGAGATTGAGGTAATAGAGCGCCCCGCGCTTGATCATGTAAGCCATGGGTGTGACACCAAAGTGTTACAGCAAAGTGTGACAGTGCTGGCTACACCCCCGAGTTTTTACTGCCCGTGCAGGGAGTTTGCACGGTAGAGATATTGCAACCAAAAGAGCCTGAAACCCTTGCTCCGTAAGGCCCGCAACGATTGCCGAGCATGCTTGCATGCCACCTGGTCAGATCCGGAAGGAAGCAGCCACAGCGGGAACATTGTGTGCCGGGGTGTGGCTGGTGGGGTTGCCTCCAATTATCCAGACCTGTTGAGACCATCAGGTAGGGATGTCGCAAAAGCCTTGAGTGTGACACCAGCGTGGTGCGCATGAATGGCTCGGTCCTAAGGGACTTTCTGATTCAATCTCGTTTTTCCAGCCTGCGCTTCTTGCCCACAGTGGGCAGACTTTGTCGTGCGTTGCACATCCTCTGTCGTCACTCGAATCGAGGCGCGAGAGGGCAGTGGCACCTGACGACTGCCAGCTATCGCGCCTCGGTCAGAGGGGTATTTCCAAAGTCGCTCTGCAGCCTCCCGATGGGGCGTTCTCCAACTGAATCTCTCCCCCCAAACGCTCGGCAACTGCCTGCACGATGGTTAGCCCCAGACCCACACCCTGATCGTTGCCAAGACTGTAGAAACGTTCGAACAGTCTGTCCTGTTCTGTCGCTTCGATGCCTGGGCCCTGGTCGGCGACGCTCAACAGAAAACGGTCGTCGTTGAAGTTGAGACCGACGCTGACCTGACCGCCTTCCGGAGAAAAATTGACCGCGTTGGTCAACAGGTTTTGCAGGGCTATATCGATGGCGGGGAAATCGCTGTCAATCCGATACGAAGTTTCTTCGCATTCAAAGACCAACTCCAGACCTTTGCTCAGTACCCAGGGCGTCATCTGTACCAGACTGGCGCGTACTTCCTGCACCAGGTCCCCCGACGTTTTCCTCACAGCGCCAGCGCCGGGCTCAAGGCGAGCAATGGTCAGCAATTGGTTGACCAGTCGCGTGGTGCGATCAACACCGACAATCAGGTAGTCGAGCGACTGTTTGCGCTGCTCTTCGTTGCGTGCTTCGAGCACGTTTTGCGCATGCACCCGCAGCACTGCCAGCGGCGTGCGCATTTCATGGGCGGCGTCGGCGATGAAGCGACGTTCGCGGCTCAACACCTCCTGGATTTGCCCCAACAACCGATTCAACGCCGCCTGCATGGGTTCCAGTTCGCTGGGCAGCGGTGCCAGTTGCAGTGGCTCAAGCGATCCCGGATGGCGGCCGCGCAACGTGTCGGCCAGATCAGCGAGGGGTTTGAGGCCCCAACCGATGGCAAGCCAGATGGCTACCATCAGCAGCAGGCTGCCGATCAGGTTGGGCAGCACGGTGTGACGCACGATGCGGTTGACCAGATCTGAACGCACGTCGTCACGCTCGCCCACCCAGATCAGCAAACCCTGTTCGACGTCTTTGAGGACGAACGCACGCCACTGATGGGTGCCCAGATCGGTGATGTTGGTGAAACCGATGTATTGCGGGGAATGGGTGAAGGTTGGGGCGCTGGCGGTGTGCACCAGCAGGTTGCCTTGGAGGTCCCAGACCTGAAAGGCGATCTTACTTTCATAAGGATGGCCATCGACTCGCGGATCTGCCTGGGCCAGCGCCTGATTGAACGCAAGATAGAGCTGCGCGTGTTCTTTGCGAGCCAGTGGCATGCGCATTACGCCTTGTAACAACCTGGCGTTTTGCGCCAGTTGCGCGTCGTAGACCTCGGCGATTTCGTGATTGCTGTCGTGCACATTGACCAGGGTAAGAATCAGCAGCCCGATCATCACCAGACCCAGGATGAGCGTGAGGGTACGCCGACGGATCGAATTCAAGCCTGATCCTCCACCAGGTAACCAACGCCGCGAACAGTGCGGATCAGCTCGCTGGAAAACTTCTTGCGCAGATGATGGATGTGGACTTCAAGCGTGTTGCTCTCGGCCTCTTCGTTCCAGCCGTACAGCAACTGGATCAAACGTTCGCGGGTCATCACTCGACCCGGCGGCGACAGCAATTCGTAAAGCAGTTGATATTCCTTGGGGGTGAGTGGCACTGGGGTGTTGTGGTAGCTGACCTGCTGCGTGGCGGGATCGAGCGTGATGCCCGCATGCTCGATCAATAATCGCGCGCGGCCTGCGCTGCGGCGCAAGAGCGCACGCAGGCGAGCCTTGAGTTCAGACAGGTCGAACGGTTTGATCAGGTAGTCGTCCGCGCCGGCGTCCAGCCCGGCGATCCGGTCTTCTGTGGCGTCACGGGCAGTGAGTATCAGCACCGGCACGGTGGACCCGCTTTGACGGAGTCGGCGCAGCACCGCCAAGCCGTCCATCTTCGGAAGCCCAAGGTCCAGAATCGCCAGATCGAACACTTCGCTCAACATCGCGTGCAGGGCGCTTGCCCCATCCTTGAGCCAGTCAACGGTGTAGCCCTCGCGACTCAGCGCCTGATGAATGCCTTCCCCCAACGCAACGTCATCCTCGATCAGCAGCAGACGCATGAACGCTCCGTCATTTGAGTTTTTTGTTCACATCGACCAGCAACAGCTGGATGTCTTTGCGCCGACCGGCGTCGGCAATCTCGCGACCTGGGCGGGGCGCGGCCTGCAACGCTTTGTTCAGCGCTTCTTTGGCTTGAGCATAGTGGCCCTGACGAAACAGATGGTCACCCCAAAAATACAGCGGATCGATGCCGTCGGGATTAATTTTCAGGGCTTGTTCGAGCAGCGTCTGCGCCTTGTCGGCGTCACCGAAACCAATGGGCCAACCCGGCACTCGGTCATACAGTGCGGCCAGGCTCGCATAGGCTGAGCCCTGCAAGGCATTGGGGTCCAGCGCCAGGGCTTTTTCCAGATCGGCTTTGGATTGCTTGACCTTGCTCAAGGCGCCGAGGCCACCTTGCGCACCAGCCCAACTGCTGGTGACGATGCCGTTCCAGATCCAGGCTTCAGCCACAGCGGGGCGATCCTGAGTAAACGCCGAGGACTGCACCGCCAGTTTTTCGAATGCGGGGACCCGCTGATCCTCGGGCAGTTGATACTGAATGCGCGCCCAATCCTGCTGGATGGCCGTCAGCCGCTGCTGATCCGGTGCATCCAGAGCCCAGAGCGGCAGGCTGATCATACACAGCAGTGTCAATAGAATCGTTCTCATGGTTTGGGCTTCTCTTCGAGTGTCCGGGCGCTGAGTCGGCGAATCAGCGGTAGGTGCTTGCGTAAACCTCGGTCAACCAGCGTCGGCAGGACGCTGTTGAGGCTGACGAAAAAGCGTTCCGGCCATCCCAGGTAAAGCTCTCGGCGATTACCGGCAATAGCGTGGACGACGGCTGCGGCAACCTGCTGCGGGTCGTCCTCATTGCTTTTGAGGGCGGTGTTGAGTGCTCGCGCAGCGGGGCCATTCATTGTGGTGCGAGTGGCACGCGGCGCCACGTAAAGCACACCGATCCGAGTGTCGGCCAGCTCGCGCCGTAGTGCCTCGGAAAACCCGCGAAGGGCGAATTTGCTGGCGCAATAAGCCGCATAACCGGCGTAGCCGATCGATCCGTAGGTAGAGCCGACATTGACGACCATGGCGCTATCGACCAGACGCAGCATCGGCAACATCAGGCGGGTAAGGTGAATGGGCGCGTGCAAGTTGATATTGAGCATCCCATCGATTTCGCTGGCTGGCAGTTGTTCGAGCATGGAGAAGTGATTCGTGCCGGCGGCGTTGATCAGCATATTGACGCCCTGCATCGCTTGCGCCGACATCAATACATGCTGGCGGCCTTCATGGGTGGTCAGGTCCGCCTGTACCCAGTGCAGCAAATGCGGGTATTGGGCCTGCAACGCCAGCAGCGGCTCGCGGTGCCGGGAAACCGCCAGCACCTCGGCGCCTTCGCTGCATAGCGCTCTTGCGATGGCGATGCCGATCCCGCCGCTGGCGCCGGTCAGCACCACGCGCGCTTCAGACAGACGCATGATTGGATTCCTTCGGCGCCTGGGCCGCGGCGTCGGGCAGCTGACGGAACATCTCGGTGTACAGCGCATACACCACTTTCGTCGCTTTGATGACCGCGGCCTGATCCGCCGGGTCCTGAAGTTGGTCCATCAGTTTGCGGTAGGTCTCCATGTGGCCGACATCCAGACTGCCGTGGGAATTCAGATAACTGAATGCGCTGGCGGGCAGGTCAAGACGCTGCTGAATGCTGCCGGCGGCATGAGTGGCCAACGCGATGCTGGTGCCTTCCAGCACATTGACCATGCCGAACAAACCCACCGGATTGCCGCGGGCGATCAGGTCATACAGGTACGCCACCATCAGCTCGATAGGCAGGCCAGGTGTACCATCGCGAACCGCGTCGGCGTTCGCGCCACACGCTCGCAAGTCATTGAGAATCCACTGTTCGTGACCGTATTCATCCTCAATGTATTCGCACACGGCGCCGCGCAGCCACTCCAGTCGGGTAGGCAAGCGCGCACCGCAGGCCATCATCAGCGGCACCGTATGCTGGACGTGGTAGTAGGCCTGTGTCAGGAAAGCCTGATAACTGTCCAGGGTGACCTGGCCGAACAGAGCGCGGTGGATGATAGGCAGATTGAATAAGGTTTCACGCTCGTTGCGTGTGGCATCTTGCAGCGTCTGAAAAAAGCTCATGATGTGAGAACTCTGGTTTGGGAGGATTCGCAAAAGTGATGCCGGAAGTGCGCCAGAATGGCGTCGCGGCGCGGTCGGCCGTTAGCGGTTGCCATGCCGTTTGCGGTGGTGAACGGATGTTCCAGACGGGTCCAGCCATGGACCCGGGCGTAGTCGGGCAGCGCGTGATTGGCCTGTGCCACGGCGGCGGCTATTTGCAGGTCAGTGGTGTCCGGGCGCAGCGGCCACAGCAATGCATGGTTGTGCGCCATGGCTTCGCCGTAGACAAATGCCTGGCCGATGATGCCGCGCTGGGTGAGCTCCGCTTCGACCCACTCGGGATTGACGTTGCGACCGAAGCTGGTGACGAACTGGTGCTTTTTTCGGCCCTTGAGATAGAGGTAGCCGTCCTCGTCGAATTCACCCAGGTCGCCGCTGGGCCACCACTCAGGCGCTGCATGGCTGTCGCCCAGATAACCCAGCATCAGCGCACCGCTTATCAGCACCTCGCCATCGTCTGCCAGCCTGACTTGCAGATGGGGCAGCGGTTTGCCAACGCTTCCAGGACGACTGGCTTCGGGTCGATTGAGCGCTACCACCGACGCGCATTCGGACAGGCCATACCCTTCGTACACCGGGATGCCGAGTGCTTCAGCCCGCAGCAGCAATTCCACGCTGACTTTGGCACCGCCAACCGCGACGAAGCTGAGCCCTTGCGCGTCGAACGCTCCGATCTCGCAAGCCGATACCAGCACCAACAGCAATTGCGGCACCAGGATCATGCTGTCAGGGCGGCGGATTTTCAGGCAATTGAGCAGGCGGGGCAGGTCGACGCCGGTGGCGCCCTGAATGCCCAAGGTCCGCTGACTGACGAGGCTCAGCGTCGCACCGGCATACAGCGCGGCATAACAACCGATGTTCTCCAGCAGTATCGCCATGGGCAGAATGGACAAATGATGACGCGGGCGTTTAGCCCGGCTGGCCTGGTACAGCGCTTGTGCCACGATCAGCATGCTGTCGGCGCTTAGGCAAACACCTTTTGGCGTGCCGGTGGTGCCGGATGTGAACGTCAGTTTTGCGGTGTTCGCCGGCATAGGGTGGGACGTGTCGGTTGTTCGGCACCAGAACCCTGAGCGGTGCGTGAATCCTGCGGTTTGGAATTCGCTTTCGTGTCCAGGTTGCGCAATGACCAGATCCGCCTGAGTCTGGTCAAGGCAATGGCGTCGTTGTTCGGCACTGAAAAACGGTGGCAAGATCAGGCACGCCAGTCCCTGGAAAAGTATCGCCAGATCCCAGACCAGCGCATCTGGACCGTTGTCCATCGCCAGCGCGACCACCTTGGCATCCATATCCCGGAGCAGCTGTTGGCGCAGCTCGATTTCTGCATCCAGCTCGGCGTAGGTCAGGCGCAACTCCTCTCCCCACAGCGCGCAAGTATGAGGGTTTTCAAGCGCCATATTCGCCAGATGCAGACGGAACGCATGCAGTTCACGCGACATGGCAGCATTGCTCCAGACTGAGCGGCAAGCCGAATCGTTCGAACAGCCCGGATCGGCTCAGGTGCTCAAAACCTGAGCGTACATCCCCGACATGCACGTGGGGTTGCGTGTCGTAATAGCTACCCCATGTGTGACGATCATCACCAAGACGCAGCGGATCGGCAGGGCCGAGAGTGACCGGACGCAACCCCAGGCGGTTGAAGCTGTTGACCAGGCCGGCGTTGCCAGTAAAGGAAACCCACTCCAGTCCACCCATGGCAAGAAGCCAGGTGACGGTGATGATGCTCAGCCGTGCGCTGCCAATGCTCGACGCCCCCAGATTGCCGACTTCGACGATGGCCTGTCGGTCGACGGATCTGCCGGCCGCACGTTCGACGGCTTGTTCGATAGGCTCGTCGAGATAGCGCTCCAGAAACAAAGACTGATGCGAGGCCTGGCGCACGCCGGCAACTGCGCACAACGAACCGCTGCCATCGTGAAGCCCGAATAGCTCGGGCATGAAGTGGCGTATTTGTGCGTTGTGGGCCTGCTGGAAGCGGTTTTGAATGAATGACTCGAACGCCTCGCGCATTGGCTCGCCAACCAAGGCCCGGTCCAGCACCAGTGCAGGCATGCCGGTGTGACCAAATTGAAGCGGTAAACAGATGTTCCAATCTCGGGCATGCATAGATAAACGCTCCACTCACGAGTAAGTGAAGCCAAAGTAGGGAGCAATTCTTAGGGAAGTCTGAAGGCGGCCAAATGAAATCCGGCACTCTTCAGAAAGCGTTAAGAAACCAGGTGCAAGGTTGCGGCACATTTACTCCAATGGACTGAATTCATGACTTCCGAACCTGGCGCACAGCGTTACGCAAAATTATCCATGACCCTGCATTGGCTCATGCTCGGGTTGTTTGTCGGGGTTTATGCCTGCATCGAACTCAAGGGTATGGTGCCCAGAACCAGCCAGCTCAAGAGCCTGTTTTTGGGGTTGCACGGTGTGTTCGGCCTCTCGATTTTCGTTCTGGTATGGATTCGTTTACTCGGACGACTCAAGCCTGCCCCGTCAATCTCGCCGCCATTGCCGTTCTGGCAGAAAGCGCTTTCCCGACTGGTTCACGTGGCGCTTTACGCGCTGATGATCGCAACACCGTTGTTGGCGTGGCTTATGTTGTCGGCCGGCGGTAAACCGATACCCTATTTCGGGATATTCCTGCCCTCACCACTGACCCTGGACCCCTCGCTGGCGCGGCAATTGAAGGGCTGGCATGAATGGGTGGGCAATGCTGGTTATTGGCTGATTGGACTGCACGCTGTAGCAGCGCTCTTTCACCATTACGTCTTGGGCGATAACACGCTGATGCGAATGTTGCCTGGGCGAAGTCGGCGGGTGAGTGCGCTGAAAGCGACCAGTAAGTGATTCATCATGTTTTCGGTATTTTCATTTTCGTCTGACCAATTTTTTACATAACGAACGTGATCATTGATCGCCGTAGTTGGCATTGGCTCACCCGCAATAACTTTTCTTTCAGGTAAATAAAAATGAATAAACTGCCGCAGATCACGCTTGCGTTCTGGGTGATGAAAATATGCGCCACCACATTGGGCGAAACCGCAGGCGATCTATTGTCTATGACACTGGACGTCGGTTATGCAGTGAGTTCATTGATACTGATCAGCGTCTTCGCAGCTTCGCTCCTTGGCCAACTGGCTTCGAGACGTTATCACCCAGCGCTTTACTGGTTTGTGATTCTGTCGACCAGCACCGCTGGCACTACTATGTCGGACTTCATGGACAGAACGTTGGGCCTGGGATATGCGGCAGGTTCCGCGATTCTCATTGCAATACTGCTCGCTATCTTTACTGCCTGGTTCTGGAGTGAGAAATCCCTGTCCGTCAGCCGGATCACCAGCCGCAAGGCCGAACTCTTCTATTGGTTCGCCATATTGTTCTCAAATACATTGGGAACAGCGCTCGGCGACTTCCTGGCAGATGATTCAGGCTTAGGGTTCATGGGCGGCGCGTTACTTGTCGGCAGTGCAATTGCGATTGTGGCCGTGCTGCATTACACGACTAAACTTTCTTCCGTGATGTTGTTCTGGATCGCTTTCGTATTGACGCGGCCCTTTGGTGCAACGCTGGGCGATGTCCTCACCAAACCTTACGCTAAAGGGGGGTTGGATTTCGGTACGGTAGGTTCCTCACTGGTGTTGCTGGTGATACTTCTGGTACTGGTTGCGGCGGCCACAGCCTTTAACCGCAAACGTGACCCCTCTTTCGAACAACTGCCCGACAGTTGAAACTCCTTAGGAATGTCAGGGCCGTCGGATGAAAAAGCTCATATTAAACAGTGCTGACGAAGCCATCAGGATTAATGCATCCGATGGCGCCGAACTTAAGTACTGGTCAAAAAAATTCGGAGTAAATAAAGATGACATCAGGCGTGCGGTGAAGGAGGTCGGTGACTCTCTCAGTGCGGTTAAAGATTACTTTGATCGAAAAGCGAAATAGTGTGACCGCGCGTCCAGTCCATTCCCTTGAATTGGGTGCCCACTCATAGTCCAGGCTGTTTCTTAAACAGTCATGCATCCAATCGGTGGTGTACTGTCTATCCATTGCGGTGCAACTGGCTGGTCGTCCATTTATTTCACGAAAATTTCACGAATAAACCTCACTTGGAAGCATGGCCTGTTAGTCTGAGCTTGCCTACTCAGGCAGGGAGAACGTGAATGGACAATCGCAGGCGCAGTCAAGGCACTGATGATATTAGAATAAATATTCAGGACAGCAGTGAACTGAAGTTCTGGGCTGATAAGTTCAGCGTATCCAAAGATGCAGTCCGGTGCGCAGTGAGTGAAGTCGGGGATTCATTGACCGACGTGCAACGACAACTCCAGCTCCAGCCTTCGCATCACGCGTAAGAATAACGCCCGGCTAAACGCCGGGCTTTGCATTTGAGCTCGCTAAAATTTCCGTCAGTGCGGCCGATACAACGGTATGAACTCTTATCGTTTCAATGCCAGCGATCTCTCTTATGCCTAAACAGTCCCCGTCCACAGTCGGCTTTGGTCCCCGTCGCTTAGGCGTGACGATCATCCGCGCGTCACTCTTCAAGTTCGTCGGTCTACTGACCGGCGTGTTTTTGCTCACGGGATACCTGCTTATCTACCTTGCCCACGACCTGGACCGGAACGAGGAGGTTGAGAGCGCCTTTTACACCAGTAAGGCGGTGCAGGCGCTGGAAAAATCCATCAGCGCTACGGTCAAGGATTATGCGTTTTGGGGCGACGCCTACAAACATCTGCATAGCGCCGTGGACACTGACTGGGCATACGTTCGGCAGAACGTCGGACCCACGCTTTATGCAGATTTTGGATTTCAGGGAATATTCGTCGTCGACGATGCTGATAAGACGGTGTACGCCGTCATCAACGGCGAATTGAAGTCCGTTGACGCTTCCAGTTGGCTAAAACAATCTCTATCGAGCGTATTAAGTAAGGCCCGAGCGGGCGCGGATGCAGAAACCCCCACAACCCTTTTCGTCAACATTGATGGCCTGCCAGCCCTGGTCGGTGCCGCAGCGATTACCCCAGGGACCGACCCTACGGTAGTACAAGATGATCGGCAGCCATCGGTATTGATTTTCGTCGACATCCTCGAAGCCTCCAGGCTTGAAACGCTGGGCAAGGATTACGGGGTAGATCAGTTGGGAGTCGCCACCGCAGACCAACTGCTCGGTAGCTCTCTCTTCCCTCTGGGCGAAAACGGAGTTGCCGGAAGCTTGCACTGGAATCCGCCCAAGCCGGGCGAACGCTTGCTTGGGCTTGGATTGCCGTTGGTGGGTATTGCCGCGCTGCTGGTCTGTCTGATGGCGTGGGCGATATTACGCCGCACGACGGCCAGTGCGCAGGCGCTCGATGCCAGTTACCAGTCGTTGCAAACCAGCCAGTGCGCGCTTGCGATCAGCGAAGCGCGCTTTCGCGATGTGGTAGAAGCCAGTTCAGATTGGGTCTGGGAGATCGACCACCAAGGGCGTTTTACCTACTTGTCCGAGCGCTTCGAGGATGTGACGGGACTCTCGACACATGCCTGGATTGGCGCATCAATGGATGACTTGCTGTCTACCGAGCTGGGTACGGTATCCCAGTGGCTGAGCATCCCCAATCGTCGCCCGGACATCAGCGTGCAGTGCTGCTTTGTCGACACCAAAGGTCAGCACCGTATTACTCGTCTCTCAGCCCGAGCAATGGCCGATCAAGGGTTTCGGGGTACCGCGACGGATGTCACAGAGGAGGTCGAGTCCCGTCGGCGCATTGAGTTCTTGTCCCAGCATGACTCCCTCACAGGCCTGCCCAACAGAACTCGTCTCAGAGAGTTTCTTGATGGAAAACTCAAAACCCAGCCAACAGCCGAGCAGCCGCTGGTCATGCTTAGCCTGGACCTGGATCGATTCAAACCGGTCAATGACCTGCTCGGGCACGCGGCGGGAGACATTGTCTTGAACGAAATTTCCAGTCGTCTGGGCGAGCGTATTCGTCATGGGGATCTGGTAGCACGTATCGGCGGTGATGAATTCGTGCTGATTCTGACCGACGTGAGTTGTCAGGAAGAGGTGGAAATGTTGTGCCAACGGCTTATCGAATCGATCGAGCGGCCCATTCAGATCGGCGAGCAGGAAGTGTTCATCAGTGCCAGCATTGGCATCGCAATGGCGCCAACCGATGCCAGCGAGGCCACCGAGTTGCTGCGTTACGCAGATATCGCACTGTATGAGGCCAAGTCGGGCGGCCGTAATACCTGGCGTTTCTATGCCGGGGACATGAACTCGAAAATCGTCGAGCGCCGCCGTCTGGAAAGTGACCTGCGTTTTGCAATCAAACACGGCGAACTGCGCCTGCATTTCCAGCCACGCTTTCGAATTTCCGACGGAAAAATGGTGGGCGCTGAAGCTTTAGTGCGCTGGCAGCACCCGGAGCGTGGTCTGATTGCCCCTGACACCTTCATCCCGATTGCTGAAGAAACAGGATTGATTCTGGCTTTGAGCAATTGGGTTATGCAGACCGCCTTTGAATATGCGTCTGGTTGGCCGGAACAGCTTTTTGTCTCAGTAAACCTTTCTCCCAGCGAATTCAAACGCGGCAATTTAGTGGAGCGCGTGCAGCGAGCCCTGCAGGCGTCCGGGATCGCACCTGGTCGTGTGGAGCTTGAAATTACCGAAAGTGTAATGCTGGATGATGCATCCGGCGCTCTGGAGATCATGCGAACATTAAAACGGCTGGGCGTGCGCATTGCCATGGATGACTTTGGCACTGGATATTCGTCATTGAGCTATCTGCGCACATTCCCATTCGACGGGTTGAAGATCGATCGAAGCTTTTTATCCCGACTGGGCGCAACAGAAGAGGACAGATCCATTATTGAAGCCATCGTCGGCTTGGGACATGCCCTCTCACTCACTGTGACTGCCGAAGGTATCGAAACCCAGGAGCACCTGGCGATGTTGAAGTCCGTGTTGTGCGATGAAGGCCAAGGTTACTTTCTCAGTCGCCCGTTGGACTTTGATGGCTTCAGCGCTCTGGTTCGAGTAACGGAGGGTGTCGTGGCCTCCGGCAACGTCTGATCGAAAGATACGAGGGACCCCGGCGAGATATTGGATAGGGCTGCGCGCCCCGTGACGTGCATTCCTGTGGCAGCACGCATGGAAGCAACCCGCAGCCCGGAGCGGTGACTGCAGGTTGCAACGCTCACGGCTCAACCGCGACAACCGCCAACTCTTACGCGTTGATGAACTCAAGCAACGCCGCATTGACTGCTCCTGCGCTGACGGTACACATGCCGTGGGCCGCCCCCGGGATAATTTTAAGCTGAGCTTTGGGGATGATTTTCGACGACAGATTTCCGGAGACACCGATGGGCACGATCTGGTCGTCATCGCCTTGCAGCACCAGCGCCGGGATGTCGAATTTTTTCAGGTCGGCGGTGAAGTCGGTTTCGGAGAACTGCTTGATGCACTCGTACTGACCCTGAATTCCACCCTGCATGCCTTGCAGCCAGAACGCATCGATCACTCCCTGATCGGGCTTCACGCTGGGGCGGTTGAAGCCATAGAACGGGATCGCCAGGTTCTTGTAAAACGCCGACCGGTTGTTGGACACGCCGCTACGGATGTCGTCGAAAACTGACTGCGGGATGCCGTTGGGGTTGCTGGCGGTCTTGATCATCAAGGGTGGGACCGCGCTGATCAGTACCGCCTTGGCCAGGCGTTTGGTGCCATGGCGACCGATGTAGCGGGCGACTTCCCCGCCGCCAGTGGAATGGCCGATCAGGATCGCTTGCTTAAGATTGAGCTTTTCGATGAGCGTCGACAGGTCGTCAGCATAAGTGTCCATGTCATTGCCAGTCCAGGTTTGCCCGGAGCGACCGTGGCTGCGACGATCGTGGGCGATCACCCGAAAACCGTGGTTGGCCAGAAACAGCATCTGACTGTCCCAGGCATCGCTGGTCAACGGCCATCCGTGCGACAGGACGATGGGCTGGCCGCTGCCCCAGTCTTTGTAGAAGATTCGTGTGCCGTCGGCCGTTACCACGGTTGAAGAGCCATTATCGGCGCCGTGGTGAGTCGTCGAAATGCTGGATTTGGGCGTCTTGGTCTCCGCTGCCAGCGCGGTGCCGGAAAACGCAGCCGCAGCCGCGACGCCGCTGGCGGTCACCAGAAAGTCGCGGCGAGAATGTTGCTCGTTCGAGGGAGAAGTCTGAGTCATTTCATGCTCCGCAAAGGGTGGGTGGATCGGAAAGAAGGCGGGGGATAAAGCGGTGGTGTCAGCCGGGGGATCGCAGTGCGGCCGAAACGCTCTGCGGCTGCGCCAGGTTGGCGCACACTGCCTGGCTGTCGACCATGGTCGCTTCCTCGGCGGCAATCAGGGGCGGCAGCGCATCACGCAGGAAGTCGATCCAGGTTTTAGTTTTCGCATCGACGAACTTGCGCGAGGGGTAGAGCGCAAAAAAGCTCAGCGATTTCATGCGGTAGTCCGGCAGCACGCGCACCAGCGTCCCTTGCGCCAGGCCCTCAATCGCGGCATACACCGGCTGCACGCCGATGCCCATGCCGTTGACGATGGCGGTAGTCATGGCGTCTGAGGTGTTCACGTTGAAAAACGAACTGTTGATCACCAGTGTTTCTTCGCCATCGGGGCCTTGTAATGCCCACTTTTCGGAAGGCGCCATCGGGCTGACCAATTTCAGGCAGTGATGGAGGTGAAGGGCCGAAGGGCTGCTCGGCGTACCGTGTCGTCGCAGGTACTCGGGGGAAGCGCACAGGATGCTGTAGGTTGATCCGATACACTGCGAGAAGAAGTTCGAGTCGGCCAGTTTGTCAGCGATCATTACGGACACATCGTAGTGCTCGCCAATCATGTCCGGGATCTTGTCGGTGATGGTGACATCGAACGACACCTCAGGGAACGTGCGCTGGTAAGCGGCGATGGCCTTGATGACGTAGTGCGAGCCCAGACAGGACATCGCGTGTACTTTCAGATTACCGATGGGCCGGGTGTGTGCTCGGGCGGCTTCGCACTCGGCGTCATGGATTTCGGCAAGGATTTGTTCGCAATGCTCATAGTAACGGGCGCCGGCTGAAGTGAGCGAGACCCTGCGCGTGGTTCGGTTGAGCAATCGGGTTTGCAGTATTTCCTCAAGCCTGGACACCGCTCTGGATATATTGGGTGTCGACGTATCCAGTTGCGTGGCGACTGCTTTGAAGCTATGGGCTCTGACCACAGATACGAAAATACGCATCATCTGTAACTTGTCCATCATGGCTGACCACCGACTAATGGAATGAGTTTAAGCAGCGGATTGCCTGGGTACTGGCGACGCAAGACTTAGCGTTCTTTCAAGTCCTAAGTTGCTGTGGTGTAGAGCAGTGATTTAATTAAGACAGTCAGTCTACTCAAAACCCTCGCAGATGATGAAGTTGATTTTGTTATACCTTCGTATAGCGCGAATATGCTTAGGGACGAGTGTCTGTAAATGGCCTGAAGTTTAAGATGCGCTTGTATTTGACGTTTTCGGACTCAACTAACGCTATGCACAATGGGGCCGCACTGTGAGCAATGGATCTTCTTTCGGGCACAAGGTTTATCGCATTGGTTTAAGCGGAGATGTGGAATATGGGTTGTTGCCGGGCCTGCTCAGCCGTCTTCGTCAGGAGGCCCCGGGTGCTACGTTCATCGTTCGTCGGCTAGAGCATGATCAACTGGTGGCAGATTTACGCTCTGGCGAGATATCAGTAGGCCTGGGTTACAGCAGGGAAATGCCCAAAGATGCCCATCGGGTGTATTTGCGAAGCCTGCAGTTGAGGCTGATCCGCAGTGATCGCTGCCCCGATGACTTGGGGCTGGAGGAGTATTGCCGACGCCCGCATGCGCAAGTGTTGTATTCAGGGGATGTGAGCAGTTACATCGACAGTGAGCTTGAGCGGTTGGGACGCAGTCGCCGGATTGATATTTCGCTGTCGCAGTTCAGTAGTCTTCCTCTATTGATGGCCAATACCGATTTGCTGGCCACGGTGCCTGATTACGTCGCCGATAGTCTGGCGGCGTATGGTGGCCTGCGGGTTCAGCCTTTGCCGTTGAAGTTGCCAACCATCGAACTTTCCATGACTTGGGATCGATCCTGCGATGATCGGCCACAGGAGCAATGGTTGAGGTCCCGTCTGAAGATGCTGTTGCAAGATCAGGACGATTACGCCAAATAAGTAACGGGCAACCGGTGGTGCAAGCCCTATACTCGGAGCATCAATCGACGACCGCTGGTCATCAGCGGGACGACGTAGTTTTCTTTATTGATCAGGCACGGTTTTATGAGTAACGCCAATCACTGGCTTAAGTATCTGACTGCCGAAGGGATTATCCTGGCGCAGACCCGGGTGGCCGGTGATTGGGGTGTGCATATCAATCACCGGGACGCGACCTTCTTTCATCTGATGATCAAAGGAACTGCGTTCATTAGCACCGAAGGCCTGGACCCTGTTGAGTTGATGTCTGGCGACATCGTGTTATTGACCCGAGGGTCGGCCCATCAGTTACGTCACTCGCTGAACAGCGAAGTGGTGCCATTGATTGAGTTCTTGCAGAACAACAACGGCGTATTTAGCACCGAGCCTGAGGCTGCAAATGTCATCTGTGGCTCGTTCGGCATTGATCGCTACATGGTGCTCCCGGCGCTCAAATCGCTGCCGCCGGTGCTGCACTTCAAGGCCAACGCTTGCAGCGACGATTCGCAGGTAGCGGCCACCCTCAATCAGCTGCGCAAAGAGCTTGAGTATTCGGGCCTCGGCAGCCAGATCATCGTGCGCCACCTACTCTCCACCTTGTTCATTTATATCTTGAGAGAGTGGGCGGATACGGCGCCGGCGAAGATGGGCAGCTGGTTTTTCGCCATGCAAAGCCCCCATGTAGCAAGGGCGCTGGCCTGCATTCATGAACACCCCGGCAAACAATGGAGCTTGAGCCGTCTGGCGCAAGAGGCGGGGCTTTCCCGGGCAGCGTTCGCCAAACAGTTCCGCCTTTCGGTGGGCGAGCCGCCCCACAGTTACCTGACCCGCTGGCGCATGGGGATTGCTGCGCAGTTGCTTGAACATACCGAGCTGAGCCTGGCCGAAGTCGCAGGCAAAGTGGGTTACACCTCCGAGTACTCGTTCAGTCGGGCGTTCAAGCAGGCCAGGGGCATGTCGCCCACTCGGGACCGGGCACAAAAACGCCTTGAGAAAATCGCCTGAAGCTAGCGCGCCAATGCCGTTTCGATACAGGCAATCAGCACGCTGGCGTCGAACGGTTTTGCCAGAAAACACACCGCACCTCGCCCCAGTGCCCGCTGTGCAATAGTGGGTTCCGGATACGCCGTGACAAAGATAATCGGCAATGTGCTGCCTTGCTCAAGAAGTTGGTGCTGCAAGTCGGTGCCGCTTAATCCGGGCATCTGTACATCGGTAATCAAACAGTCGGACTGCGCCTGGCACCCCGAAGCAATAAAGGCATTGGCAGAACTGAACACCAGGCTTTCCATGCCCATGGAACGGACCAGACTGCTAATGGCGTTTCGAACTGATTCATCGTCGTCCACGATTGATACAGTTTTAACTGGAGACACAGTGATCACCTGTTGTTCAGGATGAATCCCATGAGTGTGCTGTCATCCTGTCTGCTGGTTACCTTACAAGCAATGGATGCGCTGAAAAACTATACCCGGGTATACGCTCTTTAAACCAGATTCAAGTCATTGCCCATCTTCACCAATTCTGCGAACGATCTGGCACCCATTTTAATCATTGCACTACGCCGATGTGTTTTTACGGTGATCTCGCGCAAGTCGAGTTCAGCGGCAATGTTTTTATTCATCAGGCCGTTAACGGCCAACGTCATTATTTGTCGTTCACGGGTGGTAAGTTTTGCGTAGCGTTCTTCAAGTTTCAGGTGCGCATGCGAACTTTCCCGGGACAACCGGCTGCTGGTCAAGGCACTGGCCACGGCATCCAGCAGGTCCTGTTCGCGAAACGGCTTGGGCAGGAAGTCCAGCGCGCCGGCCTTCATGGCGCGCACGGTCATCGCAATGTCGCCGTGCCCGCTCATGAAAATGATCGGCAGCTTGTCTTTCAGGTCCGACAGTTGAAGTTGCAGGTCCAGGCCGCTGATCCCTTGCAGGCGCACGTCCAGCACCAGACAGCTGGGCACTTCCGGCAGATCATGTTTCAGCAATTCTTCGGCCGAGGAAAAGCTCTGTACGTGAACGCCAACGGAGCGAAACAGACTTTCCAGTGCGCCTCGCAGTGAGTCGTCATCGTCAATCACATAGACGATGGGCTGATGCGTTTCAACGGCGGCCAGCGGGCTTAAACTGTTCATCGCGCACCTGTGACCGGTAAGGAAATCTGAATGAGGGCCCCTGGGCAATCGATTCTGTTCTGCGCCCCAATCTCACCGGCGTGGGACTCTATGATCGATTTGCAGATTGACAGTCCCAGACCCAAGCCTTCGCGTTTGGTGGTGAAAAACGCGTCGAACAGATGCGGCAGTTGATCTGGAGGAAAACCTGGGCCGGTATCGATGAGGGTCATGAGCGCCCGACCGTTCTGGCGACGGGTGCGAATGATGATTTCCCGAGGGCGCGCCGTTGCACCGTTGATGGCCTGCACCGAATTGATGATCAGGTTGATCACCACCTGCTGTAACTGCACGCGGTCACCTGTGATTTCGATAGGGCAGGGATCGAGGTCACGCACCAGCGAGATGTTTTTTCGTGCCAGCTCGCGGGTAAGCAGAGCCAGTGATTCATCGACCGTCGCGTTGAGGTCAAGGGAAGCGTGAACGGCGTCGCTTTTGCGAGACAGCGCGCGAATCCGGCGAATCACCTCGCTGGCTCGCCTGGAGTCGCTGATCATTTTGGCAACCGCCTGACTGGCCTCGACTATGTCGGGCGTATCGCGTTCAAGCCAGCGCAAACTGGCGGCGCCGTAGGTAGATATGGCGGCAAGCGGCTGATTGATTTCATGGGCGATGGAGGCCATCAGCTCCCCCAACATGGTGATGCGGGTGGCGTGAGCCAGTTGTGCCTGGGACTGGCTGAGCGCTTCTTCGGCCTGCCTGAATGCCGTGATGTCGTTGCTGGCCGAGATGATCGCCCTTGCCACGCCCCTGGCGTCACGGCGTACAGTCCAGCGACTGGAGACGTGGAGCTTGACGCCGTCGCGCCGGTCGTAGACTTCCTCACCTTCCCAGCGATCCGAGTGCAGCAATTGCGGTGATAACGGCCTGCGTGACGATTGTCCGTCGGTGCTCAACAGGCTGTAGCAGGTTTGCCCCAGAGCCTCTGCGCTTGACCAGCCGAACAGTGTGCAGGCGCCCTGATTCCAGTGGGTAATCCGGTACTCCATGTCGCGCACGATAATGGCGTCGTGGGTTTGCTCAAGGATGCGGATCTGGTCAGCAAGGCTCACCGCTGCCGCTTGATGGCGCAGTACCAGGAAAGTGGCAATTGCGATGGTGATGATGCTCGTCAGGCAGTGCATCCAGGCTGCACCGGATTTTGCGGTTTGAGCTTGATCTGCGTTGAGATCGGCCGCGAACGTCAGGGCGATGCACAGACAACCCAGAATCAAGATGGCGCTTCGGGACAAAACGTTGGTGGCCATGAACAGGACCAGTACGTAGAGCACGGCGATGGTGATGTGCAAAGTCGTGAGGTAATCGAGCAGGCAGATAACGCAGATGCTCAACATGATGGCGACGACATGCAGTGATTTTTTCGAGTCGTCTCTGGCACCGATTGATTGACTTGTCATTACGGTTTCCTAGGCCACGCAAGCATGCAGTGTCGGCAACTCATGGTTGGCTTCGTCCGAGGGCAAGCGGCCGGTAAGCCGCGATCCAGACAGGTCAGAGCTTAGGCGGCCGTCAAAAGTGAAGCAATGGCAGAAAGTCTTGGAAAAATAACCAATCGTCTCAATCGGAGCTGTTATCCGCAGCGCATCATGAAACGTTCATCGCCCTGGCCAAGATATCCATTGGCGTAGTCCGGCTATACAAAGGCATAGCTGGTTGCGACGGGACAAGCGCTCCATAGTCGGCATCAACATGCGTGCCGTTATCGACTACAAGGAGCGGTCGTGGATGACCAGTCGCTCGATCTTTTTGGCTGTTGTCGCCGTTGTCGTTGCCTGCTCGTTATCGGGTTGTGTGTACCCGCCTTCGATCAACGTGATCGGTGCTTATTTTCCGGACTGGCTGTTCTGCTGGGTGGCGGGGGTGCTAGCGACGCTGCTTTTTCATGGGCTGTTCATCGGCTTGAATCTGGGACGTTTCATCCCGTCGCCGCCGCTGACCTATTCGCTGCTGACAGCCTTTTTTTCGCTCGGTGTCTGGTTGTTGTTTTTCCCCTCTTGAACCCGGAACGGTGTCATGTCCGATAGTCTTTCTGCGCGGTGGTTAAAACGAATGCTATTGCTGGGGCTGCTAGTCGCAACGGCGCTGCTATTGGTGCTGGTAATAGTGCGGCTGGACCAGCGGCCTCGCACTGATGACGCCTACGCCTATGCCGATACGATCAATGTCACGCCTCAGGTCAACGGCAACATCATCGATTTGGCGGTGCGCGAGAATCAGCAGGTGAACGAAGGCCAGGTGCTATTTCGCATCGATCCCCGGGCCTACGAGCATGTATTGGCACAACAGAAAGCTGCTCTGATTGCCCTTGATCAACAGATCGTTCTGACCCAGCGTTCGGTGGACGCGCAACGCCTGAGCGCCGAGGCCTCGCGTGCGGGAGTCGACCGGGCGCGGGCTATTGCCAAGCAGACCGGCGATACCCTGCGACGCAATCAGGCCCTGATGCCCAAAGGTTTTGTATCTGCCGAGGCGCTGGATCAACTGGGCACTGCCGAACGCAGCGCCAGGGCCGATCTCACCGTTTCGCAACTGCAGGCGCGGCAGGCGTTCGCCGGCATCAGCGGAGTGGATGCGCTGGTGGCGCAGCGGGAGGTGATAGCCGCGCAAATCGCCAGTGCCGAGCTGAACCTGGAATACACCGTGGTGCGCGCACCCTTCGCCGGCAAGGTGGTCGGCCTCACCAGCGCCGTGGGGCAATACGCGTCAGCCGGCCATCCGCTGTTCAACCTGATCGACAGCCGACACTGGTACGTCGTGGCGAACTTTCGCGAGACAGAGCTGGACAGCATCCGGCCTGGGGCAGCGAGTACGGTGTATCTGATGGCGGACACTGGCCGAACCTTCAGCGGCACCGTGGCCTCGATTGGTTATGGCGTGTATCCCGACGACGGCGGTGCCGAGGTCAATGGCCTGCCCAAGGTGGCGCGCTCGATCAATTGGGTTCGGGTTTCCCAGCGCTTTCCAGTGCGCATCTTGATCGACGCGCCGGGGCCTGAGCTATTTCGTATTGGCGCGTCTGCCGTGGCGGTGATCAACACCGGGCAGGCTGAGTAGTCATGTCTGCCGCTGCTAAGTCGGGCCATAAACCGGGGCGTCTGTCGCTGATCGGCTTTTTGCGCCACGAACTGGCGCCGTTCCCCGGCAGGCTCAATCCAGTGCTGCGCACCTTGGTTTCCTGCACGCTGGTCATCGTGATTTCCATGACCCTGCAAATCCCGTTTCTGGCGCTATCGCTGATCATGGTGTTCTTCATCACCCAAGCCAACGCTGCGGTGACGCGGATGGTAGGCATGATGTTCGTGATAGGCATTCCAGTGAGCACGGCCATCGGTGCGTTGCTGCTCAAATACACCTTTGGTTATCCGTTGATTCGGATCGTCGCGGCGAGCGCAATATTCTGCGGCTGCATGTTTTTCCTGCGGGTCAGCCGCTTCAGCCTGGCATTTTTTGTGATCGGTTTCGTTACCATCTACGTGCAAAGCCTGGTGGATTTGATGCCAGATCCCGAGGCTTTGCTGCGTATCAATCTGTGGGTCGGCGCGGCCACGCTGTACGCCGTGATCATCACGCTGCTGGTGAACACGTTCTTCCTGCCGATTGAACCTGTTGCGCAACTGAACGCGTTGATGCAACTGCAAGTGGCGCGTGTCCGACGGCAATTGCAGAGCAGGGCGGTGATCGCTCCAGAAGAGGTGCAGAAAGCGGTCCTGGGGCTGCACAAGCTGTTCAGGTTCTCATCAGTGCGCGACACAGATTACGTTCGTTACGGTGCGTATTATCAGGCGTGCATCACTGCAATTTGCAGGCTTCTGATTGCCGGTGCCAATCTTCCTGTCGATGCCACTTTCACCGCGCTTGAGCAGGCAGTTTTGCGGGACAACCTCATTGCATTGGACCGCGCGATAGCCGATCGACAAACCTTCCTCGCCGAGGGTCTGGACTCATTGTCCACTGACGTACCGGCGCTGCACGAGATGCGCTGCGCTCTGCTCGATCTGTCGCGAACCCAGGCAGTCGCCGACTCGGAGCGCAGGCCAGCCAAAGAACCGTTCATGGTGGCCGACGCCCTGACCAACCCCAAGTACCTGAAGTTTGTACTCAAAACCTTCTTCGCGACGTTGCTCTGCTACGTGTTTTACAACGGCGTGGACTGGCCGGGTATCCACACGATCATGCTGACCAGCGTCATCACCTCGCTGCCTAACCTGGGGGCGTCGTCACAGAAGGGCGTGCTCAGGGTCGGCGGATGTCTGGCTGGCGCGGCGCTGTCAGTGTTTGCCATGGTGTTCGTGGTGCCGCAGCTGGAAACGCTATTTGGCCTGTTGCTGATGAGTCTGTCGGTGGTCGCGTTGTCCGCGTGGATCTGCGCCGGCTCCGACAAGATTTCCTACGCCGGTACCCAGATCATTTTCTGCTTCGCCCTGGCGCTGCTCGAAGACTTCGGGCCGGTTTACGACCTGACGATCATCCGCGACCGATTAATTGGCATCGTACTGGGCGTGGTGATCACTACAGCGATTCAGACGTTCATCTGGCCGGAGCAGGAAGACGGGGTATTGATCAAGAAGCTCGCCACGCTGTTGCAAAATATCGCCAGCCTGTTAAAGCTCGCGCCGTCGCCCACTACTTCGCTGATGACCCTCGGTTGCTGGAATCAGGTGGCCGATTGCGAGGCGATGTCGGTACGTGTGCAATTCGAGCCTGGTGTTACGGGAAAGGTAATCAATTTGCCGCTTCAGGCTCGGGAAATTCTGCTGAGATCCCGAAGGTTGATCCTGATTGCCCACGACCTCGCTGCCGCCAAAGCGCTGATGGCTAAAGACTCAAGGCGCGTGGAGGACGCTTTGCTTGATCAGGCTGTGGGTTGCCTACAGTTTTATGCCGAGCAGCTTGACGGTGCCGAATCTGTGGAGGATCGATCTTTTTACGTCTTGACCGGAAACCTACGGGCGCAACTTATGGAGCTACAAAAAACCGCACGGGCCGTCGATGAACTCAATGTATTGAGTAGTATTGAGAAATTGATATTTCAACTGGAAAACTTACCTGCGCTCGAGGGTTAATCATTCACAGCTCTGAACTGTTACGTCTACGCTCCCACGTCATTGCTTAATAGCAGTCACTATCTTTTGGTATGTCCCAAATAGGCTTAGGTATAGTCGCCAGCCAAGTTAGGCACCGTTAGGATGGTTTTATCGTTGTTTGTCAGATAACACTTTTTTCAATACTTAGCCCCAGCATTTCAATTCAAAATGGGAGTCGATGAACGTGTCTGATTTGTCCTTTCGCGCGCTGTTGCTCACACGCCCCGCTGACACCAATATTCCCTCAGTAGTTGAACTCCACGAACGCGATCTGCCAGCGGGCGATGTACTGATCCGGGTGAAATATTCCACCGTTAACTACAAGGACGGCATGGCGATCTCGGGTAACGCCCATCGCCAGATCGTTCAGTTCTTCCCATTCGTGCCGGGGGTGGATTTTTCCGGGGTGGTGATCAACTCCGAATCCCCAGACTATCAGCCTGGCGATGAAGTGATCCTCAATGGCTGGGGGGTGGGAGAGAAGCACTGGGGCGGTTTCTCAGAACTGGCCAGGGTTCGCTCGGAGTGGCTGGTGCCGCTGCCCAAAGGCATGACCCTCAAACAGTCGATGGCCCATGGCAGCGCCGGGTTGTCGGCCATGCTGTGTATCAATGCGCTGGAAAAACACGGCATCGACAAAAGCAAGGAAGTACTGGTCACCGGTGCCAGCGGTGGGGTAGGCAGCGTGGCGCTGATGCTGCTGAAAAAGCTCGGTTATCGGGCGGTTGGCTCAAGCGGTCGGCCTGAACACACCGACTACATGCGGTCTCTTGGCGCTGATCGGGTGGTGGATCGCGAGAGCATTTCGGCGCTGCCTGAAACACCGTTGCTCGACGAGCGCTGGGGCGCGGTAATCGACAACGTCGGCGGCACGACTCTCAGCAACGCCTTGGCCAGTATGGCTTACGGGGGCGCTATCGCCTCACTGGGCCTGGTCGGCGGACGCGATCTGAACACAACAGTGCTGCCCTTCATCATGCGCGCGGTCGCACTGATTGGCGTCAATTCGGTGTACTGCAGCAAAGAGGATCGCGTCTACGCGTGGAATCGCCTCGCCCAACTGCTGCCTGACGGGCTGCCGGGCGACGTCATTGATGAGATCAGTCTGGAAGAAGTGCCGGAGCGCGCGCTTGAAATCATCAAGGGCGGTGTCAGGGGACGAACGATTGTCGTGCTCTGAATCACCCGAAACAGCGTCCTGCTTTTGCACCAACCAGCGCGGAGTTTCCCATGAGCGATCCTGTTTACCCTGTGGCCACGTCGGCGTTGATCCTGGTCGATGTGCTGAACGAGTTTCTGGCCGAAGATGGCAAGTTGAACGGTGCCATCGCCCCGATGCTTGAACAAACCCAACTGAAAGCCAATTTACAGCGTCTGCTCGATGGCGCGAGAGCAAAAGGGGTGAAAGTGTTCTTTTCGCCCCATGGTCTGGACGAGCACAGTTTCGACGATGTGAAGTTTCTTCATCCACGCTTCCAACAGGCCGTGGCGAACAAGATGTTCTGGATCGGCTCGCCGGGCGGCGAGTTTTATAGACCGCTGGCGCCTCGGTCCGATGAATTCGTGGTCAGCCACCACCGGGTGTTCAGTTCTTTCCATGGCACCGACTTGCAACCGCTGCTTCAAGCCAACGGCATCGAAAAAGTGATCATCGCGGGTTTGACCTCACAGACCTGCGTTGAAGGCACCGGCCGTGATGCGCTGGAGGCCGGCTACCACGTGACGTTCCTCACCGACGCCGTAGCGGATTTCACTGAGGCCGCACACCGCGCGGCCCTGGACATTTCATACCCGACCTTCGGCCACGAAGCCCTGAGCGTCGATGCATTCCTTGCGGCGGTCCAGACCGCCTGACGACTTTTTTTAACCCGGCATCCAGCACAGAGGGGAGCGATCATGGGACTTCTGAAAGGCAAAGTAGCACTCGTTACCGGCGGCACCTCCGGCATTGGCCGAGCCAGCGTGCTGCTGTTTTCCAAGGAGGGGGCAAAAGTTGCGTTCACCGGCCGCAATGTCGCAGCTGGCGAAGAGTTGCTGTCGCAGATTGTCGCGGATGGCGGCGAGGCGCTGTTCATCGAGGCGGACTTCGACAAGGTCGACAAAATCCCCGAGATCGTCAGCAAAACCGTCGCGCGCTTTGGCCGTCTCGACTGCGCGTTCAACAACGCTGGCATGAGCGGAGGCGGGCCACTGGAAACCCTGAACGAAGCCAAATGGGATTCGCTGCTGGACACCAACACCAAGTCGGCCTTCTTTTGCTTGCAGGCTCAGGCGGCACAAATGAAGCAACAGGGCAGTGGGGCCATCGTCTTCAACGCCTCTGCCCTGGCGTTCATCGGCTTTCCCGGCAGTTCGGTTTACGGCGCCAGTAAAGGTGCGCTGGTGTCTCTGGCGCGTGCGGCGGCAGTGGAATTGGGGCCGTTTGGTATTCGTGTCAACTCGGTCAATCCTTCGCTCACCCGCACCCCTATGACCGAAGGCCGTATCACCAAAGACGCTGAAGGCCGCGACTCTCATCCCTACGCCCAAGGCATCCCGCTCGGGCGTATGGCCGAGGCCGAAGAGGTAGCCAAGGCGGCGCTGTTCCTGCTTTCGGACCTGGCGTCCTACGTCACCGGTCACGCGTTGTTGGTGGACGGTGGGCAGAGCGCCAATTAAGGCTGTTTTTCTCGAGGATTTTGTCATGAGTGTTTCATCGGAAAACCCTGCTTCCCTTGGATTCATCGAACACCGTGTGCAGCGCGGCGAAGGCCAGTTGTATGTGCGTGATTACCCAGGTCAGGAACCGGCGTTCGTGCTCATGCACGGCTTCCCGGACAACCTGCACATCTATGACGATCTGGTGCCGCACTTGCAGGCTGGCGCAAGACGGGTGGTGACTTTTGATTTTCTGGGCTTTGGCAAGTCCGACAAACCGGCTGGTGCGACTTACAGCTTTGAGCAACAGGTCGGCGATCTACTGGCGGTGGTGCAAGCGCTGGATCTGGGCAGGATTGTCCCGGTTGCACACGATTCATCAGGTCCGGCGGCCGTCAATTTCGCACTGGATTACCCTCAGCACGTCAGCGCGTTGTGCATCTTGAATGCGCTGTACGGCGATGCGCCGACGTTGAAGCTGCCGGAGCTCATTGAGTTGTTCGCCACGCCTAGTCTGCGGGCGCTGACCAGCGCCATTCTGCAAAGTCCGGAGCAATTTGGCTGGGTGTTGAATTTCCAGCGCAGCCAGTTTCAGCAGCATCTGCCTGAGGATCAAAAGGCTCATTACGCTGCTTTTCTGGGGCCCTTGATCGATAACAACTTTCGGCAAACGCCCAGCTCCGGTCCGGCCTTCGGGCAGATGACGGCGCAGCTGTTCGCTGAAGTTGACCGTAATACCCGGCACCTGGAACAGGTCAATAGACTGGATATTCCGGTCACGTTGATCTGGGGCGAAACTGATCCGTATCTCAATACCGGTGTGGCGAAGGACCTCCAGGCCTCGTTCAAAAACGCCACGTTGCATCTGTTGCATGCCGGACATTGGGTGCAAATCGATATGCCGCAAAAGGTAGCCGAGATCATGCTGGACGGCGCTTGATGTGTTGATCGTTCAAAGCCCGCGTCAACTGTTTAGCCTGCTCCCGGCCGGTGTCAGGCTGTCGCTCAGCGCGCTCAGCAGCGCGCTAACTTTGGGCAGTGCCTGGCGACTCTTGAGCCACACCAGATTCATCGGCAGCCCCTCGGTTGCCAGATGCGCGAGGACTTCCACCAGTGAGCCGTCGTCCAGTTGGCGCTTGACCGCCCAGGTCGGCAGCTGAGCGATGCCGTGTCCGGCAACCACTGCGATGGCCTGACTTTCGCCGTCGCCGATGGCGATCCGGCCGCTAAACACCCTGCGTTCCATGTCGCCCGCTTGGGTTCCAGCAATGTGCCAAGGGTTCACCAGACCATCGCTCCTGCCGTAGACCACGCAGCTGTGCTGCTCCAGATCACGGTCGGTCAGCGGTTCGCCGTGCTTGCGCAGATAGGCTGGCGATGCGCAGAAAATCAAACGCTCGGCACCAAGATACTGGTGGCCAAGCGCAGCAGGCCAGACGTCCGGGCCGCCAATGCGCACTACGATATCGATGCCTTCTTCGACCGGATCGACGAAGCGGTCCGAAAATGAGATGTGCGGCAGCAGCATGGGGTGATCTGCGACGAACTTCAGGATCACCGGCAGCGCATGCAAACGACCGAATGAGGCAGGCAGGTCGATGCGGACCTTGCCCCGGGGTTCGGCGCTTTCGGCGTGCAACGAGAGTTCTGCTTCTTCGAGATCAGCCAGCACGCCGGTACAGGTGCGATAGAAAACGGTGCCTGCGTCCGTCAGAGAAAGCCGTCGTGTGGTGCGCTTGAACAGCCTCGCATTAAGTCTGGTTTCAAGCCGCGCGATGCTTTTGCTGACGGCCGAGCTGGTCAGGTTCAATCGCTCGGCGGCGGCGGTAAAACTGCCCAGGTCCGCCACGCTGACGAACACATCAATGCCTTTGAGGCGTTCTGATGAAAACATGTGGCCGTCCTATTGGTGAATCTGGTTCCCGATATTCCGGAGAATATAGCCTCAATGCGCGTTGGATTCTTGAATAAGCTTGCGCACTGAAATTTCATTGAGTGACGGCTTATGCAAAACCCATCTCTGGCAGCTGATGCCGCCCAACCCCACACCGGTTCACGATCGGGGCTGCAGATCCTGATTATGGCGGTAGCAGCCTTCGTCATCGTGACCACTGAGTTTCTGATTCTGGGATTGCTTCCGGCGCTGGCGCGGGACCTGAATATTTCCATCGCTACGGCCGGGCAGGTGGTGACGCTGTTCGCTTTCACGGTGATGATATTTGGTCCGATCCTCACCGCCCGGCTTGCGCACATTGATCGCAAGAAGCTCTTTACTTTCATCCTGGTGGTGTTCGTTGCAGCCAACGCGCTGGCCGCGTTGTCGCCGAATATTTGGGTATTGGCGCTGGCGCGTTTCATTCCGGCGTTGATGCTGCCAGTGTTCTGGGGCACCGCCAGTGAAACGGCGGGGCAGCTGGCCGGGCCGGGTAATGCCGGGAAAGCGGTGGCCAAGGTTTACCTGGGGATTTCTGCTGCGCTGGTGTTCGGCATCCCTTTGGGCACGCTGGCGTCTGATGCCGTCGGCTGGCGCGGCAGTTTCTGGATTCTGGCCGGGTTGTGCCTGGTGATTGCGGTGTTGATTCAGCTGTACATGCCTAAGCTGCCGTCATCGCCAGCCCGTGCTGAAGGCGATAAGCAAACGCAGATTCTCCAGGAACCGCGTTTTCTGGCTCACGTTGCGCTGTCTACGCTGGCGTTCACGGCGATGTTCACCGCTTACACGTATCTGGCGGACACCCTTGAGCGGCTTGCGGCAATTCCCTCGGGGCAGGTTGGCTGGTGGCTGATGGGCTTTGGTGCCGTCGGCATGATTGGCAATCAGATTGGAGGCCGACTGGTTGATCGCAGCCCATTGGGTGCGACGGTGTTGTTTTTGATCGTGCTTGGCGCAGGCATGCTGTTTGCGGTGCCTGCGGCATCCCATCATGCGTGGTTGATTGTTGCGCTGATTGCCTGGGGCGTGGCGTACACCGCATTGTTCCCGATCTGTCAGGTGCGAGTGATGCAGGCGGGCGCCAAGTCCCAGGCACTGGCAGCATCGATGAACATCTCGGCGGCCAATGCCGGGATTGGCCTGGGTGCGATTTTCGGTGGGCTGGGCATCGAACACTTTGGGCTTGAGTCGCTAGGGATCATCTCAACCGCGATTGCGGCGGTTGCCGTCGTATTTGCACTGCTGATGATGCGCGGCAAGGCCAAATAAGACTGAGTAGGCTTTTGTAGGACCAAGTTGTGTGTCGTTTGCCAGATCCGGCGGTATTCCGGCCATTTGAGACGTAATTACGCTGTTCGCTGTGGTAGCAGGGTGCCACAATACCCGCTGTTCTGGGCTCAAGATCTGGCGGATCAAATGGATGGGCTTGAAATTCAGTGTGACCCGGATGCTGTGATCGCACAGCAAGTACGCACTGATCGATTGCAGCAGCTGTTTCGCCAATCGGTCTTTGCAGTTGCCGGCAGCTACTTTGCCGCGCTCATGCTGTGCTGGTTGTGCTGGGAACGTTTCGATCACGACGCGATGGTGGGGTGGCTGTCGATACTGACGGCATCGACGCTGCTGCGTATCGTCATGTTCATCGCGTATTTCCGCAGCCCTGAGTATGAGCGAATCCCGCAACGCTGGGAGCTTAAATACTGGACCACACTGGTGTTGTCTGCTGGCGTGTGGGGCATCGGAGCATTCGTAGTGATGCCAGCGCAGGATTTGCTGTCCCAGGCGCTGGTCATGTTGTTCACGGTTGGCATGTCGGTGGCGGCGGTCTCGTGCTATTCCGCCTATCGCCACATGACCTTGGTATCGATGGCGCTTGTGTTGCTGCCGTGCTCTGTGTGGCTGCTTTTTCAGCCTTCGACCATGCAAGCGGGAATGGCTATTTCGGCATTGATCTTCGCCTGCTTCGTGATCAGCGCGACCCGTACGCTATCGGAGGCGCTGGAGCAGGCTTTCCGGCTGACCCGGGAAATGGAGCGCGCTCACAGCATCTCCAACTATGCCGCGCAAACCGATGACCTGACCGGCCTGAAAAACCGCCGTGCTTTTTTCGAAGGTGCGCAGGAATTGTTCAGCCAGTGCCGTCGCGGCCAACGTCCTTTGTGCGCCTTGATGCTGGACATGGATCACTTCAAACAGATCAACGACACCTTCGGTCACCAAGCGGGAGACCGGGTTTTGCAGCAGATCGGTAGGGTCATTGCCGCGTCGTTTCGCGCATCAGACCTGCATGGCCGGATGGGCGGTGAGGAGTTCGCCGTGCTGCTTCCCGACACCAGGCCGGAGGTTGCCATGGCGATCGCAGAACAGGTCGTTCAGGCCATCGCCATTATGAAAAGCGAGCCCGTACACCGCATGACCGCCAGTGTGGGCCTGGCTTTTTCCGAAGTCGGTGACAAAGACCTCTATCACCTGATGAACCGCGCCGATCAAGCGCTGTATCTCGCCAAAGCACAGGGGCGCAATCAGGTGGCAGTTTCCGGCTGAATTCGTCGCTCAATCAGGTCGGCGGAATGGTTGCAAGAATACCAATACCGATGGTCAACGCTAAAAATCCGGCGAGAAAAATGGCGAGCTTGGTCATTTTGCGTTCCTGGCAGGGGAGGCCGCGTGGGCAAGGGTCGCAGGCATCTTTGTCCGCGCGACCGTTGTTGCCATTGTCAGTCCATAGCTGTTTTCGATACAGAGCCAGATTGGGATTAAAAATACGGATCAGATGCGTCGGTCGGTTATCCGGTAAGAGATTGTTCAGAGCAAAAAAATCGCCCGGATGGGCGATTTTTTTATGCGCGGCTCGTTGCTATTTCACTGAGGCCTGACCGGCAGTTTCCAGTTCGGGCGAATGAAATGGCAGGTGTAGCCGTTGGGAATGCGCTCCAGATAGTCCTGATGCTCAGGTTCGGCTTCCCAGAAGTCACCTGCTGCAGCGATTTCGGTTACGACTTTGCCCGGCCAGAGCCCGGAAGCATCAACGTCTGCCACGGTGTCTTCAGCGATACGCTTTTGCTCTTGGTCGAGATAGAAGATCGCTGAGCGATAACTCACGCCCAGGTCGTTGCCTTGGCGGTTGGCAGTCGAGGGATCGTGGATCTGAAAGAAGAACTCCAGGATCTGCCGATAGCTGATCTGGCTTGGATCAAACTCAATTTCGATGGCTTCGGCGTGAGTGCCGTGGTTGCGATAGGTAGCGTTTGGCACATCGCCGCCGCTGTAACCGACGCGGGTCGACAGCACGCCGGGGTAGCGTCGCAGCAAGTCCTGCATGCCCCAGAAGCAGCCGCCTGCGAGCAGGGCGGTTTCGGTTTGCGTTGTCATTTCTCAATCCTTCCATCAGTGAACATGGCGGCCGAAGACGTCAATAGTCGGCCAGTTTGCTCGTGGGTAATTGGTTCGCGCAAGGGTCTGGATAGCTTCGCGCCTCGGACGTTCAATCCCGTCGACACGTTGCTCAGGCGTGGGTGGCCAGGTACACCAGGCTCTCCGGCTGACCGGGCACGTCATCAAGTGAGTCAATGCGCTGCATTCCGATCTTTTCCAGCACGCGGATGGACGCCTGATGGGCTGGCCGGACCACTGCGAAAACTTGCTTCACGCCCAGCTCATCGAAGCCATACTCCAGCGAGGCAATGCTCAATTCGGTGGCATAGCCCATGCCCCAGCCGCTGACCGCAAACCGATACCCGAGATTCAGACGCTCGACATCGAGATACATGCGCATCGACAGGCCGCCGAAACCAATGATGTTTTGCGGATCGTCGCGGCTAGCTATTGCCCACTGCCCATAGCCTTTTTCTTCCCAGTGCCTGAGCCAGTCACTGAGCACTGACGCAGCCTGACTGATGTCGGTCATGGGCCCGGAGGGGTTGTACTGGTTGGTCGCAGGATCGCTGTGGATGGCGAAGATGCTGGCCAGATCATCGGCACGGGGCGGTCGCAAGATCAGGCGCGAAGTGGTGCGGTGCATGGGCCTGTGAGTCCTGGCAGTGGGTGGGGTGGTTGTGGGGTTTTTACTCTACCGCAATCTGCTGGGAGCAAGCTCGTGGTTTTGAATTGTGCGGCGTCTCTCAAGTTTGATGTAGGAGTTATCCTTTAACTTACCCAGAACTTTCCTGATGATGTTTTTGGGGTGGATTTGTTATTAGTACTCACCTACCGTGCAGAGCATTGATCAAACAGCACACAATTTACGGCTGTATGTTTAATACAGGTTTTACAAGTTATCGATTAAACACTTTGTTTAAAAATTGCCGCCTATGTTTGGCATTTTACATTAAGGCGGATGTTTGAGTGTTTATCAAATTAAACATCAACCTGTTTAAGCTCATCGCCAAGGAGGCCTGAAATGCTCAATCCACCGCGCACGTTCTTCGACCACAGCCGCCACACCCTCATTGTTCGCGGCATCGAAGCAACGCTCGACGTGCTGGCCTTCGATGGCGAGGAACAACTGAGCCAGCCGTTCAAATACCGCATCGAATTCACTTCCAGCGATCACGATATCGCTGCCTCGGACATGCTCAGGCGCCAAGCTGATTTCAGCCTGCATGCCGCCCCCCACGATTTGCCGCCGGTGATGCCATGGGACAGCGGCAAAGTCGTACCGCCATTGCGCACGTTGCATGGGGTGATCACTGGCTTCAAACGCCTGTCCGGCTCAAACGACGAGGCGCGGTACGAAGTCACGTTGCAGCCGCGTCTGGCCTTGCTCGAACGCGGTCGGCAGTTCCGCATTTACCAGCACCAGTCCGTGCCGGAAATCGTCGAAAGCATCCTGCGCTGCCGTCATCAGTTCGAAGGGCAGGACTTCCTGTTTGATCTGGTGCGCGAGTATCCGAGACGCGAACAGGTGATGCAGTACGGCGAGGATGACCTGACCTTTATCCGCCGCTTGCTCGCCGAAGTCGGGATCTGGTTTCGCTTCACGGTTGACGAGCGTTTGCGTATTGAGGTGGTGGAATTTCACGACGATCAGCGCCAC
>NZ_JBSKHW010000012.1:0-110609 GCF_057128765.1 Pseudomonas corni
CCCCATGTGAGAGTAGGTCATCGTCAAGATTAAATTCCGAAACCCCTCATCGCTTACGCGGTGAGGGGTTTTGTTTTGGGCGCTCGGTAAATACTTAAGCTCGCCTATACATGTCTAAACACAGTAAGCGTCCGGCCAATTCACCTGCTCGATCCCAACCATAAGGGCGACGGTGTCCACCTAAAAATATACGAACACCATCTCTCTGATCTCCATGATTTCCATGCGCCAAAGAACCTCATACCCTAGGCTATTTGAAGCCCAACTCGTCCAGCCGCACTGCGCTTTTTGCCAGCCGCCCTGCCAACCGGATGACAGTGCGCGTGCACGACGGCGTAGGCATCTGGCTTGCCGCACGACGGTTAAATCAAGGCGAGTTTCACTGGCCCTGCATCCATCGAGGTCTGGAGGTAGAACTCGATAGCGAGCAGCTTCAAACCCTAGTGTTGGGTTTGCCTTGGCAGCGGGTTGGCGCGTGCGGTGCCTTCACCCAGAACAGCTACGTGCCCTGGCCGAACAGGCCTTGCAGTTGCTTTCTCAGGTCGGCTCGATGGGTCAGAAGATCCACCGCCTCGAAACGATCAATTTTGCTTATAGTTCGGGGGAGCCGTAAGCGAAAAGCCAACGGGCATGGGCCATTTCGATAGTAAGGCTCATATCGAAGCACATATCCGCACCCTACCTATCACAGCGGCCATTATTCGCCCAGTGTGCTTCATGGAAATGTTAGTAATGCCTGGCTTAGGGCTTGACGAGGGTCGCTACAACTTCTTCATGAAGGCTCATCAGGCAATGCAACTCGTTGCAGTGGAAGGCATCGGCAAGTTCGTGGGCTGCCTAAGTCATTCAAGATGACTAAGCGGACGCTTACGATGGATCTACATTGTGGATATTCTTTCCGCCTAATGATTCCTGACCATGGTTGGGCAAATCGCAGACATTAAAAAACCCGCCGAAGCGGGTTCTTTGCTATCAAAACCATTCCAACATCCTGTCGGTAGCCTCCTGGGCAATGGTGATCATCCGTGACCTCTGAAGCGCTTCCTGCACTTCAGTTGATGGCCTTAGCTTGATCGAGATTTCGATGCCAGGAAACGGCCATTACTCTCCAAAGCGTGTAAGCCTTTCGCTATACGTGACCTAAAGGGCGCTTGGCATGGCCACCGTCCAGAATGCATTTTGTGGCAACTCGGTGACGACCGTGTTCCGGACTATGGTCTTCAAACTAATTTGGTGGCGCGGCAGCTTGCCAACGGCACTGAGGGCTCCATCCATCCGCTTCTCTACCTCATCACGGGTAGCGGCCCATGCGGGTACCTGCCTATCGTGACCGCCTGACGCCGACGTTGCCTGCTTGGTGCTACGGTAATGGCTCTCTAGCAGCCAATTCGAGATATCCATATGAAACCCAATCCGAAAATGGATAACGTATTGCGCGTGGCGTTGGTTACAGGATCGACTTCCGGTATCGGCGCGGCCATTGCACGCGCACTAAGCCGGGCAGGCTACGCGGTGGTACTCCATTCGCGAAATTCTGCGGATACGGGACGCGCTATGGTTGCCGAAATGAAGCAGGCTATTTACGTGCAAGCTGATCTTGCTTTCGAAGCTGACAGGGCCAGGCTTGTTAACGAGGCTATCGCGGCGTGGGGGCAGCTCGACGTATTGGTCAATAACGCCGGTATTAGCAGGGTCATTCCGCACGGCGACCTGGCTTCTGCCAGTTCGAGGGTGTGGCACGAACTTAACGAGGTTAATGTCGTTGCGCCGTTCCACTTGGTCGCTTTGGCCGAGTCGGCATTACGCGATGCCGCCCGTTACCGTCGAGCAGGTAGCGTTGTAAACATCAGTTCGCATGCCGGTATCCGTCCTAAGGGCGCATCGATTCCCTATGCAGTAAGCAAAGCTGCGCTTAATCACATGACCCGCTTGCTCGCGGTATCGCTTGGACCAGAAATTCGCGTAAACGCTGTGGCGCCCGGCTTAGTCGACACGCCTCTGACCGCAGAGTGGACAGAGGCCCAGGAGTTGTGGCGAACTCGCGCACCTATGCGTAGAGCCGCTAGCCCGGACGACATCGCAAAAGCGGTCGTAATGCTGGTCGAGTCAGACTACTTAACCGGGGAGATACTCCTGTCAGACGGCGGGTTGAACCTGACCTAGGTTTAGCGCGCTCTCCGGTGGAGCAGGCGAGAAGACGAGTCACCCTGTTTCGCCGACTCGCCCAAACACCGGACGGATACCATAGTTTTTCAGGGTGCTCTAGAGGACTCCACCGGGCGGATACGCTGAGACCGACGCACCGGGCGAGTGAAATCAGGGGGTTATTGCTGCATCGGTGGCAACCGGCTCAGTTACCTAAGACGGGATGCCCGGACGCTTACAAAATACAGGCCATAAAAAAGGCCGCATCTTCATGCGGCCTTCCAGAAACGCCCTGGTTCAAGTCATTCAGCAGCTTCTTCCACCATTGCGGCAATCTTGGTTTTAACTACTTCATCCCGACGTTGAATGTACTTCCAGTCTGCTTCATCAATGTAAATCCCGGCCGGCCCGCTACCACCCTCAAGATCAATCGCCACATGGGCAGATACTTGTGGCTTCACGCTTGCCAGGATAGGTACAAAGCCTAGCTGCAGGCTGGTTTCCAGCAATGCGGCTTGGTTCTTCTCATCAATGTCCGCAGCCTCATCCAGATAGTAAGGAAGACGAATACGACCGGCTTGCTCACGGTCCATCAAATGCAAGAGCAAGTACATGTTCGTAAGCGCTTTGATGGTCATCGTGGTGCCGTTTGAAGCTGCACCATCGATATCGGTGTGAATAACCGGCTGACCGTTTACCTTGGTAATCTCGAACGCCAACTCAAAGAGATCTTTCAATCCCAACTGGTTGTGATTAGCGGCTACCAGGCGAGCCAGGTATTCCTTGGCTTCTTCGTTCTTGTTGTCTTGATCTGCGCTCTGGTTCAGGTCAAACACTGACAGCGTTTCACCCTCTTCATATTGGCCAGCGCTGTGAATGATCTGGTCGATATGTTTGAGCGCCTCCTTATTAGGTGCCAAGACGATGCGGAAACTTTCGAGGTTGGAAACCTGACGCTTGTTTATCTCGCGGTTGAACAAAGCCAATTGGTGCTCAAGGCTGTCGTAGTCGCTGCGTATATTACGCAGCGTACGCGCGATATCGGTCACGGCTGCACGACGCGCTTTGCCAAGAGTAAGCGCCTCATCCTGACGATGCGCATACGCGTTAATCAACAGCTGCAAACGGCGCTCCATGTCGTCTTCACTGTCGAATTTGGCCACACCCTTAAGGCGAACCTGTGCATACAGCGCTTCAATTTGCCCGTCGCAACGCTGCAGGCCCTGCCAGCTGTCCTGATAGTCATTGAGCAAAGGCAGAAGGTTCTCCAGCGAGTCGTCCACGGCTTCCATGAACGGTGCGCCGAACGGCATGTCGGCTGGCAGTAACTGACGCCGACGCAATGCATCGTCCAGCGTGCGTTGCTTGGACTCTAGGTCGCCAATCTGGCGAGCGACCAGTTGCAACTTGGCGGACAGCTGCTGGACCCGTTCAGTAAACGCATCAGACGAACGCTTCAGCTCGTCCTGAGCCGCTTCCATTTGCGCAAGTTGCTCATGCTTCTCTGGCTCTTCGGCCGCCAATGTCTGCGAACGGCGGAAATCTTCCAGCGCCTTCTGCGCATCGAGCACTTGCTGATACAGCACTTCAGTCTGGGTCTTGCTCGCAGCGCGGTCAGCCGCCACGGCCTGCTGGGTTTTCAACTGCTTGAGCTCTTTTTCAAGACGCTCTTTCTGGTCTCGCAATGCGGCACGGTCAGCCAACGCTTGCAGCGCCGGAGGCTCGATCTGCGACAGATTGATCGACAGCCCAGGCACCTCAAAACGCTCGCCCTTAAATCCATCAAGGATGGCTTCAAGTGATTTCACCCATGCGTCACCGTCATCCAGAGCAATGCCCTGTTCACCCAACGGCAGGCTAAAAAGCGCGCTATTGAACAGGCGCATCAAGCGCTCGACATCCGGCTGCGAAAACTCTTCACGCAGGCGTGCATAGCTGTTGTTGTCCGCATGATCGAGTTGCTGTTTCACCGACTTTAGGCGTTTTTCCAGATCACGAAGACGCTCCTCCAGATCCTCAGCGCTGAATTGCCGTGACTGCGCCAACGCACCGGCCAGTTCATCATGGGCATCTTTGGCCGCCAGTAGTTGCTGCTCAAGAACACGCACGTTGTCGACCAGCGCGAAGCGATTCTTCAACACAGCCAGTTCACCGATCCAGCGCTGAATGCCGCTGATCTCGCGCTCCAAGCGCATCAGCTCCTGAGTGCCACCGCGCTGATCGTTTTGCAGTTCATCCTGCAAGCCGCGGTAATGCTCAGCTTGAATGACCAACTCTTCCTTGCGCGCGTTGGAGTAGTCCTGCCACGTCCCAAGCAACGAATCCAGAAGCGGCGAAAGACGATGCAATTTGCCACGCAACACTTCCCGTTGCCGAACGCCATTGGCCAAGGCTTCAACCAATGGTCCTGCGAGGACGAGGGCGTTGTAGTCCTGCTCCATGCGTCGTACGTCGCGGAAGGCTTCTTCGCACGCCGCGATGTAATCAACGCTACCAGAGCGCAAGCTGTGCTCGAACGCATCGAGGAACAGTTGTTTAAGTTTGGCTGCTGTAATTTCGCGCATGTGCAGCAGATTGATGAACAACGCGCGGAAAGTTTTGAGGCTCTGTTCGCTGGTTGAACGCAACGGGATCAGCGTCAGATCCAGCGGGATCGAAGTGTGGCCACCGACCAGCAAGCGACGCAGTTCGTCCGGCTTCAACTCATAGGCTTTCAGGCCTTGGGCTTCCAGATTGCTGAACAGCTCTTTCTGTCGCAGGCAGGTGTCATCCTTCTGGTAGTGCGCCAGATCCAGCTTGCCCGCGTAGGCAAAGAACTGGTGACCGAAACCGCCGCCCGGTCCGCGACCCACCACGCCAATGACGTGAGGACCATGGGGCAGTGCGACTTCTACCAAGATGTAGCTGGTGTCAGTTGCAAAGTAGAAACGGCGGGATTGTTCCAGCGTGTATTTGCCGAAACTCATGTCCGACATACGCGCCAGAATCGGGAATTGCAACGCGTTGATCGAAGCGCTCTTGCCCAGGTTGTTCGCGCCATACACCGACAGCGGGTGTTCCAGCGGGAACAGGCCCAGGCTGTATCCGGCCGTGTTCAGCAAGGCGAAGCGGCGGATGCCATAACGTTCCTGGCTCATACGTCTAGCTCCTGTTCTTCGGCGATCGCGCGGGCTAGCGCCTGCTCTTCGGTCAGTTCGACGTCGTCGAACTCGGCAAGATCAAGGGGATCGCCGGTCTCAAGCAATTTTTCGTCGCTGTCATCATCGATCAGTATCGGCGCTGGCAGCGGCAAATCGCTGTGCAGGCTGGCTGCAAGATCGCGGTCCTGCTGGACGGACAGGCAGACATCGAGGAATCGATGCATTGGCGGCAAAAAGCGAAATACGCCCATTTCTTCGCTGGCAAAACCCAGTTGGGTCATGCGGCGCATGATTTTTTCTTCGAGCTCTTCCTGGGTCTGGACCTCGGCCTGCAGGAACAGGTCACGATATTTTTCCAGCAACGAAGGCAGTTCTTCTCGGCCCAAGCTGCCGCCATCGAGCACGGCGACGGGATCACGGCCCTGGTCGGCCAAGTGTTCAACCAGAATGAACGTGAACAACGCCAGTCGCTGCGCCGTCTTGTTGACTTGAGCCGCAGCCAGATCAGGCACGAAGTAATAGAACCCGCGTGTGTCGCACACCAATTCAAAGCCCAACGCTTTGAACAGGGTTCGATATTGATCCTGGGAATTGGACAGCTGGGCATACAGCTCAGGATCACGGCGGCTGATGTGATAGCCCTTGAACAGCTCGCGGAAGATCGGCGCCAACTGGGACATTTCGGATAGATCAAGATGCATGGGCGGTGCCCTCTGAATTCTCTGGGGTGACGTCTCGACTAGAGAGCAGGGCGAAAGAGCGCAGGCTGACCCGGTGCTCCTGAGTAAAGTATTCGCGGCGCTCCAGACGTTCGCGCTGGAAGCGCTTGTCCCGCGACAGGCGCGAGAACCAGTACAGCAATTCGTCCGTCGCGCCGGTGGGTTCCTGCTCAAGCAGCCACACCATCAAATCCGGCATCGGCAACGCGTCTTCGCAACGCTCTAGCATTTCTTTGACGGTGCGTGGCGCGCGCGGCGGCTCGCCTTTTCGCGTGGTGCTAGCTTTGGGGAATCGCGCTGGTTTGGGTTCGAAACGCGCCAAAGCGTAGACATAGGCCTCGACCTGATTCGCGCTGCCAAGAAACGTGCTTTGCGGACGTGTGAACATTGGCATCGCCGCTTGGGGGACCGCATCGATCCCCTTGCGCCGTATGGCCGAGAGCGCCAAAGCAGCGCCCCGAGTCACAGCGTTATGGCGACGGGCCTCTTCGCGCAGCGGCAGCAGCAGTTCGCGAGCATGACGCAAAGTCAGTTGCGCGCTAGTCTGCATTTCCAGGATTCGCGCGTGGGTGCGCAGCAGCATGTCGTCATCGACCAAGTGGCCTAGACGTTGCTGATCGGTCAGCATGCGCAGCAACACGTTTTCGACCTTGCGAACGCCTTGCTCGAACGCACCATCGGCGTTGACCAGTTGAATCATCGGCTCGACATATTCGTCCCAGGTCGCCAGTACTTCGGCATACCGCTGACGCAACGGTATTTGCCGGTCGCTGGTTTTCGCACGCTCAGCCACCGACACAAGCGCCTGTTCATCGTTCGCGAGCTTCTTCAGGACGTCGCGCACGCGCATATCCAGCAAGCGCAACTGACGGGCAAGGTCGTTGGCGTCTCGGACATCGAACGCGTCCTGAATATAACCAGCCAGTCGCTCCAGATGGCGCAGATAGGCTTCGATTTCCAGGCACAGCCCAAGGCGGTGCTCGCGTCGCAGGTAGGACAGAAAGTCGTGAATCTGCGCGTTCAGCTCGAAACGGTTAGGGCTTTTAGCCACAGGCACCAGAATATCGAGGCGGATCCACACATCCAGCAGGTGAGTAATGTCCTGGGGCGTACTTTCCAATTGCTGGGCCGCCAATTGCAGGCGCAATTCGCTCAGGCTCAAAGTGCCTTGGTCAAAATGCTCGCACAGAGGCTCAAGGAGCGCCCAGTGTTCGGCAAGGGCGCGCAGGACGCGCTTAGGTTCGATCATGGGAAGGCCGGCTGGTTAGCGAATAAAAGCCGCAATTGTACTGCATAGCCGGGGATGGATTTCACTCTCGGTCGATCAACTGCGGCGCGAGGCGACGAAGGTCTGTAGAATCGCCCGCCTAACTTATCCACAGGTGGCTGACCTTTGCTCAACGAGTCCCGCCGCCGCGCTTATATGACCGCCATGCAGGTGGTCAATTGGCTGCCGCGCACCGAACTGCCCTTTGCTGCGCCCTCGCGCCCGGAATTGCTCGCGCCGCTGCCGGTACTGCTCGACGCGCCTGTCGTAGAGGTGAATGCGCCAAGCGTTGCCGATTCGACGCCGCCAATTAGTGCGCCGATAACACGGACTGTCGAGCGGCCGAAGATCGAAGTGCCGCGTCCGTCGGCCATCACGAAGCCCGCGCTAAAGTCTGCTGCCATAGAAGACGACGCCGCGCCATCGGTGGTCAAAGCGCCTGCCATTGCGCCACCGCGTTTTGCCCTGCAACTGCTGCGCGCTGGCAACTGCCTGCTGCTGGTCGAATTGGCCACTGGCGAGCCCTTCCAAAGTCGCGATCCATCTTATTTATTGCTCAAGGACATGCTGCGCGCCGCCGGTCTGCCAGACAGCCCTCAGATCATTGGCGAGCCGGTGCGTTGGCCGTTACTGGTGCGCGGGCAGATGGATCAAGGACCGGAAGCTGCGCGGGATTTCGTTCAAGGCTTTCTGTTCGCCCGTCTTGAAGAAGCGCCCTGCAGCATGCTGTGGCTGATCGGACTGCCGTCGCTGAAATTTGCCGGTGAAGTAGACGCCGAATCCTACAATCGGGAACTCCAGGTTGAAGGCCTGGGTTCTGCCTGGGCGCTGCCAGGGCTCGAACTTTTAATGGACGAACCACCGCGCAAGGCCGACGTCTGGAAAGCCATGCGCCGACTGATGCCACGTTGGAAGAATGTAAATGAGTGATGCAGTAACGTTTCGCCCCATGACTGAGGCCGATCTCGACGCCGTCCTGAAGATCGAATACGCAGCCTTCAGCCATCCGTGGACACGGGGCATCTTTCTGGATGGTTTGAAGTCTTATGAGATATGGCTGATGTTCGAGGGCGAGCAGCAAGTGGGGCATGGCGTGATCAACGTGATCATCGACGAAGCCCATCTGCTCAACATCACAGTCAAACCTGAAAGCCAAGGTCGTGGCCTTGGATTGCTGCTCCTGGACAGGCTGATGAAGCGGGCTTATGAACTAAACGGCCGCGAGTGCTTTCTCGAACTTCGTGCCAGCAACCAGTCGGCCTATCGTCTGTATGAGCGCTATGGCTTCAACGAGATAGGCCGACGTCGTGATTACTACCCTGCGATTGGCGGGCGGGAAGACGCACTGGTCATGGCCTGCACCTTGCTGGATTAGGCGCGGGACCTGTTTAGCTCAGCAGCCTACGGCTTGCCATCCAGCGGATCGAAAATGGCCAGCTCTTCTTCATCCAGACCACCGCCTGCGCCAATCTCGTCCTCATCGACGATACTCAGATCAAAGTCTGCCGGACCGCCTTCACCTGCTTCACGAGCAGATCGGCCACCGTCTTCATCGATCAGCGTTTCCGGGCTCATGTCATCATCGGTCGGTTCATGATCGGCAGTCGAAGCACCGGTCAGGCCAGCCTCGCGCACGCGTTCATCGGGGAGGAGGGTATCCAGTTCGTCGGCCGGGATGGTGTCACCGATTCGACCACTGGGTTCGTTATTATCATTGAAGTTCAGCTCTTCCATCGAGCCCATCCGGTCTTCGTTGTCATCGATGGGTTCAGGTTGGGTTGCACCAAACGGGCGGCGTTCATCAGTCATGGCGAATTCCTCATTATGTGGGGCCTTAGTAAGGTGGACCGACCATGTTCTTGAAGATTCCTTTTTGTTGGCCCAAGGGATAGTGGCAAAAAGGGCGTGACCCGCAACGTCGAGCGCCAGTCATAGCTGAGCATCATTTTCGAGGCATCAACCATGAACGAGCTACAAGACCTGATCGACAACAACGAACGCTGGGCCGCTGCTATCAAAGAAGAGGACCCCGAGTTCTTCGCCAAGCTGGCGCGCCAGCAGACCCCGGAATACCTGTGGATCGGCTGTTCAGACGCTCGCGTTCCCGCTAATGAAATCGTCGGCATGCTGCCCGGTGATTTGTTCGTTCACCGAAACGTCGCCAACGTTGTGCTGCACACCGATTTGAATTGCCTGTCGGTGATTCAGTACGCGGTTGACGTGCTCAAGGTCAAACATATCCTCGTCACGGGCCACTACGGTTGCGGCGGCGTCAGGGCCTCGATGCAGAATCGTCAGCTGGGCTTGATCGACGGCTGGCTACGCTCTATTCGCGATTTGTATTACGAAAATCGCGAGTTGCTGGCGAAGTTGCCGACCGAAGAGGAACAGGTTGATCGCCTTTGCGAACTGAACGTGATTCAGCAAGTGGCCAACGTCGGCCACACCAGCATCGTGCAGAACGCGTGGCATCGCGGCCAAAAGTTGTCGGTGCATGGCTGCATCTACGGCATTAAGGACGGTCGCTGGAAAAGCCTCAACGCGACCATCAGCGGCTTTGATCAATTGCCGCCGCAGTATCGGTTGCGTCCGCTGGGGGAGTAATCGGCGCGTTAAATCTGTAGGAGCCAACTTGTTGGCGAGACGGGCGATAGGCTATGTCCCTGATGCCGTCTCGCGAACAGGTTCTCTCCTACAGAACTTTGTTTACAGCACGAAGCGTTGAACCATGGTGTTCAAATCGGTAGCGAGCATCGACAGCGCATTGCTCGCGACTGTCGTCTGTTGTGCGCCCGAAGCCGATTGCGTCGACAGATCCCGGATGCTGCTCAGATTACGGTCAACCTCGTTGGCCACTTGGGCTTGCTGCTCAGCGGCGCTGGCGATCAGCACATTTCGATCGCTGATGGTTGAGGTGGAGCTGATGATCACGGTCAACGCCTGACTCGTCGCAGCCGCCTGCTCCAGTGTCAGGCTGGCTTGCGCGGCGGTCACGCGTAACGCCTCGGCGGTCTCTTGAGTGCTCCTCTGTACGCCGTTGATCAGGCCTTCAATCTCGGCGGTTGATGCGCTGGTGCGCTGTGCCAGTGACCGCACCTCATCTGCCACGACCGCAAAACCCCGTCCCGCCTCTCCGGCGCGAGCCGCTTCGATGGCTGCGTTGAGTGCCAGAAGGTTAGTTTGATTGGCAATCGCGCGAATCACGTCGAGAATCTTGCTGATGCTCAGCGTGCGCTCGGCCAGACCTTCAGCCTGATGCGATGAGTCCAGCACGTTGCCGGTCAGTTCCTTGATCGACTCAATGGTGCCCGACAGTCGATCACGACCTTCGGCCGCCGCCTCGCTGGACGCCTGGGATTCGGTCGAAGTGTTGCTGGCGTTGTCGGCCACTTCAACCGCAGCCTGGCTCATCTGATTGACCGCCACGGCGGCCTGCTCGATTTCATCGTTTTGCAGTTGCAGGTTTTGCGCGCTGGCCTCAGCAATGGCGCCCATTTCCTGGACCGACTGCGTCAACTGGGTCGCCGCCGCATATATCTGTTCGATGGTGCCGTGAAGATTGCCGCGCATCCGCCCAAGCATCATCAGCAGTTGCGCCGTTTCGTCTTTACCTTCAGGAATTCGCTGAGGACTGAGATCACCATCAGCAATCGTGCTGGCAATCTGCAAAGCATGACGCACCGGACCTATGATGCTCACGCTCAGACGCCAGGCCAGCAGCAGAGTCAGCACCAAAGCCACGACAATCGCACTGACGGCGATGATGCGTGTTTGCTGAAAGCGGCTACCGGCCGAGTCGACTGCGGCTGACGCGCTTTGCTTATTAAGCTCACGCAATAGCTGCACCTGCATGTCCATCAAATCGCCCTGCATGCTCAGCGTGGTATTGAGCAGCATGCGTGCATCGTCAAGTTTGCGCTGTTCGATCAGTGCAATCTCATCGTGCAGCCCTGGCATGAAAGCTTTGTAGGCGTCCTGCAGCGCAGTGATTGAGTCACGTTCGGTGCTGTCGGTGGCATGGGCCAGGTAATCACTGAAGCTTTTTTCGACTTCATTTTTGAGTTGTTCGACGTTAATCTTGCTGGTAACTACCGCTCCCGGATCGTCAGCGTTCGCGATGAGACGAGCGCTCTCGCCGCGTAGCTTGATCAGATCGATTGCGATGGCGTCGGCCATCGCAATGCTGGGTAACGTGCCACTTTCAACTGCTTCGCCCTGATCACGGATGCTCTGCATCTGTTGCAGACAGAACACCCCCAGCGCCACCATCAGCAACGCCGTGATGCTGAAACACAGCACCAGCCGCTGGGTGATTTTCAGGCGCCGCAACAAAGTCGGCTTGGCAGGGCGAGCGAGTAATCGAGGCAATAACGTTTTCACTGCGAACCAATCCCATCGTCGAATACACCGGAGACATTGGTTATAAAGTGCTTGCGTGATGTCTTTGTGACATCGGTTAGAAATATTTCACTTTTGTGGAGATTACTCGTCACGACCTTCGCAAAGCTCAGCCTTGGACGTGCGATAGCCGTGATTGACCAGTGTTTTCAAAATCCCCAAATGTCCTTGAACTGCCCACACCGCCGAGGACATCACCTGATCCGACCATTTGCCATCGTCAGCGCCATTGAACTGGCCCGATATCAGCAACAGCACTGACTCTGCCCGCAGAATCTCGGCCTGGATCGCGTCCACCAGATAGCCCGGCGCAATATCCGGGGCTACCACCAACACCTCTTCCGCAACGCTTGTGTCTCGAGTGCTCATTGCACAATCTCCATGACAAGGTTTAATCGCGCTCAAGACCTGAGCGCGTCGTCCAAGGGTAGGAAACTGGCGTGAAGGGCGGGTGGGAAACTGTTTACAAGGCTTATCAGGGAGCGTTAGTGACCTGCGCCGACCTCGTCCATCATCTCATCGACAAAACGCACCGCCCGTGCGTGCCGAATCTGCGCCAACTCAGCGCCGGTAGCGGTCTGAAAACCTTCCGACAGCCCGAATATCTTGGTCTTGAAGTGATCGACGGCGAAGCGTTTGTCGTCCAGAGGGCGGTTTGCAGCGTGGGGGTCGGTGACGTCATACAGGCGACTGCCCATGCGTCCGGCGATGTAAAACAACCTCGCGACGCCGATCATCCCGAGGGCATCGAGCCGGTCGGCGTCCTGCAGGATTTTTGCTTCAAGGGTTGTCGGGGTGATCGCTGCCGAATAGCTATGCGCTTCCACTGCATGGGCGACAGCGGCGACTCGCTCTTCATCCCAGCCCATTTCTGACAGCAGTTCGGTTGCCTTCGCGGCGGCCAGGCGAGAGGCGCTGGACCTGAATTTGGAGTTTTTTTCCACCGACACGCAATCGTGCAGCAACGTTGCGGCAAGCAATACTTCGTGGTCGCCGCCTTCCTTGTCGCGAATGGCGCAAACGTTGCTCCAAACCCGATGCAGATGCGATTCGTCGTGGGAACCGTCTACCTTCTCAGCCACGGTGTGCGGTAGCAAACGCTCGGCCAGACTTTGAAACGGCGCAAACGAAAGTTGATTCATTGAAGCGTCCCGGTGGTATCGATGAGCCAGTTGAGCAGCATACAGGCATACATTCGGTGCCTGGCGCTCTGTCTCTACCTCCGGGACGAAGGCACGGCAAAATCCCTTAAACCCGTGGGCAATTACTGCTTTTTCATTGCAGCGGTCAGCTTGTCGACGTTGTATCGGAACATCTGCACGTAGGAAGCTGCCGTGCCGTCTGCCGGGGACAGCGACTCGACATACAACTCGCCTCCCGGATGCGCGCCGCTGGCCTTGGCGATTTGCTGCACCAGGCGCGGATCACCGGAATTCTCAAAGAAGTACGCGCCGACGTGCTCCTGTTTGATCTGATTGATCAACTTGCCCACGTCCGCAGCCGAGGCCTCTGTTTCGGTGGAAAAACCCAACGGTGATAGGAACGTCACACCATAGGCATCGCCGAAATATCCGAAAGCGTCGTGGGATGTCAGCACCTTGCGCTGAGCTTTCGGGATCGACTGAATCTGCGTACGGGCATACGCGTCCATGTCCTGCAGTTGCTTGATGTAGCGATCACCATTGGTTTTGTAATCCGCTGCATTTGCTGGGTCCGCTTTCTGCAGAGCAGCGATGATATTTCGTACGTAGACCACGCCGTTGACGGCACTGTTCCAGGCATGAGGGTCTGTAATTCGTTCGCCGTCTTCCTCCATGCTGCGGGTCATGATGCCGTTGGACAGCACCACTGGATCGCCTTTATAGCCGGACGCTGTGATCAGCCGATCCAGCCAGCCTTCCAGATGCAGGCCGCTGACGAATACCACGTCGGCCTTCTTCAGGGACTGTGCATTATTAGGTGTCGGTTCGTAGACGTGCGGATCGCCATTGGGCCCGATCAGCGAAGTGACGTGGACATGGTCGCCGCCAACGTTCTGCACCATGTCGGCAATGACCGTGAACGAGGCAACGGTTTCCAGGGTTTTTGCCTGGGCAGCATTGGCCAAACCCGTTAGCGTCAGGCACGACAGTGCCAGACCCGACAGCACGGAGGCTGTCAGAAGCGTAAGACGTTTCATGTGATTTCCTTTGTGTAAGAGAACAATCAGCCGGACAGGTGAACCCTCGGAAGCAGCCGTCGCAGAAACCCGCTGCGCCCGAAAAACAGTGAGAACAGATAAAACGCGCTGGCCGTCAGCACGATGGCCGGGCCGGAAGCGACGCTGGCGTGGTAGGAGACAACCAGCCCGATGAAGCCCGACAGCGTGGCGACCACGGTGGAAATCACGATCATGCCAGTCAGAGAATTCGACCAGAATCGTGCGACTGTGGCCGGCAGCATCATCATGCCGACAGCCATCAAAGTGCCCAGAGCCTGGAAACCTGCTACCAGATTCAGCACCACCAACAGCAGGAACAACACGTGATACAGCGAGCCGCGCCCGCCCACTGCGCGCAGGAAACCAGGATCAAAACACTCCAGAATCAGCGGCCGATAAATCAGCGCAAGCAGGATCAGGGTGAAGGATGCAATGCCGCCCACCATGAAAATGGCCTGGTTATCGATGGCCAAAATAGTCCCGAACAGCACGTGTAGCAGGTCCACATTGGAGCCATGCAATGACACGATCAGCACGCCTGCCGCCAGTGAAGTGAGGTAAAAACTGGCGAAGCTGGCGTCCTCGCGCAACGTGGTAAAGCGACTGACGAGCCCAGACAGCAATGCCACCGCAAGTCCCGCGATCAGCCCGCCGAAGCCCATCGCCGGTAGCGACAAACCTGCGAACAAAAAGCCGACCGCCGCGCCGGGCAACACCGCGTGACTCATCGCATCACCCACCAGACTCATGCGTCGCAGCATCAACAAAACGCCCACCGGGCCGGAGCCGATGCCCAGCGCCAGGCACGCTACCAAGGCTCGACGCATGAACCCGAATTCGACAAAGGGCTGGATCAGCGCCTGATAAATCGTCACAGCGCATCCCCCTCATTGACGTCGCACGGCTGTGCGTCGGCGTTCCAATGCTCAGCCATGTTCTTGGCGCGACGTAGATTGTCGCTGTGCAAAATCTGTGCGGTGCTGCCCCAAGCGATGGTTTCCCTTGCCAGCAGAAGCGTGTCCGGAAAGTGTTGGCGCACTTGTTCGATGTCGTGCAACACCGCGATCACGGTGCGTCCCTGGCCGTGCCAGCCGCTGATCAGCTTGAGCAGATCGCGGGTGGTGCGGGCGTCGATGGCGGTAAAGGGTTCGTCCAGCAAAATCACCGAAGCGTCCTGCAACAACAGGCGCGCGAACAGCACCCGCTGAAACTGACCTGACGACAGGGAACCGATGCTGCGCTGCTCGAAACCTTCGAGTCCTACAGCAAGCAAGGCTTCTTGCGCTTGCTCGACCTGTTTGCGTCCTACGCCACGAAATGGCCCCAACCGGTGCCAGGCGCCCATCAATACGGTGTCGGCAACGCTGAGCGGGAAACTGCGGTCGATCTCCGCAGCCTGGGGCAAATAACCAATGTGGCGGGTGGCAAGCGTGCCGCGATCAACCCGGCCTTCAGCGGGTTTCAAGGTGCCGGCAATAGCCTTGATCAAGGTGGATTTGCCAGCGCCGTTGGGCCCGACAATGGCCGTCAGGCTGCCGGGAGCGAAGCGTCCGCTCACATGATGCACGGCAGGGCGACGTTCGTAGGTGACGGTCAGGTCATGCAGGTCGATGGCTGCGCTCATGGAATCGCTACCGCCCAAGCGATGCCGATCCACAGCAGCGCGAGCATGCATATGGAAATCAGCACGCGTTTGCCTGCTGACTGCGCGAGGGCCGAAGCTGCGATATTTTGGGTCAAGCGCGTAGAAGATTTCACGAACGAAAAGCCTGAAATGTTTTGTTATAGTATTACATCACTATTTTCCTGCGAGAGGGAAGGGCTATTTTTTGCAGGTTCAGGGACGTGACAGGTTGAGGACGTCTTTGCTTCGCTCATTTTCCCAGCGGCGCAAACACTGTAATTTCCGAGTCAGGATTTTTCTCTTTCAGACTTTTCTATTTCAGGGTCCCTCATGTCTGCATCTCATCGTCGTCCGGTTCCGCTGGCTAAGGCCTACCGTCTGCTCAATCACGGTCCTACCGTATTGGTCAGCGCTGCCCACGACGGCAAGCGCAATATCATGGCGGCTGCGTGGGCGATGCCGCTTGATTTCGAACCGCCGAAAGTCACTGTGGTGTTGGACAAGTCGGTATGGACCCGGCAACTGGTGGAAGCGTCCGGGACCTTCGTCATCAATGTGCCGACGATCAGTCAGATCGATATCGTCGAAACCGTAGGCTCAACTTCGGGGCTCAAGATTTCCAGCGAAAAGGACTTCGACAAATTCAGCGCTTACGCACTCGAAACCTTTCAGGGCGAGCTGACCGATGCGCCCCTGCTGGAAGGTTGCGCGGCATGGCTCGAATGCCGACTGCTACCTGAGCCGCATAACCAGGGGCAATACGATTTGTTCATCGGCGAAGTGGTGGCGGCTTTTGCTGACGAGCGCGTGTTCTCCGACGGGCATTGGCATTTTCAGGGCCATGACGAACTGCGCACCGTGCATCACGTGGCCGGTGGGCATTTCCTGGTGATTGGCGATGAAGTGAAAGGCGAGGTGCTCCCACGTTCTGCACCTTGAACCTCAGACATTTCAGACGAGGGATGGGACTTGGCGGGGCGCCGAATTGCTCGACACCCCGCCATCGCATGGTTCAGCCCTTGGTCAACTGACCATCGACCAGGCGCCAGGTGTCCAGCGGATTGCCCTGCCGCAGCGCCGGCGGCAATAGCGAATCCGGCACGCTTTGGTAGCAAACCGGACGCAGAAACCGGTCGATTGCGGTTGCGCCCACCGACGTGCTGCGGCTGTCTGATGTGGCCGGGAACGGCCCGCCGTGCACCATCGCGTAACTTACCTCGACCCCAGTGGGGAAGTCGTTGAACAGAATGCGCCCCGCCTTGCGCTCCAGCGTCGGCATCAGCGCTTGCGCGATCGCTTGATCGCCTTCGTCAAAGTGCAGCGTCACGGTTAATTGCCCGGCGAATTTCGTCGCCACGTTACGCAGGTCGTCGACGTCCTTGCAGACGATCAACAACGCACTCGGACCGAAGTTTTCTTCTTCCAGGCCGGGGTTGGCGAGGAAGGTGGCCGAGTCAGTACGGAAAAATGCCGGACGCGCCTGATACGAGCCTTCGGCTTCTTTGCCTTCGGCGACCAGATGAACTCCTGACGCGTTATGCAGGTTATTCAGACCGTTGCAGTAGGCACCATGAATGTTGGGCGTCAGCATGGTGGTGGGCGACTTGTCAGACAGCGCCGTGGCAGCGGCTGATACGAAGCTTTCCAATGCCTCGCTTTCAAGGGCCAGCAGAATGCCGGGGTTGGTGCAGAACTGCCCGGCGCCCATGACAAGGGATTCGACGAAGCCCTTGGCGATGCTGTCCGCGCGTGCCGACAACGCCGCCGGCAGCAGAAACACGGGGTTGATGCTGCTCATTTCGGCGTAGACCGGAATCGGCACCGGCCGTGCTTGTGCGGCGGCGACCAGCGCCAAACCACCGCGGCGGGAGCCGGTAAAACCTACCGCCGAAATCAGCGGATGGCTGACCAGTGCCTGGCCCACGGAAATGTCTTTATCGATCAGCATCGAAAACACGCCAGCAGGCATGTTGGTGTCGTAGGCGGCTTTTTGAATTACGCGGCCTACCAGTTCGCTGGTGCCCAAGTGTGCCGGATGCGCCTTGACGATCACCGGGCAACCTGCGGCGAGCGCCGATGCGGTATCGCCGCCCGCGACCGAAAACGCCAAGGGAAAGTTGCTCGCGCCGAATACCGCAACAGGGCCCAAGCCGATGCGACGCAGGCGCAGGTCCGCCCTTGGCAGTGGCGCGCGATCCGGCAATGCATTGTCGATGACCGCGCCGTGCCAGCGACCGTCGCGCACCAGGCTGGCGAACAGTTTCAGTTGGTTGACGGTGCGCATCCGCTCGCCTACCAGACGCGGTTTTGGCAGGCCGCTTTCCTGATGAACGCGATCGATGAGGGTGTCGCCCAGATCAAGCAGGCCTTGCGCGATAGTGTCCAGAAATTGCGCACGACGCTCATCGGGCAACTGGCGGTACGAGTCAAATGCCGACTCTGCCAGCTCGCAAGCCGTGTCGACATCGGCTTGGCTGCTGGCGCCAAACGTGGGCTCCAGTTTTTCGCCGGTTGCCGCTGCCAGGGCGAATACTTCACCCGCGTCGCCCCGGACCGAGCGTTGACCAATGATCGTTTCACCAAGAATCTGCATCGTTGAACACCTCTTAATCTAGACGAGCCTGGGGTGTGATCTGCCGAGGATCTACACGCAATTCGATCAGCGCCGCGACGCCAGCGTGTTGTGCTCGCTGGAAAGCCGCCGGAAAATCTTCGCTGCGTTCGACACGCTCGGCATGAGCCCCGAAGGATTTGGCAAAAGCGATGAAATCGGGATTGACCAGCTCAGTGGCAGATACGCGTCCCGGATATTCACGCTCCTGATGCATGCGAATGGTCGCAAGCATGCCGTTATTCACCACGATGACCACCAGCGGCGCCTTGAATTGCATCGCCGTGGCCAGCTCCTGAGGGTACATCATGAAGCAGCCATCGCCAGCAAAGCAGATCACACTACGCGCAGGATCTTTCAGTTTGGCGGCAATGGCCGCCGGAAAACCGTAGCCCATGGCGCCGTTAGTGGGCGCAAGTTCGGTGCCGGGCTGGCGGTAACGATAGAACCGGTGGACCCAGACCGTGTAATTGCCCGCGCCGTTGGTGATGACGGCATCGTCTGGCAGCACTTCATTCAAATGCGCGACCACCGATCCCATGTCAACGCCGGCCAACTGCGGGTGCGGCAGCGGCGGGGTGGAGTGCTCGATGTAATCGGCGCGGGCAGATTCAGTCCAGTCTTTCCATGCATCGCTGGTCACCGGTTCGATCTGCGCGACGGCTTTGGCGAAGGTGCTCATGGCCGCGTTGATCGGCAGCGTCGGCTGGTAGACGCGATTCAGCTCCTCAGGATCGGGATGTACATGAATCATCGGTTGCTTAGGCGTCGGGCTTTCGATCAGCGTATACCCAGCTGACACGGTTTCGCTCAAGCGCGAGCCGATAACCAGCAACAGATCAGCACTTTTCACACGCTCGATCAGTTTTGGCGAGGTGCCCAACCCGATTTGGCCGACGTAATGCGGGTCGCGGTTATCGAACAGGTCCTGACGGCGAAAAGAGGCCGCGACCGGCAACTTGTTCGCATGTACGAAGCGCTTGAGGGCCTCAGCGCCATCCGCGTCCCAGCCTGTGCCGCCGACGATCACCAGCGGCTTTTTGGCGGCGGCGAGCATCATTCGCAGCTCTTCAAGGGCCGCTGGATCAGGGGCCGAGCGCGCGATGCGTACGGGCGCGGCATCGGCGACCACGGCTGAACCGAAGAGGATTTCTTCCGGCAGCGCAATCACCACCGGCCCAGGGCGACCAGACATGGCGATGCTGAATGCCTTACTGACAATCTCCGGAATGCGCTCGATGCTGTCGATCTCGGTGGCCCATTTCGCCAGGCCTCCGAACATCTGCGTGTAGTCCACTTCCTGAAACGCTTCTCGCCCCTTGAAGCCGCCTTCGATCTGTCCGATGAACAGAATCATCGGCGTCGAATCTTGCCTGGCGGTGTGTACGCCGTTGCTGGCGTGGGCCGCGCCGGGGCCGCGAGTCACGAAACAGATGCCGGGCCGACCAGTCAATTTGCCGTAGGCGTCGGCCATGTTGGAGGCGGCGCCTTCGTGACGAGTGACGATGGTGCGAATGGCGGGTGTGTCATGCAGCGCGTCGAGCACTGGCAGATAACTTTCCCCAGGCACGCAGTAGAGGGTATCGACCGCGTTTCGAATCAGCGCTTGAACGAGAATCTGGCCGCCGTTACGCGGCAGTGTGGAATCAGACATGGATTTCAGGTCCCCTGTTGCGAATTTATGGCACAAGCAGAGCGAGGACGATCACCAATACAGGTGCAGTTGGGTATAGAGCACAACGGTAAGGGCTGCTCCGGCGAGTGCGCTGTTGTCGTTGGAATCTGGATCGACGTTAGCAGAACGTGAGGGGCGAGTGAGCGTGGGCATGACGCGGTGGCTTCTCGCGTCGGGTTCATAGCAGGCAGTCGAGTAAGTCCTCCGCGAGAGGCGTTGATGCACACGCAAAAAAAGACCAATATAGCGACCTTATTTGAGGGCTTAATAAATGCAAAACGTTTTGGCCAACCAGGTCGTCAGCGTCTCCGAGCTTAAGAAAAACCCTTCCGCTGTGCTGAGCGGAGCGCACGGCATGCCTGTCGCGGTGCTCAATCACAACCGTGTCATGGGTTACATGGTGCCGGCCGCGGTTTTCGAGGCAATGATGGAGCGCCTGGATGATCTTGATTTGGTTGAGCTGATTAAATCCCGCGAACACGAGAAGGCGGTGCCGGTCGATATCAATGACCTATAAGCTTCAATTTCTACCATCGGCACTGAAAGAATGGGAAAAGCTGGGTCACACGATTCGCGAGCAAATGAAGAAAAAGCTCGCTCAGCGTCTGCAATTGCCCCGAATGCCAGCAGATGCTCTACACGGGATGGCCGATCATTACAAAATCAAGTTACGAAGCGCTGGATACCGACTCGTTTACCGGGTCGAGGATGAGCGGATTGTTGTGACAGTGGTTGCGGTTGGCAGGCGGGAGCGTGGCGACGTGTATGAAGATGCGAAAAAGCGATAGCTAACTGCTGAATAGCCCCCAAAAAGGGGGCTGTCTATCTATATCACTGCTGAACCACGCTATACCCGTCAAACGCGGTCTGCTGTTGAATCGCTGTGACGATATTCTTGCGCGTCGCTGGCTGTTCGTTGCCGTCCTTGTCCACGAACACTTCGCTTTGCAGCTCGGCTTCGTCGCCTTCGCCCACGAATGAGAAGCCCAGGAACTCGTAGGTTTCCCGGTCAACGTAAGGCTTGGAGCGTGGGTTGCGCAGCGGCAGGGTGACGCTGATGTCGTCCTTGGTGATGACGAACACTTCGATGTCTTTCTTGGCGCGAGCCACTTTTCCTTTGCCAGGATTGGGATTGCTCACAGCCTGGTGCGTCTGGTTCAACACGCGCAGCGCGAGGTTGTAGACCAATTCCTGAAACGACGGATCGTCCTTGTAGCAGGACAAAATCCGGCTGATCGGGAACTTGGTGCTGAGGTCTTCCAGTGCGGCCATGTCCGACGCTTCTGCGTCCTTGAGCTGCTTGAGCTCGCCCATCAGGTCATAGGCTTTATCGTCGTCGAACTGATCATGTGCCTGACGAATGGCAACCCGAAGCTCACGAATCTGATCGCTTTCCTTTGCGGTCTGGAAAGCGTCGAGCACCATTTCACTGACGATTTTCGCCTGCGGCACGTGCTGTGAAAGATTGATGGCGTTCTCGTATTCCTGCTTGGAAGACAAGGACGTCACGGCGGCATCGGTATTGGAATCAGACATTGGACATTCACTACTTCATTAACTGGGGTTGAGGCGCGAAACCCGTGGGGCGTTTCGGGGGGCCTAATCTATTGGACCCGAGCGCCGTTGTCACGGGGCAACGGCGGATCGCATCAAACCCGGTGGGTGTGGTGATTACTGATAGCTGATGGTCAAGGTGGCGCTGGCGTTGGCTTGTCCGGCGCTGATTGACCCCGCCGTGCGGTAGTAACGCGCCTTGAAGGGGATTATGTAAGCGCCTTCAGCGGGGGTTGTCCCTGTCTGGATCGGTGTATTCAGTACCAATGGCGCATTGTTGTACAGCATTTGCAACTTGACGCCGGTGGCCACAGTGGCCGATTCGGCGCTGTCCAGATTTAAAATCCCCTGTGCGCTGTCCGAAGCGCCTGCGCCGCCTGCATTCAACGTGATGCTGACCTTGGTATTTGCATCGCAGCTAAGCGGTACTTCGAAACCCTTTGTGCCGGCGGTGCTGCCTTCGCCCGCGAAGTCAGTGGTATTCACGCTGCCCATGGGCACAACGATACTTTTGTTGGTCACCGCGCAGGCAGCAACTGAAACATTGACGGCGCTGATGTAAACGGGGGCTTCCGGAACCGCCCACGCGTTATCCGAGCGCAAAATGAAAGCTGCCAACGCCTGGCTGGCGATGTTGCCTCCCGGGACGCTGTCGGCAATTTTGTAGATCTTGAACGTCATGGTGCCCGAGATCGGAGTGGTGAAGCGGCTGGCGCCGGAGTCACACAGCAGCTTGTTGAATGAGGCCGAGCCGATCAACGGCGCGACGCCATCGTCGTAAGCCGTGACACCTGGGCAAACTCCCACGCCGGTGCCTTGAATGGCATAGCCGAGCCCGGTGGACTGCGCTCCCAGCCGATAAATGATCGCGCCTTGCGCAGTGGTCAAGCCCGACGCTGTGCCCCGACTCTTGATGCCCAACTGTTGAGAGCCGATGGTGCCGGTGCAGGTAAACCCTTCAAGCGCGCTTGAGGTGCCTTCGGCCACCAGACTGCCGATCGGTGCATCACGAGCAACCACCAGCGTCGGGATTTGTATCGTGGTGGAGCTTGAGCCCGAGCACGTAGCCATCGACGGCGCTGACCACAACGTGACAGCCGCGAGTAGCATCCATGGCGCACAACGTAATACGCTTGATGTGAGCTTCATCTTTGACTTCCTCATTGGCAGGCGGCGCTTGCAGTCAATACCGCGGAATAGGGTTGCTGTGTTGAATCGGCAGCAGCGCGCGGCAATGCAAAGTCCGCTTCACAGCGCTTTTCCAAACCGCTTCCCCACTTGAGTGCGAGCCGACCTTTGTCAGGCACGCCGCTCAGATAAACCTCCCCGTCACTCCCGACAATGCCGGTGTTGGGCGAGGTCTGATCACCGCTTTGCAGGACCTGTGCAGTGGCGCCGAACGGCACGGGCTTGCCGTGATGGGAAACGGTCATCATCACGCGGCTGCCCACCCGGGTATCAAAGTTGGCCAGCACCACCGCGCCTTGGGTCGGGATAACGGTTTGCGTGGTGCCCGCAATATCAACGCCGTCCCCCATCGACTGGGTATCCAGCGAAATACGGTTCTTGCGGTAGGCGCTGACGTAGGGCACCACCGCATATCCTCGGGAATCGGTGTGGATGCCGGGATTGCTCTGGACTCTGACGTCGCTGGCGCCTGGCGCTCGGACCAGCGCAACGGTGTCACCCAATGGCTGGGAAAGCGTGACGCCATAGGGGTGGACCACGACCCCACCCTGAACGCCATACGTCACTTGCTGCATTCCGTCGCCGTAGTTGTAACTGGCGGTGGTATCCCCAAAAGATCCTTTGTAATTAGTGCTCAGGTTTCCGCTGCTGGCGGTATGGGTTCCGCGACTTTGCTGTGCGCTGTAGCTGAGGTTGTTGTCCGCCAGCGCGGTGCCATTGATCCCCACCTGCTGCACGGTTTCGCCCTTTTTGCTAGAGCTGACGCTGTAGCTTGCCCAGCTTCGTGGCAGCAATCGGTCGAGCGGGATCTGAACGCTGAACGCCAGTTGTTGATCGGTTTGATTGCCGCGCCCCACCGGCAAAGCTGAGTAGGTGTAGCTGAAGTTGTAATTGACCCCGGAGTGACTGAAGTTATATCCGGTGCTGACGTTGCGTTCGTAGCCGGTCTTGCCCCAAAAGGTTTGCTGATAGCCCGACACATAAATACTGCCGTAACTGTCCAGTGCCTGACTGACATTCAACTGCGTCTTGCTGCGTTTGTTGTAAAGACTGCGCCAGGAAGAGTCGTCATCCGCCCCGATTTCGTTGGCTTCCCGGAAATCATAAAAACCGCTGGTGGCGTAGCGGTAACCGGCGAGCGTGAACGAGGTGCCAGTCTGTTTGATGTCTTTGGCGTATTGCACCCGAAACGAGCGGCCCTGGTGACGGGTGCCATCCGACAGCTCGGCACGGGCCTGGGTGACATCAAATGACAACGACCCGATATCACCGAAACCATGCCCGACACCAACGGCCAGCGAGCCATAATTTTCAGCGCCGAGCATGCCGCCATACAGCGTAGTGTCCGCGGGCAGGCCGAAGATCAGCGTGGACTGCACAAACGTCGGAGTGCGGGCGCCCTCGGTCTGGCTGCGAAATTTCGCGGCGGTGGCCGAGTATTTGAGCTGACCTTCACGGACCATCGTTGGCACCGAGGAAAACGGCTGGACCGAACGACGCTCTGTGCCGTTGGCTTCCTTGATGATCACTTCCAGATCGCCACTTGATGAGGTGGGGTAAAGGTCGGTGATCGCGAATGCGCCGGGCGCCACGTACGTTTGATAAATGATGTAGCCGTTCTGGCGCACCGTGACTTGTGCGTTGCTCTGGGCGATGCCACGAACCACGGGTGCGAAACCCTTCAGACTGTCGGGCAGCATGTTGTCATCAGAAGCCAGCTGGACACCCTGAAACTGAACGCTGTCGAAGACATCGCTGGGAGTAAAGCTTTCTCCCAGGGTCAGTTGCCCCTTGAGCGGTTGGATATCCCGCTGGGCGTACGTGTTGATTGCGCCCCAGTGTTTATTGCCCCTGCCGTCGTCGCTGTAAGTGGAGTAATTGCGCAAACGCCAGGCGCCGATGTTGGTGCCGCTGTGCAAACTCAGGTAGGAGTTTCGGCCCGTGCCCGAGCGATTGTCGTAACGGGTGTTTGAACCGCTGTAGGCGTAGTTGAACAGCACAGCTGGCAGCCCTTGATCCCACGATGCCGGATCGACAAATTCCCGAGCTTCGGTTTTCAGTGCGGCCTGTGGAATGCTGATGTCCAGACGCTGCTGTCCAAAATTGAAGGTGTAGCTGGCCAAAGGAATGTGCAGCCCAATGTCTTCAACTTCGCTGTCTTGCCCCAACGCCTGCAGCGTGGGAAAGGCTTCAACCTTTACGCCCATCTTCTGTAATTGATCACGGCTGATCTGCGGCTGGAGTTGTCCCTTGAGGAGAGTGAAGCTCACATCGGTGGTTTCAATCCTGCTGCCGTTCAAGTAGATATCCACCCGATAAACGCCCGGCACCTGCGAGCCTGCATTGGAAAATTGATCAAGATCGACCATGCCTTGTGTGGCGACGTTTCGCTCTAGCGCGTTTGGGTTGAAGTAGTCCGCGCTCAAAGCCATCGGCGAAACAGTGACCAGCGCGGCTAATCCGACCGCTTTTTTCGATGTTTTATGAAGTCTGGAAAACTTGAAACTCAAGATGGCGTTACGCACGGCAATAACTCTCTTCAATAAGTTTTAAGCAGCAGCGAGCCTGCTCAACAACTGACTGCTCAGAAGTTAAAGGCTGTTACAGAAGGTATTTGCGAAGCCGCGCTACAGTGCAGAACGAAGAATCGGGGTCAAGCCACCGTAGTCGGTAATGGCTTGCCAACTAACGGAGCCTGTCCCGGTTGTACGTGATATTGGCCATTGTTGAGTCGTGTTCGGTGCAATCATTTTGGCTTCGTCTATTACTTTTTCGGCGTATTTGAGTTCGTAGAACGAAATATAGAACGGCGTCGGGTTATGCACTTGAAGTTGATTGCCAACGCGTTTGAACTCCAACGCTTTATACGCTTGCTCTGCGAGTTGTGCAGACAGCCCGGCAGGGCGATAAAACAGTTTTATCTGGGTCTTTACGGTGATTTGCAGCAGGTTTTTATCGGACTTCTCGTTGGCCGGAATGGAGATCACGTTGATCCAGAACACCGATTCCTGATTGTCCGGGAGTTGCCCACCTGTACGCACGATCCGCAAGACGTTCTCATTGCCTGCGTCCAGTCGAAACAAAGGCGGCGTCATCAGAAACGGAGCCTTGCTGTGCGCGCCGGTTTGCGTGTTTTCCACCCAGGATTGAATCAGGTAGGGCGATTTATCCGGGTTGCGCAGGTTCAGGCTGGACTCGCGTGCCCCACCGTTATAAATCACGCGGGTAGCGCCGACTACCACGCCCGCTTGAGCTGTTTGCAGCGTCAGCCACACAGTGCTGATTGCGAAGATCAATGCTTTCCAGGTTTTCATATGTATTTCTCGTGCAGAAATCCTTGACCGGAAAAAGCAGCCGCGAGGGGATGCCTCGCGGCCGGAGTTTTAGTTGTAAGCGATGGTGAAACTGGTCGACGCCGCGGCAGTACCCGCGCCCACTGTTGCCGCCGTGGACATGTACTTGGCGATGAAAGTCATGGTTGTGCTGGTTGCATCGGTCGGTATGTCTTTGGCTGCCGAAGCGGTTTGCATTGGAATCAAAGTCGTGCCGTCCGCCTCATAGATCGCAACGGCCAGACCGGTCGCCGTCTGGCCTGAAGTCAGGGCCAACAGGCTGCTGTTGGTGGCGTCAGGCGTGCCGTCGAATTTCACGCTGGTTTTGGTAATCGTGTCCGGGCACGACGCCAGAGTGATATTAAAACGGGTCGCACCCGCGACTTTACCTGCACTGGTAAAGCCGCTCGCATCGACGCTGCCCAGCTCAACACTTTGCGTGGCCGTTTGAGCATTTACCGTACAAGCCGTAGCCAGCACGCTACCGGTAAAGTTGATCGTGCCGTCTGCAGCGTTGGCGGCGCCGGCTGCGAACAGGCAAGACAGAACAGCGAGACCGATTACATTCTTTTTCATCATTAATACTCCAGAGAAGACCGGCATGAGTTGGCCGGGTGAGTTCGTTAAGGTGTGGCGCGAAGCAATACTCGCCGGAGTCACCGTTCTGGAACATCAGACGATTCTTAATTAATTGGCATCTTTACCACGGGCACGCCGAAACTCTGTAGGAGCCAACTTGTTGGCGAGGCGGTTTCAAGCGGTGAACCAGATGTATTGTCTCGCGAACAAGTTCGCTCCTACAGAATGGGCACGACACCGGTAACTCTGTAGGAGCCAACTTGTTGGCGAGGCGGTTTCAAGCGGTGGGTCAGACACACCGTATCGCGAACAAGTTCGCTCCTACAGATGGCTGCTATGTTCATACTTTAAGAATCGTCTTATTCCTCATTCGTGTAACCAGTCCTAAGTTACGCGCATGAAACTACGCCAATTCATTCACCCGCTCGATCCTTCGTTCTCAACGCCCAAAGCTGCGCGCAAGTTATTGCACTTGTTTGCCATCGCTTTGGTGATGGGCGTGTACGCATTTGCCTTCAGCTACCTGAATTCGACGTTGAGCGATGAAATCTCCCGTCGGCGCAGTTACATGAATGCCGCTATCTCGGACGCGCAGAGTTTTTTCGTCAGTCGTCAAACGCTGCTCAAAACGCTGGGGCTGGCGGCGGTGCGCAATGTCACCGAACCGGTGCAAAGCGCCAGTGCCGTGGCAGGGGAAGAGGTCCATATCCGATTGGGCGCAGGGCAGCAAACCTGGAGCCTGTGGCTGACCAAACGCATGATTGGCTACCTGCGGCAGAACAAGGTCAATCTGTTGTACGTGGACGAAGTCGACCGCGATGCGGTGGTGCGGTTGTTTACTGCTCGGGCGCCGGTTTCCGTCGTCCCGTCTTACTTGCTGGCGCAACTGCGCCAGTCTCCGGCGGACAGCAATCTTGCCGACGATGATCTGTGGCTAACGGACCCGCAGCGTGAGGACTCACCGCTGTACATCTTCACTCGACTGGATGAGCGCAGCGCCCAGTCCGGATGGCTCGGTCTGGAGGTGGAATCGCCAGATCTGTTGAGTGCGCTGCGTAACGAAGACGCAGGTCAGTTCATGTTGCTAAACGCCCAAGGGCAGCTGATTTTTGACAGCGCCCAAGACCCGTCTTCAAGTCTGAGCCGTGAGCAACTGCCAGCACCACAGTCGTTCGGGTTTGTCGGTCGCGACTGGCTGCCCGATCACTTGGCGATCCGCAAACAGCTGGGGTATTCGGACTGGCAAATTATCTACGCCATCGACATCCGCTCCCTGCTACCGGTTCTGGTCCTGCCGTTGCTGATCAGCCTGTTGCTGTGTGGGGTACTGAGTTGGCTGATGTATTGTCTGGTTCGCCGTATCGATCAGCGGCTGATCATTCCGGCGGGCCATCGCATCGAGGCATTGGTCGAAAGTGAAGCCTTCAGTCGCGCAGTGATCCAGGTCGCTCCCGTGGCGCTCTGTGTTCTGCGTCGTCAGGATGGCGCAGTGGTGCTGGCCAATCCGCTGTATCGCCAATGGCTGGCTGACAGCGATGAATGCCAGCATCTCTGCCACGACTGGATTCGTCGCGGTTTTGACGAGGTCGCGCACAGCAGTACTGATGAGTTGCAACTGATTGACGGCCGCCACCTGTCACTCAGTTTTGCGCCCACGCGGTACGAGCGCGAGGACGTGCTGATTTGCGCGTTCAGCGACATCAGTGCACGCAAGCAGGTTGAGCTGGCGCTGGAGCAGGCGCGACATCTGGCCGATGCGGCCAATGAAGCCAAGACGCTGTTTCTGGCCACCATGAGCCATGAAATCCGTACCCCGCTTTATGGGGTGCTCGGCACGCTGGAGCTACTGGCGCGCACCGAGTTGAGCGCCCAGCAAAATAGCTACCTCAAAGCCATCGAAGGGTCCTCTGCCAACTTGCTGCAACTGATCTGCGACGTGTTGGACGTATCGCGGATCGAGGCGGGGCAACTGCAACTGGAATGCAGCCGTTTCGCACCGCTGACGCTTATCGAGGAAGCGATCCATGGCTACGCCGCTGCGGCTCACAGCAAAGGGCTGCAATTGTTCGCCTGCATAGATCCGCAGTTGCCGAGCTGGCTCAAGGGCGATGCAACGCGAATTCGGCAGATCCTGAATAACCTGCTCAACAACGCTTTGAAGTTCACCGACAACGGTCGGATCATTTTGCGCGTCAAACTCGAAAGCCGGGATGGCGAGCGCGTCATGCTGAACTGGCAGGTATCAGACACTGGCATGGGCATTAGCCACCACGATCAACAACATCTGTTCGAGCCTTTCTATCAGGGCGACGGCCATACCAATGTGGTCGCAGGAACAGGGCTGGGGCTGTCCATCTGCAAGCGCTTGATGCACTTGATGAACGGCACCATGCGGGTCGTCAGCGAACCGGGGCTTGGCAGCAGTTTTACGCTGAGACTTTCGCTGGAACAGTTGGCGGACTCCGACGCCCAGGCATTCGACGATGAGCTCAAGCCTGAGGCGATCTTCGTCGTTTCGCCCGTTCGCGAATTGGCCCAAAGCCTGTGCGGCTGGCTACGTCGCTGGGGAGCACGGGCGCAAGTCGGCGTTCCTGAGACCGCTCAGGGGCAAACCGATTCGGTGCTCCTCGAACTTCATCCTGGCAGGCTGCAAGGGATGCTGGCGCCACAGTGGAAGGGCGCGCGCGTGATGGCGGTGGGTGATATGCACGGCACTGAGTTGGGCGAGGTTGCCGGGGCGGTCAGTTTCAATTACCTGAAAGGGCTGCGCCGAGCGATCGCCTCGGCCCAGGGGCAAACGGCTTCGTCGCAACAAGAACCTGCGCAAAGCCGTCCGGTGTTCAATCTGGGTATTCATGTGCTGGTGGCTGAAGACAACGTCATCAATCAGTTGATCCTGCGCGATCAGTTAGAGGAACTGGGCTGCACCGTCGAGCTGGCCCACGATGGGCTGGCAGCGTTGGAGCTGTGGCGAAACTCCTCATTCGATCTGGTGCTGACCGACATCAACATGCCGCGCATGAACGGCTATGAGCTAACCGCTCAGCTACGTCATCAGAATTGCGCCTTGCCGATCATCGGCGCGACCGCCAACGCAATGCGCGAAGAAGGCGAGCGTTGCCTGGAAGCCGGCATGAACCAATGCCTGATCAAACCCTTTGCCTTGAGCGAGCTTTATGCCTGTCTGGAACCCTATCAGAGGGCAGACTATTGAGGCCTTACAGGGTTTTGATCGTTGAAGATCATCCCTTTCAGCACGAGTATTTGCTGCACCTGTTCAGTGAACTCGATGGCTTCAAGGTGGAGACGGTGTGGGATGGCGCGACGGCTCTGCAGCGTCTGCAATCCGGTGCCTACGATCTGGTGATCAGCGACTTGTTCATGCCGGGCATGGACGGCGTGCAACTGATCCAGAACATCGCAAGGCTCCCCGATCCCCCTGCGCTGGCGCTGATGAGCGTGGCGTCCCGAAGGATGTTGATCAGTGCCGGGCTGGTGGCGAAAAATCTCGGTCTGAAGGTATTGGCGCTGATTTCCAAACCGGTGGACCCGGCAGCGGCTCGTGAACTGCGCGACAGTCTGGATGGCCTGTGCCAAACACACAGCAGACCGTCCATTCGCCCGCTGCATCCTGATCGGCAGCAGCTGTTGCACGCCCTGCGCAGCGGGCAGATGCAGCCCTGGTTTCAGCCCAAGAAGTCCTTGGATAACGGCCGGGTTTGCAGCGCCGAAGCATTGGTGCGTTGGCAGCATCCTGACTTGGGTTTGGTCATGCCGGGAGATTTCCTGCCGGGTATGCAGCAACTGGAGCTGGAAGAAAATCTACTGTGGTCGATGCTCGATCAGACGCTTGACGTTCAATCGCAATGGCGGCGTCGAGGCTATGACGTACCGGTTTCGGTGAACCTGCCCACCCATCTGCTCGCAAGCCACGACCTGGCGGACCGATTGCGCGCCAGGGTTGTGGAAAACGGTGCCGAGCCCGGTTCGATCTGTTTCGAGCTGCTGGAAACCTCAACCACCCAAGCGCTCAGTGACTATTACGCAGGGGCCTGTCGCCTGCGAATGATGGGTTTCGGCCTGGCGCAGGATGACTTCGGCAAAGGCTTCAGCTCGTATTTCAATCTGGTCTCGACGCCGTTCAGCGAGCTTAAGATCGACCGCTCGCTGGTTCACGGTTGTGCCGACAACGAAAGCTTGGCCGCAGCCGTGCAGAGCATCGTAGAACTGAGTCACAAACTGGGGCTGACAGTCACCGCTGAAGGGGTCGAAACGTCCGCTGAATTGGCGTTTCTGCGCAAGATTCGCTGCGATCAGGTTCAAGGTTTTTTGATCTGCGCCGCCGTACCACCGGAGCAGTTCCTTGAATTGTTGCGTGAAGATGGCCTCACGCCAGCACCAAAGTGATCTGCTACTGTCTATTCACAGTGCGCCACGAAATGGCAGTCATGGCGGCCCCGCATGGGCGCCGTATCCTCATGGCGTATCTATCTCAGGCTCAAGGCCTCGTCGATGAAAACTGAAAGCCTTAAATTAGGCGCGCTGGCATTGAGTTCGCAGAGGCTCAACAAGTTGTTGCTAATCCTGGCCGGTCTGACGTTGCTGCTCGTCAGCATGTGCTACTGGGCGGTTGATCGGGTGCTCGAAGAAGAGCGCGATAAAGTTGATTTGCACTTCGGTCGGCTGGTCGAAAGCATTCATGAGTACGAGACTTTTTTGCGCAACGTCGCCAGCGCCTATGACCGCACCAACCAGAATATTCAGACCGATATCCGCCCGCTGTCTCGGGTCGAGATCATGCAAAAGGGCGATGAGCGCGTGTTCCAGAATCGCGGCCTGGCGATGTCCCAGCCGTTCACCCTCAGCGAGCGCGTCAGGTTCAGCCAAGCGCAGTTGCAAGGCGCCTACTCGCTGGGCGTGCAGTTGACTGATTACTACAGCACGTTCTGGTCGAGCTCCAATTACGCAGCGCCGCAGACGTTTCTGTTCTCGCCCTCCGATCAATTCAACATCGCCATCCCCGGCGTCGAAGGCACGCGCAAACAGTCGGTGCTGTTCAAGAACAATTTTTTCGATCTCACCGGGCGTCTGCATCAACAATTACTCGCCCAGCGAAGTTTGCTCAACGATCGCAAGGTGCGCTGGACCCGAGCACCCGCTGGCCTGCTCGAAGGCAGCAAAGTGATCGTTGCGCTGATTGGCGTGGACATCACGCCGTCGATCATGCCCGCGCAGCAGGATGAAGGGCTTCTGGCGATGATGGCGTTGCTGGATGCCAAGCGCATCAACGGCCCGGATCGACTGGGGCTCAAGTCGGTCAACGACCGCGTCACGCTGATCTCGCCGGGCGGTGACGTGTTGCTGGGCAACGCGCAGGACCCTGCTTCAGTGCCGATGGGTTTGAGCTTCGAGGCTGAGGGTTTGCGCTTCAAGCTCATTTCCAGTGGACCTGAGCAGTGGGTCGGCCTTTACGCGATCAGCTACAAAAGTTTCTTCCGTTACGCGCAGTGGCCGCTGCTGGGCGTGGCCTCGGTATTCCTACTGGCGCTGCTGTCGGGCTGGAGGGTCAATCGCTGGTATCGCGCACGTATCGTCGAACCGGCGCAGCGTGCCAATCGACGTCTGACCGAGAGCGAGGCGTTCAACCGCGCCATGTTGCAAAGCGCGCCGATCGGTTTGTGCGTGGTGCAGCGCAACAACAGCAAGGTGCTCCTGGAAAACCAGCGCGCGCAGGAGTGGCAGGGCACCGCCGAATTGATCAGCCTGCTCAAGCGCGACTACAGCAATCAAGAGCCTCGGGAAGTACAGATCGAAGTGGCGGGGAGATTCCTGCTGGTGTGTTTCATGTCCACTCGCTATCAGGGCGAAGACGTGGTGCTGTGCGGGTTCAACGACATCACCCGGCATGTCGATGACGCGCAGTTGCTGGAACAGGCACGGCGCGCAGCCGACGAGGCAAGTGCGGCGAAGACGCTGTTTCTGGCGACCATGAGTCATGAAATCCGTACGCCGCTGTACGGTGTGCTGGGCAATCTTGAACTGCTGGGGCTGACCGATCTGGATGCACGTCAGCGCGATTATCTGCAGACCATCGGGCGCTCGTCCTCAGTGCTGTTTCAATTGATCAGCGACGTGCTCGATGTCTCCAAGATCGAGTCCGGGCAAATGGCCCTGGAAACCACCACGTTCAGCCCGCTTGACGTCTTCGAAGACGCCGTGCGCAGCTACGCCGCCACCGCGACCAACAAGGGTTTGCAGGTATTCGCCTGCGCCGATGCGACATTGCCCGCACTGATGAGTGGGGACCCAGGGCGTATTCGCCAGATCGTCAATAACCTGCTTAGCAACGCGATCAAGTTCACTGAGTCCGGCCGCGTGGTATTGCGGCTGAAGGTGATTGAGCTCACCGCCACGCACGCGTCGTTGCAATGGCAGATCTCCGACACCGGCATCGGCATCAGCGAGAAACAACTGGCCGGGCTGTTCAAGCCGTTCTCGCAGATCAGTGGCAGCGAAGGGGCTGGCGGGGCAGGGCTGGGGTTGTCGATCTGTGCGCGCCTGAGTGAGCTGATGGATGCGCAGTTGAGAGTGGTGAGCGAGCCCGGGTTGGGCAGCAGTTTCTCGTTGCACATGCAGCTGCCGATCATTGCCGGAGCGCTGCCCGATAGTGCTGATATCAAGCTCGACGGTCTGGCTGTGCATGTGCGTGCGCCGCTCAAGGAACTGGAGCAATGCCTGGTCGACTGGCTCAATCGCTGGGGCGCGCACGCTGCGGTTTTGCCAGCGGGCTACCACGCCGACGCGCACTCGATTCTGCTCGATCTCTCAGCGAGCCCCGCTCATGGAGAGCCATGGGCCGGACGACGCCTAACTGTCAGCGATCTTGCGCACCGCCAGCCGCAACCCTCGAGCGACGGCTGGACCGTAAACGCTTTCGACATCCGCTCGATTGCCCGGGCCTTGATGCTGGCCCACTCGGGCGCAGTGCAGGCGCGCGAGGTCAGCGGCGCTGGCCTCCTAAGCTGTAACGGATTGCGCGTGCTCGTCGCGGAAGACAATCCCATCAACCGTGCGATTTTGCAGGAACAGCTTCAAGCGCTTGGCGCCCAGGTCATCACCGCAGCCGACGGCGAGGAGGCCTTGCAACGCTGGTCGCCCGAGGCGTTCGATGTAGTGATCACCGACATCAACATGCCCCGCTTGAATGGTTACGAACTGACCCGCGCGTTGCGAAAGCGTGATGCTGTCATCCCGATCATTGGCGTGACGGCCAATGCGTTTCGTGAAGAAGGGGAGCAATGTCTGGCCGCCGGGATGACGGCGTGGATCGTCAAACCCCTGAGCCTCAAGCTGCTAAGTCAAACGCTGCTTGAACATGGCGGGCGCAGCACAGTGACGCCGGACAAGCCTTCTATCGAGGCGCCAGAAGAGCAAGCACATCAGGATCTGGACGGTTGGATCAACCTGTCGCCCGCCATGCGTGATTTGTTTATCACGACCATGCAGGAGGACCTGTCCTGCGTGCAGCAGGGACTTGAACAACAGGATGCCGAGTGCGTTGTGCGGCACCTGCATCGCATGAGTGGTTCGCTGGCAACGGTCTGCGCATCGCACTTGAGCGCCGCGTGCAACGCGTTGGAAACCTCGCTTCACTCGCATTCGCTGGACGCTGCTCGGATCGCGCAGGTGCAGGCGCTGTTGAGGCGCCTGGAAATCGCCGTACTCACATTGACCGACAAATCAGGCCCTGACGGGTAACCCGGAATGGAAGGTAGACAGTGCAAAAGATCAACGTAGTGATCGCTGACGACCACCCCATTGTGCTGCTCGGTGTGCGTGAAATCATCCAGCGCGATGGCCGTTTCAAGGTCGTCGCCCAAGCCACCTCATCCAGTCAGCTGGTCGATGAGCTTCATAGTCACGCCCCCGAAGTGCTGATCACCGACTTCAACATGCCCGGCGACAGCGCCTATGGCGATGGGCTCAAACTCATCGAATACCTGATCCGCACCTTCCCCCGCACGCAGATACTGGTGCTGACAATGATCTCCAACAGCTTGATCCTGTTGCGCCTGCACGAGCTGGGCGTCGTCGGGGTAATCCAGAAAAACCATTTGTACGAAGAGATTCAGAACGCTCTCGATTCACTCGCCTCGCGCCGCAAGTACCAGAGCCCTGCGCAGGAACCTGCGTCTGTCATCCCCAACGAGCAAATGCTCGACGAGCGAATTGCCAGCCTGTCGCCCAGAGAGATTGAAGTGTTGCGGCTGTTTGTGTCCGGCAACAGCGTCAGCGACATCGCTCGCCAGCTTAGCCGCAGCACCAAAACCGTCAGCGCCCAGAAAATCTCGGCAATGCGCAAACTGGAAGTGACCTCGGACCATGCCTTGTTGAGTTATTGCATCAGGGCGGGGGAGTTTCAGTAGGTTTGGGAGGAGGGTACCTGGAGCGGGGCGGTGAGGGATTTTGCGGCGATTGGCGCGTGGGAGCGACGGGGCCGCGTCGGCGTAACCTCAGGCGGAACTCGCTGAAAGTCCCACCGCTATCGCAGCCTCGCCCTGCTCGTCAGCTCCTACAGACGAGCGGCGTGATCTGCTAACTTACCACCGAACTCTAAGACTCCAGGTGCGCGCCTGCCCGCGATTACTATGTACAAGCCGCTATATTGTCGGCGGCGTCATAGAACATATAAGCAGCAGAAAAACGACAGGCACAAAAAAGCCCGCACGAGGCGGGCTTTCTTGATTGGCTTACAAATTTCGGTAGAAATCTGTAAGCCGGTACTTGGTGGCTACACAGGGACTTGAACCCCGGACCCCAGCATTATGAATGCTATGCTCTAACCAACTGAGCTATGTAGCCAAGTGGCGCGCATTATTCGCTTAGATCGAATATGTGTCAAGCGTCTGTGTGAAAAATTTATCCCTGTGATCAAGCGGTTAGGATTTTAAGGTCATCGTCACCAGAAACTGAACCGGAACTCGCCTCGTCAGGCGGTGGTTACAGTTTGTTGCTGACGTTGAGTGTATTTGCCCCACTTTTGTGCGCGTCATCGTCGGAAATGGCCGCATAACCCTTGGGAAAGGGCAACAAGGCGGCGGTCCAGTTCTTGCTTAAGCCATTTTCATCAGGCGGCTCCGTTCTGGGGCATGCCTTAAAAAGCCAGCGATTTCTGCGTGTCTCCGGTTCAGGAGATAGGCGGCTGTCGTCATTGAATCAATAACATGGCATTTTGCCGGTAGCATTTTAAGACCGCGTCCGCTGCTGCGTTGTGCTGCAGTCGGAAGTTGTTCAGAGGAGTAGTCGGACATGCAGAGTCTTTTATCGCCAGGAATCCGTCTGCTGGGGCGTTTCGGATTCGCGCGCAAGTTTCAAATCCTGTTTTTCCTGTTCATGCTTCCGCTGGTAGGCAGTCTCTGGATGATTGGTCAGGATTATCGCGCAAAGCTGACGGTCATTTTCAACGAGCAATCGGGGGTGCGCCAATTGCTGGCGCTCGATACGCTGGACGGCCAACTGATCGCGCAACGCAACCGGGCGGCGCGCTGGAAAGCTGCTGACATCCTTCATGATCCAACCCCTGCGGCCAAAGCTGCGATGGCGGAACTCGATGCCACCAACCCAGCCATGCTGCAAAGCTTGCAAGCTCTGGGGGATACACTGAAAACCCATAACGCCAGCGCCGATACGATGACTCGTTTTGAGGCGTTGCAAGGGTCCGTCAAAGGGATGGATTCCCAATCACTGCGGACCGTGGGCTGGTGGCCAGATGGCTATGATCGCTTCACGTCGGCGCTGAGTGCGATGCAAAGCCTGCGCGAGCAGATCACCATGGACAGTGGGCTGATCCTCGACCCATGGCTTGAAACCTACCTGATGATGCAGATTTCCACGCAGCAAAGCCCTGACTTGATCGAACGCATAGGTCGCATGGCTGGTGTGGGTGCATCTTCCATTGCCTCGGGGCAGTTCACGCTGCAAAGCCGTTTGCAGATGCGCGATTTGCGCAGTCGCATAGGCGATGCCCGGGATCAGTTGGTCAAGGCAGCCAATACCCTCAAAACCAAGTCGTATCCGGGCCTGGAAGGGTGGACAGCGCAATATGACAACAGCCTTCAGCTTTTGGATAACGAGCTGAAAATGCTCGATGACAATGTGTTCGGTGGCACGATCAAGCTGGATGTTGCCGCGTTCGACCGCAGTGTTGACGGCATGCTCGGCAGCCTCGGCGCCTTGCGCAATCAGTCGCTGACGTCGCTGGACGCGCGTCTGAGCTACTACCACGACAGTGCGATCAAGCAGTTCATCCCGGTGGCCGTTACATTCAGCGTTCTGGCGTTGGCAGCGTTGTACCTGCTCATGTGCCTGCAGGCATCGATCCGTCGCAGCGCTCGCGGCATTACCACGTTGGCCGAGTCCCTGCGTGACGGTAATTTGTGCGTCGAGGTTGCGGTTGATGGGCGCGACGAACTGGCAGCGATCAGCGCTGCGCTCAACGTCGCGGTGGTTCAGTTGCGCACCAGCTTGCTCGGCGTGAACCACGAAACTCAGCAGTTGGGGTCGGCGGTACTTACCCTCAACTCGCAGTCCGGCAGCACACTGACGGAGGTCGAAGACCAGCAACAGCAGATCAGCCAGATCGCCGCCGCTGCAACGCAATTGGCGGCGACATCCATGGGCGTCGCCAGAAGTTGTGAGCAAGCGTCCGGCAGCGCTCAGCAAACCCGGCGTATCGCCGAGGACAGCAGTCGTGACAGTTTGCGCACGACGGCCAGCATTCAACAGCTCAACCAACGCCTCACCGATACCGCTGACGCCTTGGGGCGCGTGAGTCAGCAGGGTCAGCAGATCCAATCAGTGGTAGACACCATTCGCGGCATTGCCGAGCAGACAAACCTGCTGGCGCTCAATGCGGCTATCGAAGCGGCGCGCGCAGGCGAGCAGGGAAGGGGCTTCGCTGTGGTCGCTGATGAGGTGCGCAGCCTTTCGCAGCGGACTCAGGCTTCTACCGCTCAGATCGCCGGGACAGTAGACAGCTTGCGTTCGACGGTCAGCCAGGCGGTCAGTCTGATGGAAGCCGCCTGTGGGCAGGCGATCACGGACGCCGAGTCGGTCACTGGTCTGGGCAATCGCCTGGGCGAGATTGCCAGTGCCGTGCAGAACGTGACCGATACGTTGGCGCAAATTGCTACAGCGGTTGAAGAGCAAGCTGCTACCGCAGATGAAGTCAGCGGCAACATCCAGCAAGTGGATCAAGCGGCCGGGCGCCTGCTCGAAGGGGCTCGCGCGGTCAATCTGGCGGCAGACACGTTGAGTAAGGGCAGCCGGGCGTTAAGTGACAATACGGCGCGGTTTCAACTGGGTTGAGGTTTGAAAGGGGAAATACTGATTGAGTGTAAGATCGGCCAGATATCTTTAGCCGATCAACGTCTCAACGCTAAGGTTTCTCCATGACCCAAAACAGCACAGCTGGCGCGGCGGTTTATTCTCCGCTGACTCTCGCGTTGTATGACGCCTGGGTGCTAGGTATTTCCAATCGTTATGCCTGGCGTTGCTCTACCCAAGACACCTTGCTTCCATTTTTCCGCAGTTATGTCGGAGCGCGTCACCTGGATATCGGCGTTGGTACCGGCTTCTATCCCGCCAAGTCTGATCTTCCGACCGATATTGCCATCACGCTGATGGACTTGAATCCAAGCAGCCTGGAGGCGGCCAGGCGCCGTATTGGTCGGGCTACCACGCGTACGATCTGCCACGACGTCATGGTTCCCATCCCAGGCGGTGAGCGTTTCGATTCGATTTCCCTGTTTTACCTGCTTCATTGCCTTCCGGGCCCGCTCGAAGCCAAGGTAGCGGTTTTCGGTCTGCTCAAGCAAAACCTTGCGCCTGGCGGTGTTCTGTTCGGAGCCACCATTCTGGGCGATCAAGCGGATCACAACGCGTTTGGTCGCAAGCTGATGAAGGTCTACAACAGCAAAGGGATTTTCGGCAATCGGCAGGACACTGAGTCTGGATTCGAAGAGCATCTTCGAAGGCACTACAGCACGGTGGTGCTTAAGCGTGAGGGTTGCGTGCTCCTGTTCAGTGCATCACAGCCTATCGATTCGTGAGGCAGGCGACAAAAAAATCGACCAATAAAAAGCCCCGCGATTGCGGGGCTTTTTGGTTTCAGTCGTCTATCAGACGTTGAAGCGGAAGTGCAGCACGTCGCCGTCCTTGACGATGTATTCCTTGCCTTCCAGGCGCCATTTACCGGCTTCCTTGGTACCGGCTTCGCCTTTGTACTGAATGAAGTCGTTGTAGGCGATGCACTCGGCGCGGATGAAGCCTTTTTCGAAGTCGGTGTGAATAACGCCAGCCGCTTGTGGGGCGGTAGCGCCCACTTTAACGGTCCAGGCACGGACCTCTTCGACGCCTGCGGTGAAGTAGGTCTGCAGGTGAAGCATTTCGTAGCCTGCGCGGATGACGCGGTTCAGGCCTGGCTCTTCAAAGCCCAGGGCTTCGAGGAACATGTCTTTCTCTTCGCCGTCATCAAGCTCGGCAATTTCCGCTTCGATCTTGTTGCAGACCGGCACAACCATTGCGCCTTCTTCTTGCGCAATCGCGCGAACCACGTCCAGCAGCGGGTTGTTCTCGAACCCGTCTTCGGCGACGTTGGCGATGTACATGACCGGCTTGGTGGTCAGCAGATGGAAACCACGGATGACTGCCTTCTCGTCGGCATTCATGTTCTTCATCAGGCTGCGGGCAGGTTTGCCCAGCGTGAAGTGAGCGATCAGCTGCTCCAGCAGTCCTTTCTGAACTACAGCGTCCTTATCGCCGCCCTTGGCGTTGCGCGTAACTTTCTGCAGTTGCTTCTCGCAGCTGTCCAGGTCGGCGAAGATCAGCTCCAGATCGATGATCTCGATGTCACGCTTTGGATCGACGCTGTTGGAGACGTGAATAACGTTTTCGTCTTCAAAGCAGCGAACCACGTGAGCGATGGCGTCCGTTTCACGGATGTTAGCCAGGAACTTGTTACCCAGGCCTTCACCTTTGGAGGCACCGGCAACCAGGCCTGCGATATCCACGAATTCCATAGTGGTAGGCAGGATGCGCTTGGGATTAACGATAGCGGCCAGCGCTGCGAGACGCGGATCGGGCATTGCCACGATGCCGGTGTTCGGTTCGATGGTGCAGAAGGGAAAGTTCTCTGCCGCAATGCCGGATTTGGTCAGGGCGTTGAACAGGGTGGACTTGCCGACGTTGGGCAGGCCGACGATGCCGCAATTGAATCCCATGGTGTTTCCCCTCGAGTAATGTCAGGCCTTCTGGCTGTGCAGGTTTTTCATCGCGCGGTTCCATTCACCGGCGAAGATGTCCGGCAGCACGCCGAGGGCAAAGTCGATACTGGCATCCAGTTTTTCCTGCTCGGCGCGTGGCGCTCGACCCAGGACGAATCCGGAAACCTTGCTGGCATCGCCTGGGTGGCCGATGCCAAGCCGCAGACGGTGAAAAGTATTCTGATTCCCGAGCTGCGCGATGATGTCCCGCAGCCCGTTGTGACCTCCATGGCCGCCGCCTACTTTGAGTTTGGCAACGCCGGGTGGAAGATCAAGTTCGTCGTGGGCCACCAGAATCGAGTCAACCGCAATACGATAAAAGCCGGCGAGCGCTGCTACAGCCTGGCCGCTGCGGTTCATATATGTGGTGGGGATCAGCAGACGAACATCCTGACCCTGATGCGTGAAGCGTCCGGTCAGGCCAAAAAATTTACGCTCGGGCACTAGATTCACTCGGTGCGCCGCAGCAATACGCTCAACAAAAAGAGCCCCTGCGTTATGCCGGGTCTGTTCGTATTCAGCGCCCGGATTTCCCAGGCCAACGATCAGTTGTATGGCAGTCACGACAGGGGCTCTTCCTTGGAATTGTGGATAACGCCGATGAGAGTGGCGGCGAATGTGGGCGAAAACTGCTCATTTACCATGATGTAAACTCCGCGATCTCGCCCGCATTGCCTGACACTATCGCTCTCGGTGCTTCCTGAGCAACTCCGGTATGACCAAGTAATAAATTACTCGGCAGTACCTTCTGCTTCTTCATCTTCAGTTGGAACTACGCGTGGTGCGTGAACGTTGGCAACAGCCAGGTCGTTACCGTGCGCCAGTGCGACGAACTCAACGCCTTTAGGCGCCTTGAGGTCGGACAGGTGGATGATCGAACCGATTTCCAGTGCCGATACATCAACTTCGATGAACTCAGGCAGATCTTTCGGCAGGCAAGTCACTTCCAGCTCAGAAGTAACGTGCGAAACTTCGCCGCCTTTCTTGATTGGAGTTTCTTCGCCAACGAAGTGAACCGGTACGATTGCAGTCAGCTTCTGACCTGCGATTACGCGTACGAAGTCAGCGTGCATCACGTGGCCTTTGGCCGGGTGACGTTGCAGCGCTTTGATGATGACGTTTTGCTTTTTGCCGCCAACATTCAGCTCGATGATGTGGCTGTAAGCCGCTTCGTTTTCGAGCAGTTTGGCAACTTCTTTGGCCAGCATGCTGATGGACTCAGGGGCTTTTTCGCCACCGTAGACTACAGCTGGAACCAGGGCGGCGAGACGACGCAGGCGGCGGCTCGCACCTTTCCCCAGGTCGGAACGCACTTCAGCATTCAGAGTAAAATCATTCATGTTGTTTCTCCAAAATAACCACACTCGCCTCTGCGTTTGCGACCGACGCTCGGGCGATATGGGCAAAAAAGCCCCGCCCTGACGGATGGTCAGGGCGGGGCACTTTTCGTCAGCGAGGTGTCTGCGAAGGGAAGCCCTTAGCGGAACATCGCGCTGATCGATTCTTCGTTGCTGATGCGACGCATCGCCTCAGCGACTACCGGAGCAATATCCAGTTGACGGATACGGCTGCAGGCTTGAGCAGCAGCGGACAACGGGATGGTGTTGGTCACCACCAGTTCGTCCAGCACGGAGCTTTCAATGTTTTCGATCGCGCGACCGGACAGGACAGGGTGAGTGCAGTAGGCGAAAACCTTGGCTGCGCCGTGTTCTTTCAGGGCTTTGGCCGCATGACACAGGGTGCCAGCGGTATCGACCATGTCGTCGACGAGAATACAGGTACGTCCTTCGACGTCGCCGATGATGTGCATCACTTCGGAGTGATTAGCCTTCTCGCGGCGCTTGTCGATGATCCCGAGATCGACGCCCAGGGATTTGGCAACAGCACGTGCACGCACGACGCCGCCGATATCCGGGGAAACGATCATCAGGTTTTCAAAGCGTTGGTCTTCGATGTCATCCACCAGAACCGGGGAGCCGTAGATGTTATCTACCGGGATATCGAAGAAGCCCTGGATTTGGTCAGCGTGCAGATCGACGGTGAGTACACGGTCGATACCGACAACGGTAAGCATGTCAGCAACGACTTTCGCGCTGATAGCCACACGTGCAGAGCGCGGACGGCGATCCTGACGAGCGTAACCAAAGTAGGGGATAACAGCGGTAATACGAGTAGCCGAGGAGCGGCGGAAGGCATCAGCCATCACGACGAGTTCCATCAGGTTATCGTTGGTCGGAGCACACGTCGGCTGAATGATGAAGACGTCTTTACCGCGGACGTTTTCATTGATCTCAGCGGTGATCTCGCCGTCGGAGAACTTACCAACAGAAATGTCACCGAGTGGGATATGCAGCTGACGTACGACACGCCGAGCCAGATCGGGGTTAGCGTTCCCCGTAAAGACCATCATCTTGGACACGCGCAGTACCTGCCGGCTGAGGGTATACCTGGATGAGTATAGGAAAATGGCAGGGGCGGCTGGATTCGAACCAACGCATGGCAGGATCAAAACCTGCTGCCTTACCGCTTGGCGACGCCCCTGTAGCGATGTTGCCGAGTGCCCAGCACTCGTTTCTTAGAACAGACTCTGTAACTTACGGTGCAACATCGAGATGTTGCTTCCTTTGGCTACGAACCCTGTAAGGGTCTCTGTAAGAAGGGCCGAGACTTTATCAGCTTCAGCTTTGTTTGGGAAGGCCCCAAACACACAACTTCCAGTTCCAGTTAATTTTGCGTCGGTAAATTTACCTAGCAAATTCAAAGCGTTACGAACAGCTGGATAACGCCTCTCTACAACTGGCTGACAGTCATTTCGACTGTTTCCCTCGAGAACGGGGCGCACTTTAATGGGAGGAGTGTCACGTGTCAACAGCGGATCTGAAAAAATTTCTGCTGTACTTACAGATACTTGCGGAACAAGCACTAGATACCACGGTTCTTCAGGGTTTACCGGGGTCAGGATCTCTCCAACGCCTTCGGCGAAAGCGGCCCGACCACGCACGAAAACCGGCACGTCGGCGCCTAACGTCAGGCCCAGAGCGGCCAGGCGATCTTCATCCCAGCCAAGATTCCACAGGTGATTAAGCCCAAGCAAAGTTGTCGCCGCATCGGAGCTTCCGCCGCCGATTCCCCCTCCCATGGGCAGTACTTTTTTCAACCAGATATCCACACCCAGCGAACTTCCCGACTGCTTTTGCAGGGAGCGCGCCGCGCGAACGATGAGATTACTGTCGTGGGGGACATCAGGAATTTCTGTTTGAAGACGTATTTCACCATCGTCGCGCACGGCGAAACTTAATTCATCGCCGTAATCCAGAAACTGAAACAGTGTCTGCAGTTCGTGATAGCCGTCAGGTCGACGGCCGAGAATATGCAGCATCAGATTGAGCTTGGCAGGGGCGGGCAGTGTCAGGCGTGGCTGGGGCACGTTATTGCCCCAGTTTGCGAGGTTGCCAGTCCTTGACGACCAGCGTGACATCTAGATCCTTGCCATGCAGTTTGATCCGCTCGGGCAGCCAGAAGCCGTTTTGCTCGGAGTAACTGAGGTATTCGATCTGCCAGTCGTCCTGCACCAGATTCGACAACCGACTATTGCCGTCGAGGGTCAAGGTGCTCTTGCTGTCGGGGGCGGGCAAGCCGCGAACCCACCAGACCAGGTGCGAAACCGGCAGCTTCCAGCCCAGTTGGGCTTCAAGTAGTGTTTCTGGATCCGGCGCTTCGTAGCGACCCTGATTGGCGACTTCCAGCGAGACAGCGCCAGGACGTCCGGTCAAACGCGCAGCGCCACGACCCAATGGGCCGGAAAGGCGGATGTCGTAATAGTCCTGGCGTTGCAGCCAGAACAACGTGCCGCTGCCGGAATCTTTTGGTGCGCGAATACCGACCTTGCCGTTGATCTGCCAGCCATCGAGGCTGCTCAGTTGCTGTTTGTGGGCCTGCCATTGTTTGGCGTTGCCCTGGCCTTGCACGGCTTCGTGAGAACCGATGCCGGCGCAGCCAGCGAGCAGGGCGATGAAGCTGAATACGATTACGTGGCGCAATAACATAAATTCAAAGGGTCTCTGATCCGGTCAGGCGCTTGATGGTGCTGCGCAGTACTGGACTGTCAGGTTGCTGTTCAAGGGCTTTGCCCCAGACTTTACGTGCCTCGCGCTGTTCGCCTCTGGCCCAAAGGACTTCCCCTAGGTGCGCGGCGACTTCATGATCCGGGAAGCGTTCGAGAGCCTGACGTAGCAGACGTTCGGCTTCTTCCAGATTGCCGAGGCGGTAGTTGACCCAGCCCAGGCTATCAAGCACGGCCGGATCATCAGGGTTCAACGCGTGGGCGCGTTCGATCAATTGCTTGGCTTCGGCGTAGCGCGTGGTGCGGTCCGAAAGGGTATAACCCAGCGCGTTCAAGGCCATTGCATTATCCGGCTCGCGCTTGAGGATCGTGCGCAGATCCTTCTCCATTTGCTGCAGGTCGTTGCGCTTTTCAGCCAGCATCGAGCGCGTATACAACAGATTGAGATCATCCGGATATTGCTTGAGCGCTTGGTTCAACACCTGCCAACCGCGATCGGCCTGGTTGTTGTTGGTCAGCGTCTCGGCTTCAACCAGATACAGCTGAATCGCGTAATCCGGTTGATCGATTCGGGCCTGAGCCAGGCGTTTCGAGGCTTCGGCCGTGTTGCCGTTGCTCATCAGAATGTCGGCCTGACGCAGTTGCGCGGGCAAATAGTCGTTGCCGGGACCGACCTGGGCGTATTCGCTCAGCGCGGTTTGCGGATCATCACGCTCTTCGTAAATTCGCCCAAGATTAACGTGGGCCGAATCGACGTGACTGCCGCGAGCGACCAAATCTTCCAGGTAGCCCTGCGCTTCATCCCACGCTTTGGCTTCCAGGCAGACTAGCGCAAGGGAGTACCGAAGCTCGTCGTCATCCGGGTATTGCTGAACCAGACTGGAGAACTGCACTTTGGCATCCTCCATTCGGTTTTGCTCGACCAGCGTGCGCGCATAGGTCAGGCGCAGGCGCTTGTCATCAGGGTATTTCTTGATGCTTTTTTCGAGGAGAGGAATCGCTTCCTTGCCGCGGTTCATGCTTTGCAGCAAGCGTGCATGCAGCAGGATTGGCGCAACCTCGCCTTCGTTTGGCGGATTGTCCTCCAGCAGTTTCAAGGACGCCGCACTGTTGCCTTCCTGCTGCAACAACAGTGCTTTGCCGAAGATCAGCTGACCGTTTTTAGGGTACTTACCTAACAGCCGGTCGAAGCTCGTCAGCAGCCCCTTGCGGGTGTTCGTGTCGGTTTCGGCGGCGGAAAGGGCGAGGAAGTCGAAGTGCGTATCGCCCTGGCCCTGCAGGACTTTCTCCATATAGCGCATGGAGTCGTCGTAGCGTCCGGACCTTGCCAGTTGAATGGCTGCGGCGCGTTGCGCTTCAAGATTGGTCGGGTCGTTCTTGGCCCAGATCAGCGAAGTATCCAGGGCCGCCTGATCGGCGCCCAGGTATTCGGCAATGCGAAAAGCGCGCTCGGAAATTCCCGGGTCCTGAGTGTTGACCGCCTGCGTCACGTAGTTGTCCAGCGCAATGTCGAAGCGATTGCGCTGGCCCGCCAGTTCGGCGGTCAACAGGCTGACGACTGTATCCGGAGTGAACGAGCCGTAGACCTGAGGCTTGACCTCTGGCGCGGGAGTCGTCTCTTTCGCCGCAGGTGTCTGCGGGGAAACCGTGGCCGTGTTTTGGCAGCCACCAAGAGCGATTAGGGCAACGAACAGCGCGGAGGATTTATTCATATAGAAGAGAGGGCGACTACCTGCGGTTTGGGAGCATCATGACACAAGGCCGGGAGCAAACCCACAGGCCGCGCGAAAAGTAAGGCCTGCCAATGAGTGGCCTGGACTTGGACAAATTGTCGCAGCCAGACACCCTAAAGCGGACCTCTATAGGGACAATAGCCTTGGCTGGTCGTTCTGAATGTATTGCGGTGGTTGTCCTGAATCTATCGAAGTAGGACAATTGCCGGCTTCACGTCACCATCAGCGACCTTGAATGGCCTTTCTTGCTCTGGGTATCAACCATAAGACTGCTTCAGTCGATGTCCGCGAGCGCGTGGCATTTACGCCTGAGCAGCTGGTTGAAGCATTACAGCAGCTATGTCGCCTGACCCAGAGTCGCGAAGCCGCGATCCTCTCCACCTGCAACCGCAGCGAGCTTTATATAGAGCAGGACAGCCTCACTGCTGACGTTATCCTGCGTTGGCTGGCTGATTATCATCACCTTAACGTCGACGAACTGCGGGCCAGTGCCTACGTGCATGAAGAGGACGCCGCCGTTCGCCACATGATGCGCGTCGCCTCCGGGCTCGATTCGCTGGTGCTGGGCGAGCCGCAGATTCTCGGTCAGATGAAGTCGGCTTATGCCGTTGCACGGGAAGCGGGCACGATCGGGCCGCTGCTGGGGCGTTTGTTCCAGGCGACGTTCAGCGCGGCCAAGCAGGTTCGCACCGACACAGCCATTGGCGAGAACCCGGTATCGGTCGCCTTTGCCGCCGTCAGTCTGGCAAAGCAGATCTTCAGTGATCTGCAGCGCAGCCAGGCATTACTGATCGGCGCGGGCGAGACCATCACGCTGGTCGCCCGGCACCTGCATGAACTGGGTGTAAAGCGTATCGTCGTCGCCAACCGCACCCTCGAACGCGCCAGTATGCTGGCCGAACAGTTCGGCGCTCACGCGGTGCTGCTGGCGGACATACCGGCTGAGCTGGTCAACAGTGATATCGTCATCAGCTCCACGGCCAGCCAATTGCCGATTCTGGGCAAGGGCGCGGTCGAAAGCGCGCTGAAACTGCGCAAGCACAAACCGATCTTCATGGTCGACATCGCGGTGCCCCGTGACATCGAGCCAGAAGTCGGCGAACTCGACGATGTCTATCTTTATACCGTCGATGATCTGCACGAAGTCGTCGCCGAAAACCTCAAGAGCCGACAGGGCGCGGCGCAGGCTGCCGAAGAGCTGGTTACCCTTGGCGTCGACGACTTTATGTCGCGACTGCGAGAACTGGCGGCGGTCGACGTGCTCAAGGCGTATCGTCAGCAAAGCGAAAGGCTGCGCGACGAAGAGTTATTGAAGGCCCAACGCCTGCTGGCCAACGGCGGCAATGCCGAAGATGTGCTGGCGGTACTGGCCCGCAGCCTGACCAACAAATTGATGCATGCGCCGAGCGTGCAACTCAAAAAGCTGTCTGCCGAAGGCCGCGTCGATGCGCTGGCCATGGCTCAGGAACTCTTTGCCCTCGGTGAGGGCTCCACGGATAAACCCCCGCAATGAAAGCTTCACTGCTCAATAAGCTGGACATCCTCAGTGACCGTTTCGAGGAACTGACCGCACTGCTTGGCGATGCCGAAGTCATTTCCGATCAGACGAAATTCCGCGCCTATTCGCGTGAGTACTCTGAAGCCGAACCGGTGATCGCAGCCTATAACCAGTTGCTCAAGGTGCAGAGTGATCTTGAAGGCGCCCAGGCGTTGCTCAAGGACAGCGACCCCGACATGCGCGAAATGGCGGGCGAGGAAGTGCGCGAAGCCAAAGATCAATTGGTAGTGCTGGAAAGCAGTCTGCAGAAGATGCTGCTGCCCAGAGACCCCAACGATGGGAGAAACGTGTTTCTGGAAATCCGTGCCGGCACTGGCGGTGATGAAGCCGCTATTTTCTCCGGCGACCTGTTTCGCATGTACTCGCGGTATGCCGAGCGTCGCGGCTGGCGCGTTGAAATCATGTCCGAGAACGAAGGCGAACACGGCGGCTTCAAGGAAGTCATCGCCCGTGTCGAAGGCGAAAACGTCTATGGCAAGCTCAAGTTCGAGTCCGGCGCGCACCGTGTACAGCGGGTGCCAGAAACCGAATCTCAGGGACGTATCCACACCTCAGCCTGTACCGTGGCTGTATTGCCCGAGCCGGATGAGCAACAGGCGATCGAGATAAACCCGTCGGATCTGCGCGTAGATACTTACAAATCCTCGGGCGCGGGTGGTCAGCACGTCAACAAGACTGACTCGGCCATTCGCATTACCCACTTGCCTTCAGGCATTGTGGTCGAGTGTCAGGAAGAACGTTCGCAGCACAAAAACCGGGCGCGAGCCATGTCCTGGCTGTCGGCAAAGCTCAACGATCAGCAAACCAGCGCGGCGGCCAATGCCATCGCCAGTGAGCGTAAATTGTTGGTGGGTTCGGGTGATCGATCCGAGCGCATCCGCACGTACAACTTTCCACAGGGGCGAGTGACGGACCATCGCGTGAATCTGACGCTATATTCGCTGGATGAAGTTTTGGCCGGCGGAGTCGATGCAGTGATAGAGCCGTTGCTTGCCGAGTATCAGGCAGATCAACTTGCGGCACTGGGTGAGTAAATGACCATTATCGCCAGCTTGTTAAGAAGCGCCGAGCTACCGGATTCTCCGACGGCGCGTCTGGATGTCGAGTTGCTGTTGGCTGCCGCATTGGGCAAACCGCGCAGTTTTCTGCACACCTGGCCCGAGCGGATCGTCAGCAGCGAAGCGGCGCATACCTTCGAAGGCTATCTGCGCAGACGTCGTACCGGTGAGCCGGTGGCTTACATTCTTGGGCTGCAGGGCTTCTGGAATATCGACCTCGAAGTCGCCACGCACACGCTTATTCCGCGTCCAGAGACCGAAATGCTTGTGGAAACAGCGCTGGAATTATTGCCCGGCGCGATCCCTCATCGGTTGCTGGATCTAGGCACCGGGACCGGCGCGATCGCGTTGTCGCTGGCCAAGGAACGTCCGCAGTGGACCATCACAGCGGTGGATCGGGTGGACGAAGCTGTCGATCTGGCCGAGCGCAACCGTCAGCGTCTGAACCTGGACAATGCGGCAGTGATGAAGAGCCATTGGTTCAGCGCGCTGGAACGTCAACGCTTCGATCTCATCATCAGCAATCCGCCCTATATCGCGTCCGGTGATCCGCATCTGGCCCAGGGCGATGTGCGTTTCGAGCCCAGCAGTGCGCTGGTGGCGGGCGTCGATGGCATGGATGATTTGCGCATCATCGTGTCCGAGGCCACGGCGCATCTCGAGCCGGGCGGCTGGTTGCTGCTGGAGCATGGCTACGATCAGGGAGCTGCCGTGCGTGATCTGCTTAACGGTCACGGTTTCGAGCAGATTCAGACCCGACGTGATCTGGGTGACAACGAACGCATCACCTTCGGACGCGTGCCGTGCTGACCGATCAGGAACTGTTGCGCTATAGCCGGCAGATCCTCCTGCAGCACGTGGACATCGGAGGCCAGTTGCGCCTCAAACAGAGCCGGGTATTGATTGTGGGCCTTGGTGGCTTAGGTTCGCCCGTCGCGCTGTACCTTGCAGCCGCTGGTGTTGGCGAGCTGCACCTGGCGGACTTCGACACCGTCGACCTCACTAACCTGCAACGGCAGATCATTCACGATAGCGACAGCGTCGGGTTGTCCAAGGTTGATTCGGCCATCGCGCGCCTTATCGCGATCAATCCCGAAGTCAACCTGGTACCCCATCGCGCCGCGCTGGATGTCGACTCCTTGGCTGCCGCGGTCGACGCCGTGGACCTGGTGCTCGACTGCTCGGACAATTTTTCTACCCGTGAGTCTGTGAACGCTGCTTGTGTTCATGCCCGCAAGCCTTTGGTCAGCGGCGCGGCCATTCGCCTGGAAGGCCAGCTCTCGGTGTTCGATCCACGCCGACCGGAAAGCCCCTGCTACCACTGTTTATACGGGCACGGCAGCGAGGCGGAACTCACGTGCAGCGAGGCGGGTGTAATCGGTCCGCTGGTAGGATTAGTGGGCAGTTTGCAGGCGCTGGAAGCACTAAAATTGCTGGCCGGTTTCGGCGAACCATTGGTGGGGCGCTTGCTGTTGATTGACGCCTTATCCACTCGCTTTCGCGAACTCAAGGTCAAGCGTGATCCGGGCTGCAGCGTGTGCAGCGGCGCGCATGGGTAGGACTGGCAAATATGTCTAGGGCCAGCGACGCGCCTGTCGGCGTATTTGATTCCGGTGTGGGTGGGCTGTCGGTTCTGCGCGAGATTTACCACTTGCTGCCCAATGAATCCATGTTGTACGTCGCAGACTGCGGCCATATTCCTTACGGCGAAAAAACAGCGGAGTTCATTCGCGAGCGCTGCGTGGTTATGGCCGAGTTTTTTCGTGCCCAAGGGGCGAAGGCTTTGGTCCTGGCCTGCAACACAGCGACCGTTGCGGGCGTGGCTGATCTTCGTGAGCGTTATCCGGACTGGCCAATCGTTGGCATGGAGCCTGCGGTCAAGCCCGCAGCTGCCGCGACTCGCAGCGGCGTCGTCGGCGTGCTGGCCACGACTGGCACCTTGCAAAGTGCGAAATTCGCCGCCTTGCTGGACCGCTTCGCCGCTGACATTCAAGTCGTCACACAGCCTTGCCCGGGGCTGGTTGAACTGATCGAAACCGGTGACTTGACCAGCCCTACCATTCGCCACCTGCTCCAGGGCTATGTCGAACCGCTGCTGGCGGCGGGCTGCGACACGATCATTCTTGGCTGCACGCACTATCCATTTCTCAAACCACTGCTGCGAGAGATGGTGCCCGCGTCGATCACCCTGATCGATACCGGCGGCGCGGTCGCCCGTCAATTGAAGAGTTTGCTTATTCAAAACGATCTGATTGGGTGTGGTCCCGCACAACCTGCCCAATTCTGGACGAGTGGCGACCCAGATAATTTCAGAAACATCCTACCGGTACTATGGGAAATGTCTGACAGTGTGCGAAGCTTCACCTCGTGAAAAAAACGTGAAAGCCACTGTTTTTCGCTGAACTAATATTCAGCGGCAGATTTCTACAGGAAGTCTGTTTTAGATAAAAAAATCCGATTACTGCACTCGAAAATAGGATGTTTCAGATGAAGCGACTGTTTTGTTTGGCTGCGATTGCGGCCGTTTTAACGGGGCAAAGTGCGATTGCACAGGCTGATGGTGTTGAATTCTCGGTTGGGGAAACCGGCGAATCGACGATGACCTATCGCTTGGGCGCGCAATTTGATTGGGACAAAAGCTGGTGGCAGACCGGTGTCGGCCGTCTGACCGGCTACTGGAGCGGGGCTTACACTTACTGGGAAGGCGACAAGAATTCCAGTAACAACAGCCTGTCTTTCTCCCCGGTATTCGTTTACGAATTCTCCGGCGAGAATGTGAAGCCTTACATCGAGGCGGGTATTGGTGTCGCGGTGTTTCAGCGCACCGAAGTTGAAGGCAACAAGTTGGGCAGTGCGTTTCAGTTCGAAGACCGCTTCGGTTTCGGTCTGCGCTTTGCCGGTGGTCATGAAGTCGGGATTCGTGCGACTCACTACTCTAACGGTGGCATGACTACCAACAACGACGGTATTGAGAGCTACGCCCTGCACTACACCATGCCGTTCTAAGAGCGAATGCTTCTTCTGTAGGAGCGCGCTTGCCCGCGATTGCAATATGTCAGCAATCAAATGAGTGCCTGACACGACGCGTTCGCGGGCAAGCGCTCTCCTACAGCGTAATTATCGATACGCCGTCAAAATCCCTTCCCGCTCCACCAGGCATTCCGGTGCACCCATTTCGAACTCCCGGCAAATCAGCGGGCGTCTGTCGTAAATGGTGCACATCATCGTGTCGCGATCCAGCGCCGCGCACCAGCCGTCGTCCAGACGCAGCATCACTTCACCGCCCCAGTCATCGGTATCGATAAAACGTTCGGGCACGCCGGTGTCTGTGATCAACATGACTTCCAGCTGGCAGCAGCAGGCCGCGCAGGTCGAGCAGGTCACGTCAGGTTCGGCTGGGATTTGGAAAACTGGAATTGGCGTCATGGGCGGCAGTGTAAAGCAGCGGCCAGGATAGGGGGCGTTGATCTGACAGGCGATCGCCGGACTACGAACTTGCTGGAAGCCGCCGAGCATCGCGGGGATGCGATTTCGGTACACCTGACACACCTCATCGCAGCCTTCGTAACCTCGGCAGCTCCTACAGGTTTCTTGGCTACTGGACGATAGAGTTAATGTTTCGCCATCGGGGATGCGCGGAAATACCTCGCCAGCCAATGCAGGCACGGAAACACCACCGCCCACACCGCGGCCAATATCAGCATGCTCGGCCAGAACCCCAGCGGCATGGAGACCGCCGCCATCTTCGTGCCTGCAAAATACGAGAGCGGGCCACCAATCGCGCCGAGTACGCTGGCCAGCCACCAGGGCCGCGCTGACCACGCCAGGCAATGATCCAGCGTGGTCGCAAGCAAAGCCCACAGCAACGCCAGCCATAACGGAATCAGCACGCTGGCATCGCCGAAATCAAAAACACCGAGCTTGAGCAGCGCGCTGTCCAGTGCCGAGCCCAGTGCGAACACCACGATCACCAGCTTGCCTTCGGTTCGCCACGACCCGATCAGCGCCAGGTGGGCCGCGATGATCGCAAGCGTGGCGACCAGTCCAAAAGCATTGCCGCCCAACACGCAGGCAAACCAGCCCAGCTGAAACAGCACCGCATTGATGATGCGTTTGGCGGCAACGCTACGCATCAAAACGACCCAATAGTGGTTCCGGCATCGCCTGAGGCTTGGCCAGCAACAATTGCGCCGTGCCGATGGTGCGCTCCAGAAATCCACCCTCGCAGTAGCACAGGTAAAACTCCCACAAACGCAGGAAGTAATCGTCGTAGCCAAGTTCTGCCAGATAACCATGGGCGTGACGGAAGTTGTCATGCCACAGGCGCAATGTGCGCGCGTAATGCAGGCCGAAATCTTCCATGTGCAGCAGGTTCATGTCTGTATCGCGCCCGACGATGTCGAGCATGCCAGCGACCGAGGGAAGTGCGCCTCCGGGGAAAATGTAACGCTGAATGAAGTCGACGCTGCGTTTCGCCTGCTCGTGGCGTTGCTCACGAATGGTGATTGCCTGGATCAGCATCAACCCATTGCTCTTGAGCAACTGCGTGCACTGTTTGAAATACGTCGGCAGAAACCGGTGGCCCACGGCCTCGATCATCTCGATGGAGACCAGCTTGTCGTACTCGCCTTTCAGGTCGCGATAGTCCTCAAGCTTGAGGGTGATGCGGTCTTGGAGGCCGAGTTCAACGACACGCTTTTCGGTGTACGCAAACTGCTCTTTGGAGAGCGTGGTGGTGGTCACCCGGCAGCCGTAATGTTGCGCGGCATAGATCGCCATGCTGCCCCAACCGGTGCCGATTTCCAGCAAATGATCAGTGGGCTTGAGCGCAAGCTTCTGGCAGATGCGTTCCAGCTTGTTCAGTTGCGCCTGTTCCAGCGTGTCGTCGGGACTCAAGAACTGCGCGGCGGAATACATCATGGTCGGGTCGAGAAATTGCTCGAACAGATCGTTGCCCAAATCGTAGTGCGCGGCGATGTTCTTTTGCGAGCCTTCACGGGTGTTGCGATTGAGCCAGTGCAGCGCCTGAACAAAAGGCCGGCCGAGCCGTGCCAGGCCCCCTTCGAGTGCATCCAGCACGTCGAGATTGCTGACGAACACACGAATCACGGCCGTCAGGTCCGGGCTGGTCCAGTAACCATGAATGAAAGCCTCACCCGCCCCGATCGAGCCATTACTGGCAACCAAGCCCCATATAGCCGAATCCTGGATGTGGATTTCACCTTGGACCTTCGCGCCAGCGGTGCCGAACACGCGACGCTCGTCGCCTTCGATGACCACTAATTGCCCGTGGCGCAGGTGCGAAAGCTGGCGCAGAACACCGCGTCGCAAAATGCCTGCGGTGAAATTATTGGTGCCGAGACCGGCGATAACGCTACTGCTTTTCATGGCGTCGATCCTTGTTTTGCGCGGCGGCAGTGCTGAAGTCGCCATCGGCGGCCTGATGGGAAAAAATCGGCATACGTTTAACGAACAGGCGAACCGCTTGCCAGTAGATCGCTGCGCACGTCTTGGCTGTCATCCACGGGAAACTGAGCAAATGCCGATGCAGCGCAGTTCTGCTGAGCGGTTGGCGTTGCAGATTAAGGGTGGCGTCGAACACCTTAAGCTCGCCTTGCCAGTCCGCCATGTGTACGCCTAGACGCTCGGCGGGCTGGCTGAAACTCATGCGGTATTCGAGGTCGCGCGGTAGAAATGGCGACACATGAAACGCCTTGGCTACCGCGAAGTGCTGGTGGCCTTCATCCGAAGCCGGGAGCACGTAGTGATAGCGCTCGCGCCAGGGCGTGTTAGTGACTTCGCACAGAATGGCGGCCAGCGAACCGTCGCGCTCAAAGCAGTAAAAAAAGCTCACCGGATTGAACGACAGCCCCCAACTGCGTGCTTGAGTCAGCAGACAAATGCGCCCGAGCGGGGCGCGGCCCAATGCTTCACTGACGATGGAGCGCACAGCGCCGATCAGAGAAATGCCGCGTCCGGTGTACTGGCGCAAGTAATCACTGGGGCGAAACGAAAACGGCGCAAAGCGGCTTTCCCCGGCCAGCGGCGACATTTGGAGCACAGCGTCCTGTTCTTCGAGATCCAGGTACAACATCCCGATGCGATAACTGAACCCATGAGCCTTGGGCGAGAACCGCCGGTGGCTGATGACGCCACTGTAGAGGGCGCTGTTCACAGGGTTTCTCCGAACGCCGACGCAACACGCAAGGCGCTGACCACTCCATCTTCATGAAACCCGCTGGCCCAATAGGCACCGCAGTAATAGGTGTGTTGTTGGCCGTGAACTTCCTGCCAGCGTTCTTGCGCGGCGATCCCCTTCAAGCTGTATTGCGGGTGCGCGTAGCGGTAGCGGGCGAGAATTTTCGAAGGGTCGATGGAGGGCGTCTGATTGAGGCTGACACAAAACGTCGTTTCGCTGTCCAGGCCTTGCAGGATGTTCATTGCGTAGGTCACTGCCGCCGACTGATCACCGCCGCCGCCCAATCGATAGTTCCAGCTGGCCCAGGCCAGTTCGCGCTCAGGCAACAAGCTGGCATCGGTGTGCAACACCACATCGTTATCGGCGTAGGGCAGGGCGCCGAGGATTTCCTGTTCGGCAACGCTTGGCTCGGCCAGCATCGCCAGCGCCTGATCGCTGTGGCAGGCGAAGATCACCTTATCGAAGCGTTCGCTGCCGGCACTGCTGTGAATCACGACGCCATCTTCATCGCGCTCGACTCGGTAAACCGGGCAATCCACGCGAATCCGCTGTTTGAACGACGCGGTCAGCGGGGCAATGTAGCTGCTTGAACCGCCTTCGATTACGCACCATTGCGGACGATTGCTGACTGACAACAGCCCATGGTTCTTGAAGAAGCGCACAAAGAATTGCAGCGGAAACGCCAGCATGTCCGCCAGTGACATCGACCAGATCGCCGCGCCCATGGGTACGATGTAATGCTCGGTGAAGCGTCGGCCATAGCCACCGGATTTCAGGTAATCGCCCAGCGTTGTGTCGGCAGCGATACGCTCGTGTTGCAGGTCATTCAACGCTTGTTTATTGAAGCGCATGATGTCGCGCAACATGCCCCAAAAGCTGGGTGACAACAGATTGCTGCGTTGAGCAAACAAGCTATTAAGGTTGTTGCCGTTGTACTCGGTGCGCGATTGCGGGTCGCTGACCGAGAAGCTCATTTCGGTGGATTTGAACGCCACGCCGAGCTTGCCCATCAGGCGGATGAAATTGGGGTAGGTCCAGTCATTGAAGACAATAAAGCCGGTATCGATAGCGTGGGTCTTGCCGTTGACCGAAACGTTGACCGTATGGGTATGCCCCCCAACCCAGCTCTCGGACTCAAAGACAGTGATGTCGTGATTGCGATTCAGCAGCCAGGCGCTGGTGAGCCCTGATATGCCGCTGCCGATAATCGCAATCTTCATTGCACGCTCCCCTGTTTGCCGGATGTTTCACTGGCAGAACGGGTCATGCGTTTGCCGATGGCGAGCTGGGCACGCTCCGGCAATAGCGCCAACATTTTGAGCACAGTGATGAATGCCCAGGGAAACGAGATTTCCAGTGGGCGACGCGCCACTTCCAGGCGTTCAAAAATATAGCGCCCGGCTTTCTCGGCGGACCAGCGCATCGGCATCGGAAAGTCGTTTTTTGCCGTCAATGGCGTGTCGACAAACCCAGGGCTTACGATCGTCACGTCAATGCCTTCTTCCGCCACATCGATGCGCAACGACTGATACAGATAGCGCAAGCCAGCTTTTGACGCGCCGTACGCCTCGGAGCGGGTCAGCGGCAGGAACGCCACCGAACTCGCCACGCCCACCATGTGGGGACGATGGCCCAGACGCAAAAGGATCAGCGCCTCTTGAATGCAGTAGGAGGTCGCGATCAGATTGGTGTGTATAACGCGCTCCATCATCGCCGCATCGAACTGTCGGGCGTCGATGTATTCACAGGTTCCCGCGTTGAGAATCACGGTATCCAGCGCGCCCCAGATCTCGGCGATGCGATTGCCAATGGCGCTGACTTGCTCGCCATCATCAATGTCGCCGGGCACCAGCAGCACCTGGTTAGGGAAGCGTTTATCCAGCGCTTCGAGCGGCTCCAGAGAGCGTGCGGTGAGCGCCAGCCGGTGACCGGCCTTGAGCAATTGCTCAGCCAATACCAGACCGATTCCGCTGCTTGCACCGGTAAGCCAGATACGTCGGTTCATGCCAATCTTCCTTTTAGCCAGCGGATCGCCCTGCCCATGATTGGCAGATGCTCGTAAAGCATTGCGCCCGCGTCGAAGAAATCGCGGTGCTGAAACACTCGGTTGTCGCTCCACAGCAAATGCGAGCAGCCCTGAACCTGAATCGTCTTGCCGCCATTCAAGCGCGGGTGCGAGTAGTTCATCGTCCAGCGTAAATAGCCTTTGCCCTCGCGCACTTGATCGAAAGCATGAAAATCGAACTTCAGGTGCTGGACGTTGGCGTACAACTCAGCGAAATAGACGTGCAGATCACTCAAGCCCTGGACTTCATGCATCGGATCAGCGAATGCAATGTCGTAGCTGTACAGCTCGGGCAGGCGCTGCAGGTTGTTTTTGTCCAGGGAAGCAAAGCCCTTGGCAAACTCACGAAGGAATTCAGTCATGGCTTTCGCTCGCAGCTTGAAGATGAGGCAGGGACTTGAACGCAGCCAAAGCGCGCGCTCGGCTGCTCTTCAGGTCAACGATGGGCGCCGGATATTGGTCGTCGCCGAACAACCCGCCCTGTGCCACCGGGTTGTGAATGTCTTTTTTGTTCATCGCCGACAGTTCCGGTACCCAGTGCTTGATGAACACACCCTGGGGGTCGAAGCGTTCGGACTGGCTGATGGGGTTGAAAATCCGGAAGTAGGGCGATGAGTCAGTGCCGGTCGATGAACTCCACTGCCAGCCCCCATTGTTAGCGGACAAGTCGCCATCGATCAGGTGTTGCATGAAAAAGCGTTCGCCATCGCGCCAGTCGAGCAGCAGGTTCTTGCTGAAAAACATCGCCACGACCATGCGCAGCCGGTTATGCATCCAGCCAGTTTCCAGCAACTGGCGCATCGCTGCGTCCACAATTGGAAAGCCTGTTCGGCCTTGCTGCCACGCTTCGAGGTCTTTGGCTGACTGGCGCCATTTGACTGCTTCGGTATCGGGGCGGAAGGCGCGATGACGCGACACTCTTGGGAAGCCGGTCAGTATGTGTTTGTAGAACTCGCGCCACAGCAGCTCATTGATCCAGGTGATCGAGCCAGCGTTACCGGTTTCGAATTCGCCTTGGTTACTGCTCAGCGCTGCGTGCAGGCACTGACGAGGGGAAATCACCCCGGCAGCGAGGTAAGCCGATAGCCGACTGGTACCGGGTTTTGCCGGGAAATCACGTTCATCGAGATAATGCTCGATCTGCGCGTCGGCGAAGGTCTCCAGACGCTTGCTTGCTTCGTCCTCGCCTGCTGGCCAAAGCTTGCGCAGCGAGTCAGGCGGCGTGGCGAAGCCCTTCACCTGATCGGGAATGTCGTCGCTGGCGATGTGCAGGGGTTTCTGTTTGCCCGGCAGACGTACCAGCGGTGGTACGCCGTGATGCAGGCGCGAATAACAGACCTTGCGGAACTGAGTGAAGACTTTGAAGTAGCTGCCCGTCTTGGTCAGCACGCTACCGGGCTTGAAAAAGAGCTGATCCAGGTGACTCTGGAAATGCACGCCAGCCTCACCTAATGCTGCCTGCACCTCGTCATCGCGACGGGTTTCGTTGATCCCATACTCTTCGTTGACGTGGACTTTTTCGATTGCATGTTGTTTGCACAGCTTCAACAGCACGGCGGGGACTTTGTCCCACATGTCTGCATAGACGATCAGCAGCGGCACGTTGAGCTTGCTCAGCGCTGTTTTCAGCTCCACCAGATTGCGTAGCCAGAAATCGACCTTGCAGGCAGCGTCATCGTGACTGCTCCATTGTCCTGGGCTGATCACATACACGGCCACCGTAGGCCCCTGCTCCATGGCAGCGGCGAGAGCCGTGTTGTCGTGAACGCGCAAATCGCTGCGCAGCCATATCAATTGCATGTTCATTCCTTAAATAAGCCCAAGACGCTGCAGTGCAATTTGGGCCGCCAGCGGGTCTTCGGCGAGGGTGATCCCGGGTGCCTCATTAACTGATACGGACAACTCCGCCGAATGGATGCGTACCGTTGGTCCGGTCAGGACGATAGGGCAGGCCACGTTGTTGAACAGTCGCGGCAGCTGCGACACGTTCAGGGATTTGCTGGAATACAGCAGCACGGCGCGAGGCTTGAGGTATTCACAGGCCAGTGCCAGTTCGCCCACCGGCAACGGCCAATCGAAGACCTCCACCGGGCAGTCGGCGCTGCTGACCAGCCAGGCGGTCAGCCATAGGTGCGGCTCAAGGGGCAAGTCCGACTGATTAACCAGCAAAACCGGGGCGCCGCTGAGTTGCCGGTTGTTGTGATAAAGGCGGGCGCCCAATTTGCTGCGCAGCCACGAATAGAAGAACACCCGCTCCAGTTGTGCCCCGAACTGGCCCTGCCAGCGCTGTTCGAGGGATGCCAGCAGCGGCAACATCAGCTGCTCGCACAGGGTACGAGGCGGATAAAGCGACATCGCTTGATTGAACATCTCATCGACGCGCCGTTCGGCCAACTCGCTGATGGCTTGCTGCAAGGTCTGGCGCAGTGCGTCCCAATCGCTTTGTGGCGTGGTCGGCGGGGTCTGATGGGTGTCGAGCAGTTGCTTGACCTGACTGACTGAAACCCCGCGATTGAGCCAGGTCACAATGGCCTGCACCCGCTGAACGTGTTCGGTTGAATAAAGCCGATGCCCCTTGGGCGTGCGGTGCGGCACGATCAGGCCATAACGCCGCTCCCAGGCGCGAAGGGTCACGGCATTGACGCCCGTGAGCCTGGCGATTTCGCGGATGGGCAGCCAGCCATTGGCCAAGTCACCAGCGCCGGCGGTGGGATCTTCGTCCTCTGGGGACACAAGGTCAGAGATGGTCATGGTTTAAATCGCATTCCGCAGGCTGAGGTTTTCCGGGTGCGGTTGCAGGTAAACCTGAAGCGCGACATATGGATCGGGGTGTTGGCGGAAATGGTGTTTGAGCAGCGTCAGCGGCACCACCAATGGCACGATGCCCTGATGGTATTGATCTATGACGGCCTGGATTTCCTGCTTGTCTTCGGCGCCGATGGTTTTGCGCAAGTAGCCGCACAGGTGTTGCAGCACATTGGTGTGTGTGCGGCGGGTGGCCGGTTTTTTCAGCGCACTCATCAGCTCACTGAAATAGCGAGGGGCGATCTCGTTGGGATCGGTTTTGCCCATGGTGCCGAGCAGGTTGCCCAGCGCTCGGTATTGCACCGGATCATTGGCCATCAACTGATATTTGTAGCGCGAGTGAAATTCAGTCAGCGAGCGGCGGGTGATGCCGCTTTGGCGCAGCGCCTGCCAGGCGGCATAGGCGTAGACCCGGGTGATGAAGTTTTCCCGCAGGACGGGGTCATTCAGGCGGCCGTCTTCTTCCACCGGCAAGTCGGGATGGCGATCGCAGAAAGCGCGGGCATAAATGCCGGTACCGCCGCCGTCCTGCGGAGCACCGTTTTCGCGATAGACTTTTACCCGTTCCAGCCCGCAGGAAGGCGATTTCTGCATGAAGATGTAGCCGCAGAGATCGTTCATCTGCGTGGCCATGTGTTCGCCGTACTCGGCCAGCGCCTGGGTAACATTGAGTTCGCTGTTGACTGAGCCAACGGCTTGGGGCCGATCCACGTCCCCCACCAAACGGATGGCCTGACGCGGGATCCCCATGCCGATGGCCACTTCCGGGCACGCCGGAATGAAATCGAAATACTGGCTCAGTGCGTCGCTGCAAAGATGCGAGAGCTTGTGCCCGCCGTTGTAGCGAACCTCAACGCCCAGCAAACACGCGCTGATGCCAAGCTTTGGCTTGGAAGCCTGGGAGATTTCGGGCGTATGTGCTGACGTGGACATGGCAAAACCTCTGTGAACTGCTTGTACAGGATGTTTTGTCTGTACAACTTCTGTTCATCATAGGTTTGTGCTTGTACAAGTCAAATTATTTGTACAGGTTTTGTCGTAGGAATGAATATTCGCTTTCTGTAGGAGCCAACTCGTTGGGGAGGGAGGGTACGCGGCGAATCAGGGAAAACGCTTCGCGAACAAGTTCGCTCCTACAGGGTGAGAGGCCGTGCCGGGAGAATGCCGACCCACTGTAGGAGCCAACTTGTTGGCGAGCCGGGCTATGCAGTGAGTCAGGGGAAACGCTTCGCGAACAAGTTCGCTCCTACAGGGTGAGAGGCCGTGCCGGGAGAATGCCGACCCACTGTAGGAGCCAACTTGTTGGCGAGCCGGGCTATGCAGTGAGTCAGGGGAAACGCTTCGCGAACAAGTTCGCTCCTACAGGGTGAGAGGCCGTGCCGGGAGAATGCCGAACCCCTGTAGGAGCCAACTTGTTGGCGAGCCGGGCTATGCAGTGAGTCAGGGGAAACGCTTGGCGAACAAGTTCGCTGCTACAGGAGGCAGGGATGTGGCGTGACGCTTACTTCCACCCCATCCGCCACGCCCCATCATCCTGCAACGCCTGCCAAGCGAAGCGTTGTGCGCGTTTGGTCATCACGGCCTGCAGTTCTATTTCCAGCACCGTGCCTTCTTCGTCGCAGAAAAGCTCGGTCACGAGGAAGTGTTTTTCCCGGTTCTGAGGGCTGGCTGCCGTCCACTTTGACAGCAGCAGTTTGCGCGGATTAAGTCGGTTCACTTGAGGTGCTCGAGCAAACGTCGCGCGGCTTCTTGGCCGCTGAGCCATGCACCTTCGACGCGTCCGGACAAACACCAGTCGCCGCACACATACAGGCCCAGATCCGGATCGGACAATGCACCTACCTCGCGCGCGCCGGCAGGCCGTGCGTACAGCCAGCGGTGGGCGAGGGTGAACGCTGGCGCCGGTATTGCGCAGTTCATCAACTCGGCAAAAGCACCATGCAACTGATCGATGACCTGCTCTTTTGGCATGTCCAGATGTTGCCGGCTCCAGGCGCTAGTCGCGTGCAGCACCCAGGTGTCCATCTTGCTGTCGCGCCCGGGTTTACTGCGGTTGCGAGCCAGCCAGTCGATTGGGCTGTCCTGGACGAAGCAGCCTTCGAGCTGAGTATCAAGCGGGGTCTCGAACGCCAGGGCGACGGCCCAGGTTGGCTCCATTTTCACACCGGCAACCACGCTCGCCAGTTTGGGGGCGGCGGCCAGCAGGGTGGTTGCTTGTGGCGCGGGTACGGCGATCACGACCTGACTGAAAGGGCCATGACTTCGGCCGTCTTCATCCAGCAGGTTCCAGTGTTCCTCGCCACGAAAGACTTCGGTGATGCGACACGAGAACGTAACCGGCATATCGCCCAGCATGGCGCGGGTAATGGCGCTCATACGGGGCTTGCCCACCCAGCGCACTTGCTCGTCAGGCGACAGGCTCAGCTGTCCGCCATGGAAGTTATAGAGCAGTGGCTTCCATTCGGCGACATGGCCGTCGGCTTGCCACTGCTGGACGATGGCAGCAAAACGACGGTCGCGAGCGGTGAAATATTGCGCGCCCATGTCCAGTGCACCCGCATCGCTGCGTTTGCTGGACATGCGTCCGCCGCTGCCGCGGCTCTTGTCGAAAAGATGGATGGTGTGCCCCGCAGCATGCAGTGCGCGGGCAGCGGAGAGTCCGGCGATGCCGGTACCGATGATTGCGATAGGTACAGTCATAGGGGCCTCGTTACCTTGTCTGCACAGACTACGCCGTAGTTAAAACCTGTACAATATTGTTTTTCGGTATAACTTGGCGCCTTCTACGACGAAGGCCTTAACGCCGCTGCACGCTTCATGCAACTCTGGCGCCGCTCGCAAAAAGCTTCAACTGTTCGAACGAGTAGCGCTGGCGCCGTTCTCTATAGCGTGGCCTATGGTTCAACTGTGCGCTTTGATTCAAAGCGCCAATCATATGAAAAATAGACCACTGAACTGCGACGAAAGCCACGCGAGGAACTCAGTCATGCACATATTGCTGACCGGCGGTACAGGATTGATAGGACGCAGGCTTTGCCGTCACTGGCTCAGTCAAGGGCATCAATTGACAGTCTGGAGCCGCCGGCCTGAGGAGGTCGCGAAGCTATGCGGCGTCGGCGTGCGCGGCATCGCTCATCCGGATGACATCGGTGCCCAAATGGTAGACGCAGTGGTCAACCTGGCCGGTGCGCCGATTGCCGACCGGCCCTGGACCCGCAAGCGCAAAGCGCTGTTATGGGACAGTCGCATCACTCTCACCGAGCAACTCATCACCTGGCTTGAGCGTCGCGAGCAAAAGCCTGCGGTGATGATCTCTGGCTCGGCGGTTGGCTGGTACGGCGACGGCGGCGAGCGCGAACTAGACGAAGAGTCTCCCCCTGTCAGCGAAGACTTTGCCAGCCGTTTGTGCATCGCGTGGGAAGAGACTGCCGTGCGAGCTCAGGCTGCAGGTATTCGTGTGGTGCTGGTTCGAACCGGGCTGGTGCTGGCCAATGAGGGCGGCTTTTTGCAACGTCTGCTGCCACCTTTCAAGCTCGGTATGGGCGGGCCGATTGGTAACGGTCGGCAGTGGATGCCCTGGGTCCATATCGACGATCAAATCGCCGCCATTGATTTTCTGTTAAACCGGGAAGACGCCCAAGGTCCCTATAATGTTTGCGCGCCGTCACCGGTACGCAACCGTGACTTTGCCAAGACCCTGGCCACGATTCTGCACCGTCCCTCTTTTATGCCAATGCCTGCTGTCGCCTTGCGCCTGTTGATGGGCGAGCTATCAATATTGCTGCTGGGCGGACAGCGTGCTCGGCCCTCGCGACTTCAAGCGGCCGGCTTTACTTTCCGATTCACTGATCTGCGCGCGGCTCTGGACAATCTTCTGCGCCGCCACTGACTTTTAAGGTGTTGCATGACCGATCACGCTTTGCTGCTGGTTAACCTGGGTTCGCCGGCATCTACTGAGGTAGCGGACGTGCGTCGCTACCTCAACCAGTTTCTGATGGACCCCTACGTGATCGATGTGCCGTGGCCACTTCGGCGGCTGATCGTTTCACTGATTTTGATCAATCGCCCCAAGCAATCTGCCCACGCTTATGCCTCGATCTGGTGGGAGGGCGGTTCGCCGTTGGTGGTTTTGAGCAAACGACTTCAGCAAGCGATGTCCAAAGAATGGACTGCTGGCCCGGTCGAACTGGCGATGCGTTACGGCGAGCCCTCCATCGACACCGTTCTGAAGAAACTCAGCGCCCAAGGCATCAGGAAAGTTACCCTTGCACCGGTCTACCCGCAGTTCGCTGACAGTACTGTGACTACGGTGATTGAAGAGGCAAAACGGGTGGTACGTGAGCGCAAGCTCAACGTTAAGTTTTCGGTGTTGCAGCCGTTCTACGACCAGCCGGAATACCTTCAAGCGCTGGTGGACAACGTCCGGCCGCATCTGGAGCAGTCGCACGACCATTTGCTGCTGAGTTTTCACGGTTTGCCGGAACGTCACCTGACCAAACTCGACCCGACGGGCAATCACTGCTTCAAAGACGCCAATTGCTGCCAGAACGCGTCGCCTGCGGTTATCGCTACCTGCTATCGGGCGCAATGCATTCGGTCCGCTTCCGAATTCGCGCGGTTGGCGGGGATTCCTGATGGCAAGTGGTCGGTGTCGTTCCAGTCGCGTCTGGGTCGCGCCAAGTGGATCGAACCCTACACCGAAGCGCATCTCGCCGAACTGGCCGCTCAAGGTGTGAAAAAGTTGCTGGTAATGTGCCCGGCGTTTGTCGCGGACTGCATCGAGACGCTGGAAGAAATCGGCGATCGCGGCGCGGAGCAGTTCAAGGAAGCGGGCGGAGAAGAGCTGGTGCTTATTCCATGCCTGAACGACGACCCAAACTGGGCGGCGGCGCTGAACAAGCTGTGCGAGCGGGCGCCGTTGATGTTGTAAGCGCACCCACTCTGTAGGAGCGAATTTATTTGCGAAGCGGCAGTACGTCCGTAGAGACTGCGTCGGATGTACCGGCATCTCGCGAATGAATTCGCTCCTACAGGTTTTGCGTGTATCTAAGGCAACTGATCATCCAGACGCTTGTTCTTCCAGGCGTCGCTTCCCGGCAGAATCAGGTTCAGCACGATGGCGGTCACTGCGCAGAGCGCGATGCCTTTCATGCCGAAGTCATCAGGCCCATTGCCAGTGCCGATCAGTACGCCACCAATCCCGAACACCAGTGTTACCGACACGATCACCAGATTGCGCGCTTCGGCCAGATCAACCTTGTGGCGGATCAGCGTGTTCATGCCCACCGCAGCAATCGAACCGAACAGCAGGCAAAGAATCCCGCCCATCACCGGTACCGGTATGCTTTGCAGCAGCGCGCCAAACTTGCCGATGAACGCCAGGGTGATGGCGAAGATTGCCGCCCAAGTCATGATTTTCGGGTTGTAGTTCTTGGTCAGCATCACCGCGCCAGTGACTTCGGCGTAAGTGGTGTTGGGCGGACCACCGAATGCACCGGCGACTGTCGTCGCGATGCCGTCGCCCAACAGCGTGCGATGCAGGCCAGGCTTTTTCAGGTAATCGCGGCCGGTCACGCTGCCGACGGCAATCACGCCGCCGATGTGCTCGATCGCGGGAGCGAGGGCGACCGGGACGATGAACAGAATCGCCTGCCAGTTGAATTCCGGTGCAGTGAAGTGCGGCAGGGCAAGCCAGGGCGCTGCAGCGATTTTCGCGGTGTCGACCACGCCAAAGTAGAACGACAGAGCAAAGCCCACCAGCACGCCGGAGATAATCGGCACCAACCGGAATATGCCTTTGCCGAAGACCGCGACGATGACGGTGGTCAGCAGGGCTGCCATCGAGATCGCGATGGCCGTGTGATACGGGATCAACTCCGCCGCGCCGTCGCCCGTTCTGCCCATCGCCATGTTGGCTGCGATCGGCGCCATGGCCAGACCGATGGAAATAATCACCGGACCGATCACCACTGGAGGCAGCAGACGATCAATGAAACCGGTGCCTTTAATCTTCACCGCAAGCCCGAGGAAGGTGTAGACGAACCCTGCCGCCATCACGCCGCCCATGGTCGCGGCCAAGCCGAATTGTCCTTTGGCGAGAATGATCGGGGTGATGAACGCAAAGCTCGATGCCAGGAAAACCGGCACCTGACGCCCAGTGACAACCTGAAAGCACAGTGTGCCGAGACCGGCGGTGAACAGCGCGACATTGGGATCGAGCCCGGTGATCAGCGGCATCAGCACCAATGCGCCGAAGGCCACGAATAGCATCTGGGCGCCCGAAAGAATGGTACGCCAGGTTGGATCGTTGAACTCATCCGTGCTCATCAGGCGTCCTTCTGCTTGGTGCCGAAAATCTTGTCACCGGCATCGCCCAGGCCTGGGATGATGTAACCGTGTTCGTTCAAGCGCTCATCAATGGACGCTGTATAGATCATCACGTCCGGATGTGCTTTCTCGACGGCGGCGATGCCTTCAGGTGCGGCAACCAGGACCATGGCACGGATTTCCCGGCAGCCGGCTTTTTTCAGCAGATCGATGGCGGCGACCATGGAGCTGCCAGTGGCCAGCATTGGGTCAATGATCATCGCCAGACGCTCGTTGATCTCCGGGACCAATTTCTCCAGATAAGTGTGCGCTTGCAGAGTCTCTTCGTTGCGGGCCAGGCCCACAGCGCTGACTTTGGCGCCCGGGATCAGGCTGAGCACGCCATCGAGCATGCCGATGCCAGCGCGCAGAATGGGCACGACGGTGATCTTCTTGCCGGCGATCTTCTCGACCTGGACCGTTCCGGCCCAACCCTGGATGTCGTAGGTTTCCAGCGGCAGATCTGCGGTTGCTTCATACGTCAGCAGTGCGCCGACTTCCTGCGCCAGTTCACGAAAATTTTTAGTGCTGATATCGGCACGGCGCATCAGACCGAGCTTGTGACGGATCAGCGGATGACGGATTTCACGAATGGGCATAAGGGGACGGCTCCAGCGGCGGGCAAAAAAAACGGCTTAGATTAATCTATTCAGCTGTAACTTGTCTTACCGGTTAGGTTCCTGGTTCGTACAACATTGGAACGCCCGTGCAACGTTAGTCCAGAAACGCTTGCTCTGAACTGACCGGATGCGTACCTTTGCCCGCTTTTCTTACACTGCCCCCCTTGGAGAGCGTCATGTCCGCTGATCTCGAGCATATCCGTCAAATCATGCGAGAGGCTGACTGCCTGTACACGGAGGCCGAAGTCGAGGCGTCCATCGCCCGCGTCGGACAACACATCAATAGCGTGCTGGCCGATCGTAATCCGGTGGTGTTCTGCGTCATGAATGGCGGCCTGATTTTCGCGGGCAAGCTGCTTACGCATCTTAACTTCCCGCTGGAAGCTTCCTACCTGCACGCCACCCGTTACCGCAATGAAACCAGCGGCGGCGATCTGTTCTGGAAGGCCAAACCGGAAGTCTCGTTCATCGATCGCGACGTATTGATCATTGATGACATTCTCGATGAAGGTCACACCTTGGGCGCCATTATCGACTTCTGCAAACACGCCGGTGCCAGCGCCGTACACACCGCAGTGCTGATCGACAAGGATCACAACCGCAAGGCGCGGCCTGATCTGAAGGCCGACTTCGTGGGCCTGCCGTGCATCGACCGTTACATCTTTGGTTATGGCATGGACTACAAGGGCTACTGGCGTAATGCTGCGGGTATCTATGCCGTGAAGGGGATGTAAAAACATGCAGTCGCCACGCTTTCTGGACCAAACATTGTTCGCTGACCTGGCCGGGGCTGCGTCAGCGAACCCGCGCGGGCGACAACACCACAACCTGCATCAGATGGAAGAGCCGTGCCACCGGATGGTCGTCGGCATGCAGCCCTCAACTTATGTCCCGCCTCACCGTCATGTGAGCGCTGACAAGGCCGAGTGCCTGCTGGTGCTCAAAGGCAAACTGGGGATATTGCTGTTCGACGAAACTGGTGTTCTGGTCAGCACGACTGTTTTGCAGGCCGCAGGCGATGTGCTGGGCGTAGACATCCCGCCGGGTTTTTTTCATGCCCTTGTGGTGCTTGAGCCAGACAGCATCATGTTTGAATGCAAGGCCGGGCCCTACCTTCCCGTCAGCCCCGCGGAGCTTGCGGATTGGGCACCGCACGAGGGTGATCCCGGCGTTGCCGATTACCACGCCTGGATGATGGCGCAGTTCGCCTGAGTGCGGCGGCAGTCTTGAAGCCTGCGCGCTCATGCTAGAGTGCCTCCCACTTTTTCGGGAGGCACCCATGACGTTATCGTTTCGTAGTAAAGCGGCGCTGATGTTGCTGTTGAGCCTGCCGCTCCCCGCGCTTGCCGAGCCTATGCACGCGCAATATCTGCCGCCTGACGAGTTATCTGTTCGCGAAGGCGAAGCCGAGCAACAGCAACTGTTGCAGATCACCGAATATTCGGTAGTGGTGGGGAGCCAGCGTCAATCCAATCAGCAGCCCATTCCCGTTACCTCTCCGCTGGTGCTGCGCCTCAAGGGCAAACCCATGAACAAGGGCGCGACCGTTAACGATGTGTTGATTCATTTTGACGGCGAAAGCAAAAGCCTGAAAAAGCCCGCCTTTGATGACAAGACACGCACCTTGACGCTCTACTACCCCGCGACGCAGTACCGGGTTTTGGTGGATCTGCTGCGCAATGAAAAGGTTTATTGCCAGTTTCTCAGTTACGCCAACGGCCATGTCTGGGCCGATATCCACACCGGCGCCGTACGCGCGCGTTGAGCCTGCAGCCGGGCCGGGGGTAAACTGCCCGCCCGTGAAATCCCGCTAGTTTGTTGGAGTGAGCAATGCGTAAAGATAAGAAGCAGGTAATTGGCGATGAGATCGGCGATGCCCAAATCAAATTGTTCCTCGATTTCGAACCGGTTGACGCTACTTCGCCGTCGCTGCACAAACTGATCAAGGCCTATCGTGGTCTGCGTGTCGACGACTTCGCGCGTTTTCTGGTGTTCTTCAAGGAAGCGGGCTACGACCTCGATGGCAAGGACGAGCACGGCAATGACTTCGTTACAGTGATCAAGGATCAGCGTAACGCCGAGGAATACATCGAGCTGATCGACAAGGCACGCGGCTGATCGGGACGCAGCAGATCACACCGGTTTTATGGAAGATTCCCCGTCAGCCGAAAGACTGACCGAAGACTGAAAACCCCGCTGCGTGGGCGGGGCTTTCAGTTTTTTCACTTAATTCAGAGCGAGCTCTGAATCAGGCAAAACTTGCCGCTTCGCTGTTCTCGACCAACTCCAGACTCGCGTCGCTCTGAGCGCTGACACGCTGATACAGCTGCGCATCGGTTTCCAGTGCTTTTTCCCGAGCCGGGAAGATCTCATTCAGCTTGGCAGCCCATTCGGTGCGGGCTTTGTCCGGGAAGCAACGCTCGATCAGGTCCAGCATGATCGACACCGTGACCGATGCACCCGGCGAGGCGCCGAGCAGTGCAGCCAGGGTACCGTCCTGAGCCGATACCAGTTCGGTACCAAATTGCAGAACGCCGCCTTTCTTCGGATCTTTTTTGATGATCTGTACGCGCTGACCGGCGACTTCCAAACGCCAGTCTTCAGCACGGGCCTCTGGATAGAAACGACGCAGCGCATCCAGACGCTGTTCCATCGACTGACGCACTTCGCTGATCAGGTATTTGGTCAGGTCCATGTTGTCGCGCGCCACGGCCAGCATCGGCGCGATGTTGGCGGCGCGGATCGACAGCGGCAGATCCATCAGCGAGCCGTGCTTGAGGAACTTGGTGGTGAAGCCTGCGTATGGACCGAACAGCAAAGAGGTCTTGCCATCGACGACGCGGGTATCCAGATGCGGAACCGACATCGGTGGCGAACCAACGGCCGCCTGGCTATAGACCTTGGCCTGGTGATGCTTGACCACTTCCGGATTGTCACAACGCAACCACTGACCGCTGACCGGGAAGCCGCCAAACCCTTTGCTTTCTTCGATACCCGACATCTGCAGCAACGGCAGCGCCGCGCCGCCTGCGCCGAGGAACACGAACTTGGCGTCGATCTCCCGCGTGCCACCGCTGTTGACGTCCTTGATCGTCACGCTCCAGCCGCTGCCTTTGCGGCTCAGACCGGTGACGCGCTTGCAGTACTTGACCTGCGCATCGGGTGCGCTGGCCAGGTGTTTGAGCAGGTTGTTGGTCAGATTGCCGAAGTTGACGTCGGTGCCGTGCATGACACGGGTCGCAGCGATGGGCTCATCGGCCGGGCGACCGGGCATCATCAATGGCATCCATTCGGCCAGCTTGGCTTTATCTTCTGTGTATTCCATCGACGCGAAGGCGTGATGGGTGTGCATCGATTCGAAGCGCTTCTTCAGGAACGAGATGCCTTTTTCTCCCTGAACGAAACTCAGGTGCGGCACAGGGGTGATGAACGAGCGCGATGAGCCGAATGTGCCTTTGCGGGCCAGATAGGCCCAAAACTGCTTCGACACCTCGAATTGAGCGTTGATCTGAACAGCTTTTTTGATGTCGATGGAGCCATCGGCCGCTTGTGGCGTGTAGTTGAGCTCACACAGACCGGCGTGGCCGGTACCGGCGTTGTTCCAAGGGTTGGAACTCTCTGCCGCACCAGAATCCATCAGCTCGACAACCTCCAGCTTGAGGCTGGGATCGAGCTCTTTGAGCAGCACAGCAAGGGTGGCACTCATGATGCCGGCCCCGACCAGTACTACATCGACTGCTTCGTTATGCGCCATTTAACGCGTCTCCAAAATCTGCAGCACCAAATTGACGGCATGCGTTCCCCAGGCCAGTTGCCGGGTGTAGGAGGGTGTGCTTCCAAGCGTGCCCCCACATAACCCCGGCCGGGGTCGCCATGTCCGATTCTTCGCAATTTTTTGCATCTTCAGCGGACGCCACCGAACGAGCCTGCGTTGATACTTGATAGACAAGCATGAACGCATTTTTTGGCCCGTGCAGCCATTCGACTATCGTCAAGGCATCCGGTTGTGCAACCAAATCCGTAGCGGACAGGCTTCAGACTCCGATCGTGGAGACTGCGCGGCAGCGATCAGTCCTGTTCAAGGGGGCTGGGTCAGACGCTAATGGTGCATGTACAAACGCGTAACTATTCATTTGCTCGCCACACTCTTGTGAAGTTGTGAAAACCCGTTTTTTTCACGCTCTTTTGAAGCCGTGAACCTCAAAAAGGGCTGCGCGATGGCAGCTCTGGCAGATCAGGTGCGTGGCAGGTGTGGGAGGTTGTCCGGCAGGAAAGGTTCGATCGAGTCGAGCGTTTTCTCACCGTAGGACCGCGCGCACTGATGGGCACATGTCTGTGTGGAAGGCTCTCTGTGGGCGATACGGAGGTGTTGATACGAGGTATCAACGATGCTGCGAGGCCCGATCAGGAGACGTCCTTATAATCGGGGTGAGATTATAGCGATGTAACGTTGATAATTGATCCAATTTAAACGACTTTTATTCGCCGTTCAGTCACGTAACGATCAAATGCCGGGCGGTAATCGAACGTGCAGGCCGTGTGACGCGGGCGCTGGCGGGCAATGGTTGATGCAGCCAAGAGAGTCTGGGCTCGTTGATTTCGATCCAGTCCTGACCGGCAGGCGGTGTGGCGCAGTGTTTGAACGACAGGCAGATGCCGTGCTTGTCCAGACGCGCGTAATGACGATAGCGGCGGCGCAGGGAAAACAGTGACCAGAGCAAGTCCATGGCAGAACTCCGTGGCGTTGGGATGTGAAAAGTGTGTCGTATGGCGATGACACCCCGGTGACATTCCTGTGGCGGAACCGTGTCGATGGCGTCCGGTCCTATTTTTCAGCTAGTGAGCGATGTTGAGAGGTCGCTATACTGCGGCACATTTTGTGCCTGGCCCATGGAGAGATGAGCATGCTGCGTCGCCTTTTGTTCGGTTTGCTTGCTGTTAGCAGTTTGACGCTGGTGGGTTGCGCCCACAGCCCGCAGTCCCTTAGCCCACAACCCAAATTGAATGCCCAACTGGCTGCGGTCGGTCGGGGCCAGCCTGTGACTGTGCGTGTCGTCGATGGGCGTCCATCCCAGACGCTGGGGACCCGTGGTGGTCTGTATCCCGAAACCAGCTCGATCACTGTGAGCGGCCAGCAGTTGCTGCCGCAGTTGCAGGCTCAGGCCGAAGCGGCTGTGCGTTTGCTGGGCTTCACCCCAACCACTGGCGGCAACGGTCCGCAGCTGACAGTCACCTTGGCAGACCTGAAATATCAGTCGCCCAAAGAAGGTATGTACGTGACTGAAGCAAGCATCAGCTCGACCTTCCGCGCGGATGTACAGAACAATGGTCGCAGCTACAGCGGTCGTTATGCCGCTTCGCTGGATCAGCGTTTCGGCATGGCGCCCAATGAAGAGACCAACACCAAACTGGTCAGCGATGTCCTCAGCGATGCGCTGACGCGTTTGTTCCAGGATCAGACGATTGGCAAGGTTCTGGGCCAGTAACGAGTTAGATCGCAATAGAAAAAGCCCCGGTTTCGTGAGAAGCCGGGGCTTTTTTGTTTGTGGGAGGGAGCTTGCTCGCGAATGCCGCCTGTCTGTTATGGATGTGTTGACTGACCCCACCTAATCGCGAGCTAGCTCCCTCCCACGAATTCCAGCGATGACCTGACCTCACGCCGCCTGCTGATAGAAACTCAAAAACGTGTAACCGGTGTCCAGGTCCACATCCGGCCAGTCGTGATGCGCATGCCCGCCGAGGGCGCAATAGACCAGCCAGTGTCGATCCTGCACGTTGAACGCCAATGCGTCGATCAAAGCCTCTTGCTCGTCGCTAGGGGCAATCAAATAAAGGCGATCCTGGTTGTTGGCATGCAGCATGATGTCGCTCCGGGAGACAGGGTGCGGTGTTGAGGTGCCACACAGTGCCCGGTTCAGGTGACGTTAAGGTGACACACGTTAAATTGCCATCTGGATCCTACAGAATCCGGCGTCACTCATTCCGACGCCATTGAGGCCATCATGCTGCTTCCATTGTCTCCCGCGATGACCCTGAATCTATTCGCGCTGCTCGCCGCAGGTCCCGGTGTCTGGTTGCTTCAGGTCACCCGCAACCGAGAGCAACGCGAAAACGCTCATCTGCACACGCTCACCGAGCAGTCGCAGATCGACGAGCCGATGCATGTGATGGACGTGCCGACCCTGCGTCTGATTCGCACCTGTTACCGGATCGGCGCCGCGTGTCTGGGTTTTGCGCTGCTGATGTCGTGGGCCAGTACCCAGCTTTAGTCCCCAAACCCTGCAAACGAAAACGGCGCCCGAAGGCGCCGTTCTCAATACTCTGCTGTTTAAAGCGGCAGACCCGCCTTGACCCGATACTGATTGCGCACCGGCGTTGCGTATTGCAACACCAGATAAGGACGGTGCTCATCGGGGCAGCCCTGCAGACGCCGCTCCCATTCTTCCTCTGCACGGGCCAGTTCATCGGCCGCAAACACCTCGTCAGCGCGGGGGACGTTCAAGGCCGGATCGGCATCGGCCCAGCGCGCGTACGCCAGGTAATGCACCGGAAACAGCCGATAGCCCCCGAGAATCTGACGGTCCATTTCGATTGCCAACTGCTTGGTGTCCTCGAACACCTCGGTGATGGGCTGTGCAAAGTTCACATGCACACGGCCTTTGTAGCCGGTGATGCCCAGCGCGATGCTGACATCATCCTCGCCAGGCGCCTTGGTGTAGCTGCCGGTGCTGGCGCGAATGAACAACTCCCGGGCCTTGGCGTGATCGCACGGATCGTACTCGTAGCTGATCGACACCGGCGTGAGGTTGAGCGAGCGAATCACTTCGCCAAATGGCTCGTCCTTGCGGCACATGTGGAACATCTTGAGGATGGCCGATTCGGTGCGGTCGTCGCCGTCTTTGGCGCGCCCTTCGGCCTGAGCGATCCAGATTGACTGGCAATCGGTGCGAATCGAATGGTTGATATACGCTGACAGCAGATGGTACGAGGCCATCTTCTCTTTGCGGCCGGTGATCGAGCGGTGAACGATAAAGCTCTTGTTCAAGCGCATCAGGTCACTGACGAAAGGCTTTTGCAGCAGGTTGTCGCCGATGGCAATGCGTGGCGTCGGCAGACCTGCGTGGTACACCGCGTAATTGACGAACGCGGGGTCCATCACGATATCGCGGTGATTGGCCAGAAACAGATAGGCCACGCCGGACTTGAACTGCTCGACGCCGGTATAGGTCACACCATCAGTGGCGCGCTCGATTGTATGGTCGACGTAATGCTCGACTTTGTCCTGCAACGCAGCGACCGTGTCGATACCGGCGAACTGGCGCCGCAACTTGCGGGCAATGGCGGGCTGCAGTACCCAGCCCAGCGAGTTTGCCAGGCGTGGGAAACGGAAGTGGGTGAGGATTGCGAGGAACGCCTTGTCACTCAGCAGCCGAGCCAGAACGGCTTTTACTTCGGAGTCGTTGTAAGGTCGGATGGCATCGAATTCGCCCATCATGCTCTCTTGTTGAAAACGGCTAGGGTAAAGGTGGCCGGCGCCGGGAAAACAAGCCCGGGGCTGTGAACATCAAGACCGGCCTTTAAATGAGCGGCGATTATACGCAAAACTGGCCCTGGAGACCGCGATGCACGAAATACAACCCTCAGCACCTTATGAATGCCCTTACTGCGGCGAGCCCGGCGAGACTACGCTCGACCTGACAGAAGGCGACAACAACTTCATCGAAGACTGCCATGTGTGCTGTCGCCCGATTGAATTTCACCTCGAAACAGACGGTGAGCAATGGGATCTGCAAGTGCGTGCCGAGAACGATTGATGCGCAAAATCTACGAGCCGGAAAATCTGATGGAAGGCGAGCTGCTGCAAGGCATGCTCGCCAGTGAAGGCATTGAGGCCCACATCACCGGCCGGCATTTGCTCGGCGGCGTCGGCGAGCTACCCGTTTTTGGATTGCTGGGATTGTCGGTGGACGATGGTCTGGCAGATCGGGCACGCCAACTGATCACTGAGTACAATGGCGCTTTTCCGTTGCCGGGCGATGAGCCCGACAGCTACCCCGACGTACTGCTGTGCTGAAGCGCTTCGAGTTCTGCGTCATTCGCCTTCAAAAAGAGTTGTCTTGAGCCCATGTGTGGACGTTATGCCCTGTTTCGTTGGACGCCCGCCTTTGCGGCCTTGCCGGGCTTCCCGGCGGACCAGAAAGCTCAATGGAACATTTCACCCGCCGATTCAGTGCTGATGCTGCGTGCCGGGCCAGTTTCCGACGAGGGTGAGCCGTGCAGAGAATTAGCCCGCGCCCGTTGGGGTTTGACCCCGCCGTGGCTGACCGATATGTCTCGCACCCCCGCCCATGCCCGCGCTGAAACCGTGGCTGAACAACCGATGTTTCGCCAGGCTTTTCGTGAGCGTCGTTGCCTGCTGCCCGCCAATGGTTTCTACGAATGGCGCGGAGACGTGCGCAAGCGACCGTTCTGGCTGACGCCGGGGGAGGGTTCGGCGCTGTTTTTCGCAGGGATTTGGGAAGCGTATCCGGTTGAAGGCCACACCTATTTAAGCGTTGCGGTAATCACTCAGGCTGCGGCGAATCAGCGTCGACCGCTGATTCTCGATGCCCAGGGCCAAGCCGACTGGTTAGCGAACGATACACCGTTACCGGTTTTGCAGGCGCTGCTCGCGGCCCCACAAACTGCTTTGCGGGAGCGGCCTCTGGCTAATTTGATTAATGATCCAAAGCTCAATGCACCGGAATGCCTCACCCCGGCTTGAAGCCTCATTGTGATGAATTTGTGGGAGGGAGCTTGCTCGCGAGAAGTTGCTTGTTTTCAAAGAGGGGTTATTTGAGCGGGCCTCTCGCGAGCAGGCTCCCTCCCACGATTTTTCAGGACATGGCAAACCGCTGCCATCTGGTAGATGCACACGGTATTGCCTAGGATGTGCGCCATGATTTTCAGGAGATTTTCGATGCGTCAGATATTTGCCCTTTGTACCTTGAGCGCAGCCGTGCTGCTGGGTGGTTGCTCCGCCGTCAATACCACCAGCGGCGATTCGGTGGGTGTTGAGCGCAAGCAGTACATGTTCAGCATGCTCTCGACCGATCAGGTCAACCAGATGTACGCCCAGTCGTACCAGGAGACCGTCAGCGAGGCGACCACCAAAGGCGTGCTGGACAAGGACAGCGCCGAAGCCAAGCGAGTGCAGACCGTGGCGAAGCGTTTGATCGCTCAGGCGCCGAAGTTGCGGCCGGATGCGGCGCAATGGCAGTGGGAAGTTAACCTGATCAAGAGTGACGACCTGAACGCCAACTGCGGGCCGGGCGGCAAGATCATTGTCTATACCGGGCTGATCGATACGCTGAAGCTGAGCGACGACGAACTGGCGGCGGTCATGGGCCATGAAATCGCTCACGCCCTGCGCGAACACGGTCGTGAAGCCATGTCCAAAGCCTATGGCGTGCAAATGGCCAAACAAGGGGCTGGTGCGTTTTTGGGACTGGGGCAGGACAGCCTTGCGCTGGCGGACACCGTGGTCAATTACAGTCTGACCTTGCCGAACAGCCGCTCCAACGAAAACGAAGCGGATTTGCTGGGCCTGGAGCTGTCAGCGCGTGCCGGGTACAACCCCAACGCCGCGATCACTCTCTGGCAGAAAATGACCGCTCAATCGGGCGCTTCACAACCTGAATTCATGAGCACCCACCCGGCGTCGACCAATCGTATTGCGTCCTTGCAGGCGGCAATCCCCAAGGTCATGCCGCTGTACGAGCAAGCGCCGAAGTCTTAACGTTTTTGTAGGAGCGCGCTTGCCCGCGATTGCGTCGTGCCAGACACCAAATGTGTTGTAGGCCGATCGCGTTCGCGGGCAAGCGCGCTCCTACAGAATCAGACCCAACCGCTGATCTGCATCGCCTTATAAACCGCCACAATTGCCAGCACGAAGAACGCCGTGGCGGCAATGCGTCGGATCAACGTCAGTGGCAGTTTCTCTGCCGCGAAATTCCCCGCCAGCACCACCGGCACGTTGGCGATCAACATCCCCAGCGTCGTGCCCAGAATCACCAGCCACAGATACGAATATTGCGCGGCCAGCATCACTGTGGCGATTTGCGTTTTATCGCCTATTTCCGCGATGAAGAATGCGATCAGCGTGGTCAGGAACGGTCCGAACTTGCGCCCTGTGCCGGCCTCGTCGTCGTCCATCTTGTCTGGGACCAGGGTCCATAATGCGGTGGCGGTGAAGCTGGCGGCGAGAATCCAGTGCAGCACGGCATCGGAAAGGAAGCTACTGAACCAGGCGCCCACAGCACCAGCCGCGGCGTGGTTAGCCAGCGTCGCAGCCACAATGCCGGCAATGATCGGCCAGGGCTTGCGAAAGCGAGCGGCGAGGATAAGTGCGAGGAGTTGGGTCTTGTCACCGATTTCGGCAAGTGCGACGACAGCGGTGGGGACCAACAGGGATTCCAGCATCAGGTTTTCCTAAGGGGCGGGTCGACACGGCTATGACACGTACAGCCTCCCCGCCCCGGGTAAGGTGTGCGTGTCATAGGTCTTGTCAAACCACCGATCCGTCTGAGCGGATCTGGGGTCGCACGCACCATGGCCTTCGGGCCAAGTATGTTGATGCGTGCCATACGAACGTGGCGTTCGCGGGAGACTACTCCCCTAGGACGGTGCGGATTTTGCCTACACAGGTCGCGTTGAGCAAGCGCTAATTTCAGGCCTTCTTGGCGCGATAAATCCGGAAACCCTGGCCCTCGGCCATCGTCGCGCACGGCCCGAGATACTGCTCAATGATCGGCTGATACCGCAGGAACGTGTTGGCGACCAAGCGCAGTTCGCCTCCTTTTTTCAGATGTTCACGCGCTTTTCTGAGCAAGTTTTCCGATGCGGCATAGTCGGTGTGTACGCCGGTGTGGAAGGGTGGGTTGGTCAGAATCACGTCCAGGTGCTTAGGCGCAGCGTCGATTCCATCGCCCGTCACAACTTCTGCCTCAAGCCCGTTGGCCGCCAGTGTCAAAAGACTGCTGGCGGTCGCGAACGCGTCTACGTCCAGCATCGTGACTTGAGTGTCGGGATAGCGACGCTTGACCGCAGCGCCCAGCACGCCTGCACCGCAGCCGAAATCGAGCACATGCCCGCCCGGTAATCGGTCAAGATTCTCCAGCAGCAAGGCCGAGCCTCGATCAAGACGACCATGGCTGAAAACGCCTGGCAGGCTGATGACTTTGAGCAGCGCGTCACCGGCCGGAACTTCGAAGTGCTTGGCCAGGCTTTCCAACGTGACGGCTTGAGGCGGGGTTTCAACGGTCACTTGCCAGAGCTGGCAATGACGGGCGCTGTCGAGTTTGCGAGCACGACCGAACGGGCTCAGTTGGCGGGCAGCCGCTTCGATGCCCGCACGTTTTTCTCCGACCAAAAACAAGTCTTGTCCACCCAGGCGAGAGGCGAGGGCGTTCAGCAGGTATTCGGTCAAGTCTTTGGCTTTTGGCAGGAACAGGACGGCTGCATCGAACGGGGCTTCGGGGGCGTGAACGCCGAAATGCGTGCGCTCGGTGAAACGTGCTTCAAGGGCCGAGAAGTCGCCAGCGTGCCAGCTCCAGCCTTGTGCGGCGGGCAGCTTGCCCATCAAGTCGTCGGCGGGCAGGCCGGCCAACAGCAATGAACCCTGAAACAGCCCAGCCTGACGGAGTAACACTTCACTGCGCGGGTCCATCTTAGGCTCCTGAAAAAAGGGCGGAGTTTAACAGCACAAGTCTGTAGGAGCGCGCTTGCCCGCGATTGCGGTGTGCCTGTGACGACGTTTTCGATTGATACACCGCAATCGCGGGCAAGCGCGCTCCTACAAAGCTCAGGCGCTGTTAACTCACCACCCGAACCGGCGCGCCTGCATAAAACCCCAGCGCATTCTCGTTCACTTGCCCGACGATCCGCTGCCGTGCTTCCTGGCTGCCCCATGCGCTGTGAGGGGTGATGATCAGGCGCGGGATATCTCCGGACAGCAGCGGATTGCCGTTAACCGGCGGCTCGACGGTCAAAACATCTGTCGCCGCGCCGCCCAATTGGCCGTTGCGCAAAGCATCGGCCAGCGCCTGTTCGTTGATCAGCCCGCCGCGTGCGGTGTTGACGATAAACGCATGGGGTTTGAACAGACTCAGCTCGTGGGCGCCGATCATGTCGCGGGTGTGTTCATTGAGCGGGCAATGCAGGGTCAGGGCGTCGATTTGAGGCAACAGCTCATGCAACGGCACGCGATCCGGTCGGGCGGGACGGCCGGGGATTTGCCCCAGCAGCACGCGCATGCCGAACGCTTCGGCCAGCCTTGCAACGGCGCCGCCTAGCTCGCCGTGGCCTAACAGGCCCAGAGTCTTGCCTTCCAACTCGACAATCGGGAAGTCCAGCAGGCAAAACTGTTTGGATTTCTGCCACAGACCTTGGTGAATCGCCGCTTGGTAATCCAGCACGCGAGTGGCCATCGCCAGCAGCAGCATCAACGTGTGCTGGGCCACCGAAGGCGTGCCGTAGCCCTGACAGTTGCTGACCACCACGCCATGTTTGCGCGCCGCTTCCAAGTCGACGTTATTGACGCCGGTGGCCGTTACCAGCACCAGCTTGAGGTCCGGGCAGGCCGCGAAGGCCGCCGCATCGATCATGATCTTGTTGGAGATCGCCACTTGCGCACCTTGCAGACGCTCGATGACTTGATCGGGCGTCGTACTGGCATGCAGTTCAAGCTCGCCGAAAGTGTCACGCCAGGGAGTTAGGTCCAGATCCCCCAGATCCAGAGAAGTGTGGTCGAGGAAAACGGCTTTGCGGTTGTCGCTCATGTACTGGGCTCCTGTAGCTCAAGGGCGCGATGACTTGTAGGACGTCTCCCATAGTGCTTCAAGAACTGACCTCTGTGCCAGTTACGCACTCCTACAATTTCATGCATCTGTGCCAATCACACCCGCCCAGGAGTGTTCATCAGTTTTGCTGCGCAGATTCTGTAGGAGCGAACTTGTTCGCGAGACTTTGGATCTGGCACGCCGCCTGACCGCCTCGCCAACAACTTGGCTCCTACGGTCAACTCCGAGGCTTTTGCTCCGAATGACGGCAGAGTAATGTAGCGACCTTACCCGAGCCTGCTGCTCTGACCTGCCGGAGACCCCCATGTACTGGACGGAATTTCTTACCGTTGCCCTGATTCACTTGCTCGCCGTGGCCAGCCCCGGTCCTGATTTTGCGGTGGTAGTTCGCGAAAGCGTGACCCACGGCCGAAAGGCAGGTACCTGGACGGCGATGGGCGTGGGCAGCGCGATTTTCCTGCATGTGGGGTACTCGTTGCTGGGCATCGGCCTGATCGTTTCGCAATCGATCGTGCTGTTCAATGCGTTGAAATGGGCGGCTGCGGCGTACCTGCTGTACATCGGCATCAAGGCGCTGCGGGCCAAGCCGGCCAGCGCTTCTGATGCGCCCGTCGATATTGCCGTAGGCCAGCGCACGGCCCGCGGGGCGTTCACCGCAGGCTTCGTCACCAATGGCTTGAATCCCAAGGCGACGCTGTTTTTCCTGTCATTGTTTACTGTGGTGATTAATCCCCACACGCCGATGGTGGTTCAGGCGGGGTACGGCGTTTACCTGGCGGTGGCGACAGGGCTATGGTTTTGCATGATCGCGCGCCTGTTCAGCCAGGCACGGGTGCGCGCAGGCTTTGCGCGGATGGGGCACTGGTTTGACCGCGCCATGGGCGGCGTGTTGGTAGCGTTGGGCCTGAAGCTGGCGTTTACCGAGATGCATTGAGGGCCGCTTCACCCTGTAGGAGCGAACTTGTTCGCGAGAAGATCTGCCTGAATCACTGCAGTGTGTGCCTCGCCAACAAGTTGGCTCCTACAGAATCTGTATGCGCCGTGTCCATTCCACTGCACCAAATGGCGCAACGCCAGCCTTAACACTTGTCACTCAAATCATCCCTTTGGCTGATTTGACTGGCGGGCGGGGTCTCTAGAGTGCATATTTTTCGCAACGCCTATGCACCTTGAAAAGGGATTCCTATGTTGCAGACTCGCGTGATTCCACCCGCCGACGGCGCTTACCAATACCCCCTCCTGATCAAACGGCTGCTGATGTCCGGCAGCCGCTACGAAAAATCACGGGAGATCGTTTATCGGGATCAGACGCGGTTTTCGTACCTGACGCTCAACGAGCGCATTTCAAGGCTCGCCAACGTCTTGACTCAAGCGGGCGTCAAGGCGGGGGACACCGTGGCGGTCATGGACTGGGACAGTCATCGTTACCTGGAATGCATGTTCGCGATCCCGATGATTGGCGCGGTTATCCACACCGTCAATGTGCGTCTTTCGCCCGAGCAGATTCTGTTCACCATGAATCATGCCGACGACACGTTCGTCTTGGTCAACAGTGAGTTCCTGCCGCTGTACAAGGCCATCGAGCCGCACCTGACAACTGTCAAAAAGACGCTATTGATTACCGACACCGCCGACAAAACCGCCGACCTGACCAACTTGGTGGGCGAGTACGAAACCCTGTTGGCCGCAGCGAGCCCCGACTATCAGTTCGAAGATTTCGACGAAAACTCGGTGGCGACTACGTTTTACACCACCGGCACAACGGGTAATCCCAAAGGGGTGTATTTCACCCATCGTCAGTTGGTGCTGCACTCCATGGCCGTCGCAACGATCATGGGCAGCATCGAAGGGGTGTTGTGTCACGACGACGTGTACATGCCCATTACGCCGATGTTCCATGTGCATGCCTGGGGCGTGCCGTATGCGGCCACCATGCTCGGCATAAAACAGGTTTATCCCGGCCGTTACGACCCTGAGCTACTGGTGGAGTTATGGCGCAAGGAAAAGGTCACCTTCTCCCACTGCGTGCCGACCATCATGCAAATGGTGCTCAACGCCAAAGCCGCCAAGGACGTCGATTTCAGCGGCTGGAACATCATCATCGGCGGCAGCTCGCTTAATCGGTCGTTGTATGAGGCCGCGAAAGCCAAAGGTATCCAGTTGACCGCTGCATATGGCATGTCGGAAACCGGTCCGTTGATTTCTGTCGCGCACCTCAATGAAGACCTGCTGGCGGGCAGTGACGACGAGCGCCTTACGTTTCGGATCAAAGCCGGGACGCCTGGCATTCTGGTGGAGGCAGCAATCGTGGACCTGGACGGCAACTTTCTGCCGTCCGATGGCGAGACCCAAGGCGAACTGGTGCTGCGCGCGCCGTGGCTGACCCAAGGATATTTCCGAGAACCAGAGCAAGGCTCGCAGTTGTGGGCCGGCGGCTGGTTGCACACCGGCGACGTGGCGACGCTGGACAGCATGGGCACCATCGACATTCGCGACCGCATCAAAGACGTCATCAAGACCGGCGGTGAGTGGATTTCCTCACTCGCGCTAGAAGACTTATGCAGTCGTCATCCTTCCGTGCGTGAAGTGGCCGTGGTCGGGATCGCCGATCCGCAGTGGGGCGAGCGACCTTTTGCGCTGCTGGTCGCGCGTGACGGGCATGTCATTGATGCCAAATCGCTGAAAGAACATTTGAAGCCGTTCGTGGAGTTGGGCCACATCAACAAGTGGGCGATTCCTAGTCAGATCGCGCTTGTTACTGAAATTCCCAAGACCAGTGTCGGCAAGCTCGACAAGAAGCGCATTCGTCTGGACATCGTCGAATGGCAGAGCACCAACAGCACGTTTCTTTCTACCCTCTGATTCATGCTTTGAATCGGCCTTCTGCGTTGTTTTTAAACGCGCAGAAGGCTCAAGGCCTCTACGGCGGGCATCGCGCTTGCCAAATCTGCAAAATCAGCCATTCTCCCCCCTGCCACAGACACAGGTGCGCCGAAATCGGCGTGCCAGACGCTTTGACGCTGCAAATCACACTTTAGAGGGATCGCGCAGTGGAGCGTGCTGGCTATAGTCGGCACTAGGTAGAAACCGGAGAAAAACGCTTCTTTCGCTTCGCAGCTTTTATGGGCTGCCACGACAGGCGTTGACAACCAGGCATGCGGGTTTATCTGCCTGAGTCGTTTCCGGGATCACTTACTGCCATAAAAATAAAAGCACATGGAGTAGCGTCGATGACATCAGCAAACCAGTTCTGGCGCCGGGCGAAATTGCCTTTGGCCGTCAGTCTCGCCTCTTCGCTCGCCGGTCCTGCATTCGGCGTCAGTTTCAACATCGGTGAAATTGAAGGTAACTTCGACTCGTCGCTCTCCGTGGGCGCAAGCTGGTCGACCCAGAACGCCAACAAGAACCTCATCGGTTCCAACAACGGCGGACACGGCCTTTCACAGACCTCCGACGACGGCCACCTGAACTTCAAGAGTGGGGAAACGTTCTCGAAGATCTTTAAAGGCATTCACGATCTGGAGTTGAAGTACGGCGACACCGGCGTATTTGTCCGGGGCAAGTATTGGTATGACTTCGAACTCAAGGACGAAGGCCGCGACTTCAAGGACATCAGCGATTCCAATCGCAAAGAAGGCGCCAAATCCTCGGGCGGGCAGTTGCTCGACGCCTTCGTTTACCACAACTATTCCATTGGCGATGAGCCAGGATCGGTGCGTTTTGGTAAGCAAGTGGTCAGCTGGGGTGAAAGTACCTTCATCCAGGGCGGTATCAACAGCATCAACCCGGTCGATGTGTCCGCGTTCCGTCGTCCAGGCTCCGAGATCAAGGAAGGCCTGATCCCGGTCAACATGTTCTACCTGTCGCAGAGCATCACTGAAAACCTCTCGGCCGAGGGTTTCTACCAGCTTGAATGGGACCAGACCGTTACCGACAACTGCGGCACGTTCTTCTCGCAGCCCGATGTGATCTCCGATGGCTGCAACAACAATCTCGCTGTATTGCGCACGCAGAGCAGCCTGAACGCGGCATTGCCAGCGGCCTTGCGCGGCCCTGTGCAGCGGACCCTGGCGCAACGAGGCGTCAACTTTGGCAGCCCGGACGAGGGCGCCATCGTGGCCCGAGGTCCTGACCGCGATGCCCGCGACAGCGGCCAGTTCGGCGTGGCGATGCACTACAACTTCGAACCGCTGGACACTGAGTTCGGTGGCTACTTCATGAATTACCACAGCCGCTTGCCGATCTTCAGCGGTCGCGGCGGGCCAGCCAGTGCCTACAGCGCAGCCGGGCTCGTTGGCGGACTAGCAGGTAACGGCGTGCCATTGGGCGTGGCCGCAGGTCTGGCCCCGACGCTGCTGCCAGTGGTGGTCGCCGCCAACTCCAGTTATTACGTTGAATACCCGGAAGACATTCGCCTGTTCGGCCTGAGTTTCTCCACCACGTTGCCTACCGGTACGGCGTGGAGCGGCGAGGTCAGCTACCGTCCGAACGCACCGATTCAGCTCAACACCACCGACATCCTGTATTCGGGTCTGTCGCCGCTCAACCCTAACGTGTCGTTGCTGCAAGGCCGTCCGAACACTGACCAATCCGGCTATCGCCGCAAGGAAATCACCCAGGCGCAAACCACGCTGACGCACTTCTTCGATCAGGTGATGGGCGCTGAACGTCTGACGGTAGTGGGCGAGGTGGGCTGGACCCACGTTGGCGGTCTGGAAAGCACTTCAAAACTGCGTTACGGCCGCGACCCAAGCTACGGGCCTGGTCCATTGCCGGGCGGCCAATGCCAGGCGCTCAACGCCAGCACCTTGGCAGGCGCCGCGCAGAACAACCTAAGCCGTTACTGCGAGAACGAGGGTTTCACTACCACCGATTCCTGGGGTTATCGCGCCCGTGCCATCTGGGATTACAACAGCGTCTTCGCCGGTATCAACCTGAAACCGAGCATCGCCTGGTCCCATGACGTCGACGGCTACGCCCCGGGCCCTGGCGCTAACTTTGAAGAAGGTCGCAAGGCGATCAGTCTGGGTCTGGATGCCGAGTACCAAAACACCTACACCGCCAACCTTTCCTACACCAACTTCTTCGACGGCAAGTACACCACGGTGGATGACCGCGACTTCGTAGCCCTCAGCTTTGGCATGAATTTCTAAGGACGACCATGAATATGAAAATAACAAAGGGTCTGTTGCAAGTCGGCGTACTGGGTCTGTCATTGCTGGCAACCAGCGTCATGGCCGCAGTGTCGGACACCGAGGCGGCCAAACTCGGCACCACGCTGACGCCGATGGGCGCGGAAAAAGCCGGTAACGCCAATAACACCATCCCGGCGTGGACACCGCTGCCGACCAATGCGGGCGCAGTTGATGACCGTGGCTTCCTGGCTAACCCGTATGCCAATGAGAAACCACTGTTCACCATCACCGCGCAGAACGTCGATCAGTACAAAGACAAACTGGCGCCGGGCCAATACGCGATGTTCAAGCGTTATCCCGACACCTTCAAGATGCCGGTCTATCCGTCACATCGCGGCGCAACCGTCCCGGCTGACGTGTTCGCCGCCATCAAGAAAAACGCCACCAACACCAAGCTGGTGTCTGGCGGCAACGGTCTTGAAAACTTCGAAACCGCCGTGCCATTCCCGATCCCGCAAAGCGGTCTGGAAGTCATCTGGAACCACATCACCCGCTATCGCGGCGGCAGCGTGACCCGTCTGGTGACCCAGGCGACGCCGCAAACCAACGGCTCGTTCAGCCTGGTGTACTTCCGCGATCAGTTTGTGTTCCGCGACAAAATGAAGGATTACGACCCGAAAAATCCGGGCAACGTGCTGTTCTACTTCAAGCAGGAAGTAACCGCGCCTGCGCGTCTGGCCGGTGGTGTGCTGCTGGTGCATGAAACGCTGGATCAGGTCAAAGAGCCGCGTTCGGCCTGGGTGTATAACGCCGGTCAACGCCGTGTGCGCCGCGCGCCGCAGGTTTCCTATGACGGGCCGGGCACCGCCGCTGACGGTCTGCGCACCTCCGACAACCTGGACATGTACAACGGCGCGCCAGATCGCTACGACTGGAAACTGATCGGCAAGCAAGAGCTGTACATCGCTTCCGACAGCTACAAACTCGACGACCCGAAACTCAAATATGCCGACATCATCAAGGCCGGTCACATCAATCAGGACCTGGCACGCTACGAGTTGCGCCGCGTCTGGCACGTGACTGCCACCCTGAAAGAAGGCCAACGCCACATCTATGCCAAGCGTGACTTCTTCATCGACGAAGACAGCTGGCAGGCAGCGGTGATCGATCACTACGACGGTCGCGGTCAACTGTGGCGCGTGGCCGAAGCCCATGCGGAAAACTACTACGACAAACAAGTACCGTGGTACGCCCTCGAAGCCCTGTATGACCTGCAATCGGGTCGTTACCTGGCGCTGGGCATGAAGAACGAAGAGAAACGCGCGTACGACTTCGGCTTCACGGCCTCTACCAGCGACTTCCAACCCAACGCCCTGCGTCAGGATGGGGTGCGCTGATCGCTAAAGAACGATGCTGAACCCCTGTAGGAGCGAATTCATTCGCGAGGCTTTTCGGGTGTTGACGATCTTCATCGACGAAACCGGCCTCGCGAATAAATTCGCTCCTACAGGGTAATGAGTTTCTGTCCCACAGCTATAACCGACCATTCGCCACGCTGATTGGAGATGTTTTCTTACAGTCTTTCGTCGTACATCCTTCAAAAGCTCTGACTTAGCCGCTAGTCTCGGGAGCATCTGACTGCCGAACAACAAGCACCTCTAACAAGAGCCGGCCATGACTGATCTGTCGCGTTTGCAAGGATTCGCAAATCACGCAGTCACTGCGTTGGAAGGACGTTTCTTCCGTCCCCCGTTACCCGAAAACTATGTGCCCCGCCCGCGCTTGTGCGCTCGGCTGAGTGCCGGTTTATCGGGCCGTCTGCTATTGGTCAGCGCACCCGCAGGTTTCGGTAAAAGCTCCCTTGCAGTCGAGTTCTGCCAGGGTTTGCCTGAGCAGTGGCAAAACCTGTGGCTGGGACTGAGCCATCGCGACAGCGATCCCGGCCGATTCCTCGAACGCTTGCTGACCGGACTGCAACAATTCTTCCCGCAGCTGGGCGGCCAGGCCTTGGGCCTGCTCAAGATGCGTCAGCGGCATCAGCCGTTCGCGTTTGAAGAATGGCTCGATGGTTTGCTCGATGAGCTGGCCATGCACCTGATGTTGAGCAAACCGCTGCTGCTGGTGCTCGACGATTACCATCTCGCGCAAGGACCGGTGCTTGACCGCTGCCTGCAGTTTTTCCTCAATCACCTGCCCGCCGGGATGATCGTGCTGGTGACCAGCCGCCAACGTCCGGATTGGCATCTGGCGCGCTTGCGTCTGTCGCGCCAGCTTCAAGAGCTCACCGAACAGGACCTGCGCCTGACCGAAGCCGAATCCCTCGCCGTGCTCGATCAACCCAGCAACTCAATGAACGACGAGGCGTTGCACACGCTGATTCAGCGCAGTGAGGGTTGGGTCGCAGGGCTTCGGTTCTGGTTGCTGGCAGCCAGCGAAGCGGGCAACGGCAACAGCCTGCCGCAGGGACTCAATGGTGGCGAAGGCTTGATTCGTGACTATCTGCTGGAAGAGGTCATCGAGTGCCTGCCGGCTGATGTTCAGGCTTTTCTTTACGACACCGCATGCCTGGAGCGTTTTTGCAGCGAACTGTGCAACGCCGCGCGGGACAGCCATGACAGCGCCGAAATGCTGCGTTATTTGCAGGCCCATCAAGTGTTTCTGGTGCCCCTGGATGAAAGCGGGCGCTGGTTCCGTTATCACCATCTTTTTTCGGATCTGCTCCGGGCGCGCGCTGGCAATCAGATCGGTCCGCAGCAAACCCGTTTGCACCTCAACGCATGCCGCTGGTTCAGCGAACAGGGCCTGCTCGATGAAGCCATAGAGCAAGCCCTTCGCGCAGGCCACCCAGACGTCGCCGCCAACCTGGTGCAGAACCTATCCGAAGAGCAACTTTTGGCCGAACAGAACGTCGGCATGCTGCTGCGCTGGAAGATGGACTTGCCCGACAGCCTGATCGTCAGCACGCCGCGATTGATCGTGCTGTACGCGTGGGCGCTGGGGCTCGCCTGTCAATTGGACGCTGCCGAGGAGCTTGCCGAACACCTCAGTCGGTTTTTGCCCGCGCCTTCAGCTACCGCTCAAAAATCCATGCTTGCTCAATGGCTGGCGCTCAGCGGCATCATCGCCCGAGGTCGTGGCGACAGCGAAAAAGCCCAGCGCTATTGCAGCGAAGCGCTGGCGAGCTTGCCGCAAAAGCGTTATGGCCAACGCTTGCTGTGCCAGTCGACACTGGCGAATCTGGCGATTGCAGAAGGCGATTTGTGGCGCGCCAGAGCCTTGAACCGTGACGCGCTGGAGTTGGCGCAGCGAGTGGCCAATCCGCTGTTCGAGGCATTGGCCCACTACGATCGCGCCCGGGTCCTGCACGCCCGAGGTGAGATTCTTCGTGCGCTGGAAGAGGTCCGCCAAGGGCTCCAGCGGCTCAAAGGCCTGTCGTTGCAGCGTTTGTATGCGGTGCGGGCGCGGCTGACGTTGTACGAAGGTCATTTGCTCACCCTGTGCATGCAGGCCGAAACCGGCCGCGCGCGATTGGCTGCGGGGCTGGCCGAAGCCCGCGCCTGTCGTGACATCAGCGTGTTGATCGGGTATTGCGTGATCGCCGGGCTTGAGGGCAGGGAAGGGCGCTTTGCCGAAGCGTTTGCAGAGCTCTCCGAAGCCGAGCGGCTGATGCACATCTGGGACGTGCCGCCGATCTACTACCTGGCGATGATCACGCTGGTGAAATGCGAGTTGTGGTTGGCCCAAGGGCGTATCGATCTGGCCGAAGCCTGGCTGATGCGCCTGGGGCAAACCTATAGCGGAGAGCATCCCGCCGCCGCACCTGAATGCCATCCGCACCTGCCGCAGCACATCGAACTGCTGCAGGCGGTGCTTGAAGATATTCAGGGCCATAAAGCTGAAGCGGCCTCGCGCCTTCAACGTCTGGAGGACCACGCCCATACGACTGGCGCCCATCTGCTCAGCCTGACCGCGCTGACTCAGCAAATCCTGTTTGTGCTCGGCACTGCTGACGAAGCCGCCGCCAAGCCGCTGCTCAATCGCGCCCTGCAAGCGGCAACCGGTGGCGCATTGTTGCCGTTCCAGCGCCTGATCAGGCAACACCCGGACTGGCTGCGTGAACAACTGCACCCGCGTAAACCCTGTCTGCTTGTCCAGTTTCTGCTGACGACACTTCCCGCCTCGCGCGACAACCCGGACGCTCTCCACGCCGACCACCTGAGCGTGCGTGAGATGAGCGTTTTGCAGCTCATTGCGCAAGGCTGCTCCAATCAGGAAATCAGCGAGCGACTGTTTATCTCGCTGCACACCGTCAAAACCCATGCGAGCCACATAAACAGCAAGCTGGGTGTAGAGCGCAGGACGCAGGCGGTGGCACGTGCGCAGGAGTTGGGGTTGCTGGGTTAGGAATCGGTACTTTGGTGCCGATATTTAAGAAAATAATTGTTTTTTAGGCATTAAATTGCCTTTTAAGACGAATGGAGCTACGGTTTAGGCATTAAATTGCCGAGCGGCCTCCATGTACAGCCTAAATCTGCAACTCTATTTCGAGGGCCGGTGGCGCGATGTCATGCGCGTTGACTTTGAAAAGCCAGAGGCCGGGTTGCTCAGTCCGTGCAGCTTTGCCTATGACCAGCACTACCTCGTGGACCATCTGCATGCTCTGGATCGAATCACTGCTCAGTCAGTCAGTGCAACGCTGCCGTTGAGTTGGGATTTGCAGCGCACGGCGCAAGTGCCAGCATTCTTGCACGACATACTGCCTGCGGGTGCCGCTCGAAGATTCCTGCTGGCGCGCCTCGCCGTCCCGGAAAATGAGAACACTCAAGCGGATTTGTTGCTGTTGGGCCACTGCACGCCGGCGCCCATTGGTCATCTGCGTATCAGAGAGTCTGTCGAGGCCATGCCCAAGGGCGCCAGCCTTGGTTTCAGCCGCCAGGACGTGGTTGCGCGTGATAGCCGTTTTCTTGAATACGCCTACGAACAAGGCGCCGCCGTCGGTGGCGCGACCGGCGCGGGTGGCGAGGCGCCAAAACTGTTGCTGGCCGAGGACGCCGAGGGTCTGCTGCACCCGGACGCAACGCTGGCCGACGATCGAGTGCATCAGCACTGGTTTGTGAAGTTTTCCCGAAACAAGGCGAACGAAAACGATCGTACGGTGCTGCGCAGTGAGTTCTGCTATTACCAAGCCCTGAATCGACTGGGCCTGGATACGATTACTGCCGACGGCATGAGCCTGGAAGAAGCGCGCAAACCCAGTCTGTGGATGAAGCGCTTTGACCGGCACATTGATCAGCACGGCGTGAAAAGAATCGCCGTCGAATCGGTGTATTCGCTGGCTGGCATCACCCGTCCGGGCAGTTACATGAGCCATATTGCCGCCGTTGAGGCGATGGCCCAGGCATGGACTGCCAATGGTCAACAGTCTGAAATCCCGGCACTGATCAGTGAGTACATCCGCCGAGACCTGATTAACCAAATCCTCGGGAACAGCGATAACCACGGTCGCAACACCGCTGTGCTGCGCGATGAGCAGCGTATAGACCTCGCGCCGATTTACGATCTTGCCCCAATGGTGATGGATGAAGAAGGCGTAACCCGCACCACGAAATGGCCGGATGAAATCGAGCGCGCGGGGCAGGTTGACTGGCTGGCTGCCTGCAAGGCACTGGCGCCATGGGCCGACCCGGAGGCGTTATTCGAAGGTTTGAAAATAGATGCGCAGCGGTGTCGGGCACTACCCGATCTGCTCAGCGAAATCGGTTTGCCCGAAGCAACCTTCAATCACCCCCGCATCGCCCTCAATCGGCTGGACGGCACGCTGCAAAACTGGGGGCTGCTATGACCGATGAAATCCGCCAGCGCGGCATCATCCTGGATGAGTTAAAGGAGCAGCTTCTGGCAGGCAGCGTCACGATCGGCGCAGCAGTAAAACGCCTGCGCACCGAAGTCACCGGGCTGCGGCAGGAGCAATTCGCAGGCATGTGCAAAATCTCCCTGCGCACCTTGCGCCAGATCGAACAGGACGACGGCAATCCGACGATCCAGACGCTGAATCAAGTGTTCAAACCCTTCGGGATGCGGGTGGGGATACTGCCGATCAGGCGCTGATGTTGTTGTGCTCACGAAACCCGTATTTCCGCAAGCAAATCCGGGTGTTTATCGAGCACCTGGAGCAGCTTGACCAGCGACAGAGGCGGTTTGGTCTTACCATTTTCGTATCTCGAAAAGGCATTCACTCCGCCGCCGAAAATCTCGCCGGCTTCGCGCTGGTCAAGCTCCAGTTTTTTGCGAACGGTCGCGATGAAATCCGGATCGACGATCGACGCGTTGACCTGCTTGTTGAATTTCAACATCGCCGCGCTGACACGCGCAGATTCTTCGGTATTCAGGACGTCCTCGCCGCAATGCGCGCAGTGCTCGGCGCTTACCGCAGGGATCACGGTTGAATACCCTTTGTAGGTGTAAGGGCGGTCCGAAATTTTCTTTGTTAGCTCATGCGAGCAAGCTGGGCATTTCATATCAGTATTCCTTGAAAGACACGACTAACACGTCATCGAGGACAATCAATTTCAAGTAAAGTCTCCCTGTCGAGACCCAGGGCCGATATACGTCTTGCCAGGTTTTGTGGTCTGCGTAGCTCGTCATGCTTTTGTAAAAGTCCTGGGTTTTCAGATTTTTAATGACTTCGACCATTGCGTCGAAGTCCAGCCCTGCGGCAGCAGCCCCTGCGAGCGATGAATAAGTGGTTCTGATTTTTCCTGCAGAGATCAGCTCGTGAATCCGCGAGAGCTTGCAATGAGGCGACTGCTTTTCCATACGAACGATAACCTACTTGGTTAATTTGGCAAATCTTCGATCTGCCTTGGCTTCCTTGTCCGGGTCGAACATTAGTGAGCGGCTGGGCAGCATGCCAGCGTGCATGTATCTCTAAACAATGCGCCACGGCCACTGTAGGAGCGCGCTTGCCCGCGAAGACCCAATCGCGGGCAAGCGCGCGCCTACAACTTCTCATGCGCCAACATGCTCCGGCAGCCGCAATCCCTGATCCAGCCATCTGACACAACGCATCACCCGTGGGAGCGGACCTGTCCGCGAAAGCACTGCGTCAGGCGCCAGGGATGTTCCGGATTTACGGGCCTCTTCGCGAACGGGTTCGCTTGCACAGGATTGATGTACGCCGCAATACCTCGCCAAGCTCCCAAAAAAGCGCGTCGACTCAATTGGAAGCGGCGTAGCCCGTTCACGAAATTTCGCACAAACCTGAAGCACATCGGCTACGCTCGGCTTCATCAATGGGCGTTTTCAAAAGCTGGGTTTCCCGGAAACGCTGATTAAAGCCTGACCAAGGGAGATGGCATGCTTTTTCCATGGAAGGCTCACACGCAAGCCCGGTCACGGCCGTTAAGACTTGTCTACATTCAGCGCAGAGCGCCAGGTGACGAAGCCTGATCGACCGGATTTCCGGTGGGTCGGGCTTTTTTATTGGAGTTAGAAAATGCGACGCACGATTGAGGTGGGGTTTCTGTTCTCCACCGACGGGACTTACAAACGCATGGGACAGCACGGTCTGGCGGGTGCTCAGCACGCGCTGGCCGAGATCAATCGGCATCGCGATTACGATTTTGAGTTGAAGGCGACGCACATCAATCCGCAGGGGTATTTGCATCGCTACAACGAAGGCGCGGTTCAGCTGATGGAAAGCGGCATTCGCCATCTGTTCGGCACTACCACGTCGGCCAGTCGCAAGGAGATCATTCCGGACCTGGAGCAGAACGCCAGCCTGCTGTGGTACGCCTGTCCCTATGAAGGCTTTGAGAGCAGCGAAAACGTGTTGTACCTGGGCGGCTGCCCGAATCAGACGTTGATTCCGCTGCTTCGATACGCCCTGAGCACCTTCGGCAAACGCGCAATGCTGGTGGGCTCGAACTATATCTGGGGCTGGGAAAGCAATCGCATCGCCCGGGAAGTGCTGCAGGCCGCCCATGGTGATGTGGTTGGCGAAAAATACGTACACATGGGCTCGACCAATTTCAGCGATCTGGTGCAATACCTGCTGACCGAGCAACCCTCGTTCATCCTCAACAATCTGGTGGGCGAATCCACTTACGCGTTTCTGCATCAATTGGATGCCGCCTGCGTCGAGCACGATATGGTCCTGCCGGTGCTCAGTTGCAACCTCACCGAAGCCGAGCTGGTGGAAGTGGGCGAGATGCAAAACCTGCGTCTGTTGTCCTGCGGCCCTTTTTTCGAAGGCGTCGACAACGCATTCACCGATCGCCAGTTTCACGAACATGGCCAGCGCCCGTGCTCGCACTACTACACCGGCACGTATGTTGCGCTGCATTTGTTTGCCGAGGCCCTGCATCACGTCGGCAACGACGAGCCGGAAGCCATCTGCAGCTACCTGTATGCCCACGCACAGGACAGCGTGCTGGGACGGCTGAAGATTTCCGGGCGCAACAACCACAGCAGCTTGCCCTGTCACATTGCCGAATTGAGCGAAGGGCGTTTCGTGGTGGTACACAGCGAAACCCGACCATTGCCGGCCGACCCTTACCTGACGTCCACCGATCTGCGCGAATTTCATCGCCTGCGCGCCTTGGCGCCCGTGCCTCACTTGAGGATCGTCAAAAAATGAGTCTGCTCAAACGTCCTGATTTCGAACACGGTCGCTTGCTTTTGGTGGACTGCGAGCCTCGTACGCTGGCCAATCTGGAGAAGAGTCTGCACCGTTTGGGCATCACCACCCTGGCGCTGGCCGAAGAGTCGGCTGATTCGCTGGAGGGCGTGTTCGCTGCCATCGTTGAACTGGAACATTTCGCCAGCCCGCAATTGCTGCAGCTCCTGAATCACGCAGGCGTGCCAATCGTTGCGTTGACGCCTCACGAAACCCTGTCGCAGATTCAGCGCGCCATCGAGTTGGGCGCAACCGCGCTGCTCAACAAACCCATCACCCAAAGTTCGGTGTACACCACGCTGATGATGGCGATCGGGTTACACGAACGACTCGATGCCGACGCCCGCACCATCGACGCCCTGCAGCAGCGATTGAACGCGCGACCCTTGTTGGCGCAAGCGTTGGCGCAATTGATGATCGATCATCAGCTCAACGAGCGCGACGCCTACGAACGTCTGCGTGCCTTGTCGATGCAGCTCAACCGCAGCATCGACGAGCTGTGTGTTGACCTTGCCGCCGACCGTCCTCAGCAAGGCGGTATGTGGACATGAGTGTGATGCGTGCCCTGGTTCGTCGTCCTGCTGTTGCACTGTCGTTGTTGTACATCGCTCTGGTTGTGATCTTCGCCGTTTTCGCGCCCTGGATGAGTCCTTACGACCCGTCCGAACAATTCGCCGAAGGTTTGTCGCTGGAAGGCGCGCCGCTGTCGCCTGAATCGCCGTACTGGCTAGGCACTGACCTGCTCGGACGCGACCTGTTTTCGCGGCTGATCTACGGCGCGCGGACTTCGTTGTTTATCGGCCTGGTCGCCAATGGCATGGCGGTGTTGATTGGCACGCTGGTAGGGCTGACTGCAGGATTTCTGCGCGGCTGGACCGGCAGCATCCTGATGCGCTTCACCGATCTGATGATGGCGTTCCCGGCGTTGCTGCTGGCGATTGCGCTGTCGGCGATTTTCCAGCCCAGCGTATGGATCGTTGCGTTGGTGATCGCGATGGTCAACTGGGTGCAGATCGCCCGGGTGATCTACTCGGAAACCATCGCCCTCGGCGCGCGGGATTTCGTGGCGGTTGAGCGCACCCTAGGTGCCAGTTCGTTGCGCATTCTGTTTTCGCACCTTTTGCCGCACCTGCTGCCAACGATTCTGGTGTGGGCGACGTTGGGGATTTCGACCACGGTGCTGCTGGAAGCGACGCTCTCGTATCTGGGCGTGGGCGTGCAGCCACCTACGCCAAGCTGGGGCAACATCATTTTCGAAAGCCAGACCTACTTCACCTCCGCGCCTTGGCTGGTGTTCTTTCCCGGTATTGCCATCGTGTTGCTGTCGCTGGCGTTCAATCTGGTGGGCGACGCTTTGCGCGATGAGCTCGACCCCACGCTGCAAGGGAGAAGCTGAATGTTCGCTTTCGTCAGCCGTCGCATCGGCTACTCCCTGCTGATCTTGCTGGGCGTGACTTTCATCACGTATCTGCTGCTGTTCATGTTGCCCGCCGATCCCGCGCGGCAAATTGCCGGGCGTAGCGCTACGCCGGAAGTGGTTGCGGGGATTCGTGCGCAACTGGGGCTGGACCTGCCGTTCTATCACCAATACGCCAACTACCTTGGCAACCTGCTGCAGGGGGATTTGGGCCGCTCCTACATCCAGCGCACCAACGTCACCGAACTGATCGGCTCGCGTTTACGGCCGTCGCTGGAATTGATGGCGGCGGGCATCGGCTTTGAATTGTTGATCGGCATCACCCTGGGGGTGTTCGCCGCACTGCGTCGCGACAGCTTTGCCGACAAGTTGCTGATGGCGCTGTCCTTCGTCGGCGTGTCGGCGCCGCAATTCATCGCCGCGATGCTGTTTTTGTACTTCTTCGCCGTGCAACTGGGCTGGTTTCCATTGGGCGGCTACGGCGGGGTCGAGCACCTGATGCTACCGGCGCTGACGCTGGGGATTCTCGGCAGCGGCTGGTACTCGCGCATGGTGCGCTCCTCGATGATCGAAGTGCTGCATCAGGACTTCATTCGCACCGCGCGGGCCAAGGGCTTGAGCCGGGTGCGGGTAGTGCTGCGCCATGTGCTGCCCAACGCGATCATTCCGGTGATCCCGATGATCGGCATCGATATCGGCATCTTCATGGGCGGGCTGGTGGTGGTCGAATCGGTGTTTGGCTGGCCGGGGATTGGCCAATTGGCCTGGCAGGCGATTCAACAAGTGGACATTCCAGTGATCGTCGGCGTGACCACGGTTTCGGCGGTAGCGATCGTGCTGGGTAATTTGGTGGCTGACCTGATCATTCCCTGGGTCGACCCGCGTATCGATGTAAAAAAACACTAAAACCTGAGCAAGACCATTATCGAAGGGGAGCTGGAGCATGAAGCGCAAAGTACTGTCCCTGGCCATTGCGGCCACATTATTCAATGGATTGGGGCTCAGCGCAGGTGCGCTGGCCGACGACATTGATGCCAACGCCAAGAACGGTGGTTCGGCGGTCATCACCTACCAGAACGATGTCGCCACCCTGGACCCGGCGATCGGGTACGACTGGCAGAACTGGTCGATGATCAAAAGCCTGTTCGACGGCCTGATGGACTACAAGCCCGGCACCACTGAACTGGTGAAGGATCTGGCTCAGGACTACACCATCTCGGACGATGGCACGGTCTACACATTCACCCTGAAGAAGGGCGTGAAGTTCCAGAACGGCCGGGAGCTCAAGGCGAGTGACGTGAAGTACTCCTTCGAACGCACTGTCAACCCGAAAACCCAAAGCCCCGGCGCCGGGTTCTTCAGCGCCATCGTGGGTTATGAAGACATGGCCGCGAGCAAGGCCGAGCATCTGAGCGGCGTGACCGTGGTTGACGACTACACGGTCAAGATCACGTTGAAACAGCCGAACGCGACGTTTCTGCACGTGATGGCGATCAACTTTGCCTCCATCGTGCCCAAGGAAGAAGTCGAGAAGTGGGGCGCTGACTTCGGCAAGCATCCGGTCGGCTCCGGCGCCTACAGCCTGGCTGAATGGAAGCTCGGCCAGCAGATCGTGTTCAAGAAGAACCCGAACTACAACAAACCGGGCCTGCCGCACCTGGATACCATCACCTTCGAAGTCGGGCAGGACCCGATGGTTGCTCTGTTGCGCTTGCAGAAGGGTGAAGTGGACATCGCTGGCGACGGCGTACCGCCCGCCAAATTCCTCGAATTCAAGAACGACCCGAAATACAAAAGCCTGATGATCACCGGCGATCAACTGCACACCGGTTACGTCACCCTGAAAACCACCTTGCCGCCGTTCGACAACCTCAAGGTGCGTCAGGCAGTGAACATGGCGATCAACAAGGATCGCATCGTGCGCATCATCAACGGCCGTGCGGTGCCTGCGAACCAGCCGCTGCCACCGGCAATGCCGGGGTATGACAAGAACTACAAGGGCTACGCGTATGACGTGGAAGCTGCGAAAAAGCTGCTGGCCGAGGCGGGGCATCCCAACGGTTTCGATACCGAACTGTACGTGATGAACACCGATCCGCAGCCGCGTATCGCGCAATCCATTCAGCAGGATCTGGCGAAAGTCGGGATCAAGGTGCAGATCAAATCCCTGGCCCAGGCCAACGTGATTGCTGCCGGCAGCGCGAAAGATCAGGCGCCGATGGTCTGGTCGGGCGGTATGGCCTGGATCGCGGACTTCCCGGACCCTTCGAACTTCTACGGACCGATTTTGGGTTGCGATGGCGCAGTGGAAGGCGGCTGGAACTGGTCGCTCTACTGCAACAAGAAGCTGGACGCGGACGCGGCCAAGGCTGACAGCATGGCCAAACCCGAGCAGCAGGCCGAACGCACCGAGCTGTGGAAAAAGATCTTCACCGACGTCATGGCCGACGCGCCGTGGGTGCCGGTCTTCAACGAACAACGTTTCACCGTGCGTTCCTCGCGCATGGGCGGCGCCGACATCCTGTACGTCGACCCGGTCCATGTGCCTGTGAACTATGACTACATCTGGATCAAGTAACCGTCCAGACAACACCGACCACCTGTAGGAGCCAACTTGTTGGCGAGAAGTTTTGGCGTAGTGTCAGGTAAGTCGCCTCGCGAACAAGTTCGCTCCTACAGGGGTATGTGCCGGACAAGACAACACGGGCCACCTGTAGGAGCCAACTTGTTGGCGAGAAGTTTTGGGGTAGTGTCAGGTAAGTCGCCTCGCGAACAAGTTCGCTCCTACAGAGGTAAGCGTTGAGCACGGAAAGGTGTCAGGCACAAACCTGTAGGAGCGCGCTTGCCCGCGATGGGCTGGTACATCCGAGCAAGATGTATCGCCGGGCAGATTTTTCGCGGGCAAGCGCGCTCCTACAGGGCTTTGTGTCGACGACCAAATGCAATATTCCATTTTGGAGAACGGTGTCATGTGCCAGAACTGCCTGGTGAAAACGATCCACAGCGTCCACACCCATTTCGGCTGGGACAAGAGCTTCACCCCCGTTGAAGCCGTTGCGCCGGGTGCGATGCTGGAATTCAAATGCCTGGATTCGTCCAATGGCTATTTCACCCCCAACTCCACCGCACACGATGTCGCGACCATGTCGTTCGACAAGATCAACCCGGTCACCGGCCCGATCTTCGTCGAAGGCGCAGAGCCCGGCGACATCCTCAAAATCACCCTGGACAGCTTCAAGCCCTGCGGCTTTGGCTGGACCGCTAACATCCCTGGTTTCGGCCTACTCGCCGACCAATTCAAAGACCCGGCGTTGACGCTCTGGCATTACGACAAAGACACCCTGGCGCCTGCCGCTTTCGGCCAGTTCGCCAAAGTGCCACTCAAGCCGTTCGCTGGCACCATTGGCCTGGCACCTGCCGATCCAGGGCTGCATTCGGTCGTACCGCCACGTCGGGTCGGCGGCAACCTGGATATTCGCGATCTGTCCGCAGGCACCACGCTGTACCTGCCGGTGGAAGTGGCCGGCGCGCTGTTGTCCATCGGCGACACCCACGCCGCCCAAGGCGATGGCGAAGTGTGCGGCACGGCCATCGAAAGCCAGATGGACGTGGTGGTCAAACTCGATCTGATCAAATCCACACCGTTATCGAGCCCGCGCTTCAGCACCCCCGGCCCGGTCACGCGTCATCTGGACAGCGCCGGTTACGAAGCCTTCACCGGCGTCGGCCCGGACCTGATGCAGGCCGCACGTCAAGCCGTCAGCAATACCGTCGACTGGCTGTGCCGCGAGCATCACATGCCCGCCGAACAGGCCTACATGCTGTGCTCGGTATGCGGCGATCTGCGCATCAGCGAAGTGGTCGACATACCCAATTGGGTGGTGTCGTTCTACTTCCCGAAAATCGTGTTTGCGTGAGGCGATGCAATGAGTGATCAGCTTTCCCCTGCGGTGTTGTCGGTCGAACGCCTGAGCATCGACATCGGCCACGGTCCCAACCCCAGGCGCGTCGTCGATGAGCTGAGCTTCACTTTGCGCGCCGGGCAGACGCTGTGTATCGCTGGCGAGTCCGGCAGCGGTAAATCGCTGTCGTCGCTGGCGATCATGGGCTTGCTGCCTAAAGCGGCGAAAGTGCCGAGTGGTGCAATCATTTTCGACAACCGCGACCTGATCACCCTGCCTGAACGCGACCTGCAACAGCTGCGCGGCAAGCAGATCGGCATGATCTTTCAGGAGCCGATGACTTCGCTCAATCCGCTGATGACCGTCGGCCAGCAAATGGACGAAACCCTTCGCCGCCATGAGCCTCTGGACCGTCAAGCGTCCAGGCGTCGGGCGAAGGAAATGCTCGATTCCGTGCGAATGCCCCAAGTCGAAAAACGCCTGACGCAATATCCCCATGAGTTATCAGGCGGCATGCGTCAGCGTGTGATGATCGCCATGGCCATGCTCTGTCGCCCGAAAGTACTGATCGCCGATGAGCCCACTACGGCACTGGATGTCACGATTCAGGCGCAGATTCTGGAACTGATGCGCGAGCTGCAAAAGGTCTACGGCACCAGCCTTTTGATGATCACCCACGACATGGGTGTGGTCGCGGAAATGGCCGATGAAGTGGTGGTCATGAATCACGGTCGCACCGAAGAGCAGGCGCCGGTGCGTCAGTTGTTCACCCAGCCCCAGGCGGCTTATACGCGCAAATTGCTGGATGCAGTTCCGGTGCTGGGCACGGCAGGCAAGGCTCAAGACCTCAGCGAAAAGCCGGTGGTGCTGGCGGTTAAAGACCTCAGCGTGCGTTTCCCGCTGCGCATGGGTTGGTTCGAAGAGACCAAACACGTGCATGCCGTTGAGAAGGTCAACTTCGAACTGCGCGACGGCGAAACCCTGGGCCTGGTGGGCGAAAGCGGCTGCGGCAAGTCCAGCACCGGCAAGGCGCTGATGAACATGATCGCCTTCGAAGGCAGCGTGAAACTGGCGGGCAAGGAGCTCAACGGCTTGCAGGGCGCAGATTTGCAGGCCGTGCGCCGGGACATCCAGATGGTGTTTCAGGACCCGTATGCCGCGTTGAATCCGCGCAAGACCATTTTCGAACTCGTCGGCGAGCCGCTGCTGATTCACGACAAAATGCCCGACAAACCTCGGCAGGACCGCGTTGCTGAACTGCTGCATCAGGTGGGTATGCCAGCCGAGGCCATGCAGCGTTACCCGCACCAGTTTTCCGGCGGCCAGCGTCAGCGTATCTGCATCGCCCGCGCCTTGGCGCTGAACCCGAAAGTGATCATCGCTGACGAGTCAGTCTCGGCACTGGATGTGTCGGTGCAGGCGCAAGTGCTGGACTTGTTCGAATCACTGCAAAAGCAGCACGGCCTGAGCTATCTGTTTATTTCCCACGACATGGCGGTGGTGGAGCGCATCTGCCATCGCGTGGCGGTGATGTACGGCGGCCAGATCGTCGAAATTGGCCCGCGCGATCAAGTGCTGCACAACCCGCAACACCCGTACACCAAACGTCTGCTCAGTGCCGTGCCGCTGCCAGATGTCGACCGCAAGCGTGATTTCAAGGCGCTGCTTCAGGAGTTCGAACAACCCAGCCCCATCAAGGCAAAAGGCTTCGTGATGCCGCAGCAGCAATTCAAAGCGCTGGGGGAGGGGCATTGGGTGGCAGTTTGACCTAAACCTTGTTGGAGCGAGGCTTGCCCGCGAAGCTTACGATGGAGATTGCCGGACCTACCGCATTGATCTGTTCGCCGCCCTCGGATTACTCCAACGAAGACTTCGACCACAACGCATTCACGTTGCCAATTCCCCAATCCTGCGCCAACTCGAACTTCACGATGGCGTCCTGTTCATCGAGAAGCGCCAGGTTGACGACCTTGTGCGCAATCTGTGCGCGGGTGCGGGTGGACATGAACACTTTTACCTTGGGTTGCAGCAGCGATTTTTTGCCCTGTTCGATCACAACCCCAAGCCGGTCACTCTTCAGGCGAACCAGCGCGCCGACGGGGTAAATACCGACAGTTTTGACGAAGTGCTGAAAGATCGTTTCGTCAAAATGGCCCTTCCACGAGGCCATTTCACGGATCGAGTGCGCCACATCCCAGCCCTTCTTGTACGGGCGTTCCGACGTCACGGCGTCATAGACATCGCAGATCGCGCCCATCTTCGCGAACAGGCTGATCTGGTCGCCCGTCAAACCGTGTGGGTAACCCGTGCCGTCGATCTTCTCGTGGTGGTGCAGACAAACGTCTTTCACGACGTCTGTCACTTGCTGACTTTCCTGAAGGATCTTCCACCCGGCCTCAGGGTGATACTTCATCGCCTTGAATTCATCCACTGTCAGCCGGTCAGGCTTATTGAGGATGGCGTTGCAGATCATCATTTTCCCGACGTCGTGCATCAGCCCGGCCACGCCCGCTTCACGCACCCGTTCTTCAGGCAGTTCCATTTGCCGGGCCAGCGCGACCATCAATGCGCAGACCGCTACCGAATGCATGTAGGTGTATTCGTCCGAGGACTTCAAACGAGACAGGCTGATCAGCGCATGAGGGTGGCGCAGCACCGAGTTCGAGATTTCTTCCACCATCAGATCGACGTCTTCAAGGTGGATCGCACGGCCCATCTTGGCGTCGGTAAACATTGCCATAACCGCTGCCTTTGCTTGGCTGCAGATAAGGCTGGCGCGGGCCAGTTCCTCATCCATGCTGGTGGGCGATGTGTCGATCACCACCGGCCCGCCGGGCGATGACTTGCTCCCCGAACAGTGAGTCGGGCGCAACCCCTGACTGATGTCGATCCATACTTCAGTGGTCGAAGACTGTTGAATGCGCGCAAGGATAGCGGGGTCTTGAAGCAGTGATTCGACGTTGGAAATCCAGAACGGGTCATTGACCCAAGGACGGCAGAATTCGTGGATGTACATGCCCAGTGTCAAATCGGATACCAGAATTTTTCTTAGCATTAGGCGGCTCACCGACAGTTGGATCAATTCATCGCTGATACATCATTCAACGAAAAAGGGCGGAGAAAAACACGCGCCCTGCCTTGCCGTAGGGTTCAAGCGTCGAGTCGACATCGGTACGCCTTGCGCACATCATGCGCGATAGTTTCATCGTGCCACTATAAGGGCGAGCGCTCGAAAATAGCTATGCGCCTTCGTCTGACTTTATCGGCGATAGACGATCCCTCGTGAGGGCTAAATGTATAGCCAAACGTCCACTCGTCGGTTGAGCGTCAGTTCGCGAAATCAGGAAGTAATCCGTTCGATAAGGATGCTATCCGAACACGGGGGTCTGTGATCTGTCGTCACAGCAGGTGTGAAATAACTGGCCTACCGGGCACAGGGCGTGAGGACTAACCTGCAATCAACCCCTGAGGCGACCGCCCCAAAAAAGGGAAAACGTCCTGACCTGTGAGATTCCACGCCATGAGTAATCTGCCCAAGCCCGATGGGCTCGCGATCCCCTATCAATTGCCGCAAGTGCCTTTCATGTCGCCTGACATGGTGCATGCCGGGGTAATGACCACCTGGCTTGAAGACGACAAGCTGTGGGTGCCGGTGACAGAGACCGTATCGTTCAAACCGCTACTGTTGAGCGTGAGCGGCGGCTACTACATCAACCTGCTTCGGGTTCGGCAGAGCGGTGTGCTGTCCCGCCATCGCCATTCCGGCGGCGTGCACGCGTTGGTGCTCAAAGGCCGTTGGTATTACCTGGAGCATGACTGGGTCGCCGAAGAAGGCTCGTTCGCGTTCGAACCGCCGGGGGAAACCCACACACTGTTCGTCCCGGAAGGTGTGGACGAAATGATCACCTGGTTTCATGTTCAGGGTGGCTACACCTACGTTGACCCGCAGGGTAATGCGGTGGGCTACGAAGACGTGTTCACCAAACTGGAAGCCGCGCGCAAACATTACACCTCGCTCGGCTTGCCCGAGAATTACATCGAGCAATTCATTCGCTGACCTGCCGCAGCGTTGAGACGCAAGCGAGCCCCTTGGCGCGCTTGTTGTTTGTGTCGCAGATTGCTGGCAGGCTCGACGGCCTGAAAACGGTGACAGATGGTGGAGCGAGGATGGACAACTATTCGCAACTGCTCGCGTTCATGTGGGCCAACGAGCACGGCAGTTTTTCGGCTGCCGCCCGTGCGAATGCCTTGTCGCCCTCCGCGGTCAGCAAGCTGGTTTCACGACTCGAAGACCGACTCCAGGTGCGACTGTTCCATCGCGGCACGCGGCATTTGACGCTGACAGAGGAAGGCGCCGCCTATCTGGTCAGTGCGCGCGGGGTGATCAACGCCATGGCCGAGGCCGATTCGCTGGCTGAGGCGTTTCCGTCGCGGGTCAGCGGCACCTTACGCATTCACACCATGACCACTTTCGCCAAACACCAGATCGTCCCCTGGTTGCCTGAGTTTCTGGCGCTGTACCCGGCGTTGAGCATCGACATCGAGGTCGGCGCTCAATATGTCGACCATTTCGAGCAGGGTCTGGACATCGCCATCCACAGCGGGATATTGCCTAGCTCTTCACGCATAGCGCGCAAGATCGGCGACAGCGAGTGGATCACCTGCGCCTCGCCCGATTATCTGGCAAAACGCGGCGAGCCCCGGCATCCACAGGAGCTGAACGAACACGATTGCTTCAACTTCAGCTTCAGCAGCGCCTGGAACAGTTGGCAGTTCGAGGTGGACGGCGAGCAAATCGCGATTCCGGTCAGCGCCAAAGCATCATTCGCCCAAGGCGATTTGCTGCGCGACATGGCACTCAATGGCGCGGGGATCGTGAGGCTTGCAGCGTTTCATATTGGCCAGGACATTCGGGCCGGTCGGCTAGTGCCCATCCTCGACGCTTTTCGGATTCGCGCCACGGAGCCGGTGTATCTGGTGTATTCCAACCGCAAACACTTGAGCCCCAGAATCCGAGTCTTTCGCGATTTTCTGGAGCGCAAAATCCTCGAAAATCCGTGGCAAGTGCTGTCGCAATAACCAACGCGGTATCAGAAAGTAGGCGGCGAAACGGCGCTGACCACGATGCATTCTTCATCGAACGGATTACGCATGCGGTGCGGTAGCCGGCTGTCGAAGTAATACGCATCGCCGGCCTTCAGCACGCGCACTTCATCACCGACCGTCATCTCAAGTTGCCCCTGAATGACAATCCCGCCTTCTTCGGCTTCGTGGGAATAAAGCTCCTGGCCTTCCTGTCCGGTGTCAGCGCCCGGCGCGTAGCGCTCATGCAGAATCATCATCGAGCTGTTGGTCAGGTTGGCACCCACCTGGCGATAGGACAACACCTTACCGTCGGCCAACTCCACCAAGTCCTGCGCCTTGTAAAACACAGCGCGATCGACGATGTCCGAGTCGGAGAAAAACGTACTGAGGGTCACGTTCAGCGGCCCCAGCAGCCGCTTGAGAATGCTCACCGAGGGGCTGGATTTGTCGCGCTCGATGATGGACAGCGTGGCATGGGGCACGCCGGTCAACTCGGCCAGCGCCCGCATCGACAGACCACGGCCCAGCCGCAGTGCTTTGAGTCGTTGCCCGACTGACGCGCTCTGCGGTGCATCGTCGAGGCCGTCCGATTCAACCGGCTTATCGATTGTTTGCGCGCCATCCGTCACTGTTTCGATCCTCACCTGCGGGCTCGTCAGCGCGAGCCCTGCTCAAAAACACAACCTGTCGCGGACGCGGTGAAACCGGCCGGGGTTTATTCGCGCAGATTTTGCACCGATTGGGTGGGTTGTGCACCACGTTGATCCGTGGCGAGCGAAAAAGTAACACGGTGTGTGCGCCGGATTGACCCTATCTGGCGAGACGAAAGCAGGGTATGGCGCTCGCAAGCACAGGCTGACGATCATCAAAATCCGGACGCAAAAAAACACCGCGAGCCCGAAGGCAGGCGATTTGGCGGACGGATTGAGATTGTGCAAAAAACACTTGCTCTGGGATATGTCCGGGTGGTAAAAATTTTTACCACCACAACACAGCACCAGCGTCGGAGCTCTTATGCACAACAAAATGCAGAAAACATGCCATGCACTCGCTGTCCTCGGACTCGCCATGGCGAGCTTTGGCGCCGCCCAATCGGCGACCGCACGGGATTTGACCATCGTTTCCTGGGGAGGAAGTTTTCAGGACGCACAGCGCGAGATCTACTTCACTCCGTTTGCGACCAAGACCGGGAAAAAAGTACTCGATCAGAGCTGGGACGGCGGCGTCGGCGTACTGGACGCCAAGGTCTCGGTGGGCAACCCGAACTGGGACGTGGTTGAAGTCGAATCCGAAGACCTGGCGCTGGGTTGCGAGTCAGGCCTGTACGAGAAGATCGATTGGGCCACCGTCGGCAACAAGAGCGACTTCGTGCCGGAAGCTGTCCACGAATGCGGCGTTGGGGCCATCGTCTGGAACACCGGTTTGTCCTGGGATGGTGACAAGCTGAAAACCGCTCCGACGTCCTGGGTGGATTTCTGGGACACCACCAAATTCCCGGGCAAGCGTGGCCTGCGTAAAGGGCCGAAATATTCCCTTGAGTTCGCCCTGATTGCCGACGGCGTAAAACCTGCCGACGTCTACAAAGTGCTGCGCACGCCAGCGGGCGTGGATCGCGCGTTCAAGAAACTGGGTGAAATCAAGTCCAGCATTGTCTGGTGGGAAGCTGGCGCACAGCCTCTGCAAATGCTGACTGCAGGCGACGTGGTAATGAGTTCGGCCTACAACGGTCGCATCAGCGGTTTCAATCGCAACGAAGGCAAACACTTCAAGTTCTTGTGGAACGGCAGTGTGTCGGCCATTGACTCTTGGACAGTCCTCAAAGGCAGCGAAAACAAAGCGGCGGCGATGGACTTCATCGCCTTCGCCAGCCAGCCGGAAAACCAGGCCAAATTGCCCAAATTCATCGCTTATGGCCTGACCAATAAAAAGGCCAACGGTCTGGTGCCTGCCGAGCTGCAAGCCGAACTGCCGACCACCCCGGCGAACATGGCCGAAGCGCTGCCGCTGGACGTCGATTTCTGGGTCGAGAACATCGAAACCCTGACCGAGCGCTTCAACGCCTGGATCGCCCAGCAGTAAGCATCGCCATACCGAACCCGTCGCCATCTGGCGACGGTCTTTCCTGACAACGCAGTGGATTTGGGCCAGGTGACTGGCTCAAGCGGACGCGGCTTGCTTTTTCATTGTGTGAAAGGGCAGACGAACAGGGCAACTGTCACTGCCTGCTCCCCGAATGAGGATTTGCCGGATGAAACATCTGGTCAGTTTCAAAAATATTCAGAAGACCTACGACGGCATCCGGCCCGTGGTGAAAGACCTCAACCTGGACATCGCCGAGGGCGAATTCGTCACCTTGCTCGGGCCATCTGGTTCCGGCAAAACCACCAGCCTGATGATGCTCGCGGGGTTCGAAACGCCGACCTTTGGTGAGATCTACCTGAAGGACAAACCGCTGCACAACCTGCCGCCGCACAAGCGTGACATCGGCATGGTGTTTCAGAATTACGCACTATTCCCGCACATGACCATCGAACAAAACCTGGCGTTTCCGCTGTCCGTGCGCAAGATGAACCGCATTGACCGCACTCAGAAAGTACGTCGCGCGCTGGACATGGTTCAGCTCAACGATTTTGCCAAACGCTACCCCGCGCAGATGTCCGGCGGGCAACAACAGCGTGTGGCATTGGCGCGGGCGTTGGTATTCGAGCCCAAGCTGGTGCTGATGGACGAACCGTTGGGCGCACTGGACAAGCAGCTTCGCGAACACATGCAGCTGGAGATCAAACATCTGCACAAGCAGCTCGGCTTGACCGTGGTCTACGTCACTCACGATCAGAGCGAGGCGTTGACCATGTCCGACCGCGTGGCGGTGTTCAACGACGGCATCATCCAGCAGATAGACACCCCGGCGGCCATTTACGAGGCGCCGCAGACCTCCTTCGTCGCCAAATTCATCGGCGAGAACAACACCTTGTTGGGCACTGTGCTGTCCACGGACGGGCGTTATTCGCAGGTGCGTCTGAGCGACGTCACTACGGTGCAGGCCGTCGCGGTAAATGGCGCGCAGGCCGGTGAGCGGGTGGCGCTGTGCATCCGGCCCGAGCGTGTGGTGATCAAGTCCGCCGATCAGCCGGGACTGGCTGCACGCATTCAGGAGTTCATCTATCTGGGCGATCACGTGCGCATGATCACAGAAGTGGCGGGGCAACCGAACTTCATGATCAAGCTCCCTGCCGCACAGATGGACAACAGCTGGACGGTGGGAAGCCCGGTTTCGCTTTCATGGTCGGCTGAGCACATCCGGGCTCTCGACATGACGACCCATTGAGGGCTGCATCATGAATCAGTCTGCGGCCCTGAGCCTGCCCAACGAAGATCAACCGGCTAACCTGCGCGCCCGTATGAAAAAGGCAGAACGCGCCTACACCTTCAAATCCATCGCGCTCATCGCGCCGCTGTTTCTGTTCGTGCTGGTGTGCTTCGCATTCCCGGTCGGCACCATGCTCAGCCGCAGTGTGGATAACCCGGAAGTGAATACGGCGATGCCCGCCACCACTCAAGCGCTGGCGAATTGGGACGAGCTGACATTACCGGGAGAGCTGGCGTTTTCGGCGCTGGTCGCGGACCTGCGAGACGCCAAGGAGAGTGGCCAGATAGGCGGAATCTCCAAACGGCTGGGTTATGAAATCGCCGGATACCGGACGCTGATCGGCAAAACCCTGCGCAAGCTGCCGGATGTCGATGTGGCCTCCAAGCGCGATGCGCTGATTGCCATCGATCCAGCCTGGGAGGACGTCGCTTACTGGAAAGCCATGAAGCGGGCGTCGGCGGCAATCACGCCGTATTACGTACTGGCCGCGCTGGATCATCGCATTGATGCAACCAGCGATCACGTTGTTGCCGCCGAGCCTAATCAAGCCATTTACCTGGATATCTTTGCCCGCACCTTCTATATCGGCGCCGTGGTCACAGCGCTCTGCCTGCTGCTGGGTTTTCCGCTGGCTTACTGGCTGGCGACCATGCCAGAGAACAAAAGCAATCTGCTGATGATTCTCGTGCTGCTGCCATTCTGGACGTCACTGATCGTGCGCACGGCGGCCTGGATCGTGCTGCTGCAGGCCGACGGGCTGATCAATCGCTCGCTGATGTTTCTGGGCGTCGTCAACGAGCCCATGCAACTGGTGTTCAACCGCACCGGGGTCATCATCGCGATGACCCACGTGCTGCTGCCGTTCATGATTCTGCCGCTGTACGCGGTGATGAAAAACATCCCCTCGAACTACGTGCGGGCGGCTATTTCTCTCGGCGCCCATCCGTTCGTGGCGTTCTGGCGAATCTATGTGCCGCAGACGTTTGCAGGGCTGGCGGCAGGGGCGCTGCTGACGTTCATTCTCGCCATCGGCTACTACGTGACACCCGCGCTGGTGGGGGGCGCTGCCGATCAGATGGTCAGTTACTTCGTCGCGTTCTACACCAATAAAACCGTGAATTGGGGGATGGCGTCTGCCCTTGGCAGTTTGCTGCTGATCACCACGTTGCTGCTGTACATGGTGTACGCAAAGCTCGTTAACGCCACCCAGACTCCGACGAGGTAATCCATATGTTGCAGCCCTATGCTTCACCCATTGAGCGCATCGTCCGATTTGGTCTGGTTGCCAGCTGCATCGCAATTCTGGCGTTTCTGATCATTCCGGTGCTGGTGATCATCCCGCTGTCGTTCAACTCGTCTTCGTTTCTGACGTACCCCATGGATGGTTTTTCATTGCGTTGGTACGAAGAACTGATGGGTTCCTCGGAATGGCGCCAGGCGTTCAAGAACAGCTTCATCATCGCGCCGGGTGCGACGTTGCTGGCGATGGTGCTGGGCACGCTGGCTGCGGTCGGCCTGAATCGAGGCAACTTCCCGTTCAAGAACCTGGTGCTGGCGTTCATCATCTCGCCGATGATCGTGCCTCTGATCATCGTCGCGGTCGGGTTGTATTTCTTCTTCGCCAGGTTGCATCTGCTCAACAGTTATCTAGGGCTGATTCTGGCCCACGCCATGCTCGGCGTGCCCTTCGTCGTGACCACCGTGACCGCCACGCTGCAGGGGTTCAACACCAACCTGAGCCGCGCGGCCGCCAGTCTTGGCGCGCCACCGCTGATGGTGTTTTTCAAGATCGTGCTGCCGCTGATTGCGCCGGGGGTGATTTCCGGCGCGCTGTTCGCGTTTGCCACCTCTTTCGATGAGGTGGTCGTCACGCTGTTTCTGGCCAGTCCCTCACAGCGCACGTTGCCGCTGCAAATGTTCTCGGGCATTCGGGAAAACATCAGCCCGAACATCGCAGCGGTGGCCACGATCATGGTGGTGCTGTCGGCCCTGATGCTGCTGACCCTGGAGTTGCTGCGTCGGCGCAACGAGCGCTTGAAGATTAAATAATTTTGAACCGGGCAGTGTCTCGTCCACGTTTTGGTGAGCCTGCAAATACCGCTGAATGCTGAGCGTTCGGCGAGCACCGTATTGATTGGATTCTGGAGTCGTTATGCCTAACTTGGTTGGTGATGTTTCGAGCGCAGCCCGCATCCTGCCGGACTTGAACGGGGAAAAACTCTTTATCAGCAGGGGCAAGGGCGCCTACCTCTGGGACGACAAGGGCCGCCGTTATATCGACACGGCACTGGGTTTTGGTGCTGTTTTGCTGGGGCACGCCGACGATCGCGTCACTGCCAGCGTTGCGGCCGCACTGGCTGACTCGGCGGCGCCGTCCTGGGCTCACGTTCGCGAGCATGGCGCTGCCACCGCACTGGCCGCGCATACCGGTGAGCTGACCAAAGTCATCTTCACCAACTCCGGCAGCGAGGCCGTACACCTGGCCTGTCGCGCCGCCAGGGCGTACACCGGTAGAAGCAAAATCGCAAAGATGGCGGCAGGTTTTGATGGCTGGTTCGACGACGTCAGCTTTGGCAACGTGTCTTCGGAAGAGGCGGCCTTCACCAGGGACAAGCGCCCTACGACCGAGCGCACCACGTTGCTGCGATACAACGATTTCGACGACGTCGAGCGGCTGTTCGCCGACGATCCGCAGATCGCCGCCGTTGTGCTGGAACCCATGCTCGCCAACGCCGGATGCATCATGCCCACCGCCGGTTATCTCAAGCACGTTCAGGACGTCGCCCACGCCAACGGCGCGCTGGTGATTTGCGATGAAGTGCTGATGGGGTTTCGGTTGTACCCCGGCATGGCCGGGTTGCGCGAAGGGCTGACTCCAGACCTTGCCACTGTCGGCAAAGCGATTGGTAACGGCGTGCCGGTTTCGGCGCTGGTGGGCAAACCCGAGGTATTGCGCGGGTTCGAGGAGGGCCGCGTGGCGCGCGGCGGTACGTTCAGCGGCAATCCCATGGCCTGCGCTGCGGTGACTACCACGTTGGCGCAACTGGACGTCAGTGATTACGAGCAATTGATTGCCCGAGGTGAAAAGCTGCGTCGAGCTATCGAAACGATCTTCGCTGCGCGCGGCATACCCGTCACCACCAGCGGCTACGGCACGGTATTCGGCATCTGGCTTGGCACCCATGCGCCGGTCAGTTACGAAGAAGCGTTGACCATCGCCAACCCCGCATTCTCCAAGGCGCTTCACCTGGCGTTGCGCGAAGCAGGCGTGCTGATGATGCCGTCCCCGTACGGCCGCATTTACATATCTTTCGAACACAGCGATATCGTGATCGAAGAAATGAAAGTGGCGTTCGAAAAAGCAGCGGGGCAGCTTGTTGCAGCTTTTGGTTAAAGCCGGACTGCTGACAGAAGCGACCTGTTTAGGGCCGCTTCGCAGCCATCGTCGGCAAGCCAGACTCCTACGCGCTCCGCGCAGAAGCCATTTGCAATTCCGTTGATACGCGCTCTGTGCAGAAGCGGGGTGCAACTTCGTTGATAAGCGCTCCGCGCAGAAGCGGACTGCGACGCCGTTGATTCTGCCCGGAGGGCGTAGGAGCGTAGCTTGCTCGCGATCTGTCGCGCAGCGGCAGCAAAACCTGTGCATGCGGTCGGTCAGGTGAAACCGAGATGGCAGGTTTTGGGGCCGCTTCGCAGCCCATCGTCGGCAAGCCAGACTCCTACGCGCTCCGCGCAGAAGCGATTTGCAATTCCGTTGATACGCACTCTGTGCGGAAGCGGGGTGCAACTTCGTTGATAAGCGCTCCGCGCAGAAGCGGACTGCGACGCCGTTGATTCTGCCCGGAGGGCGTAGGAGCGTAGCTTGCTCGCGATCTGTCGCGCAGCGGCAGCAAAACCTGTGCATGCGGTCGGTCAGGTGAAACCGAGATGGCAGGTTTTGGGGCCGCTTCGCAGCCCATCGTC
>NZ_JBSKHW010000012.1:110619-117014 GCF_057128765.1 Pseudomonas corni
GCAGCAAAACCTGTGCATGCGGTCGGTCAGGTGAAACCGAGATGGCAGGTTTTGGGGCCGCTTCGCAGCCCATCGTCCGCAAGCCAGACTCCTACGCGCTCCGCGCAGAGGCGATTTGCAATTCCGTTGATACGCGCTCTGTGCAGAAGCGGGGTGCAACTTCGTTGATAAGCGCTCCGCGCAGAAGCGGACTGCGACGCCGTTGATGCGCGCTCCGCGCAGGGGAGATGCGACTGCGTTGATTGCGATGACCCCTTTCGTCAGCGCGCACCTGCTGTTCAGGTGGCGTTAAGGAATTTTCCCCTAATGTCGTGCTCTAACGGCGCACATGGCCGCGCTCGCGCGTGGGCCGCGCAAGAAAAATTGTGCCGCACAAAGCAAAAATCAGGAGCTGCCTTCATGTTGAATTCCCGCCGTTTGATCCTTGCCGCTACGGCCATCGCGATGCTTTCCGGTTGCGCGACGCCGTCCAATCCGTACGACAACCAAGGGCAAGCCCAGAATTCCGGCGGCGTCAGCAAAACGGCTAAATACGGCGGCCTGGGTGCCTTGGCCGGTGCGGTTGCAGGTGCCGCCATCGACCACAATAACCGTGGCAAAGGCGCGTTGATCGGCGCTGCTGTTATTGGCGCGGGCGCTGCCGGTTATGGTTATTACGCTGACAAGCAAGAAGCCGCGTTGCGCGCGAGCATGGCCAACACCGGTGTTGAAGTGCAGCGTCAGGGCGATGTGATCAAACTGGTCATGCCGGGCAACATCACCTTCGCTACCGATTCTTCTGCAATTGCCAGCAGTTTCTATTCTCCGCTGAACAACCTCGCCGGTTCGCTCAAGCAATATAACCAGAACGTGATCGAGATCGTCGGCTACACCGACAGCACCGGCAGCCGTCAGCACAACATGGACTTGTCGCAGCAACGTGCGCAGAGCGTGGCGACTTACCTGACGTCTCAGGGTGTCGACGGCTCCCACCTGTCAGTGCGCGGCGCAGGGCCTGATCAGCCGGTTGCCAGCAATGCCGACGTTAACGGCCGTGCGCAGAACCGCCGCGTTGAAGTCAACCTGAAGCCGATTCCGGGTCAGGAATATCAGCAACAGCAGTAATTGCACCGCTTCAAATCAAAAAGCCCCGAACTTAGATTCGGGGCTTTCGCACTTTAATGCCGGGTGATTTTCCGTGGGAGCGGACCTGTCCGCGAATGCAATGCCTGAACCGCTACAAATGTGGCGAATGTACTGCCCTATTCGCGGACAGGTCCGCTCCCACGGGTGAGGCGCAGATATCCTATCGATGCTGCTCATGCATTTTGCCGAGCAACGCGTCCTTCTCCTCCCACAGCCGGTTGATCCACTGCTGAAACTCCAGCCGGTATTCACCGTTCTGGTCGTAACTCTTGCCGATGAACTGCGGCGGGATCTTGATCTCTTCAAAATGCGCGACCACTTCATTGACGTTGCCGCACAGCAAATCCCAATAACCCGTGTGCCCACCGGGATAGTGAATCGTCACGTTGACGATGGATTCCAGCTGCTCGCCCATGGCATCCAGCACGAACGCAATCCCGCCCGCTTTAGGCTTGAGCAGGTACTTGAACGGTGACTGCTGTTGGGCGTGTTTGCCCGGCGTGAAGCGCGTGCCTTCGACGAAGTTGAAAATCCCTACCGGGTTGTTGCGAAACTTCGCGCAGATGCGGCGGGTGGTTTGCAGGTCCTTGCCTTTCTTTTCCGGGTGTTTGGCCAGATAGGCCTTGCTGTAGCGCTTCATGAACGGGAAACCCAGCGCCCACCACGCCAGCCCGATCACCGGCACCCAGATCAATTCCTGCTTGAGGAAGAACTTCAGCGGGCGGATTTTGCGGTTGAGGATGTACTGCAACACCATGATGTCGACCCAGCTCTGGTGGTTGCTGGTCACCAGATAGGAGTGCTGATAGTCCAGCCCCTCAAGCCCGGTCACATGCCATTTGGCGTGATCCATCAGATTCATCCACGCCTTGTTGTTGCTGATCCAGGCTTCGTGGATGTGGCTCATGAGCCAGTCGGTAAACTTCTGCGCGGCAGGGAAGGGCAGGCATAACTTGAAGATGGCGACGATGAACAACGGCGTGCAGCAGACGATGGTGTTGATTGCCAACAGCAGCGAGGCGATGACGCCGCGCAAAGGGGCAGGCAGAAAATCCATAGTGGGTCAGGCTCCAGGAAAGACCGATGCCGCCGGTGTAGTCCCGGCGGCGTTATTGTGTGGGACGAATGTGTCAGACAAGGTTTGCTGCCTGGATGGCCGTCAGGGCGATGGTGTAGACGATGTCATCCACCTGAGCGCCGCGCGGCAGATCGTTCACCGGCTTGCGCAGGCCTTGCAGCATCGGGCCCAGGCTTACGCAGTCCGCACTGCGCTGAACCGCTTTGTACGTCGTGTTGCCCGTATTGAGATCGGGGAACACAAAGACGTTGGCGCGGCCCGCCACCAGGCTGTCGGGCGCCAGTTGCCGGGCGACGTTTTCGTTGGCAGCGGCGTCGTATTGCAGCGGCCCGTCGATCAGCAGATCGCGCTTGGTTTCCCTTGCCAGTTGCGTGGCTTCACGCACCTTTTCCACTTCCTCACCGCTGGCTGAATTACCGCTGGAATAGCTGATCATCGCCACCCGCGGCGAGAGGCCGAAGGCCACCGCGGAGTCGGCGCTCTGCACGGCGATTTCCGCGAGTTCGCTAGCCGTCGGGTGCGGGTTCATGATGCAGTCGCCGTAGACCAGCACTTGCTCGGGGAACAGCATGAAAAACACCGACGACACTAGCGTGCAGCCCGGTGCGGTCTTGATCAGTTGCAGAGCAGGACGGATGGTATTGGCCGTGGAGTGAATCAGCCCGGACACCAGCCCGTCGACTTCATCGAGCGCCAGCATCATGGTGCCGATCACCACCGGGTCTTCCAGCTGCTGTTCGGCCATTGGCGCGTTGAGGCTCTTGCTTTTGCGCAGTTCCACCATTGGCGCTACATAGCGCTCGCGAATCGTGTCCGGATCAAGAATCTCCAGCCCCGGCGGCAGCTCGATGCCTTGCGCGCGTGCCACTGCCAGCACGTCTTCGGGTTTGGCCAGCAACACACATCGCGCGATGCCCCGCGCCTGGCAAATCGCGGCGGCTTGAACGGTCAACGGTTCAGCGCCTTCGGGCAGCACAATGCGTTTGTTCGCCGCTTGCGCGCGCTGAATCAACTGATAGCGAAACACGGCGGGCGAAAGACGCAGCTCGCGCGGAGTGCCGCAGCGCTGATGCAACCAGTTGGCGTCCAGATGACTGGCGACGAAATCGGTGATGATCTCGGCGCGCTCGCGATCATCGATGGGGATTTCTTTGTTCAGCTGGTTGAGTAACGTGGCGGTTTCGTATGAACCGGTGCTCACCGACAGTATCGGCAATCCGGCCTGCAACGCGCCGCGGCACAGGTCCATGATGCGCGGATCGGGCAGGGTGTCGCTGGTCAGCAGCAGGCCAGCCAATGGCACGCCGTTCATGGTCGCTAGGCTGACGGCCAGGATGATGTCGTCGCGATCGCCCGGCGTTACGACCAGCACGCCAGGCTTGAGCAGTTGCAGGGTGTTGAGCACCGTTCGCGCGCAGATGATGATTTTCGACATGCGCCGCTGTTCGTAATCACCGGCGTTGATGACCTGCGCGCCGAGCAGCTCCGCCACATCGCGGGTGCGCGGCGCGTTGAGGTCGGCCTGGAAAGGAATGCAGCCCAACAGGCGAAAGTCGCCGCTGCGTAACAACGGGGAGTGCTCCTTGAGGCGTGCCGCGAATGCTTCCATCGTCTCGTCGGTGCGTACTTTGTTGAGGATCACGCCCAGGACTTTCGGGTCCTTGGGACCACCAAACATCTGCGCCTGCAACTCGACGCGGCCTGAGAGCTCGGTGAGCACTTCGTTTTCCGGCGCAGACACCAGAATCACGTCGGCGTCCAGGCTCTTGGCCAAGTGAAGATTGACCCGCGCTGCATAGCTGGCGCTGCGAGTCGGGACCATGCCTTCAACGATCAGCACGTCTTTGCCGACCGCGGCCTCTTGATACAGATTGATGATTTCTTCGAGCAGTTCGTCCAGCTGGCCGTCGCCGAGCATCCGCTCGACATGCGCCAATGCCAGTGGCTTGGGCGGTTTCAGGCCGTGGGTGCGGGCGACCAGTTCAGTGGAGCGCTCGGGCCCCGTATCGCCCGGATGTGGCTGGGCAATGGGTTTGAAGAAGCCGACTTTGAGTCCGGCTCGCTCAAGCGTACGGACCAGCCCCAGGCTGATAGAGGTCAAGCCCACACCAAAATCGGTGGGCGCGATAAAAAAAGTCTGCATGCGGGCTTCTCGAATTGAGCAGTGCAAGGGTCGGGGCGGCTATTGCCAGTGAGTCGACCAGAGAAAACAGGACGCTGTTCAGTCGCAGCGTCTCAACGGGGCACAAGGTTATCGTTATCTGCGGCGCGCGCACACCAGCCACAGTGAAAGCGCTGACCTATTTTTTCCTGGCGGGTAACGGGGTCGAGCACCCATTCGCGTGATTGCCAAGGCGGGGAGTGGCGCACGTGCTGGGTGTGCCCGCAGGACAGCTCGACGATCCAGTGGTCCTGGTCATCCTGATGAAAGCCGAGGATCGTTGAGCCTGCGCTCTGCGGCGGGGAGTTTTCCAATCGGGGCCGTCCGTCTGAGTTGCGTTCGCTTTCACGCGATGGCTTGGTTAAACTTGCTCGTTCTTAACTCTTAAGCAAAAGGTCTTGCCCCATGCCGATCGCCGCCAACAAGGCTGTCTCCATTGACTATACCCTGACCAATGACGCTGGTGAGGTCATCGACAGTTCTGCCGGCGGCGCGCCGCTGGTGTACCTGCAAGGCGCAGGTAACATCATCCCTGGTCTGGAAAAGGCACTGGATGGCAAGAATGTCGGTGATGAGCTCAAAGTCGCCATCGAGCCTGAAGATGCATACGGCGAGTATTCCGCCGAACTGGTCAGCACCCTGAGCCGCAGCATGTTCGAAGGTGTCGACGAGCTGGAAGTTGGCATGCAGTTTCATGCGTCTGCCCCTGATGGCCAGATGCAAATCGTGACCATCCGCGACCTGGACGGCGACGACGTGACTGTCGACGGTAACCACCCGCTGGCCGGTCAGCGTCTGCACTTCGACGTCAAGATCGTTGATATTCGTGATGCCAGCCAGGAAGAAATCGCGCACGGTCACGTGCACGGCGAAGGCGGCCATCACCACTGATTTGTGCTGCTAAGCTGAGATAGCTGGCCAGGCGTCCTCGAAGGATTCGCGAAAACGCTTTTCGTTTTTGGGTCCGACAGGGCGCCTTTTTCGGTCGATGGTTTTTTTGTATGGTGAGCAGGGGAGTTCGTCATGAGTATATTTCACGACCTGAAATTAAAAGCTCTGGATGGCCAGGAACTGCCTCTCGCGCCGCTCAAAGGCAAAGTGGTTCTGGTGGTCAACGTAGCGTCCAAGTGTGGCCTCACGCCGCAATACGCTGCGCTCGAGAACCTCTATCAAAAGTACAAGGACAAAGGATTCAGCGTATTGGGCCTGCCTTGTAATCAATTCGCGGGACAAGAGCCGGGTACTCAGGAAGAGATCCAGACATTCTGTTCGCTGAACTACGGCGTGACCTTCCCGCTGGGCGACAAGCTCGAAGTAAACGGCCCTCATCGCCACTCGCTTTACCGACTGCTGGCTGGTGAAGGCGCCGAGTTCCCTGGTGACATCACCTGGAACTTCGAAAAATTCCTTGTGGGTCAGGACGGTCGAGTCCTCGCCCGATTCTCGCCGCGCACCGCGCCGGATGACCCGGCCGTGATCACAGCAATCGAAAAAGCGCTGCGCTGAACATCTCCTGGATTACACACATTCTGTAGGAGCCAACTTGTTGGCGAGGCGGCCGGAGGGGTGTGTCTGTCGTAATGCCTCGCGAACAAGTTCGCTCCTACAGATAGATCTAGCCGCTCCACGCATATCCTGTAGGAGCCAACTTGTTGGCGAGGCGGCCGGAGGGGAGTGTCCGTCGTAATGCCTCGCGAACAAGTTCGCTCCTACAGATAAATCGTGCCGCTCCACGCATGTTCTGTAGGAGCCAACTTGTTGGCGAGGCGGCCGATGTGGTGTGTCTGTCGTAATGCCTCGCGAACAAGTTCGCTCCTACAGATAGATCTAGCCGCTCCACGCATGTTCTGTAGGAGCCAACTTGTTGGCGAGGCGGCCGATGCGGTGTGTCTGTCGTACTGCCTCGCGAACAAGTTCGCTCCTACAGATAGATCCAGCCGCTCCACGCATATTCTGTAGGAGCCAACTTGTTGGCGAGGCGGCCGATGCGGTGTGTCTGTCGTACTGCCTCGCGAACAAGTTCGCTCCTAC
>NZ_JBSKHW010000012.1:117024-225977 GCF_057128765.1 Pseudomonas corni
TGTAGGAGCCAACTTGTTGGCGAGGCGGCCGATGCGGTGTGTCTGTCGTACTGCCTCGCGAACAAGTTCGCTCCTACCGTCGGGTGTTGTTTTTACCCGCTTCTTGGCCTTAATCACTCCAATCAATAGTGCTGTCACCCGCCCAATCTCCGGCTCTATCCTCCGTGGTCTGAATTTCGACCTGATTCCCGAGGACGCCACTAATGCCGGTAAAAGCTTTGTTCAAACCCTTCCACCTGGGCAGCCTGCAACTGCCGTCGCGTGTGGTGATGGCGCCCATGACTCGCTCGTTTTCTCCCGGTGGCGTGCCGAACTCCAAGGTTATCGAATACTACCGCCGTCGTGCGGCGGCGGGCGTTGGCCTGATCATCACCGAGGGCACCACGGTCGATCACAAGGCCTCCAATGGCTACCCGAACGTGCCGCAGTTTTTCGGCGAAGCACCGCTGGCGGGTTGGAAGAAAGTGGTGGATGCGGTGCATGCAGAGGGCGGCAAGATCGTCCCGCAGCTTTGGCATGTCGGCGCCGTTCGCCGCCTGGGCACCGAACCGGATGGTGCAGTGCCTGCTTACGGCCCGACTGAAAAGCTAAAAGACGGCAATGTTGTGATTCACGGCATGACCAAAGCGGACATCGACGAGGTCATCGCAGCCTTTGCCCAGGCCGCCAGTGATGCCAAATCCATTGGCATGGATGGCGTTGAGATCCACGGCGCACACGGCTACATCGTCGATCAGTTTTTCTGGGAAGGCACCAATCAGCGCACCGATGAGTACGGTGGCAGCCTGGCTAATCGTTCGCGTTTTGCCATCGAGTTGATTCAGGCAGTGCGTGCGGCGGTGGGGCCGGACTATCCGATCATTTTCCGTTTCTCTCAGTGGAAACAGCAGGACTACAGCGCCCGCCTAGTGCAGACGCCTGAAGAGCTGGACGCGTTTCTCAAGCCACTCTCCGAGGCGGGCGTGGACATTTTTCACTGCTCGACACGGCGCTTCTGGGAGCCTGAGTTCGACGGTTCTGATCTGAATCTTGCCGGGTGGACGCGCAAGCTCACCGGCAAGCCGACCATTACAGTCGGTAGCGTGGGACTGGACGGCGAGTTTTTGCAGTTCATGGTCAACACCGACAAAGTCGCCCAACCTGCGAGCCTGGAAAACCTGCTGCACCGATTGGCGAACGATGAGTTCGATCTGGTGGCGGTGGGCCGGGCGCTGCTGGTCGATCCTGATTGGGCGGTCAAGGTACGCGAAGGCCGCGAGCAAGACATCCTGCCGTTCAGCCGTGATGCCCTGACGCGGCTAGATTGAGATGGTCTAGTGTGATTCCGAACGCGGGAGATGGCCCATTGCAGGCATGTCCCGCGTCTCGATCACTGAGCTCAACTGCTTTTCGAACAGCTCCACAATCGCTGACCAACCTTGATGGCTCGCATGCTGGCGCGCGTTCAATCGCACCCGCCGCAGCGTTTCCCGATCCTCAAGCATCCAGCACGCCGCATCGATAAATCCCTCCTCATCGCCCGGCATCGCCACAGCACCATTGTGGCCATGGCGGATGTGCTGCGCGGCAGCGGCTTCGTCGTAGGCGACCACGCCAAGCCCTGAAGCCAAGGCTTCCATGACCACATTGCCGAAGGTATCAGTCAGGCTCGGGAATAAAAAAATATCGCCGCAGGCATAGTGCGCCGCCAGTGTCTCGCCACACTGGGTGCCGCAGAACACAGCATCGGGCAACTGCTGCTCAAGGGATGCGCGTTCCGGACCGTCGCCAACGACGATCAGCTTGATTCTTTTGTTCGGATGGGTGTTTGTCAGCGCCTCTAACGTGGGCCTGAGCAGCCGCAGGTTTTTCTCCGGAGCCAGGCGACCGACGTGCAACAGGGCGATGTCATCTGGCGCCAGGCCCCAGCTTTCCCGCAGCGTGTTTGAGCGTTTGGCGGGGTGAAACAGCTGGCTATCGACGCCGCGTGACAGCAGTTCCAGACGTTCGAAGCCCCGTCGCTCCAGTTCCGCTTTTTGACTCAGGCTCGGCACCAGCGTGGCGTTAGAACGGTTGTGGAACCAGCGCAGATAATGGGTTAGCGCCCGTGTGAGAAATCCTAATCCGTACTGCGATGCGTATTGCTGGAAGTTGGTGCTGAAGCCGCTGATGGTCGCAATCCCCAGACGCCGCGCCGCACGCAGCGCAGAAAACCCTAGTGGCCCTTCTGTGGCGATATATAAAACGTCCGGTCGGCTGCGCTTCCAGCGCCGCAGCAACTTGTGCATCGACGATTGCCCCCACTGCAATCCTGGATACCCCGGAATCGGCCACCCCCGGCACAGCATCACATCGTCCCCGGCATGGCCCGGTTTATCGCCGCTCTGCCTCGGGCGCACCACTTCAACCTGATGCCCGCGCGCGCGTAATCCGTCGCACAACCGACTCAGGGTGTTGGCGACGCCGTTAATCTCAGGGGCGAAGGTTTCGGTCACTAGCGTGATATGCAGGGGTTTGCTCATGACTGCCAGTTTCGAGGGCGGCCGTTGCGCTTGTGTGGCGATTGGGTGATGGATTTGTGAACGTCAAGGGGAGCTGCCCACCGCAAATGGTACAAGCCGTGACGTGCCGATCTTCTCAAGCGCGGCAGCCTTTGGTGAGTAGATCGTTTCCACCGGATTCAGACTTCTCAGCTCCATGGATGAGCGCGGGCTGACGAGGCGGGTGAGGGCGGCGGATTGGGGGGCGACCGTCTTTTTATCGACTTGCTTTGCCGTGTCCAACGTTTCGGCCAGCGCCTGCATGAATTTTGTCGAGCGGGGCTCCACTTTGCGCTGCAGATAGGCCGGTGGATTTTGGACCGATTGAGTATTGTTTTTCACTTCCATGGCGATCAAGGCTCCTGAGGATAACGCTGGCCTGCGAACAATGTTCACAGGCATTTGCTCTCTCGGATGAGGCTTGTTGATGGTTGTTCAGGTGGGCTGTGGGACGTATGGAAGAGTGTTGTAGGACGGGTCCTGATTTTCGCAGCGGCGCTGATGAGCCAGTTCAACCGCCACACCGCAATCGCGGCGTTCGGCAGCACGGCAGCTCCTACAGGTTACTGTGTGTACCAAGTGATGTAGGAGGGAGCTTGCTCGCGATCGCGGCCGATCAATTGCGCAGCGGGCGGCTGGCCTGCCTCCATTTCGGGCAGGCGGTTTCCTATAGGGGAGCGTTTATCTGGGCTGCTGGATCTTCGCCAGCTGCGTCTCTGCCCCTCGCTCCCTGACCCAAAATAACGTCGCCCCGGCCACGGCCGCCGGCATCATCAGGATGTTGACCACCGGGATCAGCAGCACCAGATACACAATCCCGCCAAAGCTCAGGCTCTGCCAGCGTTTGGCCCGTAGCCAGGCGAGCATGTCCTGCCAGCTCATTTTGTGGTTGTCGGCGGGGTAGTCGATGTACTGAATCGCCATCATCCACACCCCGAACAGCAGCCAGAGCGGCGCGGCGATGATGTTGACCGCAGGTATCCACGACAGGATGAACAAGCCGATGGCCCGGGGCAGGAAGTAGCCCAGCTTGCGCATCTCCCGGCTGAGGGTGCGGGGGACCATTTCCGCCAGTTCGCCCCAACTGAAGGCTGGAAAATCGTCCGTGCCACGGATCACGACCTCAACCTTCTCCGCAAGAAACCCGTTGAACGGGGCAGCAATGACGTTGGCGATCATGGTGAAGGTGAAGAACACCATCAGGATCACCAGCACCACAAACAACGGCCAGAGAATGTAGTTGAGGAAACTCAACCAGCTCGGCAGCGTGGGCATGAGGGTGTCGACCCACATTTCGAACTGATGACCTGCGAGGTAAATCAGCCCGGCGAACAGCACCAGGTTGATGGTGAGCGGCAATAGCACAAACAGTCGCAGGCTGGGACTGAGTACCAGTTTCAGGCCTTCGCGCAGGTATTGCGGGCCAGACAGAGCGGGTGCAGGCATGGTGGCCTCCAGACAGGGGAACGCGCCGACCTTACCGACTTTGCCGATGGGTTGAAAGCGGCGTTGGGGCAGGGCGAGGTCTGCGTGAGGGCGTGGGTCGCCAAGGGCCATGTCGGGCATGTGAAAAGGCGCCGTGGCTGACATTCGCCGAAACAATCCAGCGTCGCGAACGTCTATTCACTCGATCGTAGCAACAGCTCGTCGGGATAGGCCCCGGCTATGAGCTGGATTGCAAAACGAAATTTCCTTAAATCACCTCGGCCCGATAAGCTTGCGGCCAATTTATACCGTTGCTGCAGTTTTGGCCGCAGTTTCATATTTTCAGGATCAGCGAGTTACTAGCCTTCCCCAAGTGCGGTCGCCGATCCTTTTTATCCCGCCGGTGCGCCGGTTTCCCGACCTCGCGTCACGAAGGCCGGTTGATAGGAGTGTGTCATGTCCGATTCACGTCATTCCCGAGTGATTATTCTTGGCTCCGGCCCTGCCGGTTATAGCGCAGCGGTCTACGCCGCCCGCGCCAACCTCAAGCCATTGTTGATTACGGGCATGCAGGCTGGCGGTCAATTGACCACCACCACCGAAGTCGACAACTGGCCCGGCGATCCGCACGGCCTGACTGGCCCGGTTCTGATGGAACGCATGCGTGAACACGCAGAGCGTTTTGAAACCGAGATCGTGTTCGATCACATCAACGCAGTGGACCTGGCCGGCAAACCGTTCAGCCTCAAAGGCGACAACGGCACCTACACCTGCGATGCGCTGATCATCGCGACCGGCGCCAGCGCTCGTTATCTGGGGCTGCCGTCCGAAGAAGCGTTCATGGGCAAAGGCGTATCGGCCTGCGCAACCTGCGACGGTTTCTTCTATCGCAACAAGCCAGTGGCTGTGGTCGGTGGCGGCAACACGGCCGTGGAAGAGGCACTGTATCTTGCCAACATCGCTAGCAAGGTAACCCTGGTTCATCGTCGCGAGACTTTCCGTGCCGAGAAGATCCTGATCGACAAGCTGCATGCGCGGATTGCCGAAGGCAAGATCGAGTTGAAGCTCAACGCCACGCTGGACGAAGTGCTGGGCGACAACATGGGCGTCACCGGTGCGCGATTGAAGAACAACGACGGCAGCTTTGACGAGCTCAAGGTTGATGGGGTGTTCATCGCCATCGGCCATACGCCAAACACTTCGTTGTTCGATGGCCAGTTGGCGTTGAAAGACGGCTACATGGTCGTTCAGGGCGGACGTGAAGGTAATGCGACGGCCACCAGTGTTGAGGGTGTATTTGCGGCGGGCGACGTGGCTGACCACGTTTATCGTCAGGCGATCACCTCGGCAGGCGCCGGTTGCATGGCGGCACTGGACGTAGAGCGTTATCTGGACGGACTGGCGAACGTTTCGTTCTGATCAGCGTACGGACGTAAAAAAACCGGCTTCGGCCGGTTTTTTGTATTCGCCATAAACTTGGTCACTGTAGGAGCCAACTTGTTGGCGAGCCCGGACACTCGGTGTGTCAGTCAAATCGCCTCGCGAACAAATTCGCTCCTACAGAAACTCTTAGGCCTTGCGGGTCAGCGGCGGGGCGCTGAACGTTACGCCCGCCAAACCGTTGGCAATCAACGCACGGATATTGCCGTGGTCGCTGCCTTCTGGCGTTGCCTGCACAGAGCGGTAATGCTCGCCGAACGCCAGCAGCGCCTCTTCGTCGCTCAATCCTTCCAGCAGCGCCAGGCCCAACGTCTTGCACGAGCCTTCGTTCTGACCGGCAGCGTTTTCCACATTGCCGTTAACGAACGCCTGTGGCTGGTAGACATAATGCTCGGTTACGAACGCCAGGGTGTCGGCGAACGCGTGTTCGCCGCTGCGCAGGCTGTCTCGCAGGGTGTTCAGATCAGTCATGCTTCTTTTCCTTGGCGAACGCCGCTTGCTGCTCGGTGCTGGCTTCTTTCTGGTAGGTGGCTTTCCACTCGTTGTACGGCATGCCGTAAACCACTTCGCGGGCGTCATCGAGGCTGATGTCGATCTGCTTCTCGTCGGCGGCGGCTTTGTACCACTTGGACAAGCAGTTACGGCAGAAGCCGGACAGGTTCATCAAGTCGATGTTTTGAACGTCTTTGCGGCTGTCCAGATGTGCGACCAGACGGCGAAAGGAAGCGGCTTCGAGTTCGAGGCGTTCTTGCTCGGTCATGGGAAGGCTCTGTGGGGAAATGATGGGGCGGATGATAAGAGTGATGGGCGAGGCGGGCAATGGTTGCAGGCTTAACGCTAATCAAGTGTAGGAGCGCGCTTGCCCGCGATATAGGGGTGAATCAATCGACAATGAGGTCACAGACAAACGGCTATCGCGGGCAAGCGCGCTCCTGCATCAGCATCAACTAGCGTTCTGCGGCGAGGGTAATCGACACCGATTCTGCAAACCGCAGCGCGTGGGGCTTGTCGACTTCCACTTCGGCGTACTGAACGGCCTCATGGCTCATCACCAGGTCCAGCACTTCCTGGGTCAGGCGCTCCAGCAAAGCAAAACGGTTGCTTTCGACGTGCTGAATGATGGCCTTGGTGATGGTCCGGTAATTCAGCGCGTGGTCGATGTCGTTGTCGCGCACTGCCTCCTGCGCGGCGTACTCGATCGTCAGATTGATCAGCACATCCTGCTTGTTAAGAATCTCGTCTTCGTTGATCCCGATGAAGGTGCGCAGACACAGGTCCTTGACCCGTATACGCGCGGTGCCTGGTTCAAGTCTTGCCATGGACTAATTACTCCGTCCGATCAGTTGCAAAAATTCCATCCGGGTATTGGTCTGTTCCCGAAACGCGCCCAGCATCACTGACGTGTTCATCGTCGAATTCTGCTTCTCGACGCCGCGCATCATCATGCACATGTGCTGCGCTTCGATCACCACAGCCACGCCAGCAGCGTTGGTCACTTCCTGGATGGCGTCGGCGATTTGCCGGGTCAGGTTTTCCTGGATTTGCAGGCGGCGAGCGAACATGTCGACGATCCTCGCGATCTTCGACAGCCCCAGCACCTTGCCAGTCGGGATATAGGCCACGTGGGCCTTGCCGATAAAGGGCAGCAGGTGATGCTCGCACAGTGAATACAACTCGATATTTTTGACGATCACCATCTCATCGTTATCGGAGGCAAATAGCGCGCCGTTGACGATTTCTTCGATGGTTTGATCGTAACCATGACACAGGTATTGCATGGCCTTGGCCGCGCGTTTAGGCGTGTCCAACAAGCCTTCGCGGTCAGGGTCTTCGCCCAGGCCGACAAGAATTTCACGGTAGTGCTGCGGCAGTGACAAAGTCATCAAAAGGATCCTCGGGGCGGCTTACTTGACGTGCCGTCCACCGTTTACGGTCAGGGTGGTGCCGGTAACGTAGGGGTTGTCCAGCAAATAGCGCACGCTTTGGTAAATGACCTCGGCGCCGGGTTCAATGCCCAGCGCGGATTTGGCCAGCGTGCGGGCGCGGTACGCCGCGTCGTCGTCGGGTTGAAACATGACCATCGCTGGAGCGATGCCATTAACTTTGATCTCAGGGGCAAACCGGGCAGCGAACGACAGCGTCAGGTTGTCCAGCCCCGCTTTGCTGGCGCAGTAGGCAATGTGCTTGCTGCTGCCCTTGCGGGTGACGTCGTCACCGATATGGATAATGTCGGCCGTTTCCGAACGGTGCAACAACTGCGCGCAATGCAGGTTGATCAGGTAGGGCGCCAGCATGTGAACGTTGAACATGCGCATGAATACGTCACCTTCGTCCCCCTGTGTCTCGGCAAGCCATTCGGATGCATTGTGGACAATGGCGCGCAGGCAATCGGTGTGGGTTTTCAGTTCGGCAATGAACGCGAGAATCGTGTCCTGCGACGAAAAATCTCCATGAATCGCAATGGCCCCCAAGTCCCGCAGATGCTGGATGCCGGGGCGATCGTTTCGATAGCTGACGATCACGGCTTGCCCCTCCGCCAGCAGACGCTCGGCGCAATACAGGCCGACACGCTGACTGGCACCGGTGATCAAGACAGGGGCAGAGGAAGAAGCCATGAGCCGCTCGCGTATCAGGTAGGGAATTGGACGTCGTGGGATTTTTGGCGCTGAAGGAAGAAGCGGCTGCACTCCATCAACCCATTCGCGCGGCAGAAAACCTGCAGGGAAGTTATACCAAGTGGGAGCGGCTGTACAACTGAAGGGGAGTCCAGTCAGGCGTGCGGCAATAGATTGGTGGGACAGAGCTTGCTCGCGATGCTCTACGGCAGACATTGCTGAAGTGTCGATTGCAATAATCTCTCGCGAGCAAGCTCCCTCCCACGTCAGTGCGTGATGCCAATTACCGAGTGGAAGCAGGATCGGCGATAACGGCAGGCACCGGAGGGGCAGGGTGCAGCCAGGACGCCAGCAGGTGCGTCGACAGCGGAATAAACCAGAACACCATCAGCGGCGTCAGGATCAGCGTGCTGACCATAATCCGTGGCATCAACTCAAGCTGACCCAGCAAAGGTCCTAGCGCGAAATTGAAAATAAGCGACACCGGAAAGAACGCCAGCCAGATGGCCACGGCCTGTTTCCAGCGAGGCGGGCGCTGACCCGCGGCGCCAAACCAGCCGTCGATGCCTTTGACCCGATGTTCAGACGGCGCAGCAAACAGCCCGCTGCCGCGCACCAACCAGGAGCGGCGCGACGCCGAATGCTCCCAGGCGTGCAGGGTGGCCTCATCGGCAAAGCGGAAAATAATCTGGAACTCGTCATCGTCGGGCGGCGGAGCAAGCACACCTGAACCGAGATAACCGGGGAAGTCTGTAGCGAGTTGTTCGCCTTCATGCAGCCAGGCAATCAGTTCCTGATAGCGGCCATGGGCGACGCGACGGGCAACCATCAGCGTGACGGGTGAGGTAGACATTGTGTATCTCCGATAAACGAGTGAGGTTCCCGGGTAGGGAAATCACATGGCGAAACGCCTAGGTGGTGGCGCTGCGTCAGCTTCGCTGGAAAAAGCAAGCAAGGATTATTCCTGAAACCATCTGAAAAGCCAGAAGACTTTGTCGGACTTCACGCTTATATGCCGGACGGCGAAGGTACAATGCGCGCACTGCCCATGACCGACACCTGATCAATGACCGAGCTCCTGACCCACCACGCGGTTGCCGAAGCGCTGCAGCAGGAAGAACTTTTCCCGATCCGTGAAGTGTCGCGCCTGACCGGTATCAATCCCGTGACGCTCCGGGCCTGGGAGCGTCGATATGGTTTGATTCAGCCGACACGCACCGAGAGCGGCCATCGTCTTTATTCCCAGTCCGACATCGAGGACGTTCGCAGCATTCTCGGCTGGATCGAGCGCGGCGTAGCCGTGAGCAAAGTCGGCAAGATTCTCGCCAAAGCCCACACAGCGCGTGCTGAAATCCAGACGGTTGACAGCGACGTCGGCGCAGGCGAATGGAGCGAGTGGCAGACGCAAATCCGGCGAGCCGTCAATGAGTTCGATGAGCGACGCCTTGAGCAGGTGTACGGCCAGATCTTTTCCAGCTATCCGATCGTTCAGGTGTTTCAGGATATTCTGATGCCGGTATGGCGAGAATTTACCACCCATCACGATCAGTTCGGCCAGGCCAGCGAATGGCTGTTTCTCGACAGCTTTCTGCGTGCCCGGACGCTGCAACGGCTGCAATTATCCAGTGCAAATGCCGAGAAACGCGTGGTGCTGGCTGCCATTCCCGGCCAATGTCGCGAGCTTGAGTTGTGGGTGGCGGGATTGATGATGGGCACTGCCGATACGGCGATCATCGCGCTCGCGCCCGGCCAGCCGCTGGAAGAACTGAGCCTGGTGTGCGGCAAGATGAAACCGGATGCGCTGATCATGTTTTCCAATCACCCGCCGACCACCGATTTGGCCAAGCGGCTGGTCAGGTTGGGACTGGGTCTGTATTGCCCGCTGTTGCTGGCCGGCGAGGCCGCGGATATGGGGCAGGAAAACTTCGAGGGCACCCCGGTTGCGTGCCTGGGCAGCGACGCGCTCGTTATGCGGCGACGCTTGCAGCAGTTTTTGGCGGACAGGTTGGATAGCTAAGGGCGTGTGATATGTAGGAACGAATTCATTCGCGAGACGATCTGGCAGCCAACACAGATACATCAGCGGCTGCCGAACTTCGCGAATGAATTTCGCTAATACAAAGGGTCAGAGGTGCATCGAAGGATGTATCTTGCGGTGTTCCTGAAGGATGTACTGGCGCAGCCGTTCTGTGTCTTCTTTTTTGTTCTGGCTCAGGCGGTATGCCGCAAGCCCCTGCTCGGTCAAACGCTCGAAGGTCCCGCGAAGGGCGATGGGCGCCAGACCGATGGGTGTGAACCAGGCCGAAAAATACTTGGGGGGTTTGGTCTGTTTGCGGATTTCCAGCAGGATGCCTTTGAACGAAATCTCATGAACCCATAAAGCGGTCAGTGAACCTTTTTCGGTTTCCAGCGCAACGGGCTCAGTCAATATAAGGCGCCACGGACGTATTCGAGGGCCTTCTTCAAAAATGCTGGGTGCGCCCAGTTCCAGATGCAAGGCGTGGAACTCGTCTTCGACCAGATGCAGCGGGAAGGTCATCTGCTGGTTATCGAACTGTGCCTGGATAGTGACTTGTTCATGGGCCGCGAGTCGGGTCAGCAGGTCCTGAATCTGCACGCCACCGTTTACCACCAGGCTGCGGGATTTGTCGCGCAGATTGAGGTTCGGGTTGTGCTGCATATTCTGGATGAAATCCAGTTCATCCTGCGTGAGGATCGTGTCGCGCTGCATGATCGAGCTCGATTAACCGGTTATTGTCAAAGCAGACAGTAAATTCCGTAACAGGTTGCTGCCGCTCATCAGTCTAGACGCTCTTGTGCTTCAAATCGATGATTTCAAGCCGAGCTTGCGCCAGTTCAGCCTGCAGTTCGACAACTTTCTGTTGCGCCAGAACCTGCTCAGTGACGTCCTTCTGGATGCCAATGAAATACATCAATTTTTCAGCGTCGTTGAATACCGGGGTAATCGATAGCTCATTCCAGAAAGACGTGCCGTCCTTGCGATAGTTGCGCAGTACCTGACGACAGGGCTGATTATTGATGATGGCCTCGCGAATCAGCGCCAGACCCTCCTGCTGACGGTCGTCGCCCTGCAGGAAACGGCAGTCCTGATAAAGGATGTCGTCGCTTGCGTACCCGGTCATTACCTCAAATGCCTTGTTGGCATAGATCAGGATGTTGTCGTCACCTTCCTGTTCGGCGACGACGATCCCATCGTTGGACGAATCGACCACCAACTGCAGTAATTTTGCACTGATCATGAAAGGCATTCCGAGGCAGGTCGTGAGGTTGCATTCTAAGACATTGCGCCTTCCTGGGGCATAATGCCGGACGTTTTTACTCTGCCACAGGATTACGCAATGAAAGTCGCCATCCTTTCAGGATCAGTCTATGGCTCGGCCGAAGAGGTCGCCCGACACGCCGAGACCCTCATCAAAGCTGCTGGTCATGAAGTGCTGCACAACCCGCGCATCACGTTAGCTGCGCTGCAGGCGTTCGAGCCTCAGGCTTTTCTGGCCGTGACCTCGACTACGGGGATGGGGGAGCTGCCAGACAATATTCAGCCCATCTATTCGCAAATTCGTGATTTCTTGCCAGCAACGTGGCGGGGGCTACCGGGCGGGGTCATCGGCCTGGGCGACGCCAGCTACGGCGACACTTTCTGCGGCGGCGGCGAGCAGATGCGTGAGTTGTTCGCAGAGCTGGGCGTGCAGGAAGTGCTTGAGATGCTGCGACTGGACGCCAGCGAAACGGTCACGCCGGAAACAGATGCGGAACCGTGGCTGGCTGATTTTCTCGAACGACTTCAGGCCTGAATCAAACGTTAAGTCGCGCCGCAATCGGGATTAGCAGAAACCGACAATCGCTTTGGTTTCCAGATACTCCTCAAAACCGTGGACACCGTATTCGCGGCCATTGCCCGAGCGCTTGTAGCCGCCAAAAGGCGCCATCGGGTTCCAAGCCGGGTAATTCAGATGCACTTGCCCGGCACGGATGCGAGCAGCGACTGCCCGTGCAAGATCAAGGTCCTGACCCTGAACATGGGCGCCAAGGCCGTAAACCGTGTCATTGGCGATAGCGACTGCTTCATCCACTGTCTCGTAGGCGATGAGGCACAGCACCGGGCCGAAGATTTCTTCCTGGGCAATCCGCATACCGGTGCTGACGTTGGAGAACACGGTAGGCCTGGCATAAAAGCCCTTTTCGAAACCTTCCATGCGGCCCGGACCGCCGCAGATCAGTTTCGCGCCTTCGCTCAGGCCTGCGTCGATCATGGCTTGCACCCGAGTGAACTGGGCCTCGTTAGCAATAGGGCCCAGGACCGTCTCTTCCAATCGGGGATCACCCACAACAATTGCATTGGCAGTCTCGACCGCCAGCGCTTCGACTTCGGCCAGGCGGCTTTTCGGCACAATCATGCGGGTCGGTGCGCTGCACGATTGACCGACATTGCGAAAGGCTGCCATCACGCCTTGGGCGACAGCCTTGGGGAAATCCGCGTCGGCCAGCAGGATGTTCGGCGACTTGCCGCCCAGCTCTTGAGTAACGCGTTTGACTGTGACGGCTGCCGCCTGAGCGACCAGCGCACCAGCGCGGTTGGAGCCGGTGATGGAAATCATGTCGACATCGGGATGAGCCGCCAACGCACCGCCCACTTCCGGGCCACTGCCGTTCACCAGATTGAATACTCCCGCAGGCAGCCCGGCGTCATGCACCAATTGGGCAAACAACAGAGCGCTCAGGGGGGACAGTTCGCTGGGTTTGAGCACCACGGTGCAACCGGCGGCGATGGCGGGCGCGACTTTCGCCGTGATTTGATACAGCGGCCAGTTCCACGGTGTGATGAGCGCACACACACCGATAGGTTCGCGGGCAATGGCGGTGCTGCCTTCGACGGTCTGAAAGCGATAGGTGGACAGCAGGTCCCGGGCGACCCGCACATGTTCGGCTGCGAATGGCACCTGCGCCGCCCGTGCTGACGTGATCGAAGCGCCCATTTCCAGCGATATCGCCTGGGCCAACTCTTCTTTGCGCTCGATAATCAGGTCGTAGATTCTTCCCAGGATCTGCGCCCGGGATTCGACCGGGGTGGCCGACCAGTCCGCTAATGCAGCGCGTGCCGCCGCCACGGCAGCGTCGACGTCCTCGGCGCGCCCGCTTGCCACATGCGCAACGACTTCCTCGGTGGCCGGATTGATCACGGGCACGCTGTCCGGTGTGATCGGCGCGCACCAGCGGCCATTGATATAAAAGCTGTGGGAAGTTTCTGGATCGGCACGATAGCTGTTCGACGCGTGAATGGTCATCCGGCGGGCTCCTGGAGCGGTCATGAGTTGCAGGTGAATACGCTAACAAAGCGCCTGAAAAAAAATGCACCGTTGTTGGAATCCCCAAAGAATAATCTACTGTATCGCCTCGGCTAACTGTGCATTAACGCTGCTCCAGAGCCGTCGCTGCCACACTGACTCGCCAAGCCATTAACGTGGCTGCCAAGGCGACTATCGCAGGTTCGGCGGCTGGCTAGACTGCTCACTCCCAAGAGCAAGAAAAACGCCGAGGACCTGCCACTGTGAATGTCGCCCAGGTTGTACCAGGCGCTGACGCGCCCATGAGTCAACAGTCCGTTACACCCAATCCCGTCACCCGGATAGAGGCCGTGAAAGATCAGGTCAGTGCCGCCGAGTGGAAGGCGCGCGTGGATCTGGCTGCCTGCTATCGCCTGGTAGCCATGCACGGTTGGGACGACCTGATCTTCACCCACATTTCGGCCAAGGTTCCGGGGACGGATGACTTCCTGATCAATCCATTTGGGTTGATGTTCCACGAGATCACAGCGTCCAGTCTGGTCAAGGTCGATCAGTCCGGCCGCAAATTGATGGACAGTCCCTACGAGATCAACCCCGCGGGCTACACCATTCACAGTGCCGTGCACGAAGTGCGTCACGACGTGAACTGTGTTCTGCATACGCACACCGCCGCCGGAGTTGCGGTTTCGGCGCAGAAGCAGGGCGTATTGCCGATCAGTCAGCAGTCGTTGTTTGTTCTTTCAAGCCTGGCGTATCACCCGTATGAAGGCGTAGCGCTCAATCATGAGGAAAAGGCTCGGCTGCAAGCAGACCTGGGACCCAACAGTTTTTTGATGCTCAATAACCACGGTTTGCTGACCTGCGGTGGCACCATCGCCGATACCTTTCTGATGATGTTCACTTTCCAGCGCGCCTGCGAGATTCAGGTGCTGGCACAAGGTGGTGGAGCGCAACTGATCCCCATCGACGGGCAGATTCTGGCCGGCGCCAAGGCAATGATTGCCGGTGTCACTCGAAGCGCGGAAGGCATGGGCGGTTTGCTTGCCTGGCCGGCACTGCTGCGCAAGCTCGACCAATTCTCTCCGGGCTACGCAGCATAATGAGAATCGCCGAAATCCCTCTCTCGGTATGGCGTACCCGTGGGCACGACTTTGTGTTTCGCGGCCATGTCATTCGCTACTGGGTGGCCGGGCAGGGCGAACCGCTGCTGTTATTGCATGGGTTTCCTACGGCCAGCTGGGACTGGAATTACCTATGGCAACCTTTGGCACAGCGCTATCAGGTGATCGCCTGCGACATGCTTGGTTTCGGCGATTCGGCCAAGCCGCGCAAGCATAAATACAGTCTCGTCGAACAGGCCGACCTGCAATTGGCGCTACTGGCCCATTTGCAGATCGATCAGCCGCTCCACATTCTGGCCCATGACTACGGTAACAGCGTTGCCCAAGAGTTGTTGGCACGCCAAAGCGCGTGCAGGGCTGAGCTGGCCAGTTGCGTGTTCCTTAACGGCGGACTTTTTCCAGAAACCCATCGCCCGTTGTTTATCCAGAAACTGTTGCTAAGCCCGGTGGGCTGGATGATAGGCCGGGTGTTTGATCGCGCCCGTCTGGACAAGGATTTCAGCCGCATTTTTGGGGTTGATACCCGGCCCAGCGAGAGCGAGCTGGATGACTTCTGGAGCCTGATTGCGGCCAACCACGGCACTCGCGTACTCCATCGTTTGATCAACTACATTCCCGAACGCATTCAGTACCGCGAACGCTGGGTGTCGGCGATGCAGCAGACCCATGTGCCGATGAAGTTCATCAGCGGTTCCGCCGATCCGGTCGCAGGTACACACATGGTCCAACGCTACCGCGAACTGGTGCCCAACCCGGACACTGTTCTGTTGCACGGCATCGGCCGTTACCCCCACACCGAAGCGCCGATGCTGCTGTTGAAGCATTACCTGGCTTTGCGCGCGTCACTCGTCACCTGCCGCAAACGGCTTGCCGTGTCCTGAGCATTGATCGTTCTGCATACACTGATTCCCAGCGCTTCACATCAGCCCGCACCGACACAAAACCCGTGGGAACGGACTGTCCGCGACGGCATTTGTTTTGACGAATGGTTTGTATTGCCTGGCCCGGCCTCTTCGCGGACAGGTCCGGTCCCAAGTTGGAGCTGCGGCGCGACTGAAGTCTTGGGTCAAGGCAGACCGGTGGGAGAAGTCTGCTTTGTAAGCCAGTTCATCGCGCTGCGTTATCGAGCACTATTCAGCGCTCCCTGTTTTGATTGTGACCATCAGCGCTCTGATCGACACTCGACCGATTCGCACGTGCGTGCGCTGGCCATATTCGGGAGATGAACATGAGTGAATCCGTACGTCTGGAAGACAAGGTCGTGATTGTCACGGGGGCTGGCGGCGGGCTAGGGCGTGCCCACGCGCTGCTGTTTGCGCGGCATGGCGCGAAGGTGGTGGTCAATGATCTGGGCGGGTCCGCTCACGGCGAGGGCGCCAATGCCTCGGCCGCTGACCGAGTGGTAACAGAGATTCACGAAGCAGGCGGGCAAGCGGTGGCCAATCATGACTCGGTCACCGATGGCGACAAAATTGTGCAGAACGCACTCGATGCGTTTGGGCGTATCGACGTAGTGGTCAACAACGCGGGCATTCTTCGCGACAAGACCTTCGCGAAAATGGACGACGCCGACTGGGATCTTGTCTACCGCGTGCATGTCGAGGGCGCCTACAAAGTCACCCGCGCGGCCTGGCCTCATCTGCGCGAGCAAAATTACGGGCGAGTGATCTTCACTTCCTCAACTTCCGGCATCTACGGCAACTTCGGGCAGTCCAATTACGGGATGGCAAAACTGGGGCTGTATGGACTGACCAGAACCCTGGCCATCGAAGGGCGTAAAAACAATATTTTGGTCAACGCTATCGCCCCCACGGGCGGCACGCGCATGACCGAAGGCCTGATTCCAGCCAACGTTTTTGAATTGCTCAAGCCAGAACTGATCAGCCCGCTGGTGGTTTTTCTGGGCAGCGAGCAATGCCAGGACAGCGCCGGCCTGTATGAAGTCGGCGGCGGCTGGATCGGAAAAGTCCGTTGGGAGCGTAGCCTGGGCAAAGGCTTCGATCCACGTGCTGGTTTTACTCCTGAAGATGTGGCGGCACAGTGGGGCGTCATTGCTGATTTCGAAGGTGCGGTACATCCGCAGGACACCGCAGAGGCCCTTCGAGAAATGATGGCTAATCTGCAAAAATATGCAGATTGAATCAGCTGTTTCACAGGCAAAAAAAAGCCGTTGCAATCGCAACGGCTAAAACAAAACGTTGAATTCAGGAGCTTCAAAAAACAACGTCGAGGGAATATCGGACAGTCATCGAAATTGCTCGCTGACCTTTGAAACATGATTGATGACTTCGCATCGAATGGCTAAATGTTAGGTTTTAACCTGCGCCAGAAAAAGCCTGATTTACGAGATGCACCCTTACCGCCATCGCAACAGTAAGAAGAATTCCTCATTAGGCGGCTGTGGTTTCCATTTCCTTCAAACTGCGTCGGTCCGCTGGTCATCGCCCAGCAATATGTACCGCCGACCGAGGGCTGAGGCGGTTTTAGATAGGCGCTCTTTCGAACGGCTCAGGTTGTACTCATTGGCTGGATGCCCTTGAGCGTGAGCGTTCAATTTTGGAGCGTCAGCATGACCGATCTAACCGTTTTAAATGCCATCAAAGAACAAAGTGCAGTGCTCCGCCAACGCAAAGTTGCCGATCACCTGATTGCATTCACGGCTGCCTGTTCTCAGTGTTCCGCAGTGCTGGAAAATACCCCTTCGCTTCGAGAGGTCGCCTTTGATCGTCTCTCCAGCTTTCTGCGTGGAAACACCAAGGTCTGGAATCCGGATGTGCTGTTCTTGAACATGGCCTGCGCTTCCCCCGCCTCGGGATGTTTTCAGTCTCTTACGGACGCATTGATGCAGGCGATGGCGCAGGGCAAGAATCCTTTCGATCACGATGCACAGGCGCTCTATTACCGTCATGACAGCCTGGATGCGCAACATCGGGTCGCCGACGCTGAATTTGCGACGATTAAAAGCATCTTTGCCCAAGCCTTGCAGCTTCTTCAACAGACCTATCAGGGTGTGCTTGCGCAAGCATGGAGCAGCGTTGAGAACAGCCCAGGAAATCCCGGGCAAAGCGCCCCTCGCCATCAAATCGTCAGCAGTCTTCATCATTCGGCACTTGAGCATGAAGTCAAGATCGAAGTCGCTCAACAACGAATTGGCGCTAAAGAGCAGCAAGTGCTGCTGGACGTTTTAAGTCAACGGCCGCCCAAGGGACTGTTTAAAATCTTTCTCCGAATGCCTGACGGGAGAGCGGCTCCCTTATTTTCAGTTTTTGCGGTCGCTCATGATCAGCAGGCTACTGAGGCGCGAAGTACTGCGGGAGTCTTTCATTTGGTGATGCCGACAGGTGGCATTGAGCTGTGTGAGTCCTTTGCGGTGCTAAACAGCAAACTGGTCCAGCAGTTCTCGATGCCAGCGAGCAGGGAGTCGCTGCTCAACGGTATGTATTTGTCTGACATCAATGCCGTACCGGAAGGCCTTCAGATCGGTGACGATGATTTTATTTATGAAGTCTGCTCCGAGCCAATGTTGCACTGCCACGTGCAAACACTTCGTAGCAAGCAACTGGAAGACTTCGATTATCTGGTTGCGCAGGCAAGAGCAGGCATTGACGATGTTCAAACCTTTTGCGCCAAGCTTGGCAAAGTCCAGATATGCGCTCATGTCGACCAGGCGATGGGATATCGCTTCAACAGTCTTGCCGTGCAAGCTGAGGAAAACGCGCGACCTGAATGGCTAATGCATGCCGCGGACGATCATCGAGAGGGCCACCTCAGATTGCTTCAGATGTATCGCGAGCGAAAAAGCGCTGTCGATACGTTGCTTGCCGGGTTTGAATCCCTGGAAGTATTTGGCCGCCATGAAATTGACCGTTATGTCCTGGAACACTTGGGATACCGGATTGACCCACAGAAAGTAACGATCGCTGTGTCGGACGATTTCGATATTCAGGATGGCAAGTTCTCAGCGAACTACAACAAGTCGTTGCTTGAGTTCGCAATGGAAGGTCTGCCTGTCGTGGCCCAGGGAAACGCGCATCTGACAGTGCCGGAAGCGCACGCGAATCCGGCTCTCACGATCACTTTTGTAAAAGCCATGATCGATCAGTTGGACTTGCCACGCCGCTACCGTCAGCAACTACGGCAGCGCTACACCGCCGAGGCGACTTTACGAGCACTCACTCACATGCGCGATAGTGCTCTAGCTGTAAGCACTTCGGCGGCAGTGCTTCAAGGCCACTTCAACAATGACCGAAGTGAGGAACTGGTGCATCGGGTGCGGGGTGACAGCGGCAAGAACGGCGCTGAACTGAGTATGGGAGCGCTACGGCTGGCAGCGAGCGACACAAGATTCAAGGATCTGTTGGTGTTTCGTAACCGCGCTGGGGCAGGGGACGATCATTACGTGCTCCACGCACCGGGTGCCCCAGGTGGGCGGGACATGTTCGAGTTCACTTCATGGCGTCAGTTGTCTTTTGAAGTGGGTGGCTGGCTCAAAACCGATAATGGCAGCCGTTATGTAAGCGATCAGACGGCAACGACAATTGAGCCTGGCCATTCCGATTTCCTTGAGAGGGTTCGCCAGAAAGGGACTTTATGGAATGAGCACAGTGTGAGTTTCCAGGAGTTGGAAGGGCAAAACTTTGAAGAACAGTTGTCGGATGCGACGCTCCAAAAGTTAGAGCGAGCGCTGACAATGGACGACATTGCGTCCTTGGGGCTTAACACTGAAACAAGCTATGCAAACCGCGGGACTCTTGCACTGCTCGAACACAGGATCGATGAGTTGAACAGCGCCTTCGTGCGCACCACACAGGACATGGTTTCCTTCCAGGCCTTCGCTCGACGCGAAGGGAGCAAACTCATTAATGACTACCTCCGCAAAGAGGGTTTTAGCGAGACAATTGATACCGACACTGTCTACATCGATCTTGATAACCCGTTCCATGTCGAGCATCCGGACTTCAGTGAATACACGCAATTGACGTCGCTCACCCAGCTGTTCATGGATGGATTTTCCGATAAGTACGACTATAAACCGACGGCTCCCATGTACTCCTCAATCGGTCAGGATCTCAGGGCATTGCCGCTGTACTTTGTCCAGTTCGTGGATAAAGCATTACGGGATGCGGCCTTGGGGGAGCGATACATAAAGTGGATTCAAGGCGAATTTCTTACCACGGGTCATGATCGGTATGCCTACCGCAGAGCATTGTTCGGCAGACGCATGCAGTTCGGTATGCGCGCGGCGGCAATGCGGGAGTTTTTGCAAGGCGATCTGTCGTCAGAACAATATCAGTGGCTGGTCAAGTTAATCGTTTCGCTGGATAAGCAGGTACTTGCAAATGACCAAGGGCTGCAGCGCGATATCAGTCGCAGTACGGCATCGGTCTTTCGGTTTGCCGGTTATATAGTCCAGGGCGTTTATATGCTCAGGGACTTCAGCACGGAGGATGGAGACTTCAATCTGCTCTATACGCCGAACGCGCCGGATGGCGTGAGCTTCAGAAAGATTACCGATTACGTTGATCTAATGAGTTCGCCGCAGATGCGCCAATATTATTATCTTCGGGTTCCTTACAACGGGCAGCCAAGTGTGGGTTCGCTTTTTGATGACATGGACCGCAATATCGCGCCGCAATGGGTGAGCGTCGAGAACCATGAGAGTCTCGATCCTGACCGGGTGCTGGACGTTCATGATCTGTACGATGCCTTGATAAGCCGCATCATTCACGATGTTGACGAGCGGACCGAAAGCACCGCTGAGCGATGGGCCGGCAGGGCTTACTCAGTCGTAAGAGTTTTGGGGTCTGTACTGCTTATTCCGTTTCCTGGCGCATCGCTTGCCTGGACAGCGCTTCATGTGGCAGTTGATGCGCAGCGAGGATTACTTGCGTACCAAGACGGAGACCGTGCCACGGCGTCATGGTTTTTTGGGAGCGCTTTATATGGGGCGGCCAGTGGCACCGACGGTGCCTTGGCAATCCTGATGAAGAATGAAACGCTAATCAAGCAAGTCGGCTGGTGGGCGGCAGGAAAACTGGCGACGCGGCTTTCTTAATGAATCGCTCGTCCGCTGGGCAACGCTTGTAGCCGTTGAGCAAGGCGCAAGCGCTGGACCTGATCATCGCTGAGCAACAACGCATGCTCCAGGTCGAAACGTTCGGCCTGCGGGCATTCCAGCGATTGATACAAGCTGGCACGCGCAAGGTAGTCGCTGGTAGTGGCAGCACCTAACTCCAGGACGCGGGTGGCATCCTTGAGCGATGCCAGCAAATCGTCGTTGATCTGATGCAGATGCCGCAGGTTGCGTGACAGTCGTTGCAGCATCGCCTGTGGCGTGGCCGTTCGCATATGTTCGGCGGTGAGTGGCATGTCCGGGCCAAACTGACGCATTAGCAGTTCTCGGCAATCTTTGGGGTAAAGTCGGCGCCCCCCGCAAGAGTCCAGCAGATGATCAGCGCCTGGTACTCGTAGTAAAAAATGTCCCGGAAAGTTGACACCCTCTAGCGGAATCTCCAAACGCCGGGCAATTTCCAGACTTATCATCGCCAAGCCCAAGGGTTGACCGCGACGACGCTGAATCACTTTGTGCAACAGCGCCGAGTGCGGCTTTGGATGCGCCACATCATCCTGCTGAAAACCCAGTGTCGCCAGTTGGCGAAGCAGTGGCTGTGCCAGCTCAGCGGGGGGCAACATCGGCAATGCGCAGCTGATCTTGCGGGTGAGGTCGTCGATCTCGCTCAGCGTATCTTTCACGCTGCATTGCGCATCGTGCTCAACGGAAATCCAAAGCCCCGCTTCAAACGCCGAAGGAGGCGTACGTTGCAGGCAGGCAAGGCATTGGCTAAGTGGGGTCATCGACTTCTCCGGCAGGATCAGGCGGTTGGACTTGGGTCTTCACATCACTCGTTGTAGCCCTTCTGCCACCGGTTCGTCCAGTGGCGATCAAGGCAGCGAAGCTTATGCCGCAAGTGCTTGGCCGTCTCGTCGCCATATGCCGCAGCAGTCCGTCATTTTTTGCGGCAGCGCCTATACTCGCAATACAAAAATCGGGAGCCCCGCCGATGTTTGCTCTCATGCAAAGTTCACGCGTTGAGTCGTTGCATGTGGTCGTTGATTCGGCCTCGTGCCTTAAAGCTGTGATCGCCATTCACAGCAGCCATAGAGGCCCTGCACTGGGCGGCTGCCGATATTTGTCCTATCCCAACGAACAGAGCGCCATGGAAGACGCTATTCAGTTGGCAAGGATCATGAGCTACAAAGCCGTGCTGGCAGGTTTGTCGCTAGGTGGCGGTACAGCGGTGATCTTGCGTCCCGCTCATGTGCCCGACAGGTCGGCGTTATTCGAGGCCTTCGGGCGATTCGTTCAGACCCTGGATGGGCGATACATCACCGCGATAGACAGCGGCACCTCCAGCGAAGACATGGACTGCATCGCTCAATACACCCAACACGTCACCAGCACAACAGAGGTCGGCGATCCATCACCCCATACTGCGATGGGGCTTTATTCGGGCATCCGGACTACCGCCATGGCGCGGTTGGGCAGCGAAAATCTGGAAGGGTTGCGGGTAGCGATCCAGGGTCTGGGGCATGTGGGTTATGCCTTGGCCGAGCAGTTACATGCGTCGGGCGCCGAGTTGCTGGTCAGCGATCTGGACAGCGGAAAAGTGCAATTGGCCATGGAGCAATTCGGCGCCAAACCCATCGCCGCTGAAGCGTTGCTCAGTACGCCGTGCGACATTCTCGCACCCTGCGGGTTGGGCGGTGTGCTCAATAGTCACAGCGTCGCCAAACTGCGTTGCGCGGCGGTGGCAGGCGGCGCCAATAACCAGCTGAGCTGTGCGGCGATTGCCGATCAACTGGAAGCGAGGGGCATCTTGTATGCCCCTGATTACGTCATCAACGCTGGCGGCCTGATCTACGTCGCGCTTCAGCATCAGGGGGAAACCCCCAATACCATCAGCGCTCATCTGACTCAGATTGGCAGGCGACTGACGGAAGTGTTCGCTCATGCACAGGCAGAAAAGCGTTCACCCGCGAGAGTGGCCGATGCACTGGCCGAGCGGTTGTTGAATATTGAGTAGTCAGTTAATGGTCTAGTGAGCGCGGACCTGTAGGAGCCAACTTGTTGGCGACAGGCCCTTTGATTGAATCATTCAGCACGCCTCGCGAACAAGTTCTCTCCTACAGGGGCTAGTCGTCTGACGGGCTTATTAACTCAGCCAGCGCGCTGGCGTTGCTCTTGAACGCTGCGGCGAACACGGCGCGATTCTTGGCCATGAAAATGCCAGCGTCTTCTGCCTGCTTCTCGGTCAGGCCAGCCACGTTCTTTTGCAAAACCTCCGTGAGCGATTCAGCCAGCTCAAGCATTTGGTCATGCGCATCGGCGAGTTTGCGGTCCACGAATGTAGTCTCCAAGTCGCGGGTACTGCGATACAGGGTCTCAACAGCCATCTTTCGGCCTCGTCATCGGGTGCAGTAATGAGTACTGTTTATTTATACAGTGCGCAGCATAAGGGAATCGATTCGGTTTGGATAGTGGCGCTGCAAGTACATTTTTGGTGATCGATGTGCCTTGCGACAACCCGTCACGCCCTGAACCCTAGTCGATGGCCCCGTTTCTGCTAGAGAATATGCCGATCGGCGCGACCAAAAGCGTCATGCTGGCGCGGCATCATCCGTTCTGGATTACTCAAGGAAGTACATCGTGAAAATCAACTGGGCCGAATCACTGCGTCAACAGGTGCACAGCTGTGCCGAGTCGATCGGCAACCTGTTCGTCGAAAGTTTCCACTACCTGGCGCTCTTCGCCATTGGCGGCGTCACAGCGTGGGCGGCCGTCGTAGCGTTTCTCGGGATGCTTGAAAAGGGGCATATCAACGTCGATGACATCCTGCTGCTGTTCATCTACCTGGAACTGGGTGCGATGGTGGGGATTTATTTCAAGACCAACCACATGCCCGTGCGCTTTCTCATCTACGTGGCTATCACTGCGCTGACCCGCTTGTTGATTTCTGATGTGTCTCATCACGCGCCGCCGGACTTGGGCGTGGTGTACTTGTCCGGCGCGATTCTGCTGCTGGCGTTTGCGATTCTGGTGGTGCGTTACGCGTCCTCGCAATTTCCTTCGGCGAAGGTGCCAGACCCCCATGGCAAGGCCAAAGGTGCGCTGGTGGAGGAGAAAGGGGAGATTTGATTCCGTGATTTCCGGAATAAAAAATGCCCCGTTGATCGGGGCATTTTGCCGTGTGTCTGATGCTCAGTTAACCCAAACGCCAACATGATAATGCCAGCCGTCACCGCGGCTTTCCCAATAAGGATGCTGGTAGCGATAACCGGGACGCACGGCTTCCCAGTGTCCGTGAACCGGCACGTAGCGGTTGCCATTCCAGTGCCAGTAGCCGCGGGCCCAGACATAGCCGGGGCGAGGGGCGGGTTCTTCTTCGATGATTCGTTCCGGTGGCGCTTGCGGGGCGACGACTTCGACATATTCGGTGCGTGGCCCTGGTCGGTCGACGACCCGACGCTCATGGACAACCCGCTCCTGCACGCAGCCGGAGGCCACGGCCAGTGCTGCGATCACTGCTGCATTACGTATAAACATGGCGCCACCTCAGACTTATCCACAGCGTGAACACGCACGATTGATCGACCGAAGTCTCTCTTGTAGGTTTGTTGTAACAGGTGGTTTCTGTATGAGGCCTGAACTGGAGGGGGATCAGGACTTTGGCGCGATGACTGGAAGTTTGGGGGAGTCTGGACGTTTTGCTGCCGGTGCCCGGCAGATCGCGAGCAAGCTACGTTCCTACGCCTTCGGCAGAAGCAGAATTTACACCCCTACGCCTTCGGCAGAAGAAGTTAAGCGTCCACGCCTTCGGCAGAAGCGGCGTCGTAGTCAGTACCGGGATCGGAAAATAGAAAAAAAGAAGGGGGAGGCGATAGATTTATCGCCTCCGGGCGATTGAAGTCATTCAGATGCCCACTGCCGCTGCGGGCCTGCTGTACAAGGCAGTTTTAGCGGGGATAGGCGCCAGTTGCCTGAGATCGCCATCGGTCATGGCGGCGAGGATTTTTATGGCGCTGTGGCCTTGTTCGATCGCAATGCCAAATTGCACGCTTTCGATCAGGCGCCGAAGCCGCTTGGGCGAGTTGCGTTGTTCTGCACTGATCAAACGTTTGGCAACCACCCCTGACTCGTTTGAGAGTGTCAGCATGATGGTGCCGTCCAAGCCTTGGATACTTAAATTAACCCGGTAGTCGGGGTGGAATGCATCGGTGATCTGTTGAAACGGATTGTCCATGGCTTGATACCTGATAATCGATTCTGCATAAATTGACCGGGGGTTAGTCCCTTTAGTTCTCGACGCTGATCAACGGTAGAGAAATTCCTGCCTTGGCCGTTATCGCTGACTTAACGGTTTCGTCCGTCACTGATCCGTTGATGTGCAATCTGTTAAGCGAAGTACTGATCATTAGTTGCGTCAGCGCATCTGCGCCCCGTTGTAACTCTCTCGATACAAGGCTTGCATGGTTTGGGCCACCTGCGATGAATGGTATTCACGAAACGATTCAGCGGCGTGGATGCGACATTTACGAACGCATTAGAGACTTAACCCAGGAAAACGCGTAACGGCCAAATGCCCCCACTGCCCACTGTCAGCACCAATAAGGCACGGTCCGCCTGTTTTGTGTGCAGCCCTTGTCCCCCGTGGCCTGCGTACGATCCGGAAAAACAAAAAAGGGCGAGCCTGTTTGCACAGGCCCGCCCTTTATTAACGCTTGAATCGTGAATCGACTGTTGTCAGTCGATCCTCGAATGCTGCCGGATTAACCGTGCAGAGCGTCGTCTTTTTCCAGAAATTCTTCTTGCAACAGTGCATCCGGACTTTCTATATCGCTATCGCGTGCTGTGCTGATGGACGAGACGCCTCCGCGTTTGCTGCGCAATTTGCCGAAAAGATGTTCCAGCGCGTGATCAAGTTTTACGGCCGCGCCGTCCACCGCCAAGTCCAGAGAGCTGGCTTTGTGGGTAACAGAAATAGGTTGGTGTCCTTTTGGCCGGGCTTCCATCTGGCAACGGATGTCATGCGGGCCGGGCTTATCGCCGTTCTCGTCCTGAATATGGACTTCGATGCGGGTGAGATCTTCTTCATAGCGGTCGAGGTTGCTTTCAACGGTGGTTCGTACCCACTCCTCCAGTCGCACGCTGCTTTCGATGTGGTTATCGCTGTTGACCTGGATTTGCATAGTTCTTCCCTTACTTTGGCTTGCTCGGGAGAGTCTCGACGTCACTGAGTTTCGTCTGCCCTCATTCACAGTGTTGGCGCCGATGAAGGAACAATTCAACCCCTAATCACAGAGAATATATTTCACCGTAGTGCGGAACTTTGGGTCGGCATCCTTTGCGTATGAGAATATTTATCATTAATATTGCGATCCGTCGTACGCCAGTTCTTACGAATTCCTACCCACTACCACCTTCCAGGGGACAGCACCCGATGTCGATTCAGACAAATATTGGCGAAATCTCCTGCGCTCATCCGGGTGTTTTTTGCTGATGGAAGGCGTTGCGATGAGTAGACGCAAGGCAGGCAAAGCCAGACGAGGGGGGATTTCCCTGCGCTGGCGTCTGGCGGTGGCTTCTCGCGTGCTCGCTGCGGCATTGGGGGGGTATCTGGTGGCAGCGCTATTCAGCGTGTGCCTGGCGCAATGGCTACCATTCACCCGCGCTGAATCCGTGGTTTTGGCCATGACGGTCTCGTTTCTGGCCTGGTTGCTGATCGCGCTCTGGTGTTTCGCCTGTCGCTACGCGTGGCAGGCCTGGTTCGGGGTATTGGCACCATCGGCGGCGTTCGCAGCGCTCTATGGTGTCGGGCGGTGGCTGTCATGAAGGAGGGACTGCGTCAATCCTTGGGCTGGCTGCACACTTGGGCGGGACTGGTGTTCGGCTGGTTGCTGTTCGCGATATTCCTGACGGGCACAATGTCGTATTTCAAGGACGAGATCACACAATGGGCGCAGCCGGAAGTCCAGGTGCGTGACGTGGACGCAGGTCTGAGCCTGGACCGCGCGCAAAGCTGGCTCCAGCAAAACGCCGCCGACGCCCCGCGTTGGTTCATCAGCCTGCCCGATGCGCGTTCACCCGGTCTGTCGGTGATGTGGCAAAAAGCTGCGGGCGGTTTCGAAGACAAGACGCTGGACCCGCTGACCGGCACCAAGGCCAACGCGCGTGAAACCAAAGGGGGTGAGTTTTTCTACCGCTTCCATTTCCAGCTGCAGATGCCATATCCCTGGGGACGCTGGCTGGCGGCGATCGCCGCGATGGTCATGCTGGTGACGATGATCAGCGGGATCATCATCCACAAGAAGATTTTCAAAGAGTTCTTCACCTTCCGCCCGCGCAAAGGCCAGCGTTCTTGGCTCGACGGGCATAACGCTGTCGGCGTGCTGATCCTGCCGTTTCACCTGATGATCACCTACAGCAGTCTGGTCATCTTCATGACGATGGTCATGCCGGCGAGCATCCTCACGGCCTATGACGGCAACCCTCAAGCGTTTTTCAACGATCTGTTTCCTTCCCAAAAACCGGTGCAGGCAGCTGGCACGCCTGTGCCGCTGGCGCCATTGCGAGCGATGGTAGATACCGCGCGCGAGCATTGGCAGGGTGCTGCGGTGGCGCGAGTGGTGGTGAATCGGCCGGGCGACGCCAACGCAACGGTGACTGTGGTGCGCGGCGACGATAATCGGATTGTCTACGAGCCAGGCTCCGGGATGACCTTCAACGGCACTACCGGTGCGCTGGACAGTGAAAGCGTGATGAGCGCGGCGCCACTGAAACTGGCGGGGACGCTGTACGGGTTGCATATGGGCCACTTCGCCGGGCCCGTGCTGCGCTGGCTGTACTTTGTGTTTGGCGTGGGCGGTACGGCGTTGATTGGGACGGGCCTGGTGATGTGGCTCGGTAAGCGCCGCCTCAAGCATGCGAGCGCTGGCGTGTTGCCCTTTGAATTGCGTCTGGTTGAAGTGCTGAACGTTGCCAGCATGGCTGGGCTGATGCTGGCGGTGGTGAGTTTTTTCTGGGCCAATCGCTTGTTGCCGGTCAGCTTTACCGCACGCGAAGGATGGGAAGTGAACATCTTCTTCATCGTCTGGGGCTTGGCAGTGCTGCACGCCCTGGTGCGCAAAGGTGCTGCCGCGTGGCGCGAACAATTGGGGCTGGGCGCCGTGTTGTTTGCCGGTTTGCCGGTACTCGATGGGCTGACGGCCGGGCCTTATTTGCTGGACGCCATTGAACAGGGCCATTGGGCAATGCCCGGGCTGGATCTGACGGCGTTGGCGGTTGGGTTGTTTCTTGGATGGACGGCGTTGAAGTTTCGGGTGACGCGGCAAAAACGCATCGCGAGCAAGCTCACTCCCACACAAATTAGCAGCACGCAAAAACGTTATCTGGCCGACGTCCGTGGAAGGGATCTTGCTCGCGAAAAAATGGCCTCCCATCGAGAGGCGCACTGATGTTCCTCGCCACGCTGTTGTGTTATCTGGGGTTCACCGCGCTGAGCCTGTCGATGAGCCGTCACTATGCCGATGTGGTCGGCGGCAAGCTGGCGCCTGGGCGCCGTCAGCTATTGCGCGTGCTGGGTTGGCTCACTTTGCTGTTGTCCGTTTGGGCGGGCGTGGTGGCCGGTGGCTTGAGTATCGGCCTGGTGCAATGGTTCGCCGCGCTGATGGTCAGTGCGTTGGTGTTGTTGATCGCGATGTCCTTGCGCCCTCGGCTGGTGCTGTTGCTGGCCGGCGTGGGTTTGCTGATTAGCCCCGTCGTTGTTGTCAGTCAGTGGTTAGCCTGACGTGAGCCTGATGACTTCACCGACTCCCGATACGCCAGAACCTCTGCCCTCAAGCGCAGACCAGGACGGGGCAAGCGGCAGTCGCGCGCATTTTCTCAAGGTGTTTTTGTCCCAGCGTCCGCAGATGGAAGCCTTGGTCAGCCGCCGCGTGGGATGTCGGGCCACGGCAGCGGATCTGGTGCAGGATTTGTTCGTGCGCTTCTGGCGGCGTCCGCTGGTGCAAGTCGAAGAGCTCAACACCTATCTGCTGCGTTGCGCGAGCAATATCGCCATCGACCATTTGCGCAATGAGGGCACGCGGGCGCGGGTCAGTGAAGAATGCATGTCGCAGCCTCAAGACGTGATCGACGATCAACCTCATGCCGCACTGCAAGCCAAAAACGATTTGCGCTATGTCGAAGCCGCGTTGCGCGGTCTGCCGGAAAAGACCCGGCAGATCTTCCTGCTCAACCGCATCCACGGCCGCAAATACGCCGAAATTGCCAAGGTCATGGGGCTTTCGCAAAGCGCGGTGGAAAAACATATGATGCGCGCCCTGCAGGCCTGCAAGGCGAGTCTTGATCACGACGCGTTGCCGGCCCGCGCCCTGCGAAGCCAGTCAGAGGACGCTCGCCGATGAACGCGTCATCTGAAGCCATCAACGTTTCTGCGGATCAGCACCAGGCCGCGCTGGTCTGGCTCATCCGTTTGCATGATCAGCCTGACGCCGCCGATCACGCTGATTTCGGCCGCTGGCTGCGCGCCGATCCTGCGCACGCCGAAGCCTACGCCCAGGCGCAAGTGCTGTGGGAGTTGAGCGAAGGGCCCGCTGCACAACTTGCTCGTGAAGACGATGCCACGCTTCAGGCGCTGATGGCCGCAATGGACGCTCCCAAACGCAGGGCGTTGCCGCGCTGGAGTGTAGGTCTGGCGATGGCGGCGTGTCTGGTACTGACGGTCAGCGTCGGCATGGGCTGGCAGCCGCAACGCTGGATGGATGATTTCGGTGCGGATTATGTCTCGGCGCCGGGGCAAGTTCGGACCGTGACGCTGGCCGATCAGTCTCAGGTCACGCTGGACGCCGACAGCGCCATTGCCGTCGATTTCAAACAGGGCGAACGCCATGTTCAGTTGCGTCGAGGGGCAGCATTTTTTCAAGTGACCCATACCGGTCAGCCGTTTGTGGTCGATGCTCATGGCGGCGAAACCCGGGTGTTGGGCACGCAGTTCGAAGTGCGTCTGCAACCGGTGGGCGCCCAAGTTACAGTGCTGTCGGGCAAGGTGGGGGTGAGTGCTGGCGGTGATCATGCACAACAACTGCTCAACGCTGGACAGCAAGTCAGTTATGACGCGCTCAGTACCCGCGATCCGGCTGCGGTAGACAGCGAAAACCACCTGGCCTGGCGTCAGGGCTGGCTGAATTATTACCGGACTCCGCTGGCCGACGTGATCGACGATCTGAGCCGTTATTACCCCGGCCGGATCGTGTTGCTCAACGACCAGCTTGCAGCCAAACGCATCAGCGGCAGCTTCCCCAGCCATGACCCTGAGGCGGTACTGGCGGGGTTGAAGTCAGTGGTCGGGTTTGAGCAGACCGAACTGTTTGGCCGCGTGATTGTGCTGCGGTGAGAAACGCGCCTCCCTGCCTTGTAGGAGCGCGCTTGCCCGCGAAAACAGTGGGTCAGTCGAGTTCGCAAGTGCCGATAAAATGCTATCGCGGGCAAGCGCGCTCCTACAGGGTTTGCTGGGGATTGATACTCGCGCTCTGGAGTCTCTGCGCCCAGGCCGCCGAACCGGTGTTCACCTTCGCCATCCCGGCCAAATCCTTGCCTCAGGCGCTCAGTGACTTCACCCGCACCACCGGCCTGAGCGTTGTTTACGTCCAGGAAACGCCCTACAGCATCAATACCCCCGCGCTCGAAGGTGCCTACAACCCGGAACAGGCGCTGAAAACCCTGCTGGGCGGTTCAGGATTGACCTACCGCCGCGCCACCGAGCGCACCTTCACGCTGGAGCCGGTCGCGAGCGAAGAGGCGATCACCCTGCAAGCCACCACCATCGACTCGCGCTCGCAATCAGCGTTCAGCTACCAGCCGCCGTCGGGCAGTTCAGTCGTCCGCTCATCCACGCCAATCCTCCAGACACCGCAAGCCATCAGCGTTGTGCCCGCGCAAGTGCTGCGTGATCAGGCGCCGCGCAATCTCGATGACGCCCTGAGCAATGTCAGCGGCGTGACTCAGGGCAACACGCTGGGCAGCACGCAGGACACCCTGATGAAGCGGGGTTTTGGCGACAATCGGGACGGCTCGATCATGCGCGATGGCATGCCTGTGGTGCAGGGCCGCAGCCTCAACGCCAGCGCCGAGCGCATCGAAGTGCTCAAAGGCCCATCGACCCTTCTTTATGGCATTCAAGACCCGGGCGGGGTGGTGAATGTGGTTAGTAAACGTCCGGAAATGACGCCCTATAACGCCCTTACTGCACGCGGCTCGACTTTCGGCAACGGCAAGAACGGCAGCGGCGGCACGCTGGACAGCACCGGCCCATTGGGCGGCCCGGAATTGGACGGTCTGGCTTATCGCCTGATCCTCGACCACGAAGACGAGGATTACTGGCGCAACTTCGGCGTACACCGCGAGACGCTGATTGCCCCGTCGCTGGCCTGGTATGGCGACACCACGCAGCTGCTTGCTGCCTATGAGCATCGCGAGTTCGTCTTCCCGTTTGATCGCGGCACGGCCATCGATCCGCGTACCGGGCACCCGCTGGACATCCCGGCGACGCGGCGGCTGGACGAGCCGTTCAACAACATGGAAGGGCGCTCGGGCTTGTATCGTTTCGAGGCCGATCATCAATTCGACGACAACTGGACCGGGCACCTGGGATACAGCTACAACCGCGAAACCTACGACGCCAGTCAGGTGCGGATCACGGCGGTGAATCCCGTAAACGGCACTTTGACTCGCTCGATAGACGGCACGGGGGGCGCGTTGAGCACCGACCGCTTCACGACGATGACGCTCAATGGCAGCGCCCAATTACTGGGGATGCAACACGACCTGTTGCTGGGGCTGGATGACGAGTACCGCAAAATCTACCGTGGCGAGTTGATTCGCCAGAAAAGCCAGACCACCTTCAGCTACCTCGACCCGATCTATGGTCTGGAGCCGAGGGGCACGGCGGCCAGCCTGCCGGACAGCAATCAGAGCGATATTCTGCGCACTGATTCGGTGTTCGCTCAGGACGCGATTCACCTGACTGATCACTGGATTCTGGTCGCCGGCGCACGCTTTCAAATGTACGACCAGGTGGCTGGAAAGGGACGGCCGTTCACCGTCAATACCGACCTGAATGGCCAGAAGTGGATACCACGCGCCGGGTTGGTGTATCGCGTCGATGATCAGCTGTCGTTTTATGGCAGCTACACCGAGTCCTTCAAGCCCAACTCCAGCATCGCTGCGCTGGCGGGGGGCACCACGCTGGATTCGGCCACGCTGCCCGAGCAGGCGAAATCCTGGGAACTAGGCGCCAAGTGGGAGGTGCCGGACGCGTTCAGCGGGACACTGGCGCTGTTCGATATCAAAAAGCGCAACGTGCTGGTGGCGAACTTTGATTCGTTGACCGCCAACACGGTGTACAGCACGGCAGGCGAGGTGCGGTCACGTGGTCTGGAGCTGGACCTGAGCGGGCAGTTGTCCGAGCGCTGGAGCCTGATCGGCGGTTACGCGTTCACCGATGCGCAAGTGATTGAAGATCCGACGCTCAAAGGCAATCGCCTGCAAAACGTGCCCAAACACAGTGGGTCGTTGTCGGCGGTGTATGACGTGGGATCGGTGTTTGGTGGCGATCGCTTGCGATTGGGCGCCGGCGCGCATTATGTGGGGCGGAGGGCGGGCAATCCGGACAACGACTTTGACCTGCCGGGTTACACCGTTGCCGATGCGTTCGCCACCTACGAAACCCGTCTGGACGGGCAGAAAGTGAAGGTTCAGCTCAACGTCAAAAACCTGTTCGATCGCACGTATTACAGCTCGGCAGTGAGCCGATACTTCGTGTCCATGGGGGATTCGCGGCAAGTGGTGGTGGCGACGACGCTGGAGTTTTGATTCGAGACCGGTGCATCGTAATCGCGAGCAAGCTCCCTCCCACATGTTTGCCGCAATCCTTGTAGGAGCGCGCTTGCCCGCGAAGACATTCTACCCGACTCATTGCCACCGACTGACCCAATGCAATCGCGGGCAAGCGCGCTCCTACAACGGTATGTCCTGTGGCGATTACACGTTGGAGTGCCATTCTTGTAGGCCGTCGCTTCCTCGCGAAGCGTCGGATCAGACGCTGCAAGATTTCAAACAAACGCCAACCGATACTCCCCCGGCGTTGCCCCCACTGCCTGGCGAAAGCGATTACTGAAGTGGCTGGCGCTGCCAAAGCCGCAATCCAGCGCGATGTCGCCAAAAGCCAGGCGGGTGGTCCGCAGCAACAGGCGCGCCCGGAGCAGTCGGCGAGCGAGCAAATACTGATGGGGCGGCACACCGAAGCTTTCACGAAACATCCGCGCAAAATGGTATTCCGACAGAGCGCACATTCCTGCCAGTTGCCCAAGGCTCAGTGGGTCGGCCAAGTGGCTGTCGATGAACTCGATCAACTGCCGACGCAGATGCGGCGCCAGCCCGCCTTTCAAACGCACGCCGTCTCGCGGCCCGACTTGAGCGAGCATCGTGTGATTGAGCATTTCATGGGCCAGGCTGCTGGCCAGCAACCGTTCGCCGGGCTCGCTCCAGTCCATCTGAATAAGCTGGCGAAACCGCATGGCCTGCAGCGGGTCGTCTGTGAAAGTGCTTTCGCGCAACGCCATTTCTCGGGGTTCACGGTCAAGCATCGTCACGCAGCTGAGGGCGAACTGTTCAGGGCTGATGTACAGATGCGCCAAGCGAATTTCCCCGTTTACTACCCATGCCGATTCATGGCCTGCGGGCAAAATGCACAACTTGCCGGGGGCGCCTTTATTGTCCGGCTGACCGCGCCGGTGCGTGCCAAGACCGCCATCGATGTAGCACGACAACGTGTGATGCGTCGGACCGTGATACTCCTGCGCGTCATGCCGGTTATTCCACAACGCCGCCACCATCCCGTCGCCCAGCGACGCACTCTGCTCTAGACGAGCATTGGGCGAGCTGTTCAGGGACTGGAACACCTGGATGGTTTCGAGGGGTGGCATAGGGTTGAACTCGGTGCATAACCTGTGGGAGCGGACCCGTCCGCGAATACGGTGTATCAGATGGAAACGATGTATCGGATTCACTGGCCCCTTCGCGGACGGGTCCGCTCCCACAAGAGTTAGATCGAATGTAATGATTCACGCCTTGCATCCTACGCTGTAGCGACCGCGCTGCCAGCCACCTGCCGATCAAATGCGCAAGATTGTGCAAGTGCCCGCCGTGCTGACTGTTCAGACTGAGGCTTCATTGAGGAGCCCGCCATGAACATCTCGCTGTATCTGCTGACCGTCTTGATCTGGGGCACCACCTGGATCGCCCTGAAGCTGCAACTGGGCGATGTGGCGATTCCGGTTTCTATCGTTTATCGCTTCGGCCTGGCGGCGCTGATCCTGTTCGCCATGCTGTTGTTCAGTGGCAAACTGCAGCCGGTCAATCGGCGCGGGCAGCTGATTTGTCTGGCCCAGGGCTTGTGCCTGTTCTGCGTCAACTTCATGTGTTTCCTGCACGCCAGCCAGTGGATTCCCAGCGGGCTGGTGGCGGTGGTGTTCTCAACCTCCACGCTGTGGAATGCCCTGAATGCGCGGATCTTCTTTCGTCAAAAGATCGCCCGTAACGTCTTGACCGGTGGCGCACTGGGGTTGGTCGGGCTTGCGTGCCTGTTCTGGCCGCAGTTGGCGGGGCATGGCGCCAGCCACGAAACCCTGATTGGCCTGGGGTTGGCGCTGCTGGGGACCCTTTGCTTTTCGGCGGGCAACATGCTGTCGAGCGTGCAGCAGAAGGCCGGTCTGCGCCCGCTGACCACCAACGCCTACGGCATGCTTTACGGCGCGGCGATGCTCAGCGTTTATTGCCTGATCAGCGGCACGCCGTTCACGTTCGAATGGAACACACGGTACATCGGTTCGCTGCTGTATCTGGTGATCCCGGGTTCGGTGATCGGCTTTACCGCGTACCTGACACTGGTCGGACGCATGGGGCCGGAGCGCGCGGCCTACTGCACGGTATTGTTCCCGGTGGTGGCGCTGAATGTGTCGGCGTTCGCCGAAGGCTACCAATGGACGGCGCCGGCGCTGATGGGGCTGGTGTTGGTGATGCTGGGTAATGTGTTGGTGTTCAGAAAGCCTAAGACAGTGGTGCCGGTGGGGGCGAAGCTGGCTTGAGGTTTGTGGCGTCTGAAACGGCCTATCGCGGGCAAGCGCGCTCCTACAGCGGACTACGGTCATCTGTAGGAGCGCGCTTGCCCGCGAAGGCGTTGGATCAGGCACCGAAGAATTTCACCCCTTCCACACCTGTTGATTCACCAGATCCTGCGGTTTCTCGCCCAGCAGCGCAGCGCGCAGGTTGGCGTAGGCGCGGTCTGCCATGGCCTGACGGGTTTCGTGGGTCGCGGAGCCGATGTGCGGCAGGGTTACGGCGTTGCTCAGCTTATAAAGCGGCGACTCGGCCAGTGGCTCTTTCTCGTACACATCCAGCCCGGCGCCACGGATGGTGCCGTTCTGCAACGCTGCAATCAGCGCCGGTTCGTCGACAATCGGGCCGCGTGCAATGTTGATCAGGATCGCGCTTTTCTTCATCAGCGACAGTTCGCGGGTGCTGATCAGGTGTTTGGTCTTCTCACTCAACGGCACCACCAGGCATACAAAGTCCGACTCAGCCAACAGCTGATCCAGCGTGCGGAATTGCGCGCCCAACTCCTGCTCAATCTCGGCCTTGCGGCTGTTGCCGCTGTAGAGGATCGGCATGTTGAAACCCAGGCGCCCACGACGCGCCACTGCTGCGCCAATGTTGCCCATGCCCACAATGCCCAACGTCTTGCCATGCACATCGGTGCCGAAATGCGGCGCTTCGATGCTGCGCGTCCAGTTGCCGGCCTTGGTCCAGGCGTCCAGTTCAGCGACGCGGCGGGCGCTGCTCATGATCAGGGAGAAACCCAGGTCTGCCGTGCTTTCAGTCAGTACGTCCGGGGTGTTGGTCAGCATGATCCCGCGTTCGCTCAGATAGCTGACGTCGTAATTGTCGTAACCGACCGAAATGCTTGATACCACTTCAAGTTGCGTCGCGCTTGCCAGTTGCTCACGGCCCAGCTTGCGGCCCGCGCCGATCATGCCGTGGGCGTGGGGCAGCGCTTCATCGAACTGCTGGTTGAGGTCGCCTTTTTTCGGATCAGGGATGATCACATTGAAATCTTGCTGCAAGCGCTCGGCCATTTCCGGGGACACGCGGCTGAAGGCAAGGACGGTCTTTTTCATCGGATAGCTTCTCTCGGGCAGTTCAGAAGTGAGTTGCGTAGCACGCTAACATTCTTGCCGGGGGATTGGCAGCGGGAGCTTTTTCTTTCATCAGATCGAGGATTATCTGACGGTACTCGATACCTGTGGGAGCGGACTCGTCCGCGAAGACGGATGTCCGGGCGCTAACGATATGTCGTTTGTTCCGGCATCTTCGCGGACGGGTCCGCTCCCACAGGTTTTGCGTATGACGCAGAAATTGCGTGCGTGTCTCAATGGATCGTTGCCGCCGTTAGACCGACTCAAGCACTGCGTGGGTCTGCAAGTCCGCCTCATGAGCGGCCATGATTTCCGGCAGCGAGCCGCGCAGGTACTCGACCCAGGTCTTGATCTTCGCGTCTAGGTACTGACGAGAAGGATAAATGGCGTACAGATTCAGCTCATGGGAACGGTATTGCGGCAACAGCCGGACCAGCGTGCCGTTGCGCAGCCCTTCGATGGCCGAGTAAATCGGCAGATTGCCAATCCCCATACCGCTGATGATCGCTGCCGTCATCGCATCGGCCGAATTCACCAGGAACGGCGAGTTGGCAATCGTCACCACTTCCTGGCCATCAGGGCCATCGAATGCCCACTTCTCCACCGGAAACACCGGGCTGATCAGACGCAGACAGGCGTGATTAAGCAGATCGGCCGGTTTGTTGGCGGTGCCGAAGGCTTTTATGTAGGCCGGAGACGCACAAACGATGCTGTAGGTGATGCCCAGACGCTGCGAGACGAAGCCCGAATCCGGCAGTTCGCTGGCGAGCACGATCGAAACGTCGTAGCCCTCTTCGAGCAGGTCCGGCACGCGGTTGGTCATGGTCAGGTCGAACGAGACGTCCGGGTGATTGCGCCGATAACGGGCAATGGCGTCGATCACATAATGCTGGCCGACACCGGTCATCGAATGCACGCGAAGCTGCCCGGAAGGTCGCGCGTGGGCGTCGCTGGCTTCGGCTTCGGCTTCCTCGACATACCCCAGAATCTGCTCGCAGCGCAGCAAATAACGCTTGCCTGCTTCGGTCAGCGCGATGCGTCGGGTGGTGCGGTTGAGCAGTCGGGTCTGCAGGTGGGCTTCGAGATTAGAGACTGCCCGCGAGACGTTGGCGGTGGTGGTGTCCAGCTGAACTGCTGCTGCAGTGAAGCTGCCCGCTTGTGCCACGCAACTGAAAGCGCGCATGTTTTGCAGAGTGTCCATTGGCCGTTCTCTGGAGAGATGGCAAATTGTGACATGAAGTAACTGATCCATGTCAGCCATACCAAAGGATTATCCTTCGTTCGGTAACAAAGATTCACAGAAGTCCCGGCTTATCGCCGTGGCAGACGCATCCTAGAATCGCGGCTCCTTTGGTATTCCTCTTCATTCGGGTATTTGCAGCTGTGCCGCGTCGCATCATCAGAGGGCTCAAGCCCCTCACTGTTCTGGCTTTAACGTTGGTCATCAGCGGCTGCATCGGAACGGGCGGGATAGCCCCTCAAGGCACCTCATTGCCAGCCAATACGCTGGCCACCGACGAAGCCATCAAAGACGCGGCCCAAGACGCCCACTGGCCTGCAGGTCAATGGTGGCGTGCGTATGGCGACGATCAGCTCAATCACTGGATCGACCTGGCCGCGCTTGGCAGCCCGAGTCTGGCGATGGCTGCTGCGCGCGTGCGTCAGGCGAAAGCCATGGCGGGCGTGGCCGAATCGGCAGAGTCGATACAGATCAACGGCGACAGCACCCTGAAACGGCACAACTGGCCGACAGACCAGTTCTATGGTCCCGGTGAGTTATCCAACACCAGCACGTGGGACAACAACGCATCCTTGGGGCTGAGTTATTCCCTGGACCTGTGGGGCCGTGAAAGTAATAACAGCGAACGCGCGCTGGACCTTGCCCATATGAGCGCGGCGCAAGAGCGTCAGGCACAGCTGGAATTGCAGGACAACATGGTCCGCGCTTACATCCAGTTGTCGCTCAACTATGCCCAGCGCGATATCGCCCAAGCCACGCTCGCTCAGCAACAGCAGATTCTCGACCTGGCGCAACGGCGTCTGCAGGGTGGCATCGGCACGCATTTCGAGGTCAGCCAGGCTGAAACTCCGTTGCCGGAAACCCACCGCCAGATCGACGCGCTGGACGAGGCCATTGCCCTGAGCCGTAACCAGATTGCAGCACTGGCAGGCAAAGGACCGGGGGAGGGCGCGCAGTTGCACCGGCCGACCCTGTCGCTGCAAGCGGCGTTGAAACTGCCGTCGGCATTGCCGGCCGAATTGCTGGGGCAGCGTCCGGACGTGGTCGCCAGCCGTTGGCGTGTAGCGGCGCAGGCGCGGGGCATTGATGTGGCGCACGCAGGCTTTTATCCCAACGTCGATTTGGTGGGTAGCCTCGGTTACATGGCCACCGGTGGCGGCATGCTGGAATTTTTGACCGGCAAGAAATTCAACTACAGCGTCGGTCCGGCGATCACGTTGCCGATCTTCGACGGTGGGCGCTTGCGTTCCGAGCTGGGCGAAGCGTCGGCGGGCTATGACGAGGCCGTGGCGCAGTACAACCAGACCCTGGTGAACGCGCTGAAGAGCATTTCCGACCAGCTGATTCGCCGGGCGTCGATGGACAAGCAGCAAGGCTTTGCCGATGAATCGGTGGCGACGGCGCAGAGGACTTACGACATCGCGATGGTCGCCTACAAACGCGGGCTGACCGATTACCTGAATGTGCTGAACGCGCAGACATTGCTGTTTCATCAGCAGCAGGTGCAACAGCAAGTGCAGGCTGCGCGTTTGACCGTGCATGCCGAGTTGGTGGTGGCGTTGGGTGGCGGTTTGATGGCGGGCAATGATTCGCCGGAGCAGGAGCGGACGGCTGCGCCGAAGACGCCTAAGACGTTGGCGGTGTTTGATCAGTGAACCAGATAATTGTGCAGTGCCGATTCAGGCCTCTTCGCGGACAGGTCCGCTCCCACGAAAACTCCACTTCGCCTTGTGGGAGCGGACCTGTCCGCGAATGCGATAGGCCGGTCGCCACCGGCCGTGACCTGAAATGACCACTCTCCTGCACCGCTTCACCGCTCTGCCATGGCGCCGGGAACTCAACGGCTGGGCGCGCAGCGATGGCGTGACCTGGATCTACATTTTCAAGGTGCTGATTGCCGCGTTCCTGACCTATTGGCTGGCGATGCGTCTGGAGCTTCCGCAACCGCGCACGGCGATGATCACGGTGTTCATCGTCATGCAGCCGCAGAGCGGGCACGTGTTCGCCAAGAGTTTCTATCGCTTCCTCGGCACGCTGGCGGGTTCGGTGGTGATGGTGCTGCTGATGGCGCTGTTCGCACAAAACAGCGAGCTGTTTCTCGGCAGCCTGGCGCTGTGGGTTGGCTTTTGTTGCGCTGGCGCAGCCCGTTATCGCAACTTCCGCGCCTACGGTTTCGTGCTGGCGGGCTACACCGCAGCGATGACCGGCCTGCCTGCGCTGGCACACCCGGAAACATCGTTTATGGCGGCCATGTGGCGGGTGCTGGAAATCTCCCTGGGGATCGCCTGTTCGACGCTGGTCACGGCTGCGATCCTGCCGCAAAGCTCCGGCGCATCGATGCGCAACGCGTTGTATCAGCGCTTCGGCGTCTTCGCTGCATTCGTCAATCATGGGCTGCGCGGCACCTCCGATCCTGCGGCGTTCGAAGCCAATAATGTGCGCTTCATTGCCGATGCGGTCGGGCTGGAAGGGCTGCGTGCGGTCACCGTGTTTGAAGACCCGCACATGCGTCGGCGCAACGGGCGGCTTAATCGCCTGAACAGCGAATTCATGACCCTGACCACGCGTTTCAATGCGCTGCATCAGCTGCTCGAACGCCTGCGCAATCGTGGGGAAACGACGGCCCTCACAGCCATCGAACCAGGCCTTGCGTCACTGGCGACTCTGCTTGATCAGTTCTCAGGGCGCGCGCTGATCGATGCGGATGCCAAGCTGCTGGCGAGCCGGTTAAGTGCCTACCAGGCGGAGTTGCCCGAGCGGGTGCGCAGCCTTCGCGCCGAGTTTATGAAAAGCGAACCCAGCGACGACGAGCTGCTGGATTTTCATACCGCCTATGAACTGCTTTATCGCTTCGTCGACGACATGCACGACTACGCGCAAACCCACGCTTCGCTGGCGGATCACAACCACGAGCGAGAGAAGTGGGTTGAGCCGTTCCTGTCGAAAACCAACTGGATGGCCTCAGCCGCGTCGGGTATTCGGGCGACGTTCATACTGGGCGTGATGTCGGTGTATTGGGTGGCGACAGCGTGGCCCAGCGGCGCGACGATGACGCTGGTGTCGGCAGCCACCGTGGCGCTTTCGGCGACCACCCCCAATCCGCGCCGCATGTCTTTCCAGATGGCCTGCGGAACGGCACTCGGTGCGGTGCTGGGGTTTTTCGAAACTTTCTTCATCTTCCCGCAGATCGACGGTTTTCCCTTGCTGTGCATGGTGCTGGCGCCGGTGTTTGCCCTTGGCGCATTCCTGGCCTCGCGTCCGCAGTGGGCCGGATACGGTTTGGGCTTGCTGATCTTCTTCAGCATTGGATCGGCACCCGACAACCTCACGGTCTACAACCCGTACGTGTTCATCAACGACTACATCGCCATGGTCATCGGCATGCTGCTGTGTGCAGCCGCGGGTGCGATCATCCTGCCGCCCAACAGTCGCTGGCTATGGCGGCGGCTGGAAAATGACCTGCGACGGCAAGTGGTGTTTGCCATCAGCGCGCCGCTCAAAGGCATGCGTTCAGGCTTCGAAAGCCGCACCCGGGATTTGATGCATCAAGCCTACGGCCTGGCAGCGGGGCGTCCTGAAGTGCAGCGCAATCTGCTGCGCTGGATGTTCGTGGTGCTGGAAATCGGTCAGGCGATCATCGAACTGCGTCGCGAGCAGGATGTGTTGCCGGTCCATCCCAGCTACGCCGAATCGCAAGCTTGGCGACAGGCGATTCGTGTCATGGGGCGCTCGCTGATTCGGCTGTTTATCCAGCCGGATCGCAACAATCTGGAGCGCAGTCTGTACGCCGTCGATCACGCCATTACCTGCGTGGCGCAGACCGACGAGCCCTTTGCACCGCACTTCGACACTTCGCCGTTGCGTCGGGTCAAGAGCCATCTGCACTTCATCCGCACCTCGCTGCTCGACCCGCAGTCGCCGCTCGCCGCCTACGCCCCCAACCACGAGCCCCAAGGACTTCTGCATGCCGCGTGAAATTGCTTTCCACGGCGTTTACATGCCCACCGTGACCGTGATGTTCGTGGTGGCGATGTTTATCGCCTGGGCCTTGGACCGGTTGATGTCGGGGCTCGATCTATACCGTTTTTTCTGGCATCCGGCGCTGCTGCGTCTGAGCCTGTTCAGCTGCATTTTCGGCGCCATGGCGCTCACTGTTTACCGTTGAGGCACGTTGGTTGAGATGAAAAAGCTCTTGAGTCTGATTGCCACTTTGTTGGTGCTGGCGTTGGCCATCTGGATAGGCCGGCTGCTGTGGATTCACTACATGGACACGCCTTGGACCCGCGACGGGCGTGTGCGCGCGGACGTGATCAACGTTGCCGCCGACGTGACAGGCACTGTGGTGGATGTGCCGGTGCGCGATAACCAACAGGTGAAAAAGGGCGATCTGTTGATGCAGATCGACCCCGAGCATTATCAGCTGGCGGTCAAGCAGGCGCAGGCGCTGGTGTCGTCGCGCAAAGCCACGTGGGAAATGCGCAAGGTCAATGCCAGCCGCCGCGCCGATATGGACAATCTGGTGATTTCAGCCGAAAGCCGCGAAGACGCGTCCAACGTCGCTACCTCCGCCCAGGCCGATTACCAACTGGCCCAGGCGCAACTGGAAGCTGCCGAACTGAACCTCAAACGCACCCGAGTGCTGGCGGCAGTCGACGGCTACGTGACCAACCTTAACGTGCATCGCGGCGACTACGCGCGCATCGGCGAGGCGAAGATGGCGGTGGTCGACATGAACTCGTTCTGGGTTTACGGCTTCTTCGAAGAAACCAAGTTGCCCCACGTCAATATCGGTGATCCGGCGGATATGCAATTGATGAGCGGCGAAGTCATGAAAGGCCACGTCGAAAGCATCGCCCGCGCCATCTACGACCGCGATAACCCGGAGAGCCGCGAACTGATCGCCGACGTCAATCCGACCTTCAACTGGGTGCGCCTGGCCCAGCGCGTGCCGGTACGTATTCACTTGGATCACGTACCGGCCGGCGTGGTGTTGGCGGCGGGCATCACTTGTACTGTGATCGTCAATCCGGGTGATCAGTTGTAGAGATAGGCAGGATCGATCTCTAAATCTTGGGCCTGAGCGTTTAAAGCCGCACCCGGTTTGATCGCCACTGCGGCTGCCGACGCTGCCAGCAGCTCTCTGATGGCAGCTTTGGCCTGCTCGCGGCCCAGCTTGCGCAAGGCTGGGGGGTTGGGGATAAACACTCCGAGCCTGTCGTAGGCCCCGAGCACCGTGGACCCGGCCAGCCCCTCGGCGTAGTTGATCTCGGTCGGCTTGAAGTCGACAGGAGGCGCCTTCGGATACTGCGCTTTGTAATGGTTGGCGTAGAGGTGATAGCCCTCGTACCGGCGAGCATCGATGAGGTAGGTGTAACCGCCTTTGCCGCCGCCATAGACGAATGCCCCGGTGTTTTCCTCCAGGTAAAAAAGCGACGTGGAGATGCCCTTGCCGTCGGGGTCCAGCGCATCGTGACCACCGCCGAATCCACCGCGCACACCGGTGACCTGATGAATATCGCGTTTGATATCCCCAGGTGGCGTACGCAGCTGGAATCCTTCTTTGAACACCACTTCGGGCGGCCGCATGTCGCCGCGAAACACCTGGCCGCGCCAGATCGTCAGGTCATGACCTTCCACAGGCCTGTTCAACATCCGCCCCTGACGCTTGATTAGTTTTTGCGCATGCTCAGGTCCCGTTGCGAGCTGTTGGGTGAGCGCCACTTTGAAACGTTCGATTTGCGCCATAGTGGGTTTACGTATCGCGCCCATTACCTGATGAGGCAGCCGCGCGGGGGTGGAAAGATAGTAGCTGCGCAGCAATCTGGCGACTCGTGTGCTGACCTTCGATTGCATCGCTGCTGACAGGGCTTTACCCAGCATCTTTTGTGCAAGCGGCCCTGCTATTTCTGAAATGCCCATGATGAAAGCAACTGTATAGCGCTCGCTTGCTTGATGCGGTGTGTCGGCCAGGGCGCCGCGAATCGTTTCCAGCGTCGATGCCGTCATCCCTAAGAGGAACGAGGCGACCATCCTCCCCGCCAATGCAGCGCTGCCCGCCGGCAACAGCACGGCCATAGAGAGTCCTTGCAACATCGCCACGCCCAGCTCAAGGCTTTTGTCAGCGAAGCGTTCAGCGTCTGTGGAGATCAGCGTGTCCATGTCCGACAACATTCGGTTGAGCCGGAGCACATACAGCTCGCCGACGATATCGTCGCTGTCGACGAACGTCAGAGAAGGCCGGGTTATGGCTTTCGTGCCCAGGTAAGTCTTCCTATAGAGCAGGCTGTCGTTACCGTCCCTGAGCCGTTCATAAATGGGCAGGCGTTCGAGTATCAGGCGCTTGAGCGTCGCAGAGCGTGTGACAAATATCATGCGCTGAGTGTTGCTGGCGGGCAGCTCCAGCACCGCCATCCCGGGGGTAACGCCAAGGAAAATCAGCAAGCTGTTTCGGGTCGCGGCGTGCTCACTGTCTTTGGGCCACGCCAGCCGCGCGACCTGTCCCAGGCGTACCCCGCTGGCCCGATGAAATTGAACCGTTTGCAGTTTGATTTGCTTGTCCAGGCATTCCTTCACCAGGCTGCGATTATCGGCCGTAATGTCGCCGCGGCTCAGATACGCGTTGAGGATAGTGTCCAGCTCGTTTTCGATCAGCAGTTTGGAGATGTACTCGACATCCGGGCGCACGAATGTCGTGTCGATTTCGCTCTTGTAATCGCTTTGCAAGTCGGCACTTTCCAATGCTGTGGTGAGGGCATTGGGGTATTCGGGAGGCCAGATGATGCGCAGGCTTGTGCCGTTTTGCAGCTGTTTGAGGTAGCTGTCGGTGACGATGTCGAACAGTCTGAATTGCCTGCTTCTGGGCAGCAAGTTAGGTATGCCGCCCTGAATAGGACCGGAAAAAGGCGCAGGCAGATGTTCCAGATAGCGCACGGTAATCAGCGTTTGGCTGGTGATGGCGGCTTTGATTTGCGGCGTTGCTCCTGACTCCTCCACCATTCTTGCGATTGCCGATTCGATATAGGCAATAGGACTGAAGAGCCTGGGGTTTACGACGTTGGTGAAGAAGTGGGCGATTTCTTCAATCGCGGTATCCAGTGCGGGGGTTTCGGTCTCTATCGTGTCCGGCACCCGGATGTTGCTTTGCTCGTCGCTCATGTTCGTCATCCTTGACGTTAGGCGTCAGCAGTGTGGCTGACGTTCGTCACGGAGTATGGCGACAGGCATGGGAAACGGCTGTCGGAAAAGTCGTCTGTCCGGATAGGGCGGGGGCGTGTTTCACGCTGATTTCTGCGGCTGTGCTGCGGGATTTTGTCAGCACCGCTGACGTTTATCCGACATTCAACCGGGGGCGATTGGCCCATCTTGCCGGTACGTATTCATTTTGGGGCACGTACCGGCTGCGGGTTTGGCGGCGAGGATTACGTTTTCGGTGGTTCTGATTGCGAAAAAGTAATTAAAGATTACGAAGTTGCGAATGTGTAAAGCGGCGAGTCAGGCAAATTTCGACTTCCACCGCCGAACTCAGGTTTTACAATGATAATAGTGTGAATATAAGCCTGTTCGCCGGGAGAGAATGGTTGGGCGAGCGAGCTATTTCTTATTACTATCCTATGTGCTTGATTGTCTACCAGCGGTTCAGAGATCGTGACAGTTCCTCCTGTTCCAGTAATCCCGTGAACACTCATGACAGTCCTGTTGTAGCTGGTGCTAACAACGGGTACTACTACGGTGAACGATGTGTCGAGCATGTTTTTCGTAATGATGTTGTTTACGGCTCCCTCTACATAGGAAGGTTGTTCCTGCTGAGGTAATACGGTTTTATTGCCGGGTTTTTCGTCTTTCGTGCTCATGCTAACGCTCCTTGTTTTTAAAGCTATCGCGCCGGTTTTTTAATGGCGTTTCATTAAACTAGCAGTGACTAAAAGTTTTTCAATAGTCCTGCTAGAGTGATTCGCGATAGGTAAAAAAACCCTTATCGCGAATATTATAATTTCCCGCCCAACCCAAACCGTTTGCTCAACACCCGATCCAGCAATCCTTTTGGCAGCAACCAGGCCAGCAGCGGCAGGGCGTGGCAGCCGTTGCCGGACCTCAGCAGACGGGGCGGTCGGCTTTTTTGCACGGCTTTGAGCACATCTCGGGCAAAGTCGACGGCGGGTGTTGGATTGTTTTGCGAGGCGTTGGCCCGGGCGCGGATGCTGTCACGCAGCGGCCACCACGGTGAGCCTTCGTGGATCACGCTCTCTGCTTCGCGTTTGGCGTTGTTGGCAAACTGGGTGTCGATGGCGCCAGGCTGGACTTCCATGACGCGAATGCCAAACGGTGCCAGCTCAAGCCGCAGGGCTTCGTTCATCGCATGCACTGCCGCCTTGGACGCGCAATACGCACCGGCAAAGGGCGTGACCAATACGCCTGACACGCTGCCGATATTGACCACCAATCCTTTGCTGCGCCGCAGCGCCGGGAACAACGCGCGCGTGACGCCGACGATGGAAAACACGTTGGTTTCAAATTGCCTGCGCAGCGCCTCGACGCCGCCATCGAGCAGCGGGCCAATGCCGCCGTAACCTGCGTTATTGATCAGCACTTCGAGCGGGGTATTGCGTTGCTTCAGCGTGGTCACTAATTGTTCTAGCGCTGCGGGGTCATTGACGTCCAGCTCAATAGCGAAGAAGCCTGCTGCATTGAGTCGGACGACGTCTTCTGGCTTGCGTGCCGTGGCGATTACGTCATAGCCGGCCGACTTGAATGCATCGGCCATGGCGCGACCGATGCCGCTTGAGCTACCTGTGATCAGAACAACGGGCATGGCGGGTTTTCCTTGCGTAGAGCGATGTGGGAGGGAGCTTGCTCGCGAAGCGTTGTTCCAGCCCATAGAGATGCATTAGCCAGGTCGGCGCGTCGCGAGCAAGCTCCCTCCCACATAGCGTTTTGTTGGGCGCGCCCTATGGGCTAATCCGAAAAGGTGCCCTGCAGGCGTTCGGCGCGAAATTCCAGTGTTTGTGGTCGATAACCTGCGCGCAGCGGAGGCAGGGGCAGGCAGTCCTGCCATTGACTGCCGGGAAGCAATTCGCCAGGCCCGCGATAGCGCGGAGCGGTGTAAGTGTCTTCGGCGAGATTGACGGTATCGCCCGGTGCGTAAGCGGCCACTTTCCAGCGCAGTTCGCTCAGCGGCACCTTGTTGCCGTTATCGATCAGCACCAGCAGCGGTCGACCAATCGGGCATTGCTGCGGGGCGAAGTCCAGACGCAATTGCAGCCGCTCCAGCCGCTGGGTATCGCGGCTGTCCTGCCAGATCACGCACAACGCAACGATGCCCAATCCCGCAGCTGCTGCAAGGGATACCGGCAACGCTTTGGACGGGTAACGTAAAAGCAAAACCAGCCAGGTGAGCAGCAGTATGGCGCCGAAGATCATGGGGGAGCGTCCGGAACGGGCAGATGTGGGCATCGTACCGAAAGGGCAGGGATAGACCAAATCTCTTGGGCAGGCTCGGAGCCTGTGGGAGCGGATCTGTCCGCGAAGACGTCGTCACATCCGATGCATCTGTCGGCTGAAACCCGGCATTCGCGGACAGGTCCGCTCCCACGTATTGTGCGAGAGCGTATTGATATCCGGTCCACAAAAAAGCCCCCGTCGGGCCACTGCGGATAGGATTCGCAGAGGCCCGACGGGGGCCGTTACTACTCGTTGAAGGCGAGCATTAGCGCGCGATGGTTTGGGTTTTTATGCCTGCTTCCACCGAGTTGTTGGAGCGACCGTAGACGTCTTCGAAACGTTCGATATCATCTTCGCCCAGGTAGCTGCCCGATTGCACTTCGATGATTTCCAGCGGGATCTTGCCTGGGTTACGCAAGCGGTGGACCGAAGCGATCGGAATATAGGTGGACTGGTTCTCAGTAAGCAGGAACACGTTCTCGTCACAGGTGACTTGAGCGGTGCCCGACACGACGATCCAGTGTTCAGCGCGGTGGTGGTGCATCTGCAAAGACAGGCTGGCGCCCGGCTTGACCGAGATGCGCTTGACCTGGAAGCGTCCGCCCATGTCCACCGAATCATACGAGCCCCACGGGCGATAGACTTCGAGGTGGTTCTGGGTTTCGGTGCGACCCTGTTCGTTCAGGGTGTTGACCATCTGCTTGACGCCCTGAACCTTGTCCTTGTGCACGATCATCATGGCGTCTTTGGTTTCGACCACGACAATGTCGTCCAGACCGATCACCGACACCAGTTTGCCGTTGCCATGAACCATGCAGTTTCGGCTGTCCTGCAGAATGACGTCGCCTTTGGTGACGTTGCCGTTGACGTCTTTGTCATGCACGGCCCACAGCGATGCCCAGCAGCCAACGTCGTTCCAGCCGGCCGAAAGCGGCACAACGCAGGCGCGCTGAGTTTTTTCCATCACGGCATAGTCGATCGAGTTGTCCGGGCACTGAGCAAAAGTTGCCGCATCGATTTCGACGTTCTCGCCTTCTTTGGTGCTGCGCTCCAGGGTCAGCAGGCAAGTGTCGTAGATGTCCGGATCGTGCTTTTTCAGTTCTTCGAGGAAGCGACTGGCGCGGAACAGGAACATGCCGCTGTTCCAGTAGTAACCGCCAGCTTCAACGAATTCGGTGGCGCGTCTTTCGTCTGGTTTTTCGACGAAGTGCGACACGCGGCTCACGCCTTCAGGCAGCAGCGCGTCGGCGGTGGATTTGATGTAGCCATAACCGGTTTCCGGCTTGGTGGCCGGGATACCGAACAACACCATTTCGCCGCGCTCGGCCGCCACGGTGGCCAGGGCCAGCGCGCGCTGCAGGGCTTTTTGATCTTCGATGACGTGATCTGCCGGCAGCACCAGCATCAGGTCATCACGGCCTTCGTTGACCAGCATCATCGCGGTCAGCGCCACGGCGGGCGCGGTATTGCGGCCGAACGGTTCCATGATAATGGATTGGGTGTCCAGGTTCAGCGAGCCTAGTTGCTCGTTGACGATGAAGCGGTGTTCCTTGTTGCAGACCACGATCGGGTGCTGCATGCCTTCGAACACCAAGCGCTCAAGGGTTTGCTGGAACAGCGTGTGGTCGCCGGTCAGCGCCAGGAACTGTTTCGGGAACTGTTTACGCGAAAGCGGCCAGAGTCGGGAACCGCTGCCACCTGACAAGATCACTGGAATCATTTGTTTCTCCAATAGCAAAAGCGTTCGAATGGGCTGAATCGATTTCTGTCGTTTCGTCTTGCTTATTGTTGTGCGGCATCGGTCGGCGCTCTCATGGCAACAATGCCTAGCGCCGACCGTAAATTTCGCTTGTAGGAGCGCGCTTGCCCGCGAAAGGGCCGTAAATTCGACGGATATCTACCGTCTGAACTAATGCAATCGCGGGCAAGCGCGCTCCTACGTGAATCAAAAACGGCGTTTTGCCGGAATCAGCAATCGTTTATCGAGTCGCGGTAGGGCGTTTTACCCAGACCGGCGACAGGTTGCTTCCGCTACCGGTGACATACAGCACGGCGGCCTCGCCACGCTCCAGCGCAACGGGCTTGACGTCGCTGACTTTTTTGTCGCCGTCGTACAGGGCCAGGCTGACTTTGACCGGGTTGATTTCGCGCTCGCCGGTGCCTTTGGCTTTGACGGCTTCGACCACGGCAGTCTTGCCGTCGGCGGTTTTCAGTGTCAGCGGTTTGTCGCTCAGGTTCTGCACGCGCACCAAGGACTTCTGCTTGTTCTTGAACGGCGGTTCTTCGACCAGTTGCGGCGTGCCGGAGGTGTTGTTGACGATGGTGTAGTAGTGGTCGCCCGCCAGTTTCACCGGCAGAGTCTGGCTGCCGACTTTGGCGCTGTAGTCGCCTTGGGGCATGAAGCTGAAATCAGTGCTGGCCAATGGGCCCACTTCGCTCAGGTTGGTATTGCCGACGCTGGCGCTGACTTCGGCATTGCTGGCGTTGTAGACACGCACGAAGGTCGAGCCTTTCGGCGCGGTCGGGCCGTAGAGCGCGGAATCACCGGCATAGGCCTGCAAAGAAACGAAGCCAAGGCTGGCGGCCAGGACGCAGGTTTTCAGCAGACGGCTGGTACGTACGCAAGTGGCCAAACGATTTGGAGTGGTCTGTAAGGTCATTTTGAGAGTCCTCTCAGTTTTGCGCCCGGTTGGGCGACTCGGAGTTGTTGGCGGTAAGTGCCAGATTTTGTTGAGGGTCACGAGCCTTTTTGAGTTCTGCGATCCACTGCGGATCGAACTCGGCAAGGTCGTTGTGAGCGGGCAGGTAACGCTCCGGGAATTCCCAGATCAGCACCTGCGGCGGGCTGCTCTTGAAGGCGTCGGTCTGCAGATACTTGAGCATCGGCAGGATCGGGCCATGGCCGTCTTCGGCGTAATTGACGACGTCACTGTGCAGGGCCTGCTTGAGGGCACCGGCAAAGTTCCAGTTAGGATTGGCGCTGTAGCTGGTGCCGACGAGGCCAACTGCTACCTGATTATCGGCAAACAGTGCATCGCCGCTGTCGGCCTCAGGCTCGGCAGGGTTGGTGCTGCGTTGTTGCAAGTCATCGGGTTTCGGCAGCAGGTTGCTGAACAACGGGTCCAGTGGCAGGAAGTTGGTCAGGTCGCCCGTGTAAGGTTCACTGGTTTTCGCTTCGGTGACGAAGGTCTGCGGATCGCCGTTCAGGGGTGTCTTTTTCAAGATCGCTGCGCCCAGTTGCTGCGCGACCACTTCGGCACCCATGGGCGTCCAGTGGGTATCGGTGCGCAGGAACACCTGGCCGTTGTTTTTGGCGTTTTGCAGCGGCGTCAGCAGGTCAGGGGCAAAAATCCCGGCCTGACTGACTTGCGCGTGAAACTGCTGGTACAAGTCGGTGTGCAAACTGGCTGGAGCATTGCTGCCGATGTGTTCCGGATACAGACGGGTCTTGGCCGGAATGATCGCCAGCACCAGCTCAGTACCTTGCTTTTTAAGCTGATCGCGTACGCCCTGAATCAGCGCCAGGTTGTCAGCTTCGTTCTGCTCGCCGTTGGCCACTGCATCGAACTCTTCGTCGGTGTAGAGCCATTGGTCCTTGCCCAACACAACGCCAGGACGACCTTCGTTGAAGACCTTGTAATCCAGTGCTGCCCAGAGGTTGGTGCCCAGGCGCTTGATCGGAAACTCTTCGTCATAGTGAGTTTCCACGGCCTTGGTCCATCGACCGTTAAGCACTGTGGTTTCCTGCGACGTCGAGAAGCCGCTGAAGCTGCGCAACGACCAGATTCCCAGTGCCAGCAGGATCGCCAGAAACAGCGCGATGTAGAGGATTCGTAATGAACGGGTCATGTCAGGCTCCTCAGAACTGGAAGTAAAGGAACGGCGAGAAGCTGGCCGCCGAGAGTTTGAGAATGGAGGCCACGAACATCAGCAGAATCAGGCCGCGCATCACGTAGCGCGACCAATCGGCAGTCCAGTAGGCAGGCTGCACCTGGGCTTCGACGCCCACGGTGTAACCCGGCTGATGAATGCTGCCCGGCGTGTCGCCCGGTACGGCTTTGATCATCCCTGGTTGCGCGGTGGCAGGACCGTCAGCGCGTACCGCCTTGTCACTGTTGCTTGTGTCACTCGTGGGTTTGACCGGCGCGCGGTTCTTGTAGAAGTCGCGAAGACCGAAGAACGCCAGCGTGATGTACGCCACCACCAGCGTTGCCACTTGCAGGCCGGTGAGGCTGGCCTGATTGAGTTCGGACAACTGCCATTCACTGAAGCTGAACATCGCGCCGTACATGCGACCGGCCACGTGCAGGTTTTCCGAGCGGAAGATCACCCAGCCCATCACCACCAGCAGGAAGGTCAACGCCCACCGAACCGGATTGAAACTGCGCGGCGTGGTGTTGATGCCCAGCGCTTTCTCAATCGCCAGCCAGATGCCGTGCCATGCGCCCCAGACGATGTAGGTGATGTTAGCGCCGTGCCACAGCCCGCCCAGCAACATGGTCAGGAACAGGTTGCGATAGGTCGCGATTTTGCCGCCCCGGTTGCCGCCCAACGTGATGTACAGATAGTCACGCAGCCAGGTGGACAGGCTGATGTGCCAACGCCGCCAGAACTCGGTGATCGACTGGCTGATATAGGGCTGTTTGAAGTTTTCCATGAAGCGGAAACCCATCATCAGGCCTAGGCCGATGGCCATGTCGCTGTAACCGGAGAAGTCGAAATACAACTGCGCGGTATAGGCCAGCGCGCCCAGCCAGGCATCGCCGGTGGTGGGGTGCTGCAAGGCGAAACAATGGTCAGCAACCACCGCCAGCGTGTCGGCAATGAATACCTTTTTGATGAAGCCCTGCATGAAGCGCGTGGCGCCTTCAGAGAACTTGTCCAGGGTGTGCGTGCGATTGTTGAACTGGTCGGCCAGGTCGCGGAAACGCAGCACTGGGCCGGCAATCAGGTGCGGGAAGATCGCAACGAATGCAGCGAAGTCGATCAGGTTGCGGGTCGCCGGGGTATCGCCACGGTACACGTCGATGATGTAGCTGATGGACTCGAAGATGTAGAACGAGATCCCGATCGGCAGCAGCACGTGCGTGAGGATGAAGGGCGAAAGACCGACCGACGTCATCATTGCGTTGATGCTGTCCACGCCAAAGTTGGCGTATTTGAAATAGCCCAGGATGCACAGGTCCACGGCCACACCGAGCAGTAACCAACGCTGCGCCGGTTTGGTTCGCACGCCTGCTGCGCCCACCCTGAGACCGATCCAGTAGTTCCACAGCGTCACCGCTGCAAACAGGGCCAGGAAGTCCACTCGCCACCAGGCATAGAACACATAGCTGGCGATCAGCAGCAGCAGGTTGCGATAGCGTTGCCCGCTCAAGTAGTACAAGCCGAGAAACACCGGCAAGAACAAGAACAGGAACACGTTGGATGAGAAAACCATCCTGATATCTCCGTTTGTACAACATCCAGAGGCCGAAGCCCCCCCAAACCCCCCAGCGCGAGAGCGGGGGAGGTGAAACATAAATCTTTGAACCGGTGCCGACCTCTGTAGGAGCGCGCTTGCCCGCGATTGCGATATTCCTGCCGACGCATTTCCATCGGATGTACAGGCCTCATCGCGGGCAAGCGCGCTCCTACAGATAAAAAGAGCCGTCCTTACGAACCGCTTTTCTCACCCTTTTCGTGACTCGGGTCATAGGTGCGGGTCAGGTCGCCGCCGAGGCGGAAGTTCTTGAACGGTTGCATCTTGTGCTTCTGTTCCAGCACATCCGGGCCGCAGTCGTACAGCGAGCAGTACGGTTCCAGCCAGGCGAATTTCATAGCGGTTTTTAGGTCCGTCATGTCCTGCTTTTCACCATCGCGGGCGGCAAATTCGCTACCGGAATCCTTCACGCCAGCGAGCACCCGATCACCCAGACGCTTCAACGCGCCGTTGTTTTCAGGGCGAAGATCCACGCCGTTTACCTGCGCAAAACTGGCGATCATCGCCAGCGGCGGCAAGGCGTAGTTGTGATAGGCGAGGGCGCGTTGCTTGCGCTTTAACTCGTTGGGCAGGAAACCTTGGGCATCGACCTGATTAGCGGCGAGGCGGAATTCCTTCACCGACCAGTCGAACAAGTCCTTGCGATTGGTGGCGACAGACGTTGCCATGACCGACCAGGCAGCCCAGTACGAATGGTTGTTGGTCTTGTCGAGCGGCAGATTGTTCCAGTCGCTCACGACCTGATCACCCAGCTTGCTGAACCAGGCTTCGATGACCTTGGCGTCCTGCTGGCGCGTGGCCAACGGGTGGGAATCGGAGAACTTCAGGCGCAGGTAAGACGAGGACATACTGCCCAGCGCCCATTTGCGCATGGACTTGCCGGTGTGGTTGAAGTCGGTGGACTCCAGCGCGTCGGCCTTGGCCCAGGTGGTCAGCATGTTCAGCGCGCAGTCGAGCTGTTCCGGACGACCATCGCGCATGTATTGCATGACCACTTTGCTGGTGTTGCGCTCCATCGTGGTGATGGATTTGGTGGCATCACGGAACGCCTGTTCGGACTCTTTGTTGAGCGTGGAACGCGCCTTGTCCGAGCCTTCATATTTGCTGCGAAACACCAGTTTGTCGGTGTACGGCTGCGGAATGGCGTCACAGGAAAACTTGTTCTCACCCTTTTTGAATTTCTCTATGCCCTGGTAATAGCCTTGCGGCGGCACGAGAGTCGTGGCAGCGCTGGCACCGGTTGCAAATACGGCCGATGACATCATTGCCAGCGAGAGAAGAGTGGGGAGCATCATTTTTGGAGTGTGCATAGGAGCCTCATAACCCGGCTTGCGCGGCGCGATGCGCGACATTCGGGAACACGTTGCGTTTGCATACTTTGGCTTCGACTTGCTGGGGTGCAGTGCCCGCTTCAGGACCCTGTACTTCCAGTGCGAGCAATTGCTGGTCAGCCCAGTCCTTGTCATCGCGCAGTTCGAAGGCGAAGCGCCCGTCGGTATCGGATGTTTCAGGTTTCTCGATTTTCAAATCTTCGTGGCGGCCGTTCATGTACCAGAGTCGGGCCTGAAGGGTCTTCACCGAGGTGTCGGCAAATTTGATATCGATCTGATTACTGCCGTTACGCACGTCCTTGATGCCATTCTTACCGTTGACCAACAGTTCGTTGGTGCCCGGCTTGAGCGAAGTGCTGGTGCTCATGAGCGCCGGCTTGCCCTCGCAGCCGTTGTCCAGCAAGGACATCATCTGGCGGTAGATGGTCTCCTGGTCCAGACGGTACAGCGGCGAGAACTCCCAGATGAGAATCTTCGGTGGGTGTTTCTGGAAATCATCGCTGCCCAGGTATTGCAGCATCGAGCCTTCGAGACCGCCGCCAGGGAACGCAACGTTCAGCACGTCAGCGCCCATGTATTCCTGAAGAAAACCGGCGAAGTTGTAGTTCTTGCCGCTGTGGCTGGTGCCGACGAGGGTGATTTCCGGGGTCCCGGAATCGCCGAACAGATCGCCGTCAGCCGCTTCGCCCTTAGGCTCGGTTTCGAACATGTCCATGTACTGGATCGCGTAGCTGGTGTTGCACAGCTGACCGGCCATGTTGTGCAGGGTGCCTTTCTTGCCCATGCGGCCGGAGATGTGGGACTCGAATTCACGCTTGGGCACGCTTGCGAATTCCGGAAGTTGTTTCACCGATTCGGCGACGATCTTCGCGGTGCGTTGAGCGCCGTATGGCGTCCAGTGTTGGTCGCCACGGAAGTAGAAGTCGTGGGCCTGCTGCTCGTTGGTCAACGGCGACAAGTCCGGCACGGTGTAGCCCATTTTCGCGAAACGGCCGAGCATCGCCTGATAGTTTTTCAGCGCGGTGTCGTAGTCGAACTTGTCGCGTTCGGCCGGGAACAATTTGTTGCGATCAACCAGGCCACGGGTAGGCTGATACACCACCACAAGCTCTACGCCTTTACTCTTGAACGCGTCGTGCAGTTCTTTCATCCGGGCATAGCCTTCGGGCGTGGTGTCGAACTCGGTGCGCAAATCTTCTTTGGTCCGAAATAGCCAGTCGCCCTGGGCCTGGACCAGCGTGGTGAAGTTCTGCTGATAGCGTGAAACGTAGTTTTTCTCGTCGTGCGCTTCCGGGCACATACTGCAGCAAGGGTCGGCCTTGAAGGTTGGCGCGGCGGCTGCGTCATCTGCGTAAGCATTACCCGCAGCGAATAGTGCTGCGGTGAGGCTGGAAAGGCTGAGAAACTTGATCAATTGAGCGTGCATAGAAATTCCTCAGTCCCGCAAGTCTGTCTGACGTTCGACCGGGTCGATCAATACGGCTTTTTGTTGGCGCACCAGCAGGTCGAGGATTTCATCCTGGCGGTCGCCAAGAATCCCGTTGAAGGTGATGCCACTGGTTTTGGTCGGGGCCAGCATCGAGACTTTGTACAACTCGACGCTCAGCGGGGAGTCGATAGACAAAGGCCCTGAGCCGTTGGACGCCAGATTGCCGCCGACCAGGATCAGCGACACTTGAGCGTCGAACGGATCGAGCTTGATGTCACGGTCGGTGTCGCTCAGGTCCTTGATGTGGCCGTAAACGCCCATCAGGCCGTTGCCCATGGCAAGGTTTTCGTACAGCCGGATGTTGACGCTGTTGCGAACCCGGATGCCGTGGCGCTTGTTGGCGAAAACGCGGTTGCCCCAGATCAGGTTGTCGCCACTTTCATACAGCGTTATGCCGTCGGAGTGGTTGCGGTAGATCTCGTTGTAAGCGACCAGATTGTTGACGCTGTTACGGTCGAGCACGACGCCGGACAAGTGGTTCTCGTAGCTTTTGTTGTTGATGATGAAGCTGTCGTTCACTTCACGGGACACGATGATGCCGTGCTTTTTCTTGGTCCCGAACACCGTGTTTTCGGCAATGATCAGACCGTGGGAGCGGTCGTGAGGGTCGATGCCGTAAACGATGTTGTCACGGTAGGTACTGCCCTTGACCACGAAGTCGCGGCTTTCGTAGCAATAAAAGCCGTACCACAAGTCAGAGAACTCGGAGTTGATGATCCAGCCGGTAGGGTCAGGGCGCTTCATTACCGCTTTCATGTTCGGCGTGTACTGGGAAATGCTCACCCCGTACGACTTGCTGTTGTTGTAGCCAAGGCTCGCGACCTTGGTGTTGACGATGTAAGTCTGCGTGCCGCCCCAGGACAACAGGAACGGCCGGAATTCTTTTGGCGCCTTGTAGGTAGACGGACCGTTGGCCTTCTCGCTCCAGCCGGTCACCTTGGTATCGGTGATGAAGAGCATGTTGTCGTTGACCACGAACGCCCCGGCCTCTTGTGACAGGCGCAGTTCCTGGGTCTTCTTGTCGACTTCAAGGATTCCTTTCTTACCGACCACAATCGGCAGGCGCGCAATGAATACGCCCGGCGAGATCTCGCTCAGGTACTGGTTTGGCACCTTCTTGGCGAGATCACGAAGGTTGATGTAACCGTCGTCGATGAAGATCGCCTGCGGGATACCGTGCTGACGCGCGACCCATTCGGCCATCTTGTTATCGCCGCCGATGAACTCCTTCAGCGAGTCTTCCTGCATCATCCGTTTGATGGAAACCTTGCCCGGCTTGATGCGCACGATCTTCTTTTCCACCGCTTGTGCGGTGTAGCCGGACAGGTCAGGCAACTTCGGCTTGTCCATCATCAGCGGCTCGCTCGGTGGGCTGCTGATGGTGTAGGTCTTGGCTTGCTGTAACCCTTTGACCACATCAGGTTTAGCCGCTTCTTTGCTCACGGCCGGCGCTACTGCCGGAACCGTATTGGCCATGGCCGCAGTGCTCGCCAGCAGTAAGGCGCTGCTCAGCACTGCGCATTCGAGCAGGGCATGGGGCCAGGCCCTGTTGCGCGGACTGCTTGCTTGACTGTTCATTTCATTGCACTCCTTTCGCAACTGCATCAGAAGCGCCAGATAACGTCGACGATGGCGCGGTGCATGTATTCATCCACACCGTTGTGATACGCATCGCCGGGCTTGAACACGCCAGCGCGCAGACGTACCAGAGCAGAAGGCTCATCGAACGACTGGCTGACCGAGGCGGGCAACAGGCCTTGTTTGAAATACTTGGTCACCACCAGGTCCATCTCTTGACCCAGGTCCTTGCGACCGTCTTCCAGCGGCAATGAATCAAAAGTACCGGTGCTGATGCCGTCTGCATCGACGTTCTCGCGAGCCGGATTCACGCCCGCACCGCCGATGCCGGAGTGGCCATCCACGCGACGGAACTTGTGGTAGACCAGCGAGGCGTCGTACTCGTCGCGCAGCTGCCAGGAAGCGAACAGAGAGCCGGACTCCACGTTGGCCATTTCGCCCTGGAAGGCTTCACCGAAGCGATGGACGCGTGAGCGAGTGCCCGTCCAGTTCGAGCGGTTGCTCTCAAGACCGTTCTGTTCGTAGTTCTTGCTGGCACGGGAGTAGGCGCCACCGACCTGCCACATCGGATCAAGCCGGAAGCGCAGGCCCAGGTCACTGGCCCAGCCGTTCACGTTGCTCTTGTCTTTGGCGCCTGCCAGGTATTGATCGCTGGTGGCGTCGTAGGCGGCGCCGATACGGTCGCGGTCGCCGTTGAGCCAGGTCACGCTGCCCCAATAGTTGATCGGGTTGGTGTTGCGGTAGTTGTATGCATCGCTGTTGGCTTGCAGGCCCAGCCAGGTCAGATCGCCGGTGGACGTCTTGTCCAGATCGTCCAGCGCTTCGCCCTGATGTTTCAGGCTGCCGTCGTCGTGGCTGTAATGTCCGCGAATGCCGGCCCAATGACCGGGCGTCCACTGGTAGCTGACATCGCCGTACAAATGCTGGCGGTCTTTGTCCTGCGGGTCGAGTTCGGTCAGGTCAGTGCGGTATTCGCTGAAACGCTGAGCGGCGCCGACTTCTGCCTTGAGCAGCGTGGTGTCGAAGGTCCAGTCCAGCGCTTCGATGTTCACGTCGTGCCACTGGCCGTCGTCATTGCGCAGGCGCTGGCGACCGAACTTGAGGATTTCCCCCGGATACGGCGTGAAGCCGCTGTAGCCAACCCAGAACTCACGCAGCGCGGCGTAGCTGTCAGAAACCTTGCGGCTGTTGGCGGTGCCGCGAGCCTGTTGGCTGGTCTGCCCGGTCTGGCTGTCGGTGGATTGCTGTTCCAGCGGGTCGGTCTGGATGGTGTCGGTGGCAGTCACCACCTGGCCCATCGCATAACCGCTCCAGTCGCCCCACTTGCCGTACATCCATGGGCGCACGTCGAGGCCGATACCGTTCACGTCGCCACCGTCGCGGGTGCCCAGGTCTCGGTCATCTTCGGCCTGGCCGGTGGCTTTGACTTCGATGCCAAAATTCTTGTCTTCGGTCAGCGCGGCGAGGGCAGGGGTTGCCCAGATCAGGGAAAAGCCCAGGCCCAGACCCGCTGCCATCAGGGGATTTAACTTCAGCTTCATAGGGGTGCGTCCTCGCCGTCTTTTTCTGGTTGCAGGGCTTGCATCGCCAACGCGTTTTGAGCGCTGGAGCCACGCACCTGCTGTTCTTGTTGGAGGAGGCGTTGCGCGGTTGCACGCTTCTCCGGCGGCAATTGATCATTGAGTTGCGTGGCAAGATCCTTGGCTTCAGGGGTGTCCTGAAGCATTGCCAACTGGCCGAATACCCACGCATTCACAGGGTCTGGCTTGATGCCTTTACCTTGTGAGAACAGCTGCGCGATTGCGAAGTCGGCACTGCTCTGGCCGCCACGGGCAGCGGTCAACAACTGGTCGACGGCTTTCTGCGGCTCAGGGTTGCCGAGGTAGCCGCGACGATAAAGCTGGCCGAGGTAGTAGTGCGCGGACAGTTGAGTGGCCGCCGCTTTTTGCAGGTGCTCTTCAGCCTTGTGCGCGTCCGGCAGTACCATTTTGCCTTCGTAGTACAGGCGACCCAGCAACAGCTCGGCGCGCGGTTGATCGGCTGCGCGGCCGTTGTCCAGGTATTCCATCATCTTGTCGACGTCGCCCAATTCCGGGTAGTCGTAGAGCAATTGCGCGAGGCTGACCCAGGAAGCGGGATAGGCCAGGGCGATCTTCTCAAGCAGTTGCTGAGAGGTCTTTTCGTCAGGCTTGCCCAGCGTTGCGTCAGACAACACTCGCGCGACGCTGTCGACGCGTTGCGCCGTCACCGAACCCACCGCGTAACCCTTTTGCATCTGCTCCAGCAGCGCCGCCTGTTTGTCGGCCGCGCCTTGTTTCTGGTAGACGGTTGCCAGTTCGACGTAGCAGACGTCGGTGGTGTTGAGCGCCTGCTTACAGATGCTTTCCACTTCCGCCAGATGCTGGTCGTAGGTGCCTTGGGTGCGATAAAGCAGCACCTGCGCCAGGCCCGCTTCTGGATAACCTTGCGCACGCCATTGGCTGATTTTCTGCTGCGCGTTGACGTTCGGGAAACTGTGCGGGTATTGCAGATAAAGCATGGCCAGCGGGATCAAGGTGCCTTGTTCGCCATTGGCAAAAGCTTTTTTCAGCAAGTCTTCGGCTTCGTGCTGTTCGGCTTCAGTCGAGTTCGGTTTGACCGCCAGCAGCTTGCCCAGACGCGATTGCGCGCGAGGGGAAGTGTCGGCAGCGGCGCGATAGGTCGCCTCGGCCTGCTTGATCAGCTCAGGGTCGCGGGTGCCAACCTGAATGTCTGCCAGGCCGACCTGTGCATCGCTATAACCCAGGTCCGCCAGTTGTCGATAGTTTTGCTCCGCGACCGCGGTGTCACCGCGCTTCAGGGCTTCATTGGCCAGGCGCTGATCTGGCAGACCGGCACAGCCGCCGATGCCCATCGCAATGGCGAGGCTCAATAGCGTCGGGGCTGACAAGCTTCGTAGTGGGCTAGCCATGTTTAGAGACCTGCGGCCGTGGCTTTATCGACCAGCCAGTTCAGCGATGGACCGCGGTCGCTGACCACTTCTACCGGACGGCCAGCCAGGTTGCTGTTGATGGATTCGTCCGGCTTGATCTGCACACGGATGTCCGAAGAAAGATCGACCGGGTTCAGGCTGGTGGCGCTCACGATCTGACCACCATGGGAGCCTGGCTCACCGGCCACCTGAAAATTAACGCGCGCACCGGGCTGGACGTCGGAGAACTGGCGATAGGTAAAGCGTGCTTCCACATTGGCGGCGACGTTGCGCGGCGTCAGCTGGAAGATCACCTGACCTTTGGCGGCGTATTGACCGTCAGCCACCAGTTGCTTGCCGACCACGCAATCACAAGGACTGGTCAAGGTGCCAGCCATCTGGCGACCGAACAGTTCTTCGATTTTGGCGGGCTGCATTTCGTCAGGGTCGAGGTTGCCCTTGAGCATCTCCAGCATGCTGGTGCTGAACGAGGCGAGCGGGGCGCCTTTGGCCACGTTGCCATCGGCACCTACCAGGCTCGAAACAGTGCCTTCGCGCGGCATGGTCACGTCCATGGTAGGCACACTGACCAACCCTGCGGTCGAGTGGCTAACGAAGTACATGCCGTACACCGACTTGGCGACAAAACCGAACGCCACCAGCCCCACGACGAAAATACCGGCGCTGAACGTCACGGCTCGCAGTCGACCGAACGCGGTCATGCCGCTGCCGCCATCCTTGATCTTGCGCGCCTTGGTGAAGTTGTCGCGCTGCAGTGTCGCCAATACTTCGCCCATGCTGACGATATCGCCGCTCAGGTGTGAGGTGATCAGGTGGCGCAGTGTGGCGATATCCGGCGCTTCCAGAAGCTGAAACTGGCAGCCCACTCGACCGGTGCTTTGGTCAACGGCCCGGATCTGCAGCTCCACATCCATCGCAAGTCCGAGGTTGTCGATTAGGAACTGCAGACGACCCTTGATGACTTCGCCTGGCATCGGGCGCTGATTTGCAGGAGCAACGTAGCTCAGACCGCCAGCGGAAAGGTCTTCAACGCGGACCAGCGGCGCGTTGGGTTGGCCGTTGAGCAGGCGCAGCTTGGCGGGGATCTTCACGCGGGCATGCTGACGCTGAGCTTCGGATTCGTGGACGACGTTTGCATTCAAGGCTGTATTCATGGCGGTAATTCCTGATTAATCGAGTAGATCCATTAGTCCGGCTGGGACTTGTTTCACACCATCGTCAGCAGTACTGCGACGAAGATGCTGCCAGCCGAAAAAGTCATGGTTCGAGACGACCAGGTGTTGAACCACCCCTGGAAGCTGGCCATGTCGCGGCTGAGTTTGGTGTCCTGGCGGGTCCAGGACTGGCGATCGAGGCGGAAGAAAACGTAGATCTTCATCAACGCGCCGACGATCTGGTTGTAATAGAGAATCACCGGGTAGGCCGGTCCGATCGAGTGCCCGCTAAGGGACAGCAACAGCGTGAGAATCAAGCGAGTGATACCGATCCACAGCAGATACACCAACAGGAACGCGAAGCCGTATTTGAATGCGGCGATCATGGCAACGGTCAGACCGAGGATGGAGGTCCACATCGAGACGCGCTGATCGAACAGCACGATGCTGGTGAATACCCCCAGACGTCCGACGCCCAGACCCAGCGCGCGGGAGTTCTGCCGCAGGTTGTTGCCGTACCAGCGATACATCAGCTTGCGGCTGGCTCTGAGAAAGCTCTTTTCGGGTGGATGTTCTACGGTATTGATGGCGGCGTCCGGCACGTAAAACGTGTCGTACCCAAGGCGCATCAGGCTGAACCAGCTGGACTTGTCGTCGCCGGTCAGAAACTTGAAGCGGCCCAGACGCCAGTGCTGCAGCGAATCGCTTTCCACATCGGCGATGAACGCGGGGTCTGTCACCACGGTGGCGCGAAACACAGACATGCGGCCGGTCATTGTCAATACGCGCTTGGACAGGGCCATGGAGCACATGTTGATGTGACGCTGGGCGAAACGCAGCTTGTGCCACTCGGCCATGATGTAGCCGCCGCGCACTTCGCAGAATTCGTTGGTGGTCAGGCCGCCAACGTTTTCGAATAGCTGAAACCACGGCACAGTTTTGCGAACCACACCTTCGCTTAGCACGGTATCGCCATCGACCACTGCAACCACGGCACGATCGTCAGGCATGTGGCGCGAGATGGCGCGGAAACCAAATGCCAGGCCGTCACGTTTGCCCGTACCGGCGATGCGTACGAAGTCCAGCTTCACGTGCTCGGGCGGGTTGTACTTGGCCCACAGTGCCTTGACCAGCAACTCGTCAGACATTTCCACGAGGGAGCAGACAACCGTCGTCGGAAAGCCGCATTCAATGGCCTCACGAATGACCGAGCTGTAAACCTGCGCGGTGGTCAGTGCGTCGATCCGAAAACTGGTGACCATGAGAAATACATGGGACGGATCGGCCGACTTGCCCAATTTGCGCACTTTGCGACGCAGATGCGGGTAAACCACATACAAAAACAACATGCCGCGCACAAAGTGCGTTGCACCCATCGAGTACCGCCAGATACCGATGATCCCGATGAGGAAAATAAAGTCTTTCGACTGCGAGTCGAAGATGCTTGAAGGCAACGCCATGGCAATGGCGGCCAGCAAACTTAAATAAAACAGCCAACCTGCGGCCTGAAGAAGGCCGTGCTTTAGCTTCAGCATAATGTGTATCCGCATAGTGAAAAACAGAGGACCGTTGGAGCGAGGCTTGCCCGCGAAGCAAGCGCTGCGGTGTGCCAGGCAGCCCGCGTCGTCAGCTTCGCGGGCAAGCCTCGCTCCTACAGGTGCCTTACCAGCAAATACCTTCGGTCTGGCCGTTTTCTTCGGTTGCGTTGGCCATGAAGCCGACCAGGTCAATGACGCGCTTGCCGGCAGGCGCTTTGTTGGCCAGCGCACGGAAGCGCTCGTCGCGGTTACCCAGAATGATCACGTCAGAGTTGTTGATCACTTCGTCGAAGTCCGCATTGAGCAGGGACGAAACGTGAGGGATTTTCGACTCGATGTACTCTTTGTTCGCGCCGTGGACACGGGCGTACTCGACGTTCTTGTCGTAGATGCTCAGGTCGAAACCCTTGCCGATCAGCATTTCTGCCAGCTCGACCAGTGGGCTTTCTCGCAGGTCGTCAGTGCCTGCCTTGAAGCTCAGGCCCAGCAGCGCCACTTTGCGCGAGTCGTGGGCAGCGACGATGTCGAAAGCGTTCTGCACCTGCGACACGTTGCTGCGCATCAGGGAATTGAGCAGCGGTGCATCGACGTCAAGCGAGCTGGCGCGATAAGTCAGGGCACGCACGTCTTTGGGCAGGCAGGATCCACCGAAAGCGAAGCCTGGACGCATGTAGTACTGCGACAGGTTGAGCGTTTTGTCCTGACAAACCACTTCCATGACTTCGCGACCATCGACGCCGACGGCTTTGGCAATGTTGCCGATTTCGTTGGCGAAGGTGACTTTGGTGGCGTGCCATACGTTGCAGGTGTACTTGATCATCTCGGCAACGGCGATGTCCTTGCGGATGATCGGAGCGTCGAGTTCTTCGTACAGCGATTGCAGAACATCACCGGACGCTTTGTCGAACTCACCGATCACGGTCATTGGAGGACGGTCGTAGTCGGCAATGGCGGTGCTTTCGCGCAAGAATTCCGGGTTTACCGCAACGCCGAAATCCACACCGGCTTTCTTGCCCGAGCAGTCTTCGAGGATTGGGATGACCACGTTTGCAACGGTGCCGGGTAGCACAGTGCTTCGCACAACGATGGTGTGACGAGAGGTTTTGTCCCGCAGGACGAAACCGATTTCGCGGCATACCGATTCAATGAAATCGAGCTCCAGATCGCCATTCTTTTTGCTTGGCGTACCGACACAAATCATTGAAAGGTCAGTGGCGCGAATTGCCTCGGCGAAGTCTGTGGTACCGCGCAATTTGCCGGTTTTGATGCCTTGTTCCAAAAGCTCGCCCAGCCCCGGTTCAACGATAGGCGACTTGCCCTGGTTGATCAGATCGATCTTGGCGCTGGAGATATCCACACCAACAACATCATGACCGCGCGCAGAGAGGCAACCAGCACATACTGCACCGACATAGCCCAAACCAAAGATGCTGATATGCATCGTAATCTCCTCGATTTTTACGCCATTAGTTGGCTGGATATAAATACTGTCATCAACTTTCACGCACTTGATCGCCCGGCAAGTTAATGCCGTCGAAAAAATACAGACAGAATTTAAATATGAGGGCCTCAGGTGGAGGCTGGCTCAAATGTTACAGAATACGGACGCCGGATAGCCCATAAATATATATGTGGGTTTCCGATTTGGGATGTGGCATAGCACTCCGGTAAATAATGTAAAGCCGCCTGTCGCGCCTCTGGCTCAAGGGTTTCCCTGGGTCAGTCATGTCTCGCTCGTCTGGTGACTCAAGCTCCGGTACGGTGCTTGCCCGATCTATGTCAACTAGTTTGGTTCGTCGTCTTAATGTACGGACCATATTGACCGATGGGTCTAACTACGTTGATCAACTTCCAGATTCTTCCCTTTTGCATGTAAGAGATGTCCTACGCAAAGGGGTGAATTGTTACGGGATGTAGGAGCGCCATGTTCCGATATAAGTTCCTGGCCGCTCGTCCTCTTTTTGAGATTTCCTGAAATATATGATCTGTAGGGAGTGGTCGCATTTTGCTAGCAAGTTATGTTCGGCCCTTAGTTATAAGGCGTTTCCCAGCCTTACATGTTTAAGTGCCACCATTGAATAGCGCCAATACGCCAGCATGAAAAAAACCTGTTAAATTTCTGAGACTCAGGAGGGCGCCTAACAAGTTGTCTGTTTGCTGGCGTCAATAAGCCGTCGAAAGACGGCTTATTAGTGTGTTGTTAGTTGGTGCTTGAAGCGCAACAACTTGGCGTCCCGTCCGTGGAATCCTATTACGCGTCTTGTTCATCTCTGAGAAACACAAATTTATCGGCTGTAGACTGCGCCGAGTCGAATCGGTAGCCGTTTACATCGAACTCTTTCAGGGCGTCTGGGTGCTTGATGCGCTCCGAAATGACAAACCGGCTCATCATGCCCCGTGCTTTTTTGGCGTAAAAACTGATGATTTTGTACTGCCCGTTTTTCTGGTCGCGGAACTCGGTGCTGATCACCCTGGCGTTCAAGGCTGGACGTTTGACGGCTGAAAAGTACTCATTGGAGGCCAGGTTCAATAGAACATCGTCTCCCTGCTCGGCAAGTGCTTCGTTGAGCCATTCGCTGATACGGTTGCCCCAGAACGCGTACAGATCCTTACCGCGCGTATTAGCGAGCTTGGTCCCCATCTCCAGGCGATATGGCTGCATCAGGTCCAGCGGGCGCAGCAGACCATAGAGGCCTGAGAGCATGCGCAGATGCTGCTGGGCATAGTCGAGGTCCGTTTCGCTCAGGGTTTCAGCTTGCAGCCCGGTGTAGACGTCGCCTTTGAAGGCAAGCAGAGCCTGCTTGGCGTTATCTGGCGTGAAGGCTGGATTCCAGCTGCCAAAGCGCGCTGCGTTCAGACCGGACAGCTTGTCGGAAAGATGCATCAACTCACCAATTTGCGCGGGTGTGAAATCCCGCAGCTGGGTAATCAGCTCTTGAGCGTGATCCAGATACTGTGGCTGAGTGAAGCGATCGGTGGTCGGCGGAGTTTCAAAATCGAGGGTTTTAGCTGGGGAAATCACCATCAGCATGCGCGTATCTCCTTTAATCGTGGGGCGATTCTAGAGGTTGTCTGCGGGTGACTCCAGCTATGGTGGTGATAGCGGGCGATATCGGAATCTGTAGGAGCCAACTTGTGGCGAGAGGTTGATGCGGTGTGGCTGGCCTGACGCCTCGCGAACAAGTTCGCTCCTACAGATCGGTTGCCTTTATAGTGCTGCGCTTGCTTGGCATTTCGATGATCAGGGTAGGGAGCCGTTGTTTTGCGCACAGTTTTGTTGATCGTTGCCTGCCTTGTCGGGCTCACTGCGCAGGCCGCGCCTATCAGCGTCGCGACGCTTGATCGAAGTGTCTGGCCTGAGACCTTGAGTACCCCGCAGCTTTTCGATGTCGCCTCTCGGGCCGAGATCCTCGGTTTTGCCCATCAACTGCTTGAAAGTGAAAACCTCTCGGAAGTTCAGCTCGCTGCGCGTCTGGGCTTGCGACAGCTCAACCTTTCCTCCGTGAACGTTATCCGCAACCGTCTGTGGTCGCGTCTGTTCGACAACTACCAGTTTGCGCAAAAAAACTGCGATCAAGATGCCTCGTTCTGCGTGTTGGTCGACGACCTGCCGATGCTGCGTCAGCGTGCGGCGGAGTTCAAGGTGGCGGACGACTCCTTTTATGCTCAGTGGGCGGCACCGGCGGCTGCCTTCAATCAGCGATATCTGAACGAGTTATTGCGCATGGCGGCGCTGTTCCCCGTCACCAGTAGCGAGATCGAACGCTACAATTCCGACGAGCTCAGCGGCGAAGAAATGCCTGATCGCAACTTCCTGCTCAATTTCGACAGCGGCCCGACGGTTGCTGACGGGGCAACCGACTGGCTGGCTGACTTCATGCGCCAGCAGAAAATCAACGCCACCTTTTATGTGCTCGGCAAAACGCTGCAGGCGCGGGTCGATAGCAGTTCGGCTACCGCATTGCAGACACTCTACAAACAGCAATGCGTCGGCGTGCAGGGATGGGAATATCGCTCTCACGCGCATTGGATGGATTGGCAGGATTCTGTCACCCGCAGTGCCGCGCTGGTCCAGCAAGTGCTCCCTGACAATTTCGTTCCGCTGTTTCGCCCTCCATACGGTCATCGTCGTGCCGACAGCGCCGAGTTTTTCCGTGATCAGCAAATACGCGTCGCGCTCTGGAATATCGATTCCCAGGACAGCACGGGCCAACTAGATGCTGAGCAGACCTCGCAACGGGTGCTGACACTCATGCTGCTCTGGCGCAAGGGCACGGTGGTGTTTCATGACAGCCAAAAGATCGCGCAGCAGGCGGTGCCGTGGCTCATGGCCAACACGGCGCAGTCAGGGGTGATCTGGGAGGATTGTCATATATACCCGCAGCAATTGTCGGACGAGTCTGATGAGGCGGAAGCTGAAGGCGACGCACCGGATGAGCAGGAAGACGAGTCGCCGGACAACCAGCTACAGGAACAGCCGGATCAGGCTGAGGCGCCTGCTGAGCAACGCGAGGAGTGAATATCGAAGGAGAGGCAAATGCCGGATTTTCCGAAGATTTCACCTCAACCGGACTTCCGACTGTAAACGCCTGAGACCCGTCCGCCAAGGGCTATTCGTCATGCTGAGAAATAAACTTCAAAACCGGTAAAAACACTTTTTTATGTCACAGGTTTTGCGGTATTACGACAGCAGACCGCCGAACCCTGCAACACAGGTGGCGTCACCCAGACTCCACTTTGCGCAATGCTTCCCTGTCTTAAGAGAAGCGACTCGGCGGCCTTTTCGTAGCGCAGCATCGTCGTGTACTGCGTTATCTGGCTTTTATAAAGGTGAGCGAGTATGGATGACCACGGACGCACCCCTTCCTCTAACCAGCCAATCCTCTACGTGCTCGATACAAACGTTCTGATTCATGATCCAAACGCGCTGCTGAATTTCGAAGAACACCACGTCGCAATCCCCATGACGGTTCTGGAAGAACTGGACAAGCTCAAGGCGGGTAAGCATTCGGTCGCCGCAGAATGCCGCCAGGCTATCCGGTTGATCGACAAGACACTTGGCGAAGCGACCCCGGAGGAGGTCGAACAAGGCGTACCGATAGATCGCGGCACCGGCGTTCTCAAGGGTTATCTGTCGATCATGATGAGCAAACGTGAAGAGCCCAACAGCCTTCTGCCCGAGCATCTGAACGACAACATCATCATCAACCAATTGATTGACCTGCACGCCCGTAAAACGGACTTGCGCATCGTGCTGGTCACCAAAGACATCAACATGCGCCTCAAGGCCCGTGCGTGTGGGATCGCGGCCGAGGACTACAGTACCGATCAACTGGTGGACGACGTTTCGCTGTTGTCCCGTGGTTATCAGAACATGACCGGTTCTTTCTGGGACCGCGTCAGCAAGGTCGAAACCCGTCAGGAGCGTGGTCGCACCTGGCACCGCGTGCAATTAAGCGAAAGTCTGCCGCCCATGCACATGAATGAATTCATCATTGATGAGCAGGGTTTTGTCGGCTGGGTCAAAGGCGTGAAGGCCGATGAGCTGCTGATTCTGGACATGCATCAGGAACCGCTGATGCACCAGGAAGCCTGGGGCCTGAAGCCACGGGACATTTATCAGGGGCTGGCGCTATTCGCGCTGCTCGACCCGGATATCCATCTGGTGAACCTGTCCGGCGCGGCAGGTTCCGGTAAAACCATTCTGGCACTGGCTGCTGCCATAGAGCAAACCATGGTCACAAAACGTTATCGCCGCATCATCGCCACCCGCAGTGTGCAAGGGCTCGACCAGGAGATCGGCTTCCTGCCCGGTACTGAAGCCGAGAAAATGGAGCCTTGGCTGGGCGCTATCACCGACAACCTCGAAGCGCTGCACATGGACGACGAAAACACCCATGGCAGTGTCGATTACATTCTCAGCAAAGTGCCATTGCAGTTCAAATCCCTCAACTACATCCGAGGCCGCAGTTTCCAGCAAAGCCTGATCCTGATCGACGAATGCCAGAACCTCACCCCGCATCAGATGAAAACCATCATCACCCGTGCTGGCGCTGGCTCCAAGGTGGTTTGCCTGGGTAACCTGGCGCAAATCGATACTCCTTACCTGTCGGCCACCAGCTCTGGCCTGACCTACCTGACGGAGCGCTTCAAGGATTTCCCCAACGGCGTGCACATCACCCTGCAAGGGGTGCCACGCTCGATCCTGGCCGAGTATGCGGAGAGTCATTTGTAAAATAGCTGCATAACCTTGTAGGAGCGCGCTTGCCCGCGATTGCAATCTGTCAGTGACATTCATTTATCTGACACACCGCCATCGCGGGCAAGCGCGCTCCTACAGTTCGCTGCACACAAGCGCTACAATCCCCGCTCCTGCTCAGGAGTACCGTTGTGCTGACTCATCTCGATTCCCAAGGTCGCGCCAATATGGTCGACGTCACCGAAAAAGCCGTGACGTCCCGTGAAGCCGTGGCCCAAGCGCGTGTTCGCATGCTCCCTGAAACTCTGCAAATGATCGTGTCCGGCGGCCATCCAAAAGGGGATGTATTCGCTGTGGCGCGTATCGCAGGTATCCAGGCAGCGAAAAAAACCAGTGACCTTATCCCGTTGTGCCACCCCCTGATGCTGACCAGCGTCAAGGTCGAGCTCAGCGCCGAAGGCAACGACGCTGTCCACATCATCGCCCGCTGCAAACTATCCGGGCAGACCGGCGTGGAAATGGAAGCATTGACCGCCGCCAGTGTCGCTGCACTGACGATCTACGACATGTGCAAAGCGGTTGATCGCGGCATGGTCATCGAGCAGGTTCGGCTGCTTGAGAAGCTGGGCGGTAAAAGTGGCCATTTTGTTGCTGACGACCAGGAGCAGAGCCAGTGAGCATTCACGTTCAGGTTCAGTTTTTCGCCCGCTTTCGCGAAACCCTCGGCACTGAAAGCGAGCGCCTGGAAGGCACTTTTGCGACGGTCGAGGCAGTGCGTCAGCATTTGCTGACGCGCGGCGGCGTGTGGGATGTCCTGGGCGAGCCCAACATCATGTGCGCCCGCAATCAGGAACTCTGCCAACTGGACGAACCTGTCGAGCCTGGCGACGAAGTGGCGTTTTTCCCTACCGTCACCGGAGGTTGAACATGGGCGTCCGAGTCCAGACAACGGCCTTCGATCCGGGGACTGAAGTCAATGCAATGCATGCCGCCAATGTGGGCGTTGGTGCGGTGGTGAGTTTTGTCGGCTATGTCCGGGATTTCAATGAGGGGCGCGATGTGGCGGGGATGTTCCTGGAGCACTATCCGGGCATGACCGAAAAGGCCTTGGGCAAGATCGTCGATGAGGCCCAGCAACGCTGGCCGCTGCTCAAGCTGGAAGTGATTCACCGGGTCGGCGCGCTGGAGCCGGGCGAGCCTATCGTATTTGTCGGCGTCGCCAGCGCCCATCGTCAGGCCGCGTTTCAGGCCTGTGATTTCGTCATGGACTACCTCAAAACACGCGCGCCGTTTTGGAAGAAAGAAACCACCTCGCAAGGACCACGCTGGGTGGAAGGGCGGGAGAGTGATCACATGGCGGCCGATCGCTGGAAGTGAAGCGATGGCGCGCCGTTGGTTGACGTCGGGAAAGCGCCCGACTAGCATGTCGCGAAAATGATGTCACAGTGATATTTCTCAGGGAGTGAGCACGTCTTTCGAGCATTTGTGTCAGGCATCTTTGCCAGCCTTCAGGCCTTTGCGCGTCATCCCTCGTAGCATCCCATCACTATTTCCTGCCAATGCGCTCATCTTGAACGCTGGTGCATTGCACCAAAAAAATACTTAATCGGGCGGTACAGCAGTACTGACCCCTGTCGCTGCAGCGATGCAATGATTCAACCACCCCTGCGCAGTGAGCACATAAGTGTTCGGCAACCGCGGGTGACGTTTCAGATTTTCGAATTATGGAGAGTGGGTGTGAGCAGAATGCACAAGGTTTTGGTTTCAGGGATAGCGGCCGCAATGCTGACATTGGTCAGCGGCTGTGCAACGGAAAGTTCACGTTCAGTGCCGGTGGAGAAGGTCGAAACCGCAGGTATTGCTTACTCTGGCGTTCGGACGCCGATTGCTGTCGGCAAATTCGATAACCGCTCAAGCTACATGCGCGGCATTTTCTCCGATGGCGTTGATCGTCTCGGGGGCCAGGCCAAGACCATTCTGATCACGCACATGCAGCAGACCAACCGCTTCAGTGTGATGGACCGCGACAACATGGCTGAGATCGGCCAGGAAGCCACCTTCAAGAACAAGGCTCAGCACATCAAGGGTGCTGACTTTGTTGTCACCGGCGACGTGACTGAGTTTGGCCGTAAAGAAGTCGGTGATCAGCAATTGTTTGGCTTGCTGGGTCGTGGCAAGCAACAGATCGCTTACGCCAAGGTTGCGCTGAACATCGTCAATATCGGCACCTCTGAAGTGGTTTACTCCACCCAAGGTGCGGGCGAATACCAACTTTCGAATCGAGAAATCATTGGCTTTGGTGGCACGGCGAGCTATGACTCGACGCTCAATGGCAAGGTCCTGGACCTGGCGATGCGTGAAGCGGTTAACAACATGGTGCGTGCTATCGACAGCGGTGCCTGGAAACCAACTGCTAACTAATTCACACAGGGAAGTGTATGCATCATGACTAAGAAAATGATCGGGTTGCGCGTGATCGCAGCCGTAGCGGCAACCGTGTGGCTCAGTGGCTGCGCACAACAGCCCAAGACTTTGTATCAATGGGGTAGCTATCAGCCTGAGGTCTACGAGTACTTCAAGGGTGAGTCCAAGGAGATGCAGGTCGCCAAGCTGGAGGAAGACTTGCAGAAAATCCGCTCGACCAACGGCAATCCCCCTCCGGGTTATCACGCGCAACTGGGCATGCTGTATGGCGGCCTGGGCAAGGATGACCAGATGGTTCAGGAGCTGCGTACCGAGAAGGCGCTGTTTCCGGAGTCTGCAACGTACATGGACTTTCTGCTTAGAAACGTCAAGACAGGAGTCGCCTCCAAATGAGCGCACGCTATCTGAAATTGGCGGCCAGCCTGCTGGCCGCAACCGTTCTGGGCGGCTGCGTTGCACCGAAAGCGAATGTCGACTATTCGGCGTTCAAGGAAAGCAAGCCGCGTTCAATCTTGGTGATGCCGCCGGTCAACGAGTCGCCTGACGTCAAGGCCACCTACAGCCTTTATTCTCAAGTGACGTTCCCTCTGGCAGAGGCGGGCTACTACGTACTGCCGGTTGGACTTGTCGATGAGACGTTCAAACAGAACGGTCTGACAAACGCCACGGATATCCAGGAAACATCGCCAGCCAAGTTGCGTGAGATCTTCGGCGCTGATTCGGCCTTGTACATCAAGGTGACTCAGTACGGCACCACCTACATGGTTATCAGCAGCCAGACTCTGGTGACGGCGACCGCCAGACTCGTTGATCTGCGCACTGGCACGACACTGTGGACAGGCACCGCCAGTGCCTCCAGCGATGAGGGCGGAAATAACAGCGGCGGCGGTTTGATCGGCATGTTGATCACCGCTGCTGTTACGCAGATCGTTAACAGCTCCAGCGATGCTGCCCATCCTATCGCCGGTATTACCAGCGGTCGTCTGCTATCCGCTGGGCACCCGGCAGGTCTGCTTTATGGACCACGCTCGCCCAAGTACGGCACCGACTGAACGCTTCTGCCTAGCTAAACGCGGGGTACAAAAAAAGCGCAGCCTGTTCAGGCTGCGCTTTTTTATTGCCGGCGTGTCAACACCAGGCCGGTACGGCGGTCTGTTTTGAATCTGACCGTATGGACGTAGCGGTCGAGCTGGCGTGCGTCTGGCCATAAACCGCTCGTAAAGGCTGAGAGGTAGGGGCTACCACAGCTGCGCGACGACGTGGTATCGCCGCGCGCAGGGTGATGATTACTCTACGGCGGGTTCAGACTTGGGCTGACGCACCACCGCGCGCAACAAATGCGTCGGCGGCGTTTCACAGCTGATCTTGCGACCCAGCTTTTCTTCGATAGCCGGCAACTGGTACGAGTCATCTTCGCCAGCAAAGCTGATCGACACGCCATCTGCACCGGCGCGACCGGTACGGCCGATACGGTGGACGTAATCGTCCGGCACTTCCGGCAGGGTGAAGTTGATCACATGGCTGATGCCGTCGATGTGAATCCCGCGACCGGCGACATCGGTGGCCACCAGCACGCGGATCTTCCCTTCTCGGAAGCCTTCCAGCGTTTTGATTCGCTTGTGCTGCGGTACGTCGCCTGACAGCTGAGCGGCGTTGACGCCATCGCGCACCAGGCGCTCTTCAATGCGTCGAACCTCGTCCTTGCGATTGGCAAACACCATCACCCGCTCCCAACCGTTGTCGGTAACGAGGTTATAGAGCAGCTTGTATTTGTCGGCACCGGCGACGGCATAGACATGCTGTTCGACGGTATCGCTGGCGACGTTGACTGATTCGATCTCGACAATGGAAGGATCGGTGGTCCACTGCTTGGCGAGGTTCATCACGTCTTCGGTGAAGGTCGCGGAGAACAGCAGGGTCTGGCGTTCGCCCTTGTGCGGGGTCTGGCGAATGATCGAACGCACCTGCGGGATAAAACCCATGTCGAGCATGCGGTCAGCTTCGTCCAGGACCATCACTTCGACCATGTCCAGATGCACTTCGCCGCGCTGGTTGAAGTCCAGCAGACGACCCGGTGTCGCCACCAGAATATCGCAGTGACGGGCTTCGAGCTGCTTGAGCTGCTTGTCGAAATCCATGCCGCCAACGAACGTCATGACGTTCAGGCCGGTGTACTTGGTCAGCAGTTCGGCGTCTTTGGCAATCTGCACCACCAGCTCGCGGGTCGGCGCGATGATCAGCGCACGTGGTTCGCCCATGTAGCGTTCTTTAGGCGGCGGCGTTTGCTGCAGCTGAGTAATGATTGAGATCAGGAACGCGGCAGTCTTGCCGGTGCCGGTCTGGGCGCGGCCGATGGCGTCCTTGCCCTTGAGAGTAAAGCCCAGAACGCCTGCCTGGATCGGCGTGCAGTACGGGAAACCCAGGTCGTGGATCGCGTGCATCAGCTCGGGGGATAGAGCGAAATCGTGAAAGCGGGTTTTGCCTTCTTGCGGTTCAACGGCGAAATCTTCGAGCTTCCATGGCTTGACTGGCGGCTTGGGCGCGCGTTCGCGGCGTGGGCGTTCGGCCTTGGGCTCGACGGCTGCGTCCATATGGACGGACTCTTTAATCTCGACGGTCGGAACGACAGGCGCTACAGCAGCGGCCTTGCGTTCCCTTGGTGCGCCTTCAGTGGGGCTTCTGGCGCCGGGGAGGGGAGCGACTGGGCTGGGTGCGAGCTGCTCAGCCTCGCCTTTGCCGAACATCTTTTTGAGTGCTTTGAGCACGGTCATCTCATCAATTGATTAAGGAATGTACGCCGGGCAGTGTAAAGCAAGAACGGGGCCCGGCGTAGTGCCATACCAAATCTGCTGAACAATTGAAAGGACCGACTGGCCGTTTAGCGCAGCCGATCCCCGAGCCAGACACCTATGTCGGCAATCTCTTGCGGTAACACTTCGTGCCCCATTGGGTATTCCTGCCATGTCGCGGTGACGCCTTGAGCCTTCAAGTGCTCATACGCCGAGCGCCCCATCGCATTCTGGACAACTTCGTCGTGCTGCCCATGCAAGCAGTACACCGGAATGCGTTGCTGACTGGCTGACAGCGTCATCTCATCACTGAAGGTTGGCGCGTAGGTGGACAGCGCAAGCACGCCGCCAAGCGGTCCTTGCCAGCGTAAGAACGCTGCGTGATACACCACGGCGCCCCCTTGGGAGAAGCCGGCGAGAAAGATCCGCGCCGGGTCGACGCCGCTGTCGCGTTGCTCTTCGATGAGGTCAAGAACGCGCTGGGCCGAGGCCTCCAGTTGATCGGCGTTGATGGCGCGCGCCGGGCTCATGGCCTTGATGTCGTACCAGCTTGGCATTTGATAGCCGCCATTGATGGTCACGGCCTGGGTTGGCGCCTGGGGCAATACGAACCGCGTGGTCAGCAACGAGCGTTGTAATGCCTCTGCAACGGGCATGAAGTCAAATCGGTCGGCGCCCAGGCCGTGCAGCCAGATAACGCAAGCGTCCACGGGCTTTTCGGGTTGCAGAATGAGAGGTTCGCTCATGGGTGCTCCAATTGTGTGCGAGGGCTCTGGCGCGGCGCTTCAAGGCGGTGCGTCCAGTTGTTCGAGGATGAAAGAAGATGTCGCAAGACTACAAGTTTTTGGCTTGACCTGTCGCTAATTCGACAATGCCAGCATGGTGGTACGGGCTTTGCTACAAAACCTGCGGAGTGAAAGCGCTCACCTGTGTCGGTAACACTAGCAGGCAACTGATAGTGCCGTCCGGGGCGGCAAGGAGTCCATTCAGGAGGACTCCGGGCACGGTTCGTCTCAGGCCCGCAGGGCCAGGGAACATCAGGGGGCTTCAGTCCACAGGCCAAACACGACGCTGTAATGCGGTTGACGAGAAGATCTTGCGCCGGTTGCAGCATCAGGCCTTACGTCGCATGACCCAAAAAAAAGCCAGCACGGGTCATTAATGCCTCACAAGGGTGCGACGGGGCTAAAGCTCCTACACAACAAAGAGCAAACTGGAGGTTTGAATGAAGATGTTGAAATCCACCCTGGCTGTAGTGGCCGCCGCAGCAGCGCTCGGTCTGACCGGGTTCGCTCAAGCGGGTGCGAAACTGGACGCCATTCAGAAGAAAGGCTTCATCCAGTGCGGCGTGAGTGACGGTCTGCCAGGTTTCTCGGTTCCGGACGCAAGCGGCAAGATTCAGGGCATCGACGCTGACTTCTGCCGCGCTGTTGCCGCCGCCGTATTTGGCGACGCGACCAAGGTCAAGTTCAGCCAGTTGAACGCCAAGGAGCGCTTCACTGCGCTGCAATCCGGCGAAATCGACATCCTGTCGCGTAACACCACCTGGACCAGCTCCCGTGACGCAAGCATGGGTCTGGTATTCCCGGGCTTCGTGACTTACTACGACGGCGTTGGCTTCCTGGCCAACAGCAAACTGGGCGTTAAAAGTGCCAAGGAACTGGACGGCGCGACCATCTGTATTCAAGCCGGTACCACTACCGAGCTGAACGTGTCCGACTACTTCCGCGCCAACAACCTGAAATACACCCCGATCACCTTCGACACCTCTGACGAAAGCGCCAAGTCGCTGGAATCCGGTCGTTGCGACGTACTGACTTCCGACAAATCGCAGCTCTACGCACAGCGCTCCAAGCTGGCCAAGCCTACCGATTACGTCGTTCTGCCTGAAACCATCTCCAAAGAACCTTTGGGCCCGGTCGTTTCTCGTGGTGACGAAGAGTGGACCACTATCGTTCGCTGGGTCGGTTACGCACTGCTGAACACTGAAGAAGCCGGTATCACTTCCAAGAACGTTGAAGCCGAAGCCAAGTCCACCAAGAACCCGGACGTTGCTCGTCTGCTCGGTGCTGACGGCGACTACGGCCCACAGCTGAAACTGAAGAAAGACTGGGTTGTTCAGATCGTCAAGCAAGTCGGTAACTACGGCGAAATCTTCGAGAAGAACCTGGGCAAAACCACTCCTCTGGCCATTGATCGCGGTCAGAACGCTCTGTGGAACGCTGGCGGCATTCAATACGCACCACCTGTGCGTTGATTGACCTGCGCCCGGCTACGTAACGCGTCGCCGGGCGCTTCGTTCCATTTTTCCTGGGGCACTCCATGCAAAATCAAATCAGCGCACCAAAGCAGAGGCTGACCCTCAGCGATCCCAAAGTGCGCGCGTGGCTATTTCAGATAATCACGGTTATCGCTGTAGTCGCGATGGGTTGGTATCTGTTCGATAACACCCAAACCAACCTGCAACACCGGGGTATTACCTCAGGTTTCGGTTTCCTTGAAAACAGCGCCGGGTTTGGCATCGCGCAGCATCTGATTCCTTTTACGGAATCGGACAGTTATGCGCGCGTGTTCCTCATCGGTCTGTTGAACACCCTGCTGGTGACGTTCATCGGTGTCATTCTGGCAACCCTGCTGGGGTTTCTCGTCGGTGTCGCGCGCCTTTCCAACAACTGGATCATCAACAAGCTGGCCACGGTTTACGTCGAAGTCTTCCGTAACATTCCGCCGCTGCTGCAGATCCTGTTCTGGTACTTCGCAGTCTTCCTGACACTGCCCGGACCGCGTGCGGCCCATGGCTTCCTTGGCTCGTTCTTTGTCAGCAGTCGCGGCTTGAATATGCCGGCGGCTATCACTAATGACGCAACGTTGCCGTTCGTGATCAGCATCGTGCTCGCGATTGTCGCGATCGTGCTGATGGCTCGCTGGGCCAACAAGCGTTTCGAAGCCACAGGTGTGCCGTTTCACAAGTTCTGGGCAGGTCTTGCCCTGCTCATCGTGATCCCGGCGCTGTGCGCGTTGATCTTTGGCTCGCCCGTGCACTGGGAAGTGCCAGAGCTCAAGGGCTTCAACTTCGTCGGAGGCTGGGTACTGATCCCGGAACTGCTCGCCTTGACCTTGGCTTTGAGCGTGTACACCGCAGCGTTCATCGCTGAAATCGTGCGTTCAGGCATCAAGTCGGTCACCCACGGCCAGACTGAAGCTGCGCGTTCGCTGGGCCTGCGTCCAGGTCCGACGCTGCGCAAAGTCATCATCCCGCAGGCCATGCGCGTGATCATTCCGCCACTGACCAGCCAATACCTGAACCTGGCGAAAAACTCTTCGCTGGCTGCCGGTATCGGTTACCCGGAAATGGTTTCGCTGTTTGCCGGTACCGTGCTCAACCAGACGGGTCAGGCCATCGAAGTCATTGCCATCACCATGAGCGTGTACCTGGCGATCAGTATCAGCATTTCTCTGCTGATGAACTGGTACAACAAGCGCATTGCGCTGATCGAGCGGTGAGGAAACGCGCATGACATCCCATACTTTCAAACCCGATATGCCGCCGCCGAACAAAGTGTTCGGCCCCATGGCATGGATGCGGCAGAACCTGTTTTCCAACTGGTGGAACACGGTTCTGACGCTGTTCGCCATTTATCTTGTCTGGCTGGTCGTGCCGCCGCTGTTGAGCTGGGCGATCTTCAATGCCAACTGGGTCGGCACCACGCAAGCAGACTGCACCAAGGCGGGCGCTTGCTGGGTGTTCATCGAGCAGCGTTTCGGCCAGTTCATGTACGGCTACTATCCGCAGGAGCTGCGCTGGAGGGTTGATCTGACCGTCTGGCTGGCAATCATCGGCGCTGCGCCGTTGTTCCTGAAGATGATGCCGCGCAAGGCAATCTATGGCCTGTCGTTCCTGGTCATCTACCCAATCGTTGCCTACTTCCTGCTGCACGGCGGGGTGTTTGGCATGGACAACGTGGCGACCAGCCAGTGGGGCGGCCTGATGCTGACCCTGGTGATCGCAACGGTGGGTATCGCCGGGGCATTGCCATTGGGCGTAGTGCTCGCGCTGGGTCGACGCTCGGAAATGCCGGCCATTCGCGTGCTGTGTGTGACGTTCATCGAGTTCTGGCGCGGCGTGCCGCTGATCACTGTGCTGTTCATGTCCTCGGTGATGCTGCCGCTGTTCCTGCCTGAAGGCATGAACTTCGACAAGCTGCTACGGGCGTTGATTGGCGTGATTTTGTTCCAGTCAGCTTATGTGGCGGAAGTGGTGCGGGGCGGCATGCAGGCCATTCCGAAGGGTCAGTACGAGGCCGCTGCGGCGATGGGCCTGGGTTACTGGCGCCGGATGGGGCTGGTGATTCTGCCGCAAGCCTTGAAGCTGGTTATTCCGGGTCTGGTCAACACCGTGATTGCGTTGTTCAAGGACACGAGCCTTGTGATCATCATCGGCCTGTTCGATCTGCTCAACAGCGTCAAACAAGCTGCCGCCGACCCTAAATGGCTCGGTATGGCCACCGAAGGCTACGTCTTCGCGGCCTTGGTGTTCTGGATCTTCTGTTTCGGTATGTCCCGCTATTCCATGCATTTGGAACGTAAGCTGGACACAGGCCACAAGCGTTAGGAGTTTTGACATGAGTGAAGTTATCACCAAGCCTCTGGGCGCCGAAGGCATGATCCGGATGGAAGGCGTCCATAAATGGTACGGCCAGTTCCATGTGTTGAAAGACATCAACCTGAACGTGCGTCAGGGCGAGCGTATCGTTTTGTGCGGCCCGTCGGGTTCGGGCAAATCGACCACCATTCGCTGCCTCAACCGTCTGGAAGAGCATCAGCAGGGCAAGATCGTCGTTGACGGCACTGAGCTGACGTCGGACCTCAAGCAGATCGAAACCATCCGTCGCGAAGTCGGCATGGTGTTCCAGCACTTCAATCTGTTCCCGCACCTGACCATCCTGCAGAACTGCACGCTGGCGCCGATGTGGGTTCGGAAAATGCCGAAGAAGAAGGCCGAAGAAATCGCCATGCACTATTTGGAGCGAGTACGCATTCCGGAGCAGGCGCATAAGTTTCCGGGCCAACTCTCCGGCGGTCAGCAGCAGCGTGTAGCGATCGCCCGTGCCTTGTGCATGAAGCCGAAAATCATGTTGTTCGACGAGCCAACCTCGGCCCTCGATCCGGAAATGGTGAAAGAAGTCTTGGACACCATGGTCGGTCTGGCAGAAGAAGGCATGACCATGCTCTGCGTGACCCACGAAATGGGCTTCGCCCGCACCGTGGCCAACCGCGTGATCTTCATGGACAAAGGCGAAATCGTCGAACAGGCTGCACCGAACGACTTCTTCGACAATCCGCAAAGTGATCGCACGCGTCTGTTCTTGAGCCAGATCCTGCATTGATCGGTTAAAGCGGCAGCGTGAAGAACCCGGACCCAGGTCCGGGTTTTTTTATGCCTGTTGATCGCGCTGTCGCAGCGCGTTTACGTCCGCATACCCTGTAGGAGCGCGCTTGCCCGCGGAAACATGTCAGGCGATGACGAGAGGTCGGGTGTACCTAAGTCTTCGCGGGCAAGCGCGCTCCTACAATAGTGCGTGTGTGCCTGCGCCCCTTACAAACTGTACGCAATCGCCCCAAAACTTGTGTTCCGTGCTGTTCTCGAACAGGATGCCCTCTTTGCGCAATGCGCTGTTACACCTCCTGCCCCTACGAGAATCCCATGACGACCAAGGCGCCAACGGCGAGCGACACCCCGAATAAGCCCATCCATCCCCACGACATCGATGATTTGTTGATTGACTGCGAAGCTGACGACGATCAGGTGCAGCAGGCGCATCCGGTGTTGAAACGCCCGTGGTTGCTGTTGCTGGGGTTGGTGTTCGTGGCGCTGAATCTGCGTCCGGCGTTGTCGAGCATGGCGCCGTTGCTCAGTGAAGTGTCGAGCGGCCTGGGATTGTCGGCTGCCAAAGCGGGCCTGCTCACCACTTTGCCGGTCTTGTGCCTGGGACTGTTTGCCCCATTGGCGCCGATTCTGGCTCGACGCTTTGGCAGTGAGCGAGTGGTGTTGGGCGTGTTGCTGGTGTTGGCTAGCGGCATTGTCCTGCGCAGCCTGTTTGGCGAAGCCGGACTGTTTGCCGGCAGCATCGTGGCAGGTGCCTGCATTGGCATCATCGGGGTCTTGCTGCCGGGCATCGTCAAGCGCGATTTCGCTAAACAGGCTGGCGCCATGACCGGCGTCTATACGATGGCGTTGTGTCTTGGCGCCGCTGTCGCGGCAGGCGCTACCGTCCCATTGAGTCATGTATTGGGCGACAGTTGGCAGTTGGGACTGGGCTTCTGGATCGTGCCTGCAATCCTGGCGGCCATCTTCTGGTTTCCTCAAGCGCGACAGGGTCATGGCCTGCACCAAGCGGCTTACCGCGTGCGCGGACTTTTCCGAGATCGCCTGGCCTGGCAAGTCACCCTTTATATGGGCCTGCAGTCGTCGCTGGCCTACATCGTCTTTGGCTGGTTGCCCTCGATTCTCATCAGCCGCGGTCTCACCCCTGTTGAGGCAGGGCTGCTGCTGTCCGGCTCTATCATGATTCAGCTCATAAGCTCCTTGACGGCTCCTTGGCTGGCAACTCGTGGTAAAGACCAGCGCCTGCCAATCGTGATCGTCATGGCCCTGACCCTGACGGGTTTATTCGGCTGTCTGTACGCGCCGATCGATGGACTGTGGGGCTGGGCGATTGTGCTTGGCTTGGGGCAGGGCGGCACGTTCAGCCTGGCGCTGACGTTGATCGTGTTGCGCTCGCGCGACTCCCATGTGGCCGCCAATCTGTCGAGCATGGCTCAAGGAATCGGATACACGCTGGCCTCGATGGGGCCGTTTGCGGTTGGCATCGTCCATGACGTGACGGGCGGCTGGAGCGCAGTAGGCTGGATATTCGGCGTGATTGGCGTAGCCGCTACCATCGCCGGGTTGGGCGCAGGTCGATCGCTATTCGTGCAGGTCACCAGCGAGAAGGTTTGAGTGCTGATATTTGCGCCGCGAATGCCCGTGGTAAAGCCACGCGCAGGCGCTTATTGTGCGGCTTCTGATGGACCACCCCAAGGACGCTGCCCGCATGAGCGAAATGACCCTGAGTGATGAAAACGCCGACCTGATCGCCCGCTTCTACGAGGCGTTCAACAGGCTCGACGCTGAGGCGATGGTCGCCTGCTACAGCGATGACGTTGTGTTCAGCGATCCTGTATTCGGCGAGCTCCGTGGGCAACAGGCTGGCGATATGTGGCGGATGCTGGCCTCGCGCGCGCAAGATTTTTCGTTGGTCTTTGATCATGTTGTTGCCGACGAGCGCAGCGGTGGCGCTCATTGGGTCGCCAAATACCTGTTCACTCAGACGGGACGAATTGTCATCAACGATATCCAGGCGCGCTTCGTTTTGCGCGATGGCAAGATCTGCGAGCATCACGATCAATTTGATCTGTGGCGCTGGTCCCGTCAGGCGCTCGGGGCGAAAGGTGCGTTGCTCGGCTGGACGCCAATGGTGCAGAACGCCATTCGCACTCAAGCCCAGAAGGGCCTTAAAGCGTTTCAGGCCAGCCGCCGGATGGAATAAAAATCCAGCCTGTTTGATCGCAATAATTATTTAGGCTTTTCCCCGCCTGTGGCTGTGTAACGTCAATTCCTTATCTTTCTGCAATAAGGAAATTGCGCCATGACCATCCCACAAACTCCCCCAACCACCGAGTCGACGCCGCTCAAAACGCTGCAGCAACGCTTCAGCGATGACCCGGTGCTCAGTGTCATTCAGAAGAACTTGCCCACCGCTTTCATCACCGCGTCAGCACAGCAAAAAGACGATTATCGGGCAGCGCTGAGTGCCAGCAAATATGCCCGTCAGGCGCTCAAAAACCTGCTCAAACCGTTGAAGGGCATGTCCGAATTTGCCGAACCGCTGTTGCGCAGCGCGCTGGACACCCGTTTCGGACCGGGACTTGAGCCACGAACCGACACGTTGTTCCACCCGGTGATGCGGCCAAGCGGTGCGCCAGGCTCGTCCACTCAACTGACCTTGCTTGAAGCCGCGCTGCATAACTTCGAGCGCAAGGAGTCGATAAACGGCGGCTTTTTGCGCCTGGCCTCCATCGATAAAGGCATTGACGGCCCGCACCCGAAAAACATCCGCCCTGAGCAATTTGCCGATGTTTGCCGACACCTGAACATTGGCAACAAATACCAGGACCACCTCAAGGGTGTGCTGGAGCCTGAGTCACTGCCAGGTGATTCTCCGACCGCTGCCTTGAATAACGCCCGCGCTGTGTTCATCACCAACGATCTGGCAGACATGGAGCTTTATGCCCGAGCTGCATCGCTGCGCGCAGACATCAGTGAACAAGCGCTGGCGGCGGTGCTGGAGGTAGTAAAGCGACGCGCCAATCCGACGTTCAGCGGCCAACCGATCGAATTCGATTCCCTGTCGCTGTTTGGCGTGGAAATCCCGCGCGTTGTGTTGATCAAGCCCTTGGCGACCTGGACATTCACTCAGGTTCCATTGGTGCTCTACGTTCCGCAGGACCCGATTGCGCCGTTCAAGGAATTCGCCACGCTGAGCGAAGTGGAGGACGCGCTGCGCAGCCGCTTGATGAATCCGTCTTATCAACAATTTTTTGCCCGGCTCATCGGCGAACGGGCCAGGGCGCAATTTTTCAGTCAATTGAATCGGCACTTGTTCCCGCTGGCGCCAGTGGATGGCAGCGTGTTCACCAAGGGGCTTTGGCACAAAGCACCCGATCACCGCGCTGATCTGCGTCTGGAAACGGCTCCGATAGACACCGAGTTATTCCAGCGCATGTACCGGCAGCAAATCGATTTGATCAAGGACAATGCTCGTTTCCTGGCCGTCCCGACCGAAGACGAGGACGCTAAAAGCCGTCAGGAGCGATTGCGCGCCTGGCTCAATATCGGCATGAACATCGCCAACGGCGCGTCATTTTTTGTTCCTGTGCTGGGTCAGCTGATGATGGTGTACGCCAGCGTCGAGTTGATCAGCGAGGTTTACCACGGTCTTGAAGACCTCAGCCACGGTGATCTGGAGCAGGGCTTTGACCACCTTGTCAGTGCCGGTGCCAACATTGCTTTTATGGCAGCGTTGGCCAAGGTTGCGCACGGAGCAACGCCGCCGGAGCCGCCACCGCTTACCAGCAGTCATTTTGCGGGGCAGCTTGTGCCCATCAAGCTGGTCAACGGCCAGATGCGCTTGTGGAAACCTGACCTTGAGCCATTCCAGTCAAACATCGAACTACCAGAAGGTGCGGCTCCAGATGTCAGCGGTATCGTTGATGTGGGTGGGAAAAAGTACCTGACCGTCGATGAGCGGCAATACGAAGTGATTCATCGAACCGATCTGAATAAATGGCAGGTAAAGCATCCTTCGTCAGACGCGACCTTTTCGCCCGTTCTGGAGCACAACGGCGTGGGTGCTTTCCGGCACCCCGGTGAGCTGCCACAGCAGTGGGCGAGGGATAAGCTGTTCCGCCGTCTCGGCCATTCAGTCTCGGGGCTGTCGGAAACGTCCGCCGAGCAGCTACTAAGCGTCGTCGATGTCGATGAGTCACTCTTGCGCCAAGTGCATGTGCAAAGCGCCGTTCCGCCAGGGCAGCTGCGCGATACGGTCAAACGCTTTCAGCTGGACACGGCGCTGGACACGGCGCCGATCGAAGACGCCGACGTTCCGCGCGCTGAGCAGTTTCGGCAGCGATATGAGGCCACTGAAGTGTCCACTGACCCGCTGGTGCAGTTGATCCGCCGTGATTTCCCCGGCGTGCCGACCGCGGTGGCGGAGGATTTGGTTGTCACCCTGACGGCAGCGGAATCACAACAGATGCTCGACACCGGCCGTATTCCGTTGCGGGTGAACGAGGCAGCCGTCTGGCAGCAGCGACAAACGCGCCTGAACCGAGCACTGGAGGGTTTTTATCTGAAATCCGTGGCTACCCCGGACACCGAAACCCTCAGTCTGCGCCTGCTGAAAAAACTGCCGGGCTGGTCTGACGAAGTGCGTATTGAAGTGCGCCAGGGCACGCAACGGGGTGCTCTGCTCGATAGCATCGGCAGCATTCACGCCCCGGACTATAAAGTGTTGGTCAAATCCAGTGGCCGCTATCAAGCGTTCGATGCGCAGGGCAACGAACTCAACAGCGTGCCGACCGAGGGGAACAACCTGTGCGCATCGATACTGCATGCACTGCCGGACGGCCCTCGTGGCGCGTTGGGTTTCCCCAATGTGGCACAAGGTCCGCAGCTAAACGCAGCCTTGGCAAAACTGGCGACAGGAGATCGCACGCAGGCTTCAAGCTTGCTTGGCATTCGTGAGGCACGACTGAAATTCAATCAGCCCCAGCGCATGAAAAAGGGGCGGCTGGGTTATCCCCTCAAGGGGACGGGGAAGCTGCCGGGGTTTATCAGCGAAGACCATCTACTGGACCGCATCGGCTTGCTTGAACTGAGCAATGTCACTGCGCAGGACGTACTCACGAGCATGCGTCTTGAAGGGATGAGCAACGCCGACATCAATGCGCGCCTTGATGTGCTGCAAGATGAGCGTCAAGCATTGCGCGTCAGTCTCGATGATTGGGCGCAGGCGTCCAGTGTGGTATTGGAGCCTTCCCAGGCCCGCATGAACAGTCGAACGCGCATTGGCGAGGCCATCCTTCAACACTGGCAGGCCACCAGTTTGCCGGGTGCATCTGCCGACGTTGCGTTGCGTTTGGAGTCCGTGCGCTTGATCGATTTCCCTGCGCAGCTGCCGGAGTTTTTCTACGCGCGGGTCGAGCGCCTGCAGCTTTCCAATGTCCATGGCCATCCAGGGAATCCTGGTTCCTGGCTCGGCGGCGTGCCGTGGGGCTCGCGGGTGCTGGACGCTTTTCTTGGTCGCTTCGCGCACATCACAGCGCTGGAAATCAGCAGGCCGCTTTCGTCGGGTTTCAGCTTCTCGGAGTTTCATGACCTGCCGCGCATCGTCTCCACCCAGCTACCTGGGCTGCGAGAGCTGAGCCTGATCAACCAGGCCGTAGACATCAACACCGAGACCCTGAACCTGCTGGGTCAGATGCAACATCTGGAAAGCCTGGACCTGAGCGGGAATTTCAGCCTGGATGCTCCTGTCGTTGGCTCAGTAAACCTGAACCTGCGCAGGCTTGTGCTGGATCGTACTGGTCTGGAGCGGTGGCCAGAATGGCTGACACCGCTGCTGCCTGAGCATATCGAGGAAGTGTCGTTGGTCGACAACCAAATCCCGGACGTGCCGGATACGCTTTTGGGCGACGCGCAGTCTTTGCGTACGACACTCATCCACTTGGGTGGCAACCGGCTCTCGCGCACCGATATGATCGAAGCCGGTCTGCGTGGTGCCGGGGCGCAGCGCGCAGTCCGGGTCAATCCGGGTGTGCCCGCCGAGCTTCAATCGCGTATCGATGTGTTGATTGGTGAGCAGACAGAGCTTGAAGCCGCGCTAGCTGACTGGGCAGAGGCTTCGACATCCCGAGCGCCGTTGAGCGAAGAGGCGATCAGCACGCGACGAGCGCTTGGCACATCGTTGATCGATCACTGGCGCGGCAGCGTAGCGGGGCGGGCATCGCGGCCCATCATGATCGAGTCGATGGCCTTGTCGGAGTTTCCATCTCGCTTGCCGGACACCTTCTACCGCAACATCGATGGGCTGCTGTTGCGAAATGTGCTGGCCGATGCCGAGGAGTTGCATCAGTTTTTGTCCAGATTTCCTGATTTGACGACGCTGGAAATCATGGGGCACGGCACGCCAATGGTCGCGCCGCCGCGCATTTTGAGCGCGCTGCCAAGGCTGCGAACGCTAGCCCTGATGGACCAGGGCATGCTGATCGATTACGCAGCCATGGAATACCTCAGCAGCCTGGACCACCTCAGGAATCTGGATCTGAGTGGCAATCTTCTGGGGGCCATCGACTTTTCGCCCGCGCTCGCGCGCCATTGGGAATCCCTGACACTGGATAACGTCGGTATCACCACCTGGCCCGAGTGGCTGAACTGGTTTTTGCCCGGCGGTGTCGACGCCCTGTCGCTGGCGCAGAACGACCTGACCGAGTTACCCGAAGAGATCCTTCGAAACCGGCGCAACGAATCAGCGCACACCGAGATTTCGCTGGAGGGCAATCCGCTGTCTCGCGAAACCATGACCCGCGCCCACGTGAGCGAGTACGGAAACTCCCGCTCATTCAGTTTCTACATGGAACTGCCCGATGATATCCGCGCGTTGGCACCAGAGCGTGCCTGGTCGTCAACCGAGTCACTGAACGAATCGGATTCAGACCTTGAGTCAGACTCTGACGCGGGTATTCATCGCCATGGGCCGACCGGGGCTGACACCGCTGAGCCGGCGAATGTCGGTCAGTGGCTGGATGGTACTGCAGAAGAAATCATCGGTCATCAAGCGGTGTGGGACCAGATCGCCGCGGCAGGCGATGCGCCGATGCTCATGGCGTTGATCGGTCGCTTGCGCGAAACCGCCGACTACCTCAGGGCACGCGAGGCATTGGTGCAACGTGTCTGGCATGTGTTGGGGGCGGCTGCGCAAGACCCGCAGTTGCGCCATTTGCTGAATGCGATGGCCGAAGAAGCGATTGCCAGTCGTACCTGCGGCGATGGCGTGCGGCTGGAATTCAACCAGATGGAAGTCCAGGTGTTCGCGCTCGACGCTTTGCGCGATATCCCGGACGCCGAACGCGGGCCGACGTTGTATCGACTGATGCGCAGGTTCTACCGCCTGGATGAAGTGGACCGTTTGGCGCGCCTCAATGCCCGGGGCAGGGATGAGGCCGAGGTGCGCCTGGCATATCGCCTTCGGCTGGCTGAGCGACTGGATCTGCCGCTGCCGCCTGCGCGGATGCTCTACCGCACGGCTGCTGCTGTGACGGCGGATGAATTGCTGACGGTCGAGGGGCAAGTGCTGGCCAGTCAAGACGGTTCTCAGTTCTTCGCCAATGCGCTGAATCGGGATTTTTGGGCAGCATGGCTGCGCGATACGTACGCCTCGGCGTTTGCTGACCTCAAAGCCACGTTCGACAGCGAAAGAGCGCGAGTGGAGGACGAGTTTCCTGAGCTCGATGACGCGTACTTTGCGCGCATAAACACCCTCGATGCCGAGCAAAAAACCCGCGAGCAGGAATTGATGAAGCAGCTGACCTACCAGGAAGGCATGAGGTACAACGACTGATCGGTTTGCCGGTGGTTTAGGTCCTCGTACTGGAAAAATAGCCAGCCCGGTCATTGCCGGGTTGGCTTTTGTGCGTTTGCGGACGGCAGGATCGGTTCTGTTAGAATTCGCGCTCTTTTTACGTGTCGCCCGCCATGACCGATACCTCCCTCGCTGTGCCTGCTGACGACTGTGTGCCGAGCGTGCCAAAAGCCTGGTTCGTGTATCTGGTGCGCGCCGCCAACGGTGCGTTGTATTGCGGCATCAGCGATGACCCGGTACGCCGCTTTGCGGCCCATCAAAGAGGCAAGGGCGCGCGATTTTTCTACTCCAGCCCTGCCGTTGCGCTGGTCTACGTCGAGGCCTGCCGCGACAGAAGCGATGCATTGCGCCAGGAACGCCTTATCAAAAAACTCAAGAAAAGCGCCAAAGAAGCCCTGGCCGCCAGCACGCTTATCGATGGCCGTGATGGGTTGCCATCAGCCTGAGCGGCTAGGCCGTCCTGTTCTTCCCGGTTAAGCTCGGGGTTTGACCCGTCAGGCGGACCCAACATGTCAGAGCTGATCCTTCACCACTACCCGACCTCCCTGTTTGCCGAGAAAGCGCGGCTGATGCTGGGTTTCAAAGGGCTGTCATGGCGGTCGGTGACTATCCCGTCGATCATGCCCAAACCCGATCTGACAGCCCTGACCGGTGGCTATCGCAAAACCCCTGTATTGCAAGTCGGCGCCGACATCTACTGTGATACCGCGCTGATCGCTCGCCGTCTGGAACAGGAAAAATCAACGCCGACGTTTTACCCCGAAGGGCAGGAGTTCACCGTCGCCAGTTTTGCCGCGTGGGCTGATTCGGTCATGTTTCTGCACGCCGTGAGCCTGGTGTTTCAGCCCGCGTCACTGGCGGTGCGGTTCGCCAAAGTCCCACCGGAAGTGGTGAAAGCGTTCATCGCGGACCGAGCGGGCTTGTTCTCTGGAGGCAGCGCAAATCGTATCTCCCTTGAGCAGGCGCAGCATCAATGGCCGACGCTCATGAGCCGGCTGGAGACGCAACTTGAGCGTGGCGGCGAGTTCCTGTTCGGTGCCCCGTCGATCGCAGATCTCTCGGTGGCGCATACGCTGTGGTTCCTCAAGCAAACTCCTGTCACTTCGCCGCTGGTCGATGACTATCCGGCCGTGGGCGTCTGGTACAAGCGGGTCATCGGCTTGGGTCATGGCGCGTTCAGTGAGATGAGTTCAGGCGATGCCCTGGAGATCGCGCGCAACGCTACGCCGGTGGCGCTGCCTGATGAGTCCTTCAACGACCCGAACGGATTCGAGCCTGGTCAGCAGGTGGCGATTTCTGCGGTGGATTACGGCGTTGATCGGGTTGAGGGCGAGTTGATGTTTGCGGGACGAGAAGAGCTGATACTGCGCCGAGAAGACGACAGGGCAGGTTTCGTGCACGTGCACTTTCCGCGGTATGGGTTTCAGATCAAGGCGCTCTGATTGCGCCTTGTCACTTCAACGCCGCCAGAATGGCCTCTTCACTGAATCCCCTGATCAATGTGCCGTTTACATCGATCAGCGGGATGCCGCGTCCGCCCAATGCTTCATAGGCCTTGCGCCCTGCGGCATCTTTCTCGATATCAAACTCGGTGTAAGGGATGCCTTTGCTGTCCAGAAACCGTCGCGTCTGTTTGCAGTAGCCACACCAGTCTGTGGCGTACAGCACGACTTTCGCATTGGCCTGAACCTGCGCCGGCACGGCAGAAGAGGGGTTGACGAAGTTTTCGATCTTGCCCCAGTTCTGGTACACGACCACCACCAGCATGATCAGCAGAAACTTCTTCAGCGTGCGAATGAACATGCCCGGCGTTACTCCCAACCCGTCATATGAAAGCAATCAGCGCCGCTTGAGCTGATCGGTCAACTGCGTTGGCAGCCCCTTGATGATCAAGGTGCCTTTCTCTTCGTCGTATTCAATTTTGTCGCCCAATAAATGCGCTTCAAAACTGATGGACAATCCCTCTGCGCGACCGGTAAAGCGGCGGAACTGGTTGAGGGTGCGTTTATCGGCCGGGATCTCCGGCGACAGGCCGTAGTCCTTGTTGCGGATGTGATCGTAGAACGCACGCGGACGTTCTTCGTCGATCAGGCCGGACAGTTCTTCCAGGCCCATGGGTTCACCCATTTTGCTCTGGCTGCTGGCGTAATCGACCAGCGTCTTGGTTTTCTCGCGAGCGGAGTCTTCGGGCAGGTCTTCGCTTTCGACGAAGTCGCTGAAGGCCTTGAGCAGGGTGCGGGTTTCGCCGGGGCCGTCGACGCCTTCCTGGCAACCGATGAAGTCTCGGAAGTACTCGGAAACCTTCTTGCCATTCTTGCCCTTGATGAACGAGATGTACTGCTTGGACGACTTGTTGTTTTGCCACTCGGAAATATTGATCCGCGCCGCAAGGTGCAGTTGCCCCAGATCCAGATGGCGCGAAGGCGTCACGTCCAGCGATTCGTTCACGGCTACGCCTTCGCTATGGTGCAGCAGCGCGATGGCCAGGTATTCGGTCATGCCCTGTTGGTAGTGAGCAAACAGTACGTGGCCACCCACCGACAGGTTCGACTCCTCCATCAGCTTTTGCAGATGCTCGACGGCGGTGCGGCTGAAGGCTGTGAAGTCTTTACCTTCGTCCAGATATTCCTTGAGCCAGCCGCTGAAAGGGTGCGCGCCGGATTCGGCGTGGAAGAACCCCCAGGCTTTGCCCTGTTTGGCGTTATAGCTCTCGTTGAGGTCCGCCAGCATGTTCTCGATGGCCTGTGACTCGGCAAGCTCGGAGTCGCGTGCATGGAGAACTGCCGGCGTACCGTCAGGTTTCTTGTCGATCAGGTGAACGATGGCATGACGGATCGGCATGGATTTCTCGGCGGCTGAAATGAAACTGAACGGGTGAGCACCAGGCTCAGTCGAAAGTCGGCAAGTGTACCGCACCTGCCGCCAGGAACGCCCGAATCAGGCCGCAAACAGTGGTCGCGGGGGTTGTTGAGGGCTATTTGCGGCCTGGAAGGTGATAAAGCTGACCAAATGGGTAGGTAGGGGCGGATATTTGCCTAGCTCTGTGCTAGTTTTGCCCCGTCTTGCGCACTGAAGCGCGCCAAGCACGCAGTTTGTGGGCCTTTGGGCGAACCAAAGGTCGAATTCGGCATCTACATTTCGCGCCTGAACACACTCTGCAAACCATATGAATTTGATAGGGAAGGAACACCACCATGGCTCTGACTAAAGACCAATTGATCGCCGATATCGCAGAAGCTATCGACGCGCCTAAAACTACTGCGCGTAACGCTCTGGAGCAATTGGGCCAAATCGTTGCTGACCAACTGGAAAACGGGGGTGAAATCACTCTGCCAGGCATCGGCAAGCTGAAAGTCACCGAGCGTCCGGCTCGCACTGGCCGCAACCCTTCGACTGGCGCAGCCATCGAAATCGCAGCCAAGAAAGTCGTCAAGTTCGTTACAGCTAAAGGGCTGACTGACGCAGTCAACAAGTAAGCGACAACGCTTGCTGTAAGAGGCCGTGCAACGGAGTGATCCGGGCACGGTTTTTTTATGGGCGGGATTTGGCGTTCACACTATCTGTAGGAGCGAACTTGTTCGCGAGGCGATTTACCCAATGGATCGCGGGCAGCCCCTCGCCAACACGTTGGCTCCTACAGGGAGTGCGATCAGGGTTTAGTCCAGCGCTGGGCACGCCACGCCGCCTGTTGCGCCTTGTCATGAAAGGTCCAGGCAACGAATCGGCTTTGTTTCTGCCCCTGCGACATCTCCACCACCTGACTTTCAACCACGCCCGCCTTCTTCAGCGTGCTCTGGATCAACGGCAAATTCGACGCCTTTGACACCAGTGTGCTGAACCACAACACCTGTTGCTGGACTTGAGCGCTTTCGTTGATCAATTGCGTGACGAAGCGTGACTCGCCGCCCTCACACCACAATTCTGCCGCTTGGCCGCCGAAGTTCAGCACCGGCAGCTTGCGCTTGGGATCAGCCTTGCCCAGCGCTCGCCATTTGCGTTCACTGCCGCGCAATGCCTCGTCAGCTGAGGCGTGGAAGGGCGGATTGCACAGGCTGACGTCGAAACGCTCATCCTTGTTCAGCACATCCAGCAGGATCAGCTTGCGATCCTTCTGCTCACGCAGGCTGACAGCCTTGCCCAGACCGTTGGATTTGATGATCGCCGCGGCTGCAGCGACCGCAACGCTGTCGATATCGGTGCCTACGAACCCCCAGCCATACTCGCTGTGACCGATGAGCGGGTACACGCAGTTGGCGCCGGTGCCGACATCAAGGGCCGAGACCGAAGCGCCGCGAGGGATCACGCCCTCGTTGTGATCGGCCAGCAGATCCGCCAGAAAATGCAGGTAATCAGCGCGTCCCGGAATCGGCGGGCACAGATAGTCGGCCGGAATATCCCAATGGGCGATACCGTAAAAGGACTTGAGCAGCGCCCGGTTGAACACGCGGACGGCGGCTGGATTGGCGAAGTCGATGCTCTCCTTGCCATAAGGATTAAGGACGACGAACTTGCCCAGCTCCGGGCTGCTTTTGATCAGCTTGGGAAAGTCGTAGTGGCCTTGGTGACGATTGCGCGGGTGCAGGCTGGCCTTTTCGCGCGGAGCTGCGGGTTTGGCCGGTTGCGCGGGTTTGGGTTTTTTGCGTGGGGGTTTCGTGTGGCGTGGGGTGGTCATGAAGATTCGATTCTCGTGACAGGCACCGCACCCTTGTAGGAGCGCGCTTGCCCGCGATGACGTCGGATTTAACACCGCGTTTCTACCATCAGATCTGCGGTGTCAGGGCTGGCCTCATCGCGGGCAAGCGCGCTCCTACAAAAGTTGGCGTGACCTCAGCCAGCCCTTTATCAAGGCTGGCTGATCGGGTCGCTTACAAACTGGCAATCCGCGCGTGTTGCTCGGCCAGCTTGCCCAATGCCTGTTCGGCCTCGGTCAGTTTGGCGCGTTCTTTGGCGATGACTTCCGGCGGTGCCTTGTCAACGAACGATGCGTTGGACAGCTTGCCGCCCACTCGCTGGACTTCGCCTTGCAGGCGCAGGATTTCCTTATCCAGACGCGCCAACTCGGCAGCCTTGTCGATCAGGCCAGCCATCGGCACCAGCACTTCCATTTCGCCCACCAATGCGGTGGCGGACAAAGGTGCTTCGGCGCCGTCAGCCAGAATCGTGATCGATTCCAGCTTGGCGAGTTTTTTCAGCAGCGCATCGTTCTCGGTCAAACGACGGTGATCTTCTGCGCTCACGTTCTTGAGGAACAAGGTCAGCGGTTTGCCAGGGCCAATGTTCATTTCGCCACGGATGTTGCGCACACCGAGCATCAGGCCTTTGAGCCATTCGATGTCGTTCTCGGCGCCCTGGTCGATGCGTGCCTCATTAGCCACCGGCCACGGTTGCAGCATGATCGTTTTGCCCTCGGCACCGGCCAGCGGCGCGAGGCGCTGCCAGATTTCTTCGGTAATGAACGGCATGAACGGATGCGCCAGGCGCAGAGCTACTTCCAACACCCGAACAAGCGTGCGACGCGTACCGCGTTGACGTTCGATCGGCGCGTTTTCATCCCACAGCACGGGTTTGGACAGCTCAAGATACCAGTCGCAGTACTGGTTCCAGATGAACTCGTACAGCGCTTGCGCTGCGAGGTCGAAGCGGAACTGATCCAGCTGGCGCGTGACTTCGGCTTCAGTGCGTTGCAGCTGCGAGATGATCCAGCGATCAGGCAAGGTCAGCTCGAAGGCTTCGCCGTTCTGACCGCAGTCTTCGCCTTTGTCCAGCACGTAGCGCGCGGCGTTCCAGATCTTGTTGCAGAAATTGCGATAGCCCTCGACGCGGCCCATGTCGAACTTGATGTCGCGACCGGTGGACGCCAGTGAGCAGAAGGTGAAGCGCAGCGCATCCGTGCCATAACTGGCAATGCCGTCGGCGAATTCATCGCGGGTCTGCTTCTCAATCTTCTTCGCAAGCTTGGGCTGCATCATGCCCGAAGTACGCTTGGCGACCAGGTCTTCAAGCTCGATGCCGTCGATGATGTCCAGCGGGTCAAGGACGTTGCCCTTGGACTTGGACATCTTCTGGCCTTGGCCATCGCGGACCAGGCCGTGGACGTAAACGGTTTTGAAAGGCACTTGCGGCGTGCCGTCTTCGTTCTTCACCAAATGCATCGTCAGCATGATCATCCGGGCGACCCAGAAGAAAATGATGTCGAACCCGGTGACCAGCACGTCGGTGGAGTGGAAGGTTTCCAGGGCCTTGGTCTTTTCTGGCCAGCCGAGGGTGGAGAACGTCCACAAGCCCGAGCTGAACCAGGTGTCGAGCACGTCGTTGTCTTGTTGCAGCGCAACGTCCGGCCCCAGATTGTACTTGGCGCGGACTTCGGCTTCGTCGCGGCCGACGTAGACTTTGCCGGACTCGTCGTACCAGGCCGGAATGCGGTGGCCCCACCAGAGCTGACGGCTGATGCACCAGTCCTGGATGTCGCGCATCCACGAGAAGTACATGTTTTCGTACTGCTTGGGCACGAAAGCGATGCGGCCGTCTTCAACAGCTGCAATGGCAGGTTCGGCCAACGGCTTGGTGGAGACGTACCACTGATCTGTCAGCCACGGCTCGATGATGGTGCCGGAGCGGTCGCCTTTCGGGACTTTCAGGGCGTGGTCATCAACGCTGACCAACAGGCCCAGCTCATCGAACGCCGCGACGATCTGCTTGCGTGCTTCGAAGCGATCCAGCCCGGCGTATTGAGCGGGCAGGGTGCCATCTACGGTTTCATTCAACGTGCCGTCGAGGTTGAACACCTGAGCAGCCGCCAGTACATGGGCGTTCTTGTCGAAAATGTTCAGCAGCGGCAGGTTGTGGCGCTTGCCAACTTCGTAGTCGTTGAAGTCGTGGGCAGGGGTGATTTTCACGCAGCCGGTGCCAAATTCCGGGTCGCAGTAGTCGTCTGCGATGATCGGGATGCGACGGCCAACCAGTGGCAGCTCGACGAAGGTGCCGATCAGTGCCCGGTAACGCTCGTCCGAAGGGTTCACCGCGACGGCGGCATCACCGAGCATGGTTTCCGGGCGGGTGGTGGCAACGATCAGGTAATCCAGGCCGTCGGCAGTTTTCGCGCCGTCAGCCAGTGGATAACGCAGGTTCCACAGGTGGCCTTTCTCGTCGTGGTTTTCCACTTCGAGGTCGGAAATGGCGGTGTGGAGTTTGGTGTCCCAGTTGACCAGACGCTTGCCGCGGTAGATCAGGCCGTCTTCATGCAGGCGCACGAAGGCTTCTTTTACGGCCTCGGACAAGCCGTCGTCCATGGTGAAGCGCTCACGGCTCCAGTCCACGGATGAACCCAGGCGGCGGATCTGGCGGCTGATGTTGCCGCCGGACTGATCCTTCCACTCCCAGATTTTTTCGAGGAATTTGTCGCGACCCAGATCGTGACGGCTCAAGCCCTGCGCCTCGATCTGACGCTCCACCAGCATTTGCGTGGCGATACCGGCGTGGTCGGTACCCGGCTGCCACAGGGTGTTGCGACCCTGCATGCGGCGGAAGCGGATCAAGGCGTCCATGATTGCGTTGTTGAAACCGTGGCCCATGTGCAGGCTGCCGGTGACGTTCGGCGGCGGAATCATGATGGTGTACGAGTCGCCCGCGCCTTGCGGAGCGAAGTAGTTTTCGGACTCCCAGGTCTGGTACCAGGAAGTTTCGATGGCGTGCGGCTGGTAGGTCTTGTCCATGCGGGGCGGGAACCTAATTGGCATTAATTCAGGAAAGCCGGCAAGTATAGCGGCAGGGCTGGATGCAAGCCACAAGCGGCAAGGCGCAAGCTACGGGCGGTGGTAGGGGATGGCGGGGCGCAGTTGGAAGCGCGAACCTTCTGTAGGAGCGAACTTGTTCGCGAATCGGTCTGGCATCCTCCGCAGATGTATTGCCAGTCGAGGCCTCTCGCGAACAAGTTCGCTCCTACAGAGGCAGTCAGATCAGTTTTGATACTGGGCGAGGAGCCGCACCATCCGGGCATCCAGACGACGCTTGATTTCGTTTTCAATGTGCGGCGCGAAGTCGTCGATTACGTCCTGCATGATCAACTGCGCAGCGGCGCGCAATTCGTTGTCCAGGTGCAGAAGCGCGTCCGGGTTGGCCGTTGCGCTGCCCTCATGTTGAGGCTGCGCCGGTTCAGCGACCAGTGTCGGAATGTCGGCTTCATCCACCTGGTGTTCGTCGGCAGAGATCACTTTGCCATTCACTACATCGAACAGCAGGGGAATCTGGCCTTCGTCGGCAACCGTTTCGGTCAGCAACGGCGGGTGTGCGGATTCTTCGCCAAGCAGCTGGCGGATCGACTCAAGGTCGTCCAGCAGATCGGGCGGGGCTTTCAGGTGTTTTGAATTGTCCATCGTGTGCTCAAAGACGCTGCAGTCGGTGATCTTGCAGAGGATAGCCCTGTTCACGATAGAAGCGAAAACTCTCTCGTGCGGCTAATTTAATGGCCGGATCTTCCACCACGATTTCCGCCACGCGGGCGAAACGCTTGAAAAAGTCCGGGATACTCAAGTCCAGATTGACCAGCAGATCCTGATGCTGACCGGGATCATCACCCAATCCGAGGGCAACCGGCGCGTCGTGATCCTCTTCTGCATCGCCATGGGGAACGAAGGTTTCGCCCTTGAAGCGCCACAGCCGAGCGTCCAGGTCTTCGCGCTGAGCTGCATCGCTGCAGTGCAAATAAACCCGATGACCAAGACGCCAGGCTTTGTCCGTGAGTTTGCAGGCGAAATCCAGCCGCGCCATGGGATCGGCGCTGGGCAGAATGTAGAAATCCACTTGGGTCATGAAAGCTCCAGAGCGTAAAACGTGCCGGGCAGCCCGGCACGTTTCGCGACGCTTTAGGCGCCTGCGCGGTCGAGCAGGTATTGGGTCAGCAATGGAACCGGACGGCCAGTGGCGCCCTTGTCTTTGCCGCCGCTCAGCCATGCGGTGCCAGCGATGTCCAGGTGCGCCCACTCATAGGCCTTGGCGAAGCGCGAGAGGAAGCAGGCAGCAGTGATGGTGCCGCCTTTCGGGCCGCCAATGTTCGCGATGTCCGCGAACGGGCTGTCCAGTTGCTCCTGATACTCGTCGAACAACGGCAACTGCCAGGCGCGATCGTCAGCACGCTTGCCGGCGTCCAGCAGTTGATTGATCAGACCGTCGTTGTTACCCAGCAAGCCGGACGTGTGACCGCCCAGTGCAACGACACAGGCGCCGGTCAGTGTAGCGATGTCGATTACCGCCTGTGGCTTGAAGCGTTCGGCGTAAGTCAGCGCGTCGCACAGCACCAGACGGCCTTCGGCGTCGGTGTTGAGGATTTCTACCGTCTGGCCGCTCATGGTTTTCACAATGTCGCCCGGACGGGTCGCAGTGCCGCTCGGCATGTTCTCGGCGCAGGCCAGGATGCACACCAGATTGATCGGAAGTTGCAGTTCAAGCACGGCGCGCAGGGTACCGAACACGCTGGCGGCGCCGCACATGTCGAACTTCATCTCGTCCATGCCGGCTGCTGGCTTGATGCTGATGCCGCCGGTATCGAAGGTTATGCCTTTGCCGACCAGCACAAATGGCTTCTCGGCTTTCTTGCCGCCAGCGTAGTTCATCACGATCAGGCGCGGTGGCTGGGCGCTGCCTTGAGCCACGGCCAGGAACGAACCCATGCCCAGATCGGCAATTTTCTTCTCGTCGAGGACGTCGACTTTCAGATGCTTGAATTCCTTGCCCAGCGCCTTGGCTTCTTCGCCCAGATAGGTGGGGTGGCACAGGTTAGGCGGCATGTTGCCCAGATCGCGGGTAAATGCCATTCCCTTGGCGATCGCCTGGGCGTGGGTCGCGGCGCGTTCAACGTCAGCCACGTTAACCTTGTCGGTCAGCAGCGTGACTTTCTTCAGTGCGCGAGGGTCGGCTTTCTGGCTCTTGAAGCGGTCGAAAACGTATTCGCCATCGGCCAGGGTTTCAACCAGCAGGCGATTTTTGCCATACAGGTCACGATTCTTGACGCTCAGGTGGTCCAGCGCGAAGGTGGCGTCGGTGCCGCCCAAACCCTTGAGGGTCGACAACACGCCGCTGATGATTTTGCGGAATTGACGATCGGTCAGTTCGGCCTCTTTGCCAGTGCCAACCAACAGAACCCGCTCAGCTTTGAGATTTGGCAGGCTGTGCAGCAATAGGCTCTGGCCGACTTTGCCAGCCAGGTCGCCGCGCTTGAGAACGGCGCTGATCGCACCACCGCTGAGGGTATCGACATTTTTAGCGGCATCGCTGAGCGCGCGGCCTTCGCCAACGGCCACTACCAGCGTGGCGGTTTTCAAGGTTTCTGGACTGACGCTTTTAACAACCAATTCCATGTCGGGGTCCCCGAATAAACTGTGGGTTATCGCAAAATGATTGCGCAGCGTGGCATGAACGCACGTGTCTCCAATCGCCATGCCAGCGGTAAGGCCCGCAGTTTGACCCTGCGGGAGGACGGATGACAACCCCGTTAATACTCGCGTCTGACCGGTATGTGAGAAGTATCCGGCGCACGCAGTGACAGACACACCCAATCACAGGATAATGCCGCATATTTTTTTGGTCGTTCGTCTTGGCGAGCGACCTGGCTGATCCATTTCCTTGTCAGGCTGCCTGAGCGTGACAACCCTGGAGTGTCTGGTTTGATTGTCTTCCGTTACCTGTCCCGAGAAGTGCTGGTTACCCTGAGCGCTGTGAGCGCCGTGCTGCTGGTAATCATCATGAGCGGACGCTTCATCAAATACCTCGCCCAAGCGGCTTCCGGCGCACTCGATCCGGGTGTGCTGTTTCTGATCATGGGTTTCCGTCTGCCGGGCTTCCTGCAGTTGATTCTGCCGCTGGGGCTGTTCCTCGGGATTCTTCTGGCCTATGGCCGTTTGTACCTTGAAAGCGAAATGACCGTTCTTGCCGCCACCGGCATGAGCCAGCAACGTCTGCTGCTGATCACCTTGGCGCCGGCTGCTCTGGTGTCACTGTTAGTCGCCTGGCTGAGCTTCAGCCTCGCGCCTCAAGGCGCTACGCAGTTCTCCCTGCTGATCAACAAGCAGGACGCGATGACCGAATTCGACACCTTGGTGCCGGGCCGTTTCCAGGCGCTGCGCGACGGGACGCGAGTCACCTACACCGAGCAGCTATCGGATGACCGTGTGAACCTGGGCGGTGTATTCATTTCCGAAAAGCGCATGTCCTCTGATCAATCCAAGGATCGCGGGATCACCGTACTGGTTGCCGAGAAGGGCCACCAGGAAGTCAGGAACGACGGTAGCCGCTACCTGATTCTCGAAAATGGCTATCGCTACGACGGCAATCCGGGTGAGGCCAATTACCGCGCGATCAAATACGACACATACGGCGCCTTGCTGCCCAAGCCGGACATCAGCGACGAGGTCACCGACCGCGATGCGATTCCGACCAGCGAGTTGTTGTCGGGCGAGGATTCGCCGCGCAACCGGGCTGAATTGCAGTGGCGTGTCTCGCTGCCGATTCTGGTGTTCATCGTTACGCTAATGGCAGTGCCGCTGGCGCGGGTCAATCCTCGTCAGGGTCGCTTCCTCAAATTGTTGCCTGCCATTCTGTTGTACATGGCCTACCTGACCATTCTGATCGCTGCCCGTGGCGCGCTTGAACGGGGCAAGATTCCCGCCGCGCTGGGCTTGTGGTGGGTCCACCTGATCTTCCTCGCGATTGGTCTGGGATTGCTTTATTGGGAGCCTCTGCGCTTGAAAATGAAGAGTCGCCGCAGCGTGTCGGGGGTGACTCATGGTTAAGCTCGATCGGTACATCGGCAAGAGCGTCTTCGTCGCGATTCTTGCCGTGTTGGGCATCATCCTCGGGCTGGCTTCGCTGTTTGCCTTCATCGATGAAATCGCTGACATCAGCGACACCTACACCTTCTGGGATGCGGGCAGTTTCGTACTGATGACGGCTCCGCGCCGTCTTTACGACATGCTGCCGATGGCGGCGCTGATCGGTTGCCTGATCGGCCTCGGCGGTCTTGCCAGCAGCAGTGAACTGACCATCATGCGGGCCGCTGGCGTGTCCATCGGCCGCATTGTATGGGCAGTCATGAAGCCGATGCTGGTGCTGATGGTTGCAGGTTTGCTGGTGGGTGAGTATGTCGCGCCAGCCACTGAGGCTCAGGCGCAGGCAGCACGTTCGTTGGCCCAGGGCAGCGGCGATGCGCAAAGTGCGCGTCACGGTTTGTGGCACCGCCAGGGCGAGGAGTTCATCCATATCAACACCGTGCAACCGAACGGTTTGTTGTACGGCGTGACGCGCTATCACTTCGACGATCAGCGACACATGCAGACCGCCAGCTTTGCCAAACAGGCGAATTTCAACACCGATCATTGGCTACTCAAAGACGTCACGACCACGGTGTTCCACGGTGATCGCACCGAAGTTGTCAACACGCCGGAAGAACGCTGGAACGTCGCACTCAGCCCGCAGTTGTTGAGCACGGTCGTCCTGCCACCTGAGTCGCTGTCGATGACCGGGTTGTGGGGGTATGCGCATTATCTGGCCGATCAAGGGCTTAATAACGGCCGCTACTGGCTGGCGTTCTGGACCAAGATATTGCAACCGCTGGTGACTGTTGCGCTGGTGTTGATGGCCATCTCCTTCATCTTCGGGCCATTGCGTTCGGTAACGTTGGGGCAGCGGGTATTCACCGGCGTGTTGGTGGGCTTCACCTTCCGCATCGCACAGGATCTGTTGGGGCCATCGAGCCTGGTGTTCGGGTTCTCGCCACTGTTTGCCGTGCTGGTGCCAGCAGGGATATGCGCGCTGGCCGGCATCTGGCTGCTGCGGCGAGCGGGCTGACGTTCAGCCGAAATCAAAAAGCCGACCTCAGGGTCGGCTTTTTTGTGCGCGTGGAATTCGTTGCACGCCCCTTGTAGGAGCGCGCTTGCCCGCGATAGCTTTTTGCCTCTGAATACTGATGGGGCTGATCTACCGCGATCGCGGGCAAGCGCGCTCCTACAGACGACAGGGCTAATTCTTCTGCCGCGGAATCCGCACCAACTGGCTATTGGAATATAGGTCATGCCAGGTACGTTTCTGCTTGTCGATCAGGCTCCAGAAAAACCCGAGTCCGACACACAGCCATGATGCTATCGCCACCACAAACCGCAGCAGCGCCTGCCACAGGCTGATGCCGGTGCCATCGGCGTTCTGCACGCGAATCCCCCAGACCTGCATGCCCAGCGTTTGCCCGGCATGGGTCCAGAACTTGGCGAAGAAGCCGAACAACACGAAAAACAGAATTGTAGAGAGCAGCGGGTCGCCGTCCAGTGAGCCCGCTTCGGACATCGCCCTCAACTTTGCTTCGCCGACGAAGCCCATCCAGATCAGTTTGTAGATGAAGGTGGTGACCATCAGCAGCGCCACGCACAGCAAAAAGTCATAGAAGATGGCGGCCATGCGACGACCCAATCCCGCTGCGGGAAAATCGCCTTGGGGGCGGAGCAGGTGTTTCGGCATCAGGGCGCGCTCGTTGGCGGGGGAGCCAGCATGGTACAAAATTGCGGACATAAAAAAGCCCCTGATGATGGCAACAGGGGCTTTTTCGTTTTGCAGCTATCAGGCTTCGGCTTGTACTTCGTCAGCCTGCATGCCTTTTTGGCCTTGCACGGCAACGAACGTCACCTTCTGGCCTTCTTTCAGGCTTTTGAAGCCGTTGCCTTGAATAGCGCGGAAGTGGACGAACAGATCCGGACCGCTCTCGGGAGTGATAAAACCAAAACCTTTCTCGTCGTTAAACCACTTAACGGTGCCGCTCTGACGTGTAGACATTTTCTTATTTCCTTGGAACTTGAATTAATGACAGCCTTCTTCACACGAGGAAGTACTGGACTGGTTGCAGGAAGTAAGAAGCGTAGAGCGGGATGTAGCATTGGTTCTCGCTACTGCCCAGGTCACGGTCCAAAGCGACCCATGCAAACACAGTTAAGAAACTCTACGCTAACTGTTACAGAAAAAACAAGCCCCCGCTCACCCCCGGTTTCAGGCGGTCAAGCCCGTTTTTTGAAAAGTTTAACCAGTTCAGAGTGATCGATAGTTTTTACAATATGACTGCTGTTGAAAGTGCATTTTTTTGACACTTTCATCACTGTTTAAAAGCGCACTGTGATGCGGCAGCCAGACTGCGGGTGCACTCTTTTGGCTGCCTGTTTTTTTGACGCTAATATCAACCGCGGAAGTAACGTTGTGCTACGAAAGGCATTTTGGCGACCAGCATCGGTACTTTCTTGCCACGTACAATCGCCCAAACGGAGGTGTCGAGCGCAGCGAAGCCCGTATCGATACTGCCCATTGCCAGCGGTGCGCCCAATGTAGGCCCGAAGCCACCGCTACACACGGTACCAATCACTGTTCCCTCAGCATCCACGATCTCAGCGCCTTCGCGTACAGGCGTACGTTCTTGAGGCAGTAGACCTACGCGTTTGCGAGCAACGCCTGACGCCTGTTGGGCAAATATCTGGGTTGCGCCGGGGAAGCCGCCAGCTCTGGCGCCGTCAGCGCGACGGGTCTTGGAAATCGCCCACAACAAGCTGGCTTCAATCGGTGTGGTTTCGGTGTTCATGTCGTGGCCGTACAAGCACAAGCCCGCTTCAAGGCGTAGCGAGTCTCGGGCGCCCAGACCAATCGGCGCGACTTCAGGCTCGGCCAGCAGACGCCGCGCTAACGATTCGGCTTTGTCGGCGGGCACCGATATTTCATAGCCGTCTTCACCGGTATATCCCGAGCGACTGACATAGCACTCAATGCCATCAATGTTCACGCTGGCAAACTGCATGAACGTCATCTTCGCCACGTCCGGCGCCAGGCGCGCAAGGGCGGTCACCGCTTGCGGGCCTTGCAGGGCGAGCAGGGCGCGCTCTTCGAACAACGGCTTGATATCGCATTGGTCGCCGATGTGCTGTTGCAAGTGCGCAAGATCTTCATTTTTGCAGGCAGCATTGACCACAAGCATCAGTTGATCGTTGCCCAGATTGGCAACCATCAGGTCGTCGAGGATACCGCCGGTTTCGTTGGTGAACATCGCGTAACGCTGCATGCCCACTGGCAGGTCGATGATGTCGACCGGGACCAGGGTTTCCAGTGCTTTGGGGGCATTTGCGCCGGTCAGCAGAATCTGGCCCATGTGCGAAACGTCGAACAAGCCTGCTTGCTCGCGGGTGTGCAGATGCTCTTTCATCACCCCAGCCGAATATTGCACGGGCATGTCGTAACCCGCGAACGGGACCATCTTGGCCCCCAATTCAAGATGCAGGGCGTGCAGCGGCGTTTGCAGCAATTGAGTAGACATCTGAGGCTCCTTGGATTCGTGTCAGGCATCGACCGCAGTCGATGCATTGAAATTGGGCTGTTTCAGCATTCGATAATGTTGACGGCCAGCCCGCCACGGGCTGTTTCCTTGTATTTGCTTTTCATGTCGGCGCCGGTCTGGCGCATCGTGCGGATGACTTTATCCAACGACACAAAATGCTGGCCGTCACCGCGCAACGCCATGCGCACGGCATTGATGGCTTTCACCGAACCCATTGCGTTGCGCTCGATGCAGGGCACCTGCACCAGCCCGCCGATGGGGTCGCAAGTCAGGCCGAGGTTATGTTCCATGCCGATCTCGGCGGCGTTTTCCACCTGATTGACGTTGCCGCCCAATACCTCGCACAAAGCACCCGCAGCCATTGAACAGGCGACGCCGACCTCACCCTGACAGCCGACTTCGGCGCCGGAGATAGAGGCGTTTTCCTTATACAAAATGCCGATGGCTGCGGCGGTTAGCAGAAAACGGACAACGCCGTCTTCGTTAGCCCCGGTGATGAAGCGCATGTAGTAATGCAACACGGCCGGGATGATTCCGGCAGCGCCATTGGTAGGCGCGGTGACAACCCGACCGCCGTTGGCGTTTTCTTCGTTGACTGCCAGCGCATACAGATTGACCCAGTCAAGCACGGACAGTGCATCGCGCAATGCGGCTTCCGGGTTTTCACACAGCTGCCGGTGCAATGCTGCGGCGCGACGCTTTACCTTCAGCCCGCCCGGCAGAATGCCTTCGTTGCGGCAACCGGCTTCGACGCAGTCCTGCATGACCTGCCAGATACGCAGAAGGCCCTGGCGGGTTTCGGCTTCAGGACGCCACGCAGCTTCATTAGCGAGCATCACCTGGCTGATCGAAAGGCCACTGGCTGCGCAATGGGCCATCAGCTCCTTTGCTGTCTTGAACGGATACACCAGTTGCGTTTGGTCTTCGACGATACGGTCCGCCCCAGCGGCGTCTTCATCGACCACGAAACCGCCGCCGACGGAGTAGTACTCGCGGCTGCGCACTTGTAGGCCGGAGGCATCGAAGGCACGGAAAATCATGCCGTTGGGGTGGTAGGGCAAGGGTTTGCGAATCATCGCAAGATGTTGTTTCTCGATGAACTCAATGCTGTGTTCGCCGAGCAGATTCAGGCGCTCGCTGCTACGGATCTGTTGCAGGCGGGTGGCGACGGTTTCGGTGTCCACGGTGTCCGGATGCTCACCTTCAAGGCCCAACAACACGGCCTTGTCGCTGCCGTGGCCTTTGCCGGTGGCGCCGAGCGAGCCGTACAGCTCGACTTTGACGCAAGTGATCGTTGTCAGCAGGCCATCGCGGCGCAGGCCTTCGGCAAAACGCGCTGCCGCCCGCATCGGGCCCACGGTGTGGGAACTGGAAGGGCCGATCCCAATCTTGAACAGGTCGAACACGCTCAGGGACATGGTTGGCTCCGGTTATTGTTATGGTTTCGCAGGCTTGCCTCGGCCGACTTCGTCGCGAGCAAGCTCCCTCCCACAGATTAACGTGTGGCCTGTTGGAGGAAGCTTGCTCGCGATAGCGGTTTGTCAGACAAATCGCGTCAGGCTATTCGCGGGCAAGCGCACCCCTACAGAAAACTGATCACGCGTCCTGATAGCTCTCGATCGACGGGCAAGCGCAGACAAGATTGCGATCACCAAACACGTTGTCGACGCGGCCAACCGGTGGCCAGTATTTGCCGTCGATCAACGAAGCTACCGGGTATACCGCTTGCTCACGGCTGTACGGGTGGCTCCATTCGCCTACCAGTTCTGCTGCGGTGTGTGGCGCGTTTTTCAGCGGGTTGTCTTCCTTGTCCAGCGCGCCGCTTTCGACCGCACGAATCTCTTCGCGAATCTTGATCATGGCGTCACAGAAGCGGTCCAGCTCTTCCTTGGATTCGCTTTCGGTCGGCTCGATCATCAAGGTGCCGGCCACCGGGAACGACATGGTCGGGGCATGGAAGCCGAAATCGATCAGGCGCTTGGCGACGTCATCGACGCTGATGCCGCTGCTGTCCTTGATCGGACGCAGATCCAGAATGCATTCATGCGCCACCAGGCCGTTGGTGCCGGAATACAGCACTGGGTAATGTTCTTCGAGGCGACGGGAAATGTAGTTGGCGTTAAGGATCGCCAGTTGTGAGGCGCGTTTGAGACCTTGGCCGCCCATCATGCGGATGTACATCCACGTGATCGGCAGAATGCTCGCGCTGCCGAACGGGGCGGCACACACCGCGCCTTCCTTGCGTTCCATTTTGCCGTGACCTGGCAGGAATGGCGCCAGGTGCGACTTCACGCCAATCGGGCCGACGCCTGGGCCACCACCACCGTGGGGGATGCAGAAGGTTTTGTGCAGGTTCAAATGGGAAACGTCGCCGCCGAACTTGCCCGGTGCGCACAGGCCAACCATGGCGTTCATGTTGGCGCCGTCGATGTAAACCTGACCGCCGTTGTCGTGGACGATGCCGCAGATTTCGCGGATGCCTTCCTCGAAAACGCCGTGGGTGGACGGGTAGGTGATCATCAGCGCTGCGAGATGATCGCGGTGCTCGATGGCTTTGGCGCGCAAGTCTTCGATATCGACGTTGCCGCGTGAGTCGCAGGCCGTCACGACAACGCGCATGCCGGCCATGTTGGCGGTTGCAGGGTTGGTGCCGTGAGCGGACGACGGGATCAGGCAGATGTCGCGACGGTCATCGCCACGGCTCTGGTGATAGGCACGAATGGCCAGCAAACCTGCGTATTCACCTTGGGAACCGGCGTTTGGCTGCAGCGAGATGGCGTCGTAACCGGTAGCGGCGCAGAGCATCTCTTCCAGTTCGTCGGTCAGCTGCTGATAACCGGCGCTCTGATCGGCAGGTGCGAACGGGTGCAGGTTGCCGAACTCAGCCCAGGTTACGGGAATCATTTCGCTGGCAGCGTTGAGTTTCATGGTGCATGAACCTAGCGGAATCATGGTGCGATCCAGGGCCAGGTCCTTGTCCGCCAATTTACGAAGGTAGCGCATCAGCTCGGTTTCAGAGTGATAGCGATTGAACACCGGGTGGCTGAGAATCGGCGACTGGCGCAGCAGCTCGGCGGGCAGTTTCGCTTCCACAGCGTCAGCCAGTTCTGCGAAGTCAGGCAGCGATTTGCCGTCCGCGAACAGGGCCCACAGGGCTTCGACGTCGGCTTGCTGTGTGGTTTCGTCCAGCGACAGCCCAAGAGTTTGAGCATCGACTTCGCGCAGGTTGATTTGCTGAGCGCGGGCTTTGCCGTGCAGCTCGGCAGTCTTGGCGCCGGTGTTGATCGTCACGCTGTCGAAGAAGAATGCCTGCTCGACGTTCAGACCCAGCTTGCTCAGGCCCTGGGCGAAGATCGCGGTCAGGTGGTGCACGCGATTGGCAATGCGCGTCAGGCCGCGCGGGCCGTGGTAGACGGCGTACATGCTGGCGATGTTGGCGAGCAGTACTTGCGCGGTGCAGATGTTGCTGGTGGCCTTCTCGCGACGGATGTGTTGCTCGCGGGTTTGCATGGCCAGACGCAGGGCGGTCTTGCCGAAACGGTCGATTGACACGCCCACCAGACGGCCCGGCATGTCGCGCTTGTAAGCATCGCGAGTGGAGAAATACGCCGCGTGCGGACCACCGAAGCCCAGCGGAACGCCAAAGCGTTGTGCGCTGCCGATGGCGACGTCAGCGCCGAATTCGCCCGGCGGGGTCAGCAGCGTCAAGGCGAGCAGGTCAGCGGCGACTGCGACCAAAGCGTTGGCAGCGTGGAAACGCTCAACCAATTCGCGGTAATCGAACACGTCGCCATTGCTGGCCGGGTATTGCAGCAGCGCGCCGAAGAACACGCTGACGTCGGTCAACTCGCTTTCATCTGCAACCACCACCTCGATGCCGAGCGGTTCGGCGCGGGTGCGCAGCACGTCGAGGGTTTGCGGGTGGCAGTGGCTGGAAGCGAAGAATTGCTGGCTGCTTTTGTTCTTGCTCAGGCGCTTGCAGAAGGTCATCGCTTCAGCGGCGGCGGTTGCTTCATCGAGCAGCGATGCGTTGGCAATCGGCAAGCCAGTGAGGTCGCTGATCAGGGTCTGGAAGTTCAGCAGCGACTCCAGACGGCCTTGGGAAATCTCTGGCTGATAAGGCGTGTAAGCCGTGTACCAAGCCGGGTTTTCCAGCAGGTTGCGCAGGATCGGTGCCGGGGTGTGGGTACCGTAGTAGCCCTGACCGATGAAGGTCTTGAACAACTGGTTTTTGCTGGCGATGGCTTTGATCGCCGCCAGCGCATCGGCTTCGCTCTGGCCGTCAGACAGGCCCAGCACGCTGGTACCTTTGATCGATTCGGGGATAACGCTGGCGCTCAGCTCTTCCAGGGAGGTGAAGCCCAGGGTGGCGAGCATGGCTTTTTCGTCGTCGGCTCGCGGGCCAATATGACGTGCGATGAATTCGTTGGCAGTGCTCAATTCGATACGGTCAGTCATGTCGGACTCCTCAGGCTTCGGCGTTGGCTTTGATCAGACGGTCGTAGGCGTCCTGATTCAGCAATTGACCGACAGCGTTTGCATCGGAAGGGATGAAGCGAAAAAACCAGCCTTGGCCCATTGGGTCTTCGTTGACCAGTTCAGGGTTGCTGTCGAGCGCCGGGTTGATTTCAACCACGTCACCCGTTAGTGGCATGTAAACGCCGCTGGCAGCTTTGACCGATTCAACCGTAGCTGCTTCTGCGCCTTTTTCGTAGGACTGCAGCTCAGGAAGTTGCACGAAAACCACGTCACCCAGTGCGTCCTGCGCGAAAGCGGTGATGCCGACGGTAACGCTGCCGTCGGTTTCAGTGCGCAGCCACTCGTGATCTTCGGTAAAACGCAACTCGCTCATGAAAACTCCCCTGAATAAACAAACTGCTCGTCGAAAGGCGCGAGCGTGAATGGGGCAAGTGCATAGCAAGTTTGCGGCCAGTTTGTTGCAGGGCTTGTAGCATGGGGGTTTCAGCGAAGACGAGGGTTTTAGAAGCGATAGCGCTGTAGCGAAATCGATACAGTTTGCGGGGTACGGAAAATGCTTACGGGATCAACACCTTGTGAAGCGGGCTTGAGCGTCTTTTGTAACGATATCGTTCCCCTGGATCGAAAGCGTTACGAATTGTTGGCTTTCGTGGGAGCGGACCTGTCCGCGAACGGGCCGGTACATCAGACATTAATTTACTGCTTGTCAGATTGCATTCGCGGACAGGTCCGCTCCCACGGTAGGTGCAGTTGTCTGGCTTATACCTTCCCGGAAATCCCGTACTTGCGCAGCCGGTGGGCGATGGCGGTGTGGGAGGTTTGCAGTCGCGCCGCCAACTGCCGGGTTGAGGGGTAATGGCTATAAAGCTTTTCCAGTAACGACTTTTCGAAGTCATCGACGGCTTGCTCAAGGCTGTCTATCTCTCCGTCGTTTTCCCGGGCTACGGATGTCCCGGCGATGTCCAGATCACCGATGTCTACCAGGTTGCTTTCACAGATCGCCGCAGCGCGGAAGATCACGTTCTGCAACTGGCGCACGTTTCCCGGCCAGCGGTTGCTTAATAAAGCGGGGTAAGTGCCGGGCGCCAGACGACAAGTAGGCCGCTGAATCTGCGCGCAAGCCTGTTCCATGAAATAGCGCGCCAGCAGCAGGATGTCCTGGCCGCGTTCACGCAGGGGAGGCACGTCGAGATTGAGCACATTCAGGCGATAGAACAAATCTTCACGGAACGTCCCTTCCGCCACCATCTTTTCCAGATTGCGGTGGGTGGCGCTGAGGATGCGCACGTTGACCTGCACCTCCTTGTCGCCGCCGACGCGGCGAAAGCTACCGTCATTCAAAAACCGCAGCAGTTTGGCCTGCAGATACGGCGACATTTCGCCTATCTCATCGAGAAACACCGAGCCCTGGTTCGCCAGCTCCATCAGCCCTGGCTTGCCGCCACGCTGGGCGCCGGTGAACGCCCCGGGTGCGTAACCGAACAGCTCACTTTCGGCGAGGTTCTCCGGGAGCGCCGCACAGTTCAACGCCAGAAACGGGCCGCTGTGGCGAGCACTGACTGCATGACAGGCGCGCGCGACGAGTTCTTTGCCGGTGCCGGTTTCGCCTTGGATCAACAGCGGGGCATCCAGCGCGGCGACCCTTTGGGCGCGGGCTTTCAGGGTGCGAATGGCGGCTGAATCGCCCAGTAATGCATCGAAGCCTTCGGCATGATCGTGATGCAGTGCGGACAAGCGCTCGCCAATGCGGCTGGGCAGGTACAACGTCAGCAGCGCTCCTGCGTCGGTAATCGGCGTGGCGTCCAACAATAGCGCCGCACCGTTGAGCGTCACCTCGCGCAGGGGCAGACGAAAACCGTTTTCCACCAGTGCCGTTTGCAGGCCGGGATCGGAAAACAACGCACCGATGGATTCGCCGGCTGGTTCGCGTCCACACAGGGCGATCAATGCCGGATTGGCGAGCAGCACGTGGCCTGCGCTATCGAGCGCCAACACCGGGTCGGTCATCGCGGCGAGCAGGGCATCGAGTTGCAGGTGCCGGCGTTGCCCCGGAAGGATATCGACCACGGTGATTGCTTCAACGCCGCGCACCCGAAACAGCCGGTCTTTCAGCTCTTCGAGCACTTCATGGCTCAGGGTGGGGGCATCGATGTAAACGTTGGGCGGGACCATCTCCACGGCGTCGAGATTCAGATTCCTGCCGCCAAGAATCCCCAGGACTTCCTGAGTGATGCCGACTCGGTCGATGAAGCTGACATGAATGCGCATGGAGTGGAGGAGGTCAGGCTGTGGGAAGGGGGCGATTATGCCAGTAAACAGGCATTGGCAGCGCTGAAGGGTATGACAGAAAACTGATATCAGGCTAAGCATTCGCTCGTGGGAGCGGACCTGTCCGCGAAGGTGTCACTCCTGTCTCAACATATCCAGCTCCAGATATGACGCCTTCGCGGTGTAGAAACGGACACATCCTTTACGTTTCAAACCGGGGACATCCTTTACGTTTTTGTAGGCTGGTCAGG